>JANXVY010000031.1 GCA_025351425.1 Hyphomicrobium sp.
AGCGAAACAGGAAGTCGTGGAAATCGTCGACTTCCTCAAGGACCCGGGCAAGTTTCAGAAACTCGGCGGCAAAATTCCCAAAGGCGTGCTGATGGTCGGCTCGCCCGGTACCGGCAAGACCCTGCTGGCCCGTGCCATCGCCGGCGAAGCCAAGGTGCCGTTCTTCACCATCTCCGGTTCGGATTTCGTTGAAATGTTCGTCGGTGTCGGCGCCTCGCGTGTGCGCGACATGTTCGAGCAGGCCAAGAAGCATGCGCCGTGCATCATCTTCATCGACGAAATCGACGCCGTCGGCCGTCACCGTGGCGCAGGCCTCGGCGGTGGCAACGATGAACGCGAACAGACGCTCAACCAGCTGCTGGTGGAGATGGACGGCTTTGAAGCCAACGAAGGTATCATCCTGATCGCGGCGACCAACCGCCCCGACGTGCTCGACCCGGCGCTGCTGCGTCCCGGCCGTTTCGACCGCCAGATCACCGTGCCGAACCCCGACGTCGGCGGCCGCGAGAAGATCCTGCGCGTTCACATGAACAAGGTTCCGCTCGCCCCCGACGTCGAGCCCAAGATCATCGCCCGCGGTACTCCCGGGTTCTCTGGCGCCGATCTCGCCAACCTCGTCAATGAAGCGGCCCTGCTGGCCGCGCGCCGCAACAAGCGGATCGTGACCATGGCCGAGTTCGAAGACGCCAAGGACAAGATCATGATGGGCGCCGAACGCAAGACCATGGCTATGAGCGAAGAGGAAAAGAAGCTCACGGCCTATCACGAGGCGGGCCACGCCGTGGTCGGCCTCTATGTGCCCTCGGGGATTCCCGTCCACAAAGCGACGATTATTCCCCGTGGCCGCGCGCTCGGCATGGTGAAGTTCCTGCCTGAAGGCGACCGCTATTCGATGAAGTACATCGAGTTCACGTCTCAGCTGGCCGTGGCCATGGGCGGCCGCGTCGCCGAAGAGATCACCTTCGGCAAGGAGAACATCACCTCAGGCGCGTCCAGCGACATCGAGCAGGCGACGCGCATGGCGAGAGCCATGGTCACCCGCTTTGGCTACTCCGACAAGCTCGGCACCGTCGCCTATGGCGAAAACAACGAGGAGGTTTTTCTCGGCATGAGCATGGGCCGCCAGCAGAACATCTCCGAATCGACCGCCCAGACGATCGATAGCGAAGTGAAAACGCTGGTCGACAAGGGCTACGCCGACGCCCGCCACATCCTGACCGAGCATCATGAAGAGTTTGTGCGCCTGGCACAGGCCCTGCTGGAATACGAAACGCTGACCGGCGACGAGTGCAAGGCCGTGATGCGGGGCGAAAAAATCTTCCGCAAGGACGACGACGGCAACAGCGCAGTGGGCTCGGCGGTGCCGTCGACCCGCACCCGCCCGCGCGGCGAACCCTCCGGTGGCTTCGAACCCCAGCCGACCACCTGACCGGGCGCAAATAGCTGGAACTGTCGACGGCCACGGGAAACCTCCTGTGGCCGTCGCCATATGAGGGACCGTGATGCCGAACTACTACTTCCGCCCGATGGGCCTATTTCTGCCGGAGCCCGCGGAGATGGGGGCAGGCGAAAACAGACGCAGCCCGACCATCGGCCTGCCGCTCTCGAACACGGGACTGCACTTCACGTCGGTGGAAGTCGCCGAGCGCCACGGCAAATCCGCCCGCCGCCACATGATCAGCATCGACGAACTGTTCCAGCGTGACTGGCCGCATGCGCTGGAAGTGGGTGCCATCGTCGAGCGCATCACCGAACCCCGCCCGCGCTTTGCAGGCCTTGCGCTCGATCGCCCCCGCATCATGGGCATCGTCAACGTGACGCCCGACAGCTTCTCCGACGGCGGCCGGCACGACACGGCAGAGCGCGCAATCGAGCACGGACTTCAGCTGGCGGCTGAGGGCGCCAACATCCTCGATATCGGGGGCGAGTCGACCCGCCCCGGCTCCGACGCCGTGCCGCTGGATGAAGAACTGCGCCGCGTCATCCCCGTGATCGCGGGCCTGCGCGCCAAGACCGATGTTCGCATCTCGATCGATACCCGCAAGGCCGAAGTCATGCGCGCCGCAGCCAAGGCTGGCGCCGACATCCTGAATGATGTTTCTGCCCTCACTCACGATCCCGATGCATTGGACGCCGCTGCGGCGACCGGGCTGCCGGTCATCCTGATGCATGCCCAGGGCGACCCCAAGACGATGAACGACGACCCGAAATATGTAGACCTCGTGCTCGACGTTTATGACTATCTCGCCAGCCGCGTGGCCGCCTGCGAAGCGGCCGGAATCCCGCGCGCCAAGATCTGCGTCGACCCCGGCATCGGCTTTGGCAAGCACTTGCACCACAACGTCCAGATGATGGCGCACCTCTCCATCCTTCATGGTCTGGGTGTGCCCGTGATACTGGGCGCCTCGCGCAAGAAGATGATCGCCCAGCTGTGCGACGTGCCCGACCCAAAGGACCGCTTGCCCGGCTCGCTCGCAACGGTGATGGTCGGCACGCAGCAGGGCATGCAGATCGTTCGCGTCCACGAAGTTGCCGCCACCAAGCAGGCCATGAGCGTTTGGCGCGCCTCGACGCTGGGTATCGAACCACCGGCTTGAAGTGCTAGATGAAGCGGGTCCAGGGACAAGTCCCTGGCGCGGGTTGAGGGGCGCGCAGCCCCTCACTTTACTGGGACACGACATGAACAAAACCGAGCGCATCGCTGACGAGACGGCCGCCGTGATGCATCAGATCGGCGTCAGCGCCCGCGCGGCCGCGCGCAAGCTGGCTGTCGCCTCCATTGCAACCAAGAACGCAGCCCTGACGGCGGCGGCAGCCGCTCTGCGCAAAAACGCTGCAGCGATCATCGCGGCCAACGCCAAGGACCTGGCCGCCGCCCGCACGTCTGGGCGCCCGGCGTCCTTCATCGACCGGCTGATGCTGAATGAGGCGCGCGTCGCCGCCATCGCGCAAAGCCTCGACGAGATTGCAGCGCTGCCCGATCCCGTCGGCCGCGAACTCGCGCACTGGACCCGCCCGAACGGTCTCGACATCACACGTCTTGCCGTGCCCCTCGGCGTCATCGGCATCATTTACGAAAGCCGCCCGAACGTAACCGCGGACGCGGGCGCCCTTGCGCTGAAGGCCGGCAATGCCGCCATCCTGCGCGGCGGCTCTGAGAGTCACCACTCGTCGAAAGCGATCCTCGATTGCCTGACCGTGGGCCTGAAGGCTGCGGGGCTGCCCGAAGCCGCGATCCAACTGGTGCCGGTCACCAACCGCGCCGCGGTCGGCCAAATGCTGGCGGGGCTGCAGAACAATATCGACGTGATCGTGCCGCGCGGCGGCAAATCGCTGGTGGAGCGCGTGCAGATCGAAGCGCGCGTCCCAGTATTCGCCCACCTCGAAGGCATTTGCCACACCTATGTCGATCGCGCAGCCAGCCTCGACATGGCGAAGTCCATCGTACTGAACGCCAAGCTGCGGCGCACGGGTGTTTGTGGCTCCACGGAATGCCTGCTGGTCGACAAGGCAGCGCCAGAGGGCGTGCTTGCTGCACTCGTCAAGGCGCTGCTGGACGATGGATGCGAAGTGCGCGGCGACGCAGCGGCGATGGCCTGTGACGCCCGCGTCGTGCCCGCCAAGGACGAAGACTACGGCCATGAGTTCCTGGATGCGATCATAGCGGTCAAGGTCGTGGACGGCGTGGACGAAGCCATCGCCCACATCGCGCGCTACGGCTCCCAGCATACGGATTCGATCGTCACCAACGATGCAGTTACGGCGGCGAAATTCCTGGCGGAGGTCGACAGCGCCATCGTGCTGCACAACGCGTCTACTCAGTTTGCCGACGGCGGGGAGTTCGGCATGGGCGCCGAAATCGGCATCGCCACCGGCAAGATGCACGCCCGCGGTCCCGTAGGCGTGGAACAGCTGACCACGTTCAAATACGTGGTCCGCGGCAGCGGCCAAGTGCGGCCAACCTAACGAGCCCTAACAAAGCGTTTACCATTGCGGCTTAAAGATAGGATCCGCAGGACGGTATCGTGCACGCGTCAACTCCCCAACCGCCGTTTCGCCGGGAGGAATTGGCTCGCATGACCAGCAGATCAGTCATAGCCGCGTTGACGGCGCTTGCGTGTAGCGCTGGCGTCTGTAACGCCGGATCCCCTGGCACGATCATCACGTCGACGATGAACGTGAGCGCCAACTTCCCGACTGCGTGCTCGGCTTTGGAAGGCGCTCCCGTCGATTTCGGGGCCATGTTATCGGCCCAGGCACTCGGCAAGACCGCCAGCGGCAGCGTTGCGGTAAAATGCGACCCCGATTTGGCATTTGCTGTCGGCCTCGACTACGGCCAACACGCGACAAACGCCACCACCCGAAATATGGTTTGCGCGGCCAGCGCGAGCCTCATGAGCTACGAGCTGTATGCCGACGCCGCGCGTACGACGCCGGTTACGCCGATCGTCATTGGTTCGAGTTTCACCGGCGACGCGGCTGCCGCCACGCCGGGCGGCATCGGCGCAATTTCGCCCACCGATCAGACCGTGATGACATTGCACGTTCCCATTTACGGCAAGATACTCACGGCCTACCCCGCGCCGTGCCCCAGTGGCTACACCGACTCGGTCGCCATCTTCGTTGGATATTGACCCCAGCTACTTGCCGGCCTCTGCCTCTTCGGCTGGCCTCAGCTTGCCCATGATCGCCGCCATATCGCTGGCGGCGGCCCGCTGCGTCTCGGCTGCGATATGGCGGTAGTGCGCCAGCAGTTGACGCCCGAAATCCGTGAGCGATGCCCCACCGCCGCTCTTGCCCCCGGTTTGCGAGGCAACGACGGGCTCGGTGAACGCTCGGTTGAGCTGGTCGACCAGATCCCACGCCTGACGGTAGCTCATATTCATGGCCCGCCCGGCGGCCGAGATCGATCCCAGCTGCTGAATGTTGTCGAGCAGCAACATCTTGCCCGGCCCGAGCCGCCCATGTGGCCCCAGATCGACCCGCACAATCAGATGCACCTCTGGTACGTCCCCCACGCTGGTCTCCCTGACTTGCCGCCGTCTTGTTTCTTCACTCTAACGAGAAACCCCACATTGGTGCCAGCGTGCAAAGCGCGCTAGGGTTGATCGTTATCAATTCTTCCGCGCCAAAACGAGCCGTATGCCCCGCACCTCAGCTCCCGTCAGCTTCGGCTCGATCGCCGTTAAAACGCCGCTGGTCCAAAAAGGCCAGCGCATTGGCGTCATGGGAGGATCGTTCAACCCGCCACACGAGGGCCACGCGATCGTCGCAGCGACGGCGCTGAAACGCCTGCAGCTCGACCAACTCTGGTGGCTGGTGACACCAGGCAACCCGCTGAAATCAAACGGAAGCCTAGCCCCACTGGCCGAACGGCTGGCTGCGTGCGCACGACTAGCCCAAAGCCCCCGGATGCGGGTCACGGCGTTCGAAGCGCAACTGAAAACGCCCTATACGGCGGCAACTTTGCGCTTCCTGCAGCGCCGCTATCCCGGCGTCACGTTCATCTGGGTGATGGGCGCGGACAATCTGGCGACCTTCCACAACTGGCAGCAATGGCGCGTCATCGCCCGCGACATGCCGATTGCAGTCGTCGACCGGCCCGGCTGGCGTTTTCGGGCACTGTCCTCTCCCGCAGTGCACGCGTTGTCCCGCAAGCGCCTCCCCGAAGCGCAAAGCCCCATGCTGGGGCGCACGAACGGGGTACGCTGGACACTGCTGTCGACCAGACTGTCCCATGCCTCCTCGACCCAGTTGCGCGCGATACGCGGCCCCAGATAGAGCCTGGCACCAGCCAACACCTTGGCGAACGGAACAAATTGCGCTATTGAGGACTTAAGTTGTCTGTCATACGCCGCCAGCGAATCAGCGGTAACTTTGAATGAGAAGGCCCCGTCGCGCGTGCAAAAATCAAACCTCCAGAAGAAGGATGACCATCAAAATATGAGATCCGCAACCGAGGCCGCCGCCCGCGCAAAGTCGCAGCCCGAAGGCCTCTCGAAGGAAAGTGCCCGCACCAGCGAGGTAACCCAAGCGATCCTGGCCACCGTCCTCCATGTCCTGGACGAGGCCAAAGCCGAGGAAATCGTCCAGATCGATTTGGCAGGCAAATCCTCCATCGGCGACTACATGGTGATCGCATCCGGTCGCTCCGACCGCCACGTCGGCGCCATTGCCGATCAGCTCGTCCGCAAATTGAAGGAAACCGGGATCGGCCGCATCCGCGCCGAGGGCACGGAAACCTGCGACTGGGTACTGGTCGACGTGGGCGACATCATCGTCCACATTTTCCGCCCCGAAGTGCGCGAGTTCTACAAGCTCGAAAAAATGTGGTCGGGCGACCGCCCTGCCGACGAAACCGCTCATTGATCGCAGTCTCTGTTCGTTTGAGCGCCCCCGCTTTAGGCGGCGCAGCCCCTTCCTACAGCCGCGCCAGCGGCTCGAGGAGCGATCGCGACCCGGCTACGGTTTGCCGCCCCAGTCACCGCGAAGCGGTGCTACCCACCGACGGAGCGCCATCGGCGCGTGAGCGATAAGAATGCGCGTTTTGATCGCAGCGATCGGGCGGCTCAAGGACGAAGGCGAGCGAGCGCTGTTCGACCGCTACGCCAAGCGGTTCAACCCGAGCGGCCGCGCGGTGTCGCTGGGCCAATTGAGCGTCATCGAACTTCCCGAAAGCCGTCATGCGACCGCGGCATTGCGCAAGGCCGACGAAGGGGCGCGACTGCTGAAGGCCGCGGCCGGCGCCAGCCATATCATTGCGCTAGATGAGCACGGCCACCCCCTCACCAGCCCACAGTTCGCCTCTCACCTCGCCAAGCTGCGCGATGACGGCAATGCCGCGGTGGCCTTTCTGATCGGTGGACCCGACGGGCACAGCCCCGAAGCGCTGGCCGCAGCCGGTTTGAAACTGACCCTCTCGCCGATGACGCTGCCGCACGGCATCGCGCGTGTGCTGTTGGCCGAGCAGCTCTATCGCGCCACGACGATTCTGTCGGGCCATCCCTATCACCGGGAATGACAAGCGGACCGGTCCGTTGCACAGTGCAGTGCAGCACAGCTCGGAGACGGCAGCCATGAGCGACACTGATAATGCCAATCGCGAGATGAACGGGTACACCGTCGCCTATGGCCGGGATGAAGCCCCTTTTCCTGTCTACGCTGCAGCCGGTATTGCAGCGGTGCTAATCACCGGCGGCCTTTATAGAGCCAATCCGATCCTGTTCGGGTTAGGCAGCGTCGCCGCGGGCTTTGCCTACTACAATCTGCCGCTCGCCGAAGTGGGCCGCCCGCGGATCGGGGCCAACCAGTACGGCGTCTTCATCGAAGGCTTTGGCATCATCCAATGGCGATCGATCGATTCCATCGAGTTGGCCCAGATCGCCGTGCGCGCAGTCACGTTGCATGAGCTGCAAATCACACTGAAGCACCCTTTGACCCGGGCCCTCATCAAGGATTGGCGCAAGGTGCCGTGGTATCGTCAGCTCATGCGGCTGCCCTGGTCGATGACCCACGACAACAAGGTGCGCATCGCCCTCGACGCCTTCGACAAGGAGCCAGATGAGATCCACCGCACTTTCCAGCGCATGTGGCGTCATTACCGCAGTTAGCTCTGCGCAGCGAACCGGTCGAGCAACGCTGTGGGCAAGATGCGCTTCAAAACAACCGCAGCATGCGTGGGCGTCGTGACGTAGTAGCGCCGCCGCGGCGACGCGCTTTCGATCGCATGGATAAGCTTGAAAACGACCTCGGAGGGCTCCAGTTTGAAGCGGTCGGTCCCGCCAGCCTTCATCGCCTCCAGCCGTTGCAAATAGATATCGCGGTGCGCGGAGGCCTCGATGTCGATCGTCTGGCGGAAGCGGGCAAGCGCAGTTGCGACGAACCGGGTGCGGATCGGCCCCGGCTCGATCAGCGACACACGGATATCTGTCCCCGAAAGCTCCAGCCGGAGACTATCGGTCAAGCCTTCCATCGCGAACTTGGAGGCGCAATAGGCGCCCCGGTACGGCGTCGCCATCAGACCCAGCACCGACGAACACTGCACGATGCGGCCATGCCCCTGCGCACGCATACCAGGCAGCACCCGCCGAATGAGCGAATGAGCGGCGAACAAATTGACCTCGAACTGCTGACGCAATAGCTCGGTCGGCAGATCCTCGACCGCGCCGACCTGGCCATAGGCCCCGTTGTTGAAGAGCGCGGTCAGCCTGCCGTTCGTGAGCCGCAACGCTTCGTCGGCGCAAGCCTCGACGGACGCCGGATCGGACAATTCGAGCGCGATGACCTCAAGCCCCTCCTCGACGCGCAACCGCTCGATGTCGGCAGGATGGCGCGCAGCCGCCAGCACCCGCCAACCGCGCGCCTTGAGCGTCTCCGCGGCGGCAAGGCCGATGCCGCTGGACGCACCCGTGATGAGAATGGATCGTTCGCTCATAACCTTGGCAGCTCCGCCTTACACCTGATGTCCCGGCGGATTTAGCACGCCCTGATGAACAAAGCGCTGCGGCGGCCATCTGGGCCACCCCTCAATGGTCGGTTTGTCCCAAACAGGGAGGGGGTTCGGGGGAACTCGTTCTCCCGAATGGGTACGGGCAATCGCCCGCCGCGCATCGCGATCAGTTCCCCGCTTCCAGCAGTCGCCGAGCGACGACCTGGGCCTGGATTTCTGCGGCGCCTTCGAAGATGTTGAGGATGCGCGCATCGCACAACACGCGGCTGATCGGATACTCTAAAGCGAACCCGTTGCCGCCGTGGATCTGCAGCGCGTTGTCGGCATTCGACCAGGCGACGCGCGCGCCGAGTAGCTTTGCCATGCCAGCTTCAAGATCGCAGCGCTTGCCGAGGTCCTTCTGGCGCGCGGAGAAGTAGGTCAGCTGGCGCGCGATCATGACCTCGACGGCCATCATCACGACCTTGTTGGCGACGCGCGGGAAACTGTAGATCGCCTTGCCGAACTGCTGGCGCTCCATGGCGTACTTGAGGGCGAGGTCCATCGCGCACTGGGCGACGCCGACGGCGCGCGCAGCGGTCTGGATGCGGGCGCCCTCGAAGGTGTTCATCAGCTGCTTGAAGCCCTGTCCCTCGACGCCGCCGAGAAGGTTGGCGGCCGGCACCGGGAAGTTGTCGAACGAGATGTCGTATTCCTTCATGCCGCGGTAGCCGAGGACATGGATTTCGCCGCCCGTCATCCCCTCGGCGGGGAACGGCTTCTCATCCGACCCGCGCGGCTTTTCCGCGAGCAGCATGGATAGGCCGCGATGTCCCTTCTCGGCAGGATTGGTGCGCACAAGCACGGTCATGATGTCGGCGCGGACGGGATGCGTGATCCAGGTCTTCTGCCCGGTGATTTTGTAGACGTCGCCCTCGCGCACTGCGCGCGTCTTGAGCGAGGCGAGGTCGGAGCCGGTGTTGGGCTCGGTGAACACGGCCGTGGGCAGCATTTCGCCGGACGCAATCTTGGGCAGGTAGCGCGCCTTCTGTTCCTCGGTGCCGTTGGCAAGGATCAGTTCGCCCGCGATTTCCGATCGCGTGCCGAGCGAACCGACACCGATGTAGCCGCGCGACAGCTCTTCAGAGACGACGCACATAGACTCTTTGCCAAGCCCCACGCCGCCGAACTCTTCCGGCAGCGAAAGGCCGAACACGCCGAGATCGGCGAGCTTCTGGATAACTTCGAGCGGAATGTACTCGTTCTTGAGATGCCACTCGTGGGCGAACGGGATGACTTCGGCGAGTGCGAACTTGCGCATGGTTTCGACGAGTTCGCCGTGGATTTCATCGAGACCGGCGTTGCCGAACGTGGTGGCGTTGGGCTGTTCCGCGATCAGTTGCGCGAGCCGCGCTTTTACCGCGTCACTGGAACCGGTCGCGATCAACTCCTGGACCTCCGCTGTGTCCTCGAATGCGCGGATGTCGGCCTTGGAAATTCCCAGCGCCTCTGGGCGCACGACTTCGCCCTGGTTCATCGCAATGCCGCCCGCGAGTTGGGCGAGATATTCGGCGAAGGCTGCCACCAAGATAAGCTGCTCGAAATCGTTGAATTTAGCTTGCGCGTTCAGGCCCTCGGCCCAACTCACCATCTGGCGCAAGCCTTCCACTGTGGTCGCGCACCAGGCAAGGCCATGAGCAGAATGCTGAACCGCATCGACATCGCCGTTGACGGCCGCAATCTTGGCCGCAACCCCTGTCTTGGCCACAGCGAGTATGCGGTCAGCAGCCCTCAGTGCCTTGTGCGCCCGTTCGACGAGCCCCTTGGCATCGTAATCAATGGGACGGCCGGCGACGTTGCGAGCGGCAATGTTCATGGGGGTCAACCTCGAGCCAAAGAAGGGTGTCTGCAGTGTGCACTGCAAGATAGACATTGGGGTGAAGTTGGGAACGCCGTCAACTCGCAGCCCGGATCATAGCCATGCGAGCATTAAAGTGCTTCCGGGAAAAGTGTGTAGCGGTTTTCCCGAAAGAAGCACGACAAAACAGAGACCTAGAGTCCTTCCGCGATTCTATTTAAGTCGAAAGGACTCTAGCGACATTCCGCCGCTCGGGCAGCGCGCCCGGCAGCGTTCAGCGATGGGCCATCACGCGCAGGAACGGCGGGGGCGGCAGGGTTGGCCGTCGCGCGGATGGCTCCTGGCAAACGATAGCGACGCTCGCCACGTCGGTAACCCGTCCGCCCGCCCCGTGCATGCGTTCTTCCCCAGCGATCGCGGTCAACGGGAACAACTGGAGTGCCAACTTCTGCTCCGGAATGGACGAAGCCCGTTCCGGGCACGGCTCGACGGCTCGTTGGGGCAGCAACGCGATCTGATCGGCAAGCCTGGCCGAGAGCGTTTCGCAAGCAGGAGGCTCCAGCAGCGCGAGCGCGGCGCTTAGATGGTCATAGGCCTGATGCACGCGATCGGTACTCTGCACCGCTGGCAATTCGGCCGCCTTGGGTTCTCGGGCAACACCGGCCCCCTGCAACGCGCGGAAATCGGGATTATTGGCAAGCACCAGGGCTGTCAGCCTGCGAGCTTCCCGCAGCGCCGCCAGATGCCGGGGCCAGTTATCGATGGGGCGCACGTCGATCGAACCGTTTTCCCCCGGACGTGGTTCAATCTGACGGTTATCGGTCACGCGCGCGCCCCATGGCTGGCCACACCACGGGGGTTGCAAGTCCGGGACCAGGACCAATGGGACCAACGAATGGATCAGGGAATCGACGGCGGCCGCTTCACTTGCATGAGCAAGACCGCGATCGAAACGACGACCAGCCCCACCAATTGAACTTCGGTCAATTTCTCGTTGAAGATCAGGAACGAGAGCACCGCCGTCACGCCCGGCACGAGGTAGAACAGCGCCGAGATTCGCGATACCGCGTTTTCCCGCAGCAGCATCATCAGTAACCCCATCGCGCCGATCGACAGCACGATCACCAGCCAGGCGAGCGCCCCGATGACGCCAGGGGTCCAATCGACGTGGCGGGTCTCGAACAACAGCGCGAGCGGCGCGACAATAACAAGCGCGCCCGTATATTGCCAGATCGCGCCTGCCAACAGGTCTATGCCGCCAGCGTGCCGCTTCTGGTAGATGGTGCCGCACGTGATCGCAAACAGCGCGAGAACGACGGAAAACAGCGTTGCCGGCGTGATGCCGGCAACAACCGTCGTCATCAGCTTAGGCGCAACGACCATACCGGCGCCCACGAGCCCAAGGCTAGCGCCGAGCCAGTTGACCCGTGAGAGTGTCTCGCCAAGAAAGATCCCTGCCAGCACGGCCGTCAGCACCGGCTGGAGGCTGACGATCAGCGCCGAAACGTTGGCCGCCATCCCGGCCCGCATCGCCCACATTACGCCGGACAAATAGACCGCGTGCACCAGCGCCCCGACGATCATGGCATTGCGCCGCTCAGTGCCCGTGAGGCGGCGCGTGCCCATCGCCCAGCCGAGCGGGATGAGCAGCGCCAACACCAGCACGAATCGGATCGAGATGAACGTAAACGGTTCGGCCCCCGTTGCTCCAAGCTTCGTCCCGATGAATCCAGTCGACCACAGCAGGACAAAGAGCGCCGGCGCGACACGGCTGAGCATGGCGGAACTCCCATTCAAACGCGCTACCTGTCTCGAATTTGCACGCTCATGCAACCGCGTTTTTCGGCAACGCCAACCCTCGGCCGGGAAATCCGGCACAAAAATCAACGAATCCGTAACGGTTTTAGCTGCTTAGTGCCGATTGGACTGCGGCGCTTGAGCACCCAAAAAATGACCATTGCGAACAACATGGGCGGCGGCCTGGCTGGAGCTTGGCAAGACCGGAGATCTGGCCCCGGCCGGATGCTCGGTCGGGAAGATCGCGCCGTATTGATGCGCTATGCCCGGCAGTGCCTGATCAGCGCGTTGATGGCGTGGGCTTTGGCCTTCGGATATCTCGTTTTTACACCCGTAAAATACACGAGCCGGTGGACGCTGATCCTGCCTGGCTCGGCCCAGAGCCAGACGATGCAGCTGGATACGATCGGCCAAGCGACCTCCACGGCCAACTCGCCCTTTGGCTCCGTCTCGCTGTCTCCTAAAGTGGTGTACCGCGAAATCGCCGACAGCGATCTCGTGCGCATTGCGGCGAGCGAATCCATGGGCATGACCTATCAGGAATTCGGCCGCCCGCGCATCAAGCTGATCGACGAGACGGGTCTGATGCAGTTCGAGATGGGCGGACGTACGCCGCAGATCGCGCAGAAGAAAGCGGTGGCCTCGATCGCAGCTCTCAACCACCAGCTTGAAATATTGCGCAAGGACGAGCTGGAGAAACGCGCCGCTGCGACGACCCTCAACCTGCAGGGATATAAAGACGCGGTCGACGGCGCGCGCCAGAAGATCACCGACATTCAGCTCTCCACTGGTCTCGTATCAGTCAACCAGTTCAACGAAAGCGTCGGCAACCTCGGCACGACGCGGCGCAAGCTGACAGACCTCGTCGGCGAACTTGGCCGGTTGCGGCAGGAACAGGCCCAGCTGGTCGACCGGATCGGCATCAATCCAAGCCAGGCCAGCCTCGCCTTGCGCATGGCGGCCGATCCAGCACTCGTCAAGATCGTCACGGAATACTCCGACGCGAACGGTTTGTATGAAGCCGAAACGCGCCGGCTGGGTCCCGAAAATCCTTATCTGATCAACATCGAGAAGCGCCGCTCGGCCGCGCGCGAACAGCTGCTCCAGCTGGTCTCGAAGCTGGAACTGGGCAGTTCGTCCGAAGGCCGCGCCTTGATCTTGCTGACCAATGTCTCCCATCAAGCCGAACTGCTGACCCAGTTGGTGCGCAACGAAAGCGTCATCGAGGGCAAAAGCCGCGAGATCGAAACCCTGACGGCCGAAAAGGCCCGATTGGAGGACGAGATCACCCGGTTGAGCGCAGCGGCGGCCCAGCTCGAGGACTTGAAGAAGAACCAGATCCTGGCTGAAGCAGTTTATGCCTCTGCCGTCGCGCGCGTCGATACCTCGAAATCCGATATCTACGGCGCCTATCCGATCGTCCAGGTCTTGGCGCCACCTAATCTGCCCGAAGGGCACGAGCAGCCCCGCCGCCTGTATGCGTTTGCAGGCGGCATGGCAGGATCGCTCTTTTCCATCATCGCCTGGGGCCTCGCATGGCTGCACTATCAGCAATCGACAAGACGCCGGAAGAAGAACTTGTCCACTGGGTGATCGTCGGCACGTGGGCAATTTGGCTCATTGGCGGCCTCTACCATATCTATCCGATCGTGGCCTGGACGCTGGCTGGCTGGGGATTTGGCCGCCGGTTTGGCTGGCTCGGCCCTGCCGATGCGCCGATGTTGAAGCCCCTGCCCACCGGCGTCTGGGTTTGGATGGCCGGTATGGCGCTGATGGCATTGGCCCTCATCGCTGGCCACATCAATTTTGAGCTCGGCCTCGACACCTTGATCAAGTCGCTGCTGGGCTGGATGAAGGGATGGGCGCTGTTTGCGGTGCTGCCGTTCGCAGGCGCCTCGCTTCGCATCCGCCCCCAGATCCTGTATCGCGCGCTCAACCTTTTGAGTGCACAGACCCTGGTGATAGCGCCCGTGTTCTACCTGGCCTCCATGACGGGGCTGCCGCCGGTGCTCTACACATCGCCGCTATATTACCTGGGCGGAGCCCCAGCCACGTTTTTCGACGTCGGCACCCATTGGATCGACCCGGGCGCGAACGATATCCGCTTCCGGCTGTACGCCCCCTGGAGCCCAGCCATGGCCTTCACCGCACAGCTCTCGATGATGATGGGACTGTTCGACCGCGACTGGCGCTGGCGCATCATCGCGGTCGTGACCGCAATGGTCGCGTGCATGTTGGCGAAGTCACGGCTCTCGCTGGTTGCCCTGCCCGTCCTGATGTTGGCGATCCCCGTCCTGTCTCACCTTTACCGTCCGGCCATCGTAGCCTTGGCCGGCGTCGCAAGCCTGGCCGGCGCCCTGATGTTCAATAGCGTGATGGCAACGATCGACACGGCCGTCGCAAGCTTCAACAACGCGCGCGCCGACAGCAGCCGCGTCCGCGCAACGCTGCAACGGATTGCCGTCCACCGCTGGCAAAACGAAGCGCCGGTGTTCGGCCACGGCGCGGTGGAGCGCGGCTCTCACCTGGTCGAGTTCATGCCGATCGGCTCCCACCATACCTGGAACGGATTGCTGTTCGTGAAAGGCGGCGTCGGCTTTCTGGCGCTTGCGGGTCCCTTCCTGTGGACGTTCATTGAGATCTTGATCAAGGCGCAACGCGACCGGGTGGCGCGCTCCTGCCTCGGCGTCATGATCGTGCTGTTCATAAATTCGTTCGGCGAGAACCTCGAGATCCTGAGCTACCTCGCATGGCCCGGATTGCTGCTCATCGGCATGGCGCTGAACCGCCGCACGGTAGGACTTTGGTCAGAAACTCTCGGAACGCCCCGTTGAAGAATGTTGAGGATGGTGGCATGACACCCATGCAACGGTGCCGAAGTTACCAAACCCCACGCAACGAAAGTCATTTGCTTGAATTGACGAGGACAATCGTCCGGCATCGGCCTATGCTGCGGAGCGGTAACTTATGCTAAGGGAACGGGTGTTGGCGGGCGGTGAGACGGTGCGCTTAATTAAGACGGTCGCCTTAGTAAATAGCCAACCAACTGACACCGCGGCGGCACATTTGATCAAAAAGCTATTTTCTGTTCCCTCATGAAACAAAGACTCGTTTATCTGGTAACCGAAGATTGGGCGTTCTGGCGCCACCGCTTGCCGATGGCGCGGGCCGCCCGCGATGCGGGTTTCGAAGTCCATGTGATTACCAACATCTCGGACCGGGCGACGGGCATCAAGGCCGAGGGGTTCGAGCTGCATCAGGTCGACCTCAAGCGCGGCAGCGTTTCGCCCGCCGACACGATCAGCCCGATCATGAGGGTGCGCCAGTGCCTGAAGGACATCAAACCAGAGGTGATCCACAACGTTGCCTTGAAGCCGCTGGTCATTGGATCGGTGGCTGCCTGGGGCATGAACGAGATCAGCGTCGTCAATTCGATCAACGGCTTGGGGTCGGCCTTCATCTCGACGTCCATCCGCGGCCACGTCATCCGCCTGAGCCTCGAACGCACGTTGCGCCTGTTGCTGAACCGGCCGAATACCCGCACCATCGTGCAAAATCCGGAAGATTTGTCCGCCGTCGAACGCATCGGCGTCGATCCCAGCCGGCTCGTCCTTGTTCCAGGCTCGGGCGTCGACTGCGACAAGCTCAGCCCGCTGCCCGAACCCACCCCCGATCCGATCAAGATCGCTTTCGTTGGACGCATGTTGGACGACAAGGGCTTGCGCAGCCTCATCCGGGCGCAACGTATTTTGCGCTCGCGCGGCGAAGCGATCGAGCTTCTGCTTGCGGGCGAACCCGATCCGGAGAACCCAACGTCCATCACGCAGGCCGAACTCGATGCGTGGTCCAAGGAACCCGGCATTCGCTGGCTTGGCCACGTCGAACACGTTCGCGATGTCTGGGAACAAGCCCACATTGCGGTCCTCCCGTCGCGGGGCGAAGGCTTGCCCAAGAGCCTGCTGGAAGCCGCAGCCTGCGGCCGGCCCTTGATCGCGACCGACGTGCCCGGCTGCCGCGAAATCGTGATCCAGGGCGAAACCGGCCTGCTCGTCAAGGTGAACGACGACATCGCACTCGCCAACGCAATGAGCGCGCTTGCGCACGATCCTGTCGCACGCGCAAACATGGGACGCGCGGCCCGCAATCTGACGGTCACTCGATTTTCGTCCGCCGACATTGGCCGCCAAACAGTGGCGGTCTACCGCAATCTTCTGAAAGCGGGTGCAACTGCGCAGGAGCTGGCTGAACAGCAGCCAATCGGTTAGATCAGGCTGATCTCCGGGTTCGGAGCGAACGCCAGACCGCTTGAGTTGCACAATCACATGAAGATCCTTGTCACCGGAGCTGCGGGCTTCATCGGCTTTCACACCGCGTCCACCCTCCTTGCAGCGGGCCATACCGTCGTCGGCGTCGACAATTTCAATGCCTATTACGATGTCGGCTTGAAACGCGCCCGCGCAGCACGGCTGGCCGGCGACCGCTTCCGGCTGGTCGAAATGGACTTGGCGAACCGCGAGGCCACGCAAAAGCTGTTCGACACCGAACGCTTCGACCGCGTCGTACATCTCGCAGCGCAGGCCGGCGTTCGCTACTCGATCGACCATCCCCACGCCTACGCCGATGCCAACCTGGTGGGCTTCCTCAACGTCCTGGAAGGCTGCCGGCAGACGGCCGTCGGCCACTGCGTGTTCGCATCCTCCAGTTCGGTCTACGGCGCCAACACCACGATGCCATTTCATGTCGAGGACAATGTCGATCACCCACTATCATTGTATGCAGCAACCAAGAAAGCCAATGAGCTGATGGCGCACAGCTACGCCCACCTCTACCGGCTTCCGCTGACGGGCCTGCGCTTTTTCACCGTCTACGGTCCCTGGGGCCGTCCCGACATGGCCGTCTACGGCTTCACGAAAAAGATCCTGGCCGGCGAGCCCATCGACATATTCAACAACGGCCACCATGCGCGCGACTTCACCTACATCGACGACATCGTGACGGGCGTGGTGCGCACCTTGGATCACACCCCCGCACCCGATCCCGCCTGGAGCGGCGCACACCCCACGCCCGCATCATCATCCGCGCCCTATCGCCTCTATAATATCGGCAACGCGAATCCGACCGAGCTAATGACGCTCATAGCGACGCTCGAAGGCCTGCTCGGCAAGACCGCCATCAAGCGCTTCCTGCCGATGCAGCCGGGCGACGTGCTGGCGACTGGAGCCGACGTGAGCGCACTCACCGCAGCCGTTGGCTTTGCCCCATCGACGCCGATCGAAGAGGGATTGGCGCGCTTTGTCGCCTGGTACCGCGCTTATCACGGCGTCTGAACGAAAAACGCCCGCCGGTGAAGGCGGGCGTCAATCAACCGGTGCAAGTGCTCATGGGGCAAAAGCGACGAGGCCATCCTCGCCCGCACCCACGAAGCGCCCCGGCGCATGCGCGCCAAAGCGCGAGCCCCCTCAAATCATGTACTGGCCGCCGTTGGCGGTGATAGTCGCGCCGGTGATGAAGCCGGCGTCGTCGGCGGCAAGGAACGCCACGCAGCGCGCGATCTCTTCAGGCTCGCCGAGACGGCCAACCGGGATGAACGGCAGGATCGACTTTTCCAGCACGGCTGGATCGATCGCCTTCACCATTTCCGTCGCGATATAGCCCGGACAGATCGCGTTGACGGTGATGCCTGCGCGCGCGCCTTCCTGAGCCAGCGCCTTCACGAAGCCGATGTCACCCGACTTGGCGGCCGAATAATTAACCTGGCCCATCTGACCCTTCTGCCCGTTCACCGACGAGATGCAGATGACGCGGCCGAACTTGCGCGCGCGCATTCCTTCCCAGACCGGACGGGTCATGTTGAACAGCGAATTCAAGTTGGTGTTGATGACGCCATACCACTGATCGGGCGTCATCTTGTGGAACATGCTGTCCTTGGTGATTCCGGCATTGTTGACCAGGACGTCGATAGGTCCCAGATCCTTTTCGACCTGCGCAAGGCCCGCCACACAAGCGTCATAGCTCGACACGTCCCACTTGTAGACCGGGATGCCGGTCTCGGCCTGGAACTGCTGAGCGGCGGCGTCGTTGCCGGCGTAAGTCGCCGCAACCCGATACCCCTTTGCTTTGAGACCGACTGAAATCGCGTGGCCAATTCCGCGCGTTCCTCCAGTAACGATAGCAACCCGTGTCATGCGACGTTCTCCCTGGTGCCTGCCTTGCAGACAGGTTTTTGATGACTTTTTTGTTCGATTCAAACGCTTTGCGGTGTCTTAACTCGCAGGTCACGTTCACATTATTTTCAGTCCGCGCACTTACGATATCGCCGTTGCATACCTTGGAGACTCTCCTATGTCGTGGATCGATCAGATCGTTGGATTCCTCATCGTCAGTCTGGCGTTCAGTTGGCCATATTTTGCTACTGTAAAGGGCATTTACGCGGCCCGCGGCAGAACCGGCACGAAGCGTGGCGTCTGGCTCGTTAGTGCTGGAATGTTCGGGCTCGCGTGCGTTCTTCCCTTTACGGCTGAAGGCCAGAAAACTGGTTCGTTCCTGACATTCTCGATCATGTTTGCCTGGGCGGCGATGCCGCTATTGGCGGTTTATGGACCGTTGGCGATCAAGCGAATTGAGATCGATTGACGGCGTCGACGAGCGCTGATCGCCGTCAGCAATCGTCGAAAACCCGTCATACTCAGTCGCGGGCAACGCAAAGTGCGATGCCCATACCGCCGCCGATGCAGAGCGTAGCGAGGCCCTTTTTGGCGTCGCGGCGGCCCATTTCATAGAGTAGCGTGGTGAGCACGCGTGCTCCGGATGCGCCAATCGGATGGCCGATCGAGATCGCGCCGCCGTTGACGTTGACCTTGCTGGTATCCCAGCCGAGCCCCTTGTTCACGGCGCAAGCCTGTGCGGCGAATGCTTCGTTGGCTTCGATGAGATCGAGGTCGCTGGCCGACCAGCCGGCCTTCGCAAGGGCTGCCTTCGACGCGCTGATCGGGCCTGTACCCATGATCGAGGGGTCGACGCCGGTGCTGGCCCACGACACGATCCGCGCAAGCGGCTTGATGCCCCGCTTCTTGGCTTCGGCAGCGCTCATCAGCACGAGCGCAGCCGCGCCGTCGTTGATGCCCGAAGCGTTGCCAGCGGTAACCGAACCCGCCTTGTCGAACGCGGGACGCAGCTTGCCGAGCGCTTCGGCCGTGACGCCTTCCTTGATGAATTCGTCTTCCGAAATGACGACGTCGCCCTTGCGGGTCTTGACCGTGACGGGGATGATCTCGTCTTTGAACTTGCCGGCCTTGCGGGCGGCTTCGGCCTTGTTCTGCGAGGCGGCTGCGAACGTGTCCTGCTCTTCGCGGGTGATCTGCCACTGGCGGGCGACGTTTTCAGCAGTGTTGCCCATATGGTAGCCGTTGAAGGCGTCCATCAGGCCGTCACGCAGCATGGTGTCGAGCATCTTCAGCTCGCCCATTTTCACACCGTCGCGCAGATGGGCGACGTGAGGCGATTGCGACATGCTCTCCTGACCGCCCGCAACGACGATCTTGGCCGAACCGTCGGCGATCTGCTGGGCGCCGAGTGCAACCGCGCGCAAACCGGAACCGCACAGCTGGTTCATGCCCCAGGCGGGGCTGTCGACGGGAATGCCGGCGGCGATCGAGGCCTGACGGGCGGGGTTTTGTCCGGTGTTGGCTGTCAGCACCTGACCAAGGATCACTTCCGAAACGTCGGCGGGTGCAACGCCCGCGCGCTTGAGTGCTTCAATGATTGCCACTTTGCCCAATTCATGGGCCGGGAGAGAGGCCAGCCCCCCGCTGAAAGAGCCGACGGGCGTACGCGCGGCGCTGGCAATGACGATGGTCGTTTCTTCACTCATCGGACGGGATCTCCTGGGGGGTGACGGGACAATTAGACACGCAGTAGACTGCACCAAACGGGCGTCCAGCAAGGGGGAATCTTAATTAGCCTTTCGTCATTAGCCTTTCGTCGGACGCCTTGATCTGACACCGCACTGCCTTAGTTTTAACCAGACACTTTGCGGCAGTGCGGAAAAATGCTGGCCGGGGCCTTATGGCCTGTGTTACGCTGTCGCATCAAGCCTTTTTGAAATTTCACGGACGGACGCCACTCATGCTGAACAAGCCAGAACCCCAAGCTGAGAAGCGCGAAACGGTCGTCATCAAGAAATATGCGAACCGCCGCCTCTATAATACGGAAACCAGCTCTTACGTCACGCTGGACGACCTCGGCACCATGGTCCGCTCCGACCGGGATTTCGTCGTTTACGACGCTAAGACTGGCGATGACCTGACCCACGGCGTGCTGACGCAGATTATCGTCGAGCAGGAAAGCCGCGGCACCGGCCCGTCGATGCTGCCGATCCCGTTCCTGCGCCAGCTGATCCGCTTCTACGACGACAGCATGGCCAAGATGGTGCCGGGCTATCTGCAGTTCAGCCTCGAAAGCCTCGCCAAGGACCAGACCAAGTTCCGCACCCAGTTCGCAAGTGCGTTCGGCAGCCCCACGGCTGCCTTCGACGTCTACCAGGACCAGGTTCGCAAGAACATGGAACTGTTCGAACAGGCGCTGACGATGTGGGTAGCGTCCCCCGGCGGCCAGGCCGTTGCGGACCAAAAGAAGCTTCCTTCGACGACCTCGTCATTGCAGCCGGGGCAGCCAGGCTACTCCCAACCCTTACCGCAGGTGCGAACGGCGCAGATCGTGCAGCCCACGTCGGCTGACAAAAAAGAATCTCCCCGCGACGAGCTGAGCGAATTGCGCGCCCAATTAGCCGCGATGCAGCAGCGCATCGAGCGCATTGCCCAAACCCGGGATTGAAGCCAGGAGCTTAATGCCCGGAGTTCTTTTCCGGGGGCTTTTCGCCTCCGTTTGCGCCGTGACCGGGCGACAGGCCGGTGATGTAGTCTGAAACGGCGAGCAATACACTCGACGTCACGAACACCAAATGAATGACGACGAGCCAGAACAGTCGGCGCTCGTCCGCCGCCGCAACGGTCTTCATGCTCATGAATTCCTTGAGCAGCTGAATCGCCGAGATCGCAACGATCGAGGACAGCAGCTTGAGCTTGAGCGCTGTGAAATCGATCGTGCCCATCCAAGTCGGCCAGTCGACGTGCCCGGAATGGTCAATCTTGGAAACGAAGTTTTCGTAGCCCGAGAAGATTACGATGATGAGGAGCGACGCCGTCAGCGAGAGATCTACCAGTGACAGCACCCCTAAGATGACGTCGGACTCGGAGGCCGACATCAGATGGCTGGCCAGATGCCACAACTCGCGCATGAAGATGACGAGCAGCAGCAACAGCGAAATTGACAACCCAAGATATATCGGCGCCAGTAGCCAGCGGCTGGCAAACAACGCTTCTTCGCTGAACTTCTCCAATCGGGCAGCCAATTCGGCAAGCTTCATGCGCTGAAACACGATCCTTTCACGACCGCCAAAAGTTGTTCAACCCCGTGAGCAGATCAAACGCGAGCCTGAGGCCAGCCGATCACCGGGCTGCGTGCTGCGCCCGTTTGCGGGCGGACGCGATGCGCCGGTCAGAACCCCGCTCCTGCGCGGCGACGAAATGCCGGCAGCTAGCGCGTTGAATCGAACACGGCGGACGCTGGGCTTTCATCCCCGGCTGAAGTTGCGCCAAGAGCGCTTCGCGCAACCGTGCTGGGTTTTGACCGGACCGGCTGTTCGCTTCGACGGCGCGGCCGCTTGGATAGTTCTGGTACAGGTGCCGGTTCGCCGGCATCGACCGAGGCGCCGATACGGCCGGATTCATCTGCCACGAGAGTTGGGTTAGGACAGCTGGCGACAATCGCTCCAGAGCCTCCAACGCGGCGAGAGACTCGCCGCACGGGGCTAAAGGGCCGGGCTCGGCTCCCTCCTCGGGAGCCAACTCTTGGAACTTATAGCGCCCCTCGCACACACTGACGCGCGGCGGCCGGCTCGACCGCTCGACGATATCGTACCCTTCCTTGAGATTGGCCCAGAACGGCTGCCAAGGGCTGTCCTTCTGCAGTCGCAGGTTCTCGTCTGTCATCCGGAAGGGAAACACATGCACGGGCACAAACGTCTGCCCGCCCGATATCGCCTGATCGGTGAAATTGTAGATTTCTTCGATGACCGAATTCGTCATCGCAAAACATCCAACCGACGAGCACCCGCCGTGCACCAGGATGTGCGATCCGTTGCGGGCCCTCACCTTGTCGTAGACGTTGGGGAACCCAAGATTCAGCGACCGCGGCCAGCGCCCGACATGGTGCATCTGGGCGCGCGTAACGGTGTAAAACCCTTCGGGCGTCTGATGGTCGCCCTCATGGAGCTTGGGTCCAAGCGTCCCCGACCAGTGGCACACGGGGTAGGTCGCGAACTTGACGTAGGCGTCGTCCTTGCGGATCCACACCTCCAGCTCCGACTCGGACTTGAACGCGCGCAGCAGCACGGGCGAGCCGAGCTTCAGGCCCTTTTCCGCCAGCCGCTCGTTGAGTCGCGACAGGTCTGGCGTGCCGGCGAGCGGCAAGCTGCCCTCGGCGGCCGCGCGCTGCCGGTCGAGCCGGTCGCTGGCGACGTCCTTCAATTCGATCGAGACCGCCCAGGCATGAGAAGTTGCTGCAACGCATAGGGCAAAGGCACCCAGCCGCCGCAGCCAGCCGGCGCGGCGAGGGCGGGCGAGGTGCCGCACGGGCGGTCTCGACTGCTGTGCCATCTGCATTCGAAAGGGGCTCCTCGTTCGATCCTCAGACAGCCTCTCATCGTCGTGTGCCGCATATAGCAGCTTCGTCACGGCCTTTAGAGTGCTTTTTTTGCACGCCCCCCAACGATCTGCTGAACACAAGCGCCGTTTATGTTTGCCGACGGCTCGAGCGTGCGCCCTGCAGCGAATTTGTACTGAGACTGGCACACCTCAACTATAGGTGGCAACCATTCCGTTTCGAATAGGTCCGAACCGCGCTTCAGCTGCCGCCAGAAGCCTATATGCGGGCTCTCGGCGTGCGCCGCGAGGTTCTCATCGCTCATGCGAAACGGATAAACCTGGACCTGGAAGCGCTTCTGCTTTCCGCCCGCCAGCGCCGCCGTCGTCAAACGCCAGATTTCGTCGATCACGGCGTTAGTCATGGCGTAGCACCCGGCCGACGAGCAGCCCCCATGCACCATGAGCGCCGACCCCGACCGCCCATGGGCGGCGTCAAAGGCATTGGGAAAGCCGAGATTGAACGAGCGGTGCCAACGGCTGTTGGGGTTCATCTGGTCGCTGGCAACGCTGTAGAAACCTTCTGGCGCCTGCCGGTCGCCGGTCGCGAGTTTCGGCCCGAGCAGACCCGACCAGCGGCAGATCGGATACGTCGCAAACCGGTGATAGCGCCCGTCGCGCGCCATCCAGAGCTCCAGCTCGAACTCGCGCTTATAGATGCGGATTAGCACCGGCGCGCCCAGCGCCACACCGTTGGCCGTAAGCCGCTCCTCGAGGACGGCAAGATCCGGGGTACCCGGCAGCCGCGCGTTGACGGCAGCGAGCGCAAAATTGGCCGCCCGCTGACGCGCAATCGCCCGCAGCTCGGGATCGCCAAACAGATCGGGTTTGAGCATCAAGGCGAGCCAAAACCCGCCAGCGAACACGCAGGCAACGAGCACAATGACGAACACAGGCCCAAATCGCACCGCGCGGCTCATTGGCGTTATGTCTGATGAGTTTGGGCGGCTCAACAAATCCTCCCCGCGACCATCGAACGTAAGCCGGTTACGGCTGATGCAGCCCCAGATCAGTGTGCGGAGTTGAAGCGCCAGCGCCCGCCGGTTGCGAGGGAGCGCCAGGGCCCGCGCTTGCCGCAACTCGGGTCTTGGACCCAGGGATAATAACCCGTTCGTCCGCCACCTGCTGGTCCGCGGGCTTAGGAATGAACGGCTCGACGACAGGCCGCTCAAACGTGGGACATGTGCGATCCGGCTCGACCTTGCTTCGCGGCAACTTGACGTTCACCACATACTTGCGCTCGCACACGGCAACGTCCGCCGGCAGGCGCGTGCTCTCGAAATGATCGTAGCCTTCCTTGAGCGTCGCCCAGAACGGCGCCCAGGGGCTTTTTGCATGCCGCACGAGATTGCTCTCTGTCATGCGGAACGGAAACGCATGGACCGGGATGCTCGTTTGCCCGGACCGGATGGCGTCGCGGCCCAGCGCGTAGATTTCCTCGATCAGCGCATCCGTCATGGCGTAACACCCGGCCGACCGGCACTGGCCGTGGATCATGACGAAATCGCCGGTGCGATTGAGCGACCGGTCATAGGCGTTGGGAAAGCCGAGATTGAACGCGAGGTGATAGTTGGAATTCGGGTTCAGCTGCTGGGCCGAGATCGAATAGAACCCTTCCGGCGCCTGCTTGTCGCCCTGCTTGACCTTGGGACCAAGTTCGCCCGACCAGTTGCAGATAGGATAAGTCTTGAAATGGTAAAACCGTCCGTCGGCACGCTGCTTCCAGACTTCGAGTTCGGATTCTTCCTTGAAGATTCGGATGAAGATCGGCGCATCGGCAGTCATGCCCTTCTTCCCGAGCAGCATCATGGCGTCTTTCGACAGCGGCTGATCTGCCGGTGACAGCGAAGGCGCGTTGGAGCAGGCAGCAAGCTGAAGCGCCACCAGGGCGGACACGGCATGGCCGGCAAAGTTGTTGCCACGTCTACGCAATTGACCGGTGCCCCACTGCTTTGAAAGTGGCTTCACTTTTCCCTCAAGTCCCGTTAACGCCCGCTTAACGCTCATCCCCGCGGGCGAACTTCGAATTGGTGCTCACTCGCACCGCAACATGACAACACTATCGCGACGAATGCGGCAAGCCTCGGGCGAGATCACAACGAGCGCCCGATTTCGAGGAACCTGTCGTGCCGCTGCTTGCGGACTTCGGCCGGCGTCTTGCCGTCGAATTCGGCCAAGGCAGCGGCAACGGCATCGCCCAGCGCGCGGATGGCGCTGGCATGGTCGCGGTGGGCCCCGCCAACCGGCTCCTTGACGATTTCGTCGATGACGTTGAGGTGTTCGAGATCCTGCGCTGTGATCTTCATGGCGGTGGCGGCTTCTTCGCGCTTGGTCGCATCGCGCCAGATGATGGAGGCGGCGCCTTCGGGCGAGATGACCGAATAGATCGCATGCTCCAGCATGATGATGCGGTTGGCGGTGGCGATCGCGATTGCACCGCCCGATCCGCCCTCGCCCAGGATGACGGACACGATCGGCACGCCGAGCGCGAGGCAGCAGTCGGTCGAGCGCGCGATGGCCTCGGCTTGGCCGCGTTCTTCGGCGGCGATGCCGGGATACGCGCCGGCCGTATCGACGAGCGTTATGACCGGCAAGTTGAACTTGTCGGCCATCTCCATCAAGCGGACCGCCTTGCGATAACCGTCCGGCATCGCCATGCCGAAGTTGTGCTTGATGCGGCTCTCGGTATCGGATCCCTTCTCGTGCCCGATGACCATGACCGAACGACCGCGGAAGCGGCCGATGCCGCCGACGATTGCCGCATCCTCGGCGAAGTAGCGATCGCCTGCGAGCTGGGTGAAATCTTCAATCAGGACCTTGATCACATCGAGCGAGTGGGGCCGTTCGGGATGGCGCGCAACTTCCGCCTTCTGCCACGGCGTCAGCTTGCTGTAGGTCTCGACGAGAGCCGCCTTCGCCTTTTGTTCGAGCCGCTTGATTTCGTCCGTGATGGAAACCGCCCCGCCCGCCTTGGTGAGCGCCTTCAGTTCGTTGACCTTGCTTTCGAGTTCCGCGATCGGTTTCTCGAACGTGCAGTAGGTCCGGATGGGGGCGCGCACCGCGGATGGTGGGCTGACGGGCTGGGTCGAAGGTGTGGACTGGTCCAAGGGGGCCTCTGCGTTCAGCGCGTCTTGCGCACTCAAAGTAACGGTGTGTTTGACCAATAAAGCGCGGCGGCGCATCACTCAAGCACGCAACGGCGAGGTGGACGGGCCACGGCTGTCGTTTGTGCATAGCAGCATAGACGTATCGTCGTTTGTAAATGACAGCACTTGAGACCAGGTTCAAGCAATCAACGGTCGCAGCGACCGGGGCTCAGAAACTGAAAACTGAGCTGTTTCAATGTCGAGTGAGACACATCGTTAACGCGGAAAGTCGGCGCAGGCCGTTTTTTGCGAACGCTTTTCTATGGAGATGACAATGCAAATGTCCCCTTCCGCCATGCCGAGCCGCGGCTTTTCACAAACCAGCCCCCACACGCTCGGAATTTCGGCTCTCGTGGGCGCCATCGGTTCGAAGCTCCACACTGCCTTCACGGGCTACGTCGAGCGCCGGGAAGCCTTGGCCGAACTCTATTCGTACGACGATCTGATGTTGAACGACATTGGAATTCCGCGCTGCGGGATCGTTTACGCCGTCGATCACGGCCGCGACTGACGCTGCGCCGCCGAGCACCGGCGCTGATCGAGGCCGGGAGCGTTTCCCGGCCTTTTTTGTCTCAGCAATCGGTTTCGGAAGCCCGCTTGGCGAGCGGGTGATGCTCGTGAACGAGCTTCTTGAGCCGTTCCTCCAGAACATGGGTATAGATTTCCGTCGTCGAGATATCGGCGTGGCCGAGCAGCTGCTGCACGGCGCGCAGATCGGCGCCACGGTCGAGCAAGTGGCTCGCAAACGCATGCCGCAGCACGTGCGGACTGACGCGCTCGGCGTCCAGCCCCGCGTCGATCGCGAGCGCCTTCAAGTCTTGCGCGAACCGCTGCCGCGTCAAATGCCCTTCCGCGCTCTTGGAGGGAAACAACCAGCGCGTGCGAATCATCGCCGCTACGCCGTCCTCGGGGTCTTGCCCGAGCGCGAGATAGCGCTCGATGGCAGCCCGCGCCGAGCCGTTCAGCGGCACCAGCCGTTCGCGCCCACCCTTGCCGCGGATGGTAAGCACCCGATCGTCGCCGTCCAGCACCTTCCGGGGCAGCGAGACAAGTTCGCTAACGCGCATGCCGGTCGCATACAGCAGCTCCAGCAGGCAATAGAGCCGCACCGCCCGCACCCTCTCGCGTCCCCGGGCAGGCGCGATGCGCGCGTGAGCGAGATCGATCAGCCGGTCGACCTCGGCGACCGACAGCGTCTTGGGCAGGGCACGCTGCTGGCGTGGCCCGGCGATGCCATGGGTCGGATCTTCGTCGATCAGATCCTCGGCCAGCAGATACTTGTAGAGCTGCCGCAACGTCGAAAGCTTGCGCGCCCGCGAGGCCCCGGCGAGCCCTGCTTCCGACAGCGCCTGGAGATAGCCGGTAATGTCGGCGGGACGCGCGCCCGCAAACGAGAGCCGCGACCGCGCAAGATACGAGGCGAAATCGTCGAGGTCGCGCGCGTAGGCCGAGAGCGTGTTGGCGGCAGCGCCCCGTTCCGACGAGATCATGTCGAGGAAGCCGCGAAGGGCGGCAGCGTTGTCGCCATCCCCGCGCACCGGCATGTTGGAAGCAGCCATGCCGGGGGGCTTAATTGCCGGCACTGCGCGGCCATAAGGCAAAAAGCGCTTCGAAACTGAGCCGGCGCGCGTCGTTGTCGAGCCCCGCCCGCCGCAAGGCGCGGATGCTATCGCCGAGCGCAATCATATGCGCGCCTTCCGAGCCCGACGGGCCGAGCGCCCGCATAACGAGCAACACCGTCCGCGCAAATTCCTTTTTCTTGGAGGCGTCCTGCAGTTCGCTCAATACGCCGGTTTCGGGCAGGAAGCCGTTGGCAGGCTGCGGAACCTTGCTGGCCGCATCCCACAGCGGGATCGGTACGTTGATGTCGTTGGCATCGAGCACCGTCGCCAGCCGATGAACGAGTTCCGGCGACAGACGGCCGCGAGTGGCGAGGTCCTCGACGGATGCGAGCGAGCGGCCGCGCTCGGCTTTCAAGGCCGGGTCAGCCAGATCGATGATCGCGTTCCAATGGCGCAATCCGCCATCCCCCGGGACCGATCCTCCCAGCATCGACCATTGCCGCGCCCGGTCGAGTTTGCCGCTGGCAAGCCCGATTTCGATCCCTGTTTCGGCAAACCAGCCGATCTCGGGCACCGGCTGGATGCTGTCGGCAGAGTTGGACAGCATGTCCAGCGCCTGAAGGTAAAGCCCGTTGCGCTTCGAATCGTCGAGCAACGCCCGTATCAGCCGGACTTTCTTGAGCGGCGTGCGCTCGGCTTCGGCGGCCTTGAACAGACTGGCTCGGTGACCCGCGGGATCGGCTTTGTCGGCACGCGTTGTCAGCAAGGCTTCGGCGGCAGCTGGCGCGCCGAGCGACCGGTAGATTTCGGCCAGCGCCGATGGTGGCAGCGCATTGAGCCGTGCCGCCGCTTCCCCGGCGGCAAGCCGCAGCGAAGGCTCCGCGCCCGTATCCTGCGCGAGGCTGAGCAGCAGCGCCGGCTCGCCGTGCTCGAGCGTGTCCTTGCGGTCGATCCCGGGGCCCAGCGCCAGCGTGCGGTATTGCAGTAGCGTTACGGTCTTGAGGCCGCTGATCGGCGTCTTCTGCCCGCCAGCCAGCATGTCCAGGATGGCGATAGCGGCCGGCTGCTCGATCTTTTCTTCACGCGCAAGCTCGGCCGTGAGCCCCGACGCAGCCGGATCGCTCCGTTTTACGGCGGCACAATACCCCGTCATCAGCAGGGCATCGCCCAGCAACGGCCTGGGCAGGTCGGCGCGGCGCGACAGCAGCGTCTTGGCGAGCTCGCAACCCGTGTCCGTATGACCAAGGCCGATTTCGATGCGGGCAGCGGTCGCCGCGCGGATCGCGTCCGACGTCATAGCGGCCGGATCCTTGGCCAGCAGCCCGGCAGCATCCTCCAGCAGCCCGGAACGGTAAAGTGCATCGGCACGTACGAGATCGAACCTCGGATCGGAGCCACCGGCGGCAGTGATCAGCCGCCGCCACAATGCTTGGACGGCGGGCGAGCGCGGCGGAATATCGAGCTTGGCGAGCAGCCGCTCAATGGCGGCAAGATCCAGCCCCTGCCAGGCTTCGGACGGCAGCCCCGTCTGAACACGGCCCCGATCGGCGGCCGCACCGCCCGAAAGCGCGGCAGGAACCGCAACCGGCGGCAGCTCGGTGCGTTCGATGGGGGCAAGTTCGCTGCGTTGTACCGCCACCGGCTCCCGCGCGGCGGGCGGAGCATATCGCTCCGGCGGCATGTCTGTGTCGCGCGCGCCCTCGAGGGGCTCTCTGGCGGTCTTTTTCTTGGGCGCAGGTTGCTGGTCAAGCTGCCCGAACGGATCCCACGCATCGCCCGCCTGGGCCGGCGCAGCAGCGCCCCCAACCGCGATCATGAGGCAAACGGCGGACAGGCGGACGGGCAGGCGGCTGGGATTGGACATACGACCTTGCTGGGTCTGTGGCGTGTTAGGGGCGGCGGATCTTGACGTTGGGCACCGGCTTGCTGACTTCGTGCTGTTCGGGTTCGAACCGGGTCGCAAGCACATACAGCCCGCCCGACACGACGGCCGTCAGCCCACCCACCACGAAAAGGAACCGAAACAAACTCGGCATTTGGTCGAACCTGCTTTGAAATGGTATGTCACGGCTCTTGTTGGCGTCATTATGACCAGGAAACAAGAGCAGGAGTACGCGGCACGACGGGCGGCTTTAAGATCAAACCTCTAGCATCGCGCGATAACGCCCTTCCAATGCTGCCGAAAGTGCGATTTAAAAAATTGCCCGGAATTTTTGCATGCTGCTGCTATTTGGGCGGCACAGGCTGCCGCACTGGCCAGTGCCAGGCTGGCCGTGGCGAATCGAAACGAGACTAGTCTGGACGATGATGCAACGGACTGAGATGCAGCGGACTGAGACGGATACCATGAGCGGACTGCGCGAGGCGCTTGGGCCACGCTCGATCGTGATGGTCGGGCTGATGGGGTGCGGAAAGTCTTCGGTGGGCAGGCGGATGGCTGCCCGCCTGGGGCTGCCGTTCGTCGATGTCGACGACGAAATCGAAACGTGCGCCCACAAGACGATCAACGAAATTTTCGCTGACCATGGCGAAGAGTATTTTCGCGACGGCGAGCGCCGCGTGATCGCGCGCCTGCTGAGCAACGGCCCGCAGGTGCTGGCAACCGGCGGCGGCGCGTTCATCAACCCCGAGACGCGCGCCAAGATCAAAGACTCCGGCATCTCGATTTGGCTCAAGGCGGACCTGCCGGTACTGATGAAGCGGGTCTCCAAGCGCGACACGCGTCCGCTGTTGCGCAGCGGCGATCCCGAAGTCACCATGCTTAGCCTGATGGCGCAGCGCTATCCAATCTATGCGGAAGCCGATCTCGCCGTCGAAAGCCGCGACGTTCCGCACGATCAGATCGTGAATGAAGTCATCGAAAGCCTGAAACGGCACCCCCTGCTGCAAGGATTGCGACCCCATGCCCAGTCCCAGAACCCGGCACGCCAGGCAGCCCAACAACGCGCGATGGAGAAGAGCGTGAGCGCAGCCCTCATATCCGCAGTCACACCCCAAAAAGCAACACTCCCCCGCGTGGTGCACGTACCGCTTCCTGGACGCGCCTATGACGTGCTGATCGGGCCGGCCCTCGTCGCTGAAGCCGGTCAGCTCATAACGCAGACACTGGGCCCGGTACGATGCGCCATCGTCACCGACGAAAACGTCGCCCGCCACCACCTGGCGACGCTGGAAGCAAGCCTCCGCGCACTCAATTGCCACGCCGGCACCATCGTGTTGCCGCCCGGCGAAGCGACGAAATCGTTCCGCCAGCTGCAGCCATTATGCGAACAGCTGCTGATGCTCGGGCTTGAGCGTGGCGATATCGTCGTCCCCTTTGGCGGCGGCGTGATCGGCGATCTGGCGGGCTTTGCGGCGAGCATTTTGCGCCGCGGCGTCCGCTTCGTGCAGGTCCCGACTTCGCTGCTGGCGCAGGTCGATAGCTCCGTCGGCGGCAAAACGGGCATCAACACGCCCCAGGGTAAGAACCTGATCGGCACGTTCCACCAGCCAAGCCTCGTACTGGCCGACACCAACGTGCTGTCGACACTGCCGGTTCGCGAAATGCGCGCAGGCTATGCCGAGGTCGCCAAGTACGGACTGCTCGGCGACGCGCCGTTCTTTGCGTGGCTCGAAGCCCACTGGCAGGGCGTGTTCGGCAACGACGCAACCGCCCTTACGGACGCGATCGAAACCAGCATCAAGGCGAAGGCCGCTGTCGTCGTGCGCGACGAGCACGAAACCGGCGACCGCGCGCTGCTAAACTTGGGACATACCTTCGGTCACGCGCTTGAAGCCTGGACGGGCTATTCCGGCCGCCTGTTGCACGGCGAGGGCGTGTCGATCGGCATGTGCCTCGCCTTCCGCCTGTCGGAACAGTTGAACCATTGCCCGCAAGGCACCGCCGAACGGGTGTCGAAGCATTTGAAGGCCGTGGGCTTGCCGACCCGCATTGGCGATATTCCCGGCGGAAAAGCCAACGCGGACGAGCTGTTTGCGCTGATGGGCCAGGACAAGAAGGTCAAATCCGGCCGCCTGACCTTCATCATGGCCCACAGCATCGGTCAGGCCTTTATCACGCGCGACATCGAACCCGGCACGGTGCGCGCTTTCCTCGCCAAGGAAATCGGGTAGTCGCAGATCGCACTTAAATCTCGTCATGGTCGCACAGGCGGACCTCTGGTCGACCCGAATTTTCAACCGGTTCGTGTCAAACAGTTCGTCGGAACGTCCGGGTCGTGCCCTGCGCAGGCATGACGGCCGCCGCACGCCAGCGTCAAAAGACGAGAGTGCTCATTACCCGCGCGCCGCAGCCTATGCTAGACACACCACCATGCCCTTAGAAATCATCCTCGTCCTGATCGCCATTTTTGTGCTGCTTGCGCTGTCGGCATTCTTCAACATCAGCGAAACCGCGCTGACGGCCTCTTCGCGCGCGCGCATGCACGCCCTGGAACAGGAGGGCGACAAGAATGCCTATCTCGTCAACCGCCTGATGACCCGGCCCGAACGGGTGATCGGCACCGTCCTGCTTGGCAATACGCTGGTGGACGTGCTGGCGGCAGCACTCGCCTCGCACCTTGCCGTGACGCTGGTGGGTGACGTCGGTGTGGTGGCGGCGACCTTCGTCATGACCGCGCTGATCGTGATCTTCGCGGCTGTTCTTCCCAAGACCTATGCGATGGCCGACGCCGACCGGACCGCGCTCGCGGTTGCCCCGTTCATGCGCGCGACCATCTGGTTTCTGGCGCCGCTGACGGTCGCTATGCAGGTGATCGTGCGGCTGTTGCTGAAATTGACCCCGTCCGCGCGCGACGATGCGGCCAACATCCTGGCGACCCACGAGGAACTGCGCGGTACGATCGAACTCGGCCACAAGGAAGGCGCGGTCGCCAAGGGCGATGCGCATATGCTGGGCGGCGTGCTCGATCTGTCGGACTTGCAAGTACTCGACATCATGGTCCACCGCACCAAGATGGAGACGGTGAACGCCGACGATCCGCCCCAGACGATCCTCGATGAGATCCTGAAATCGCAGTACACACGTGTGCCGCTCTGGAAGGACGAACCCGAAAACATCGTCGGCGTTCTGCATACCAAGGACCTGCTGGTGGCGCTCGGCAAGCAGGGCTGGGATGTTGCGACGCTCGACGTCATGAGTTTTGCAGGCAAGCCCTGGTTCGTGCCCGATACGACGAGCGTAAAGGACCAGTTGAACCAGTTCTTGAAACAGAAGCAGCAGATGGCGCTGGTGGTCGACGAGTATGGCGAAGTGCAGGGCCTGATCACGCTTGAAGATATATTGGAGGAGATCGTAGGCCAAATCGCCGACGAGCACGACACCCACGAGAGCGCAATCCGCCCGCAGGCCGACGGCACGGTGAACGTGGATGGCGCGGTCGCGATCCGCGATTTGAACCGTCACATGGATTGGGACTTGCCCGATGAGGAGGCGACGACGATTGCCGGCCTCGTGATCCACGAAGCGCAGACCATCCCCGAGCCGGGCCAGGCGTTCACGTTTCACGGCTACCGCTTCGAGGTGCTGCGCAAGTCGCGCAACAAGATCACGGCGCTGCGCGTGAAGCCGGTCGCCCCGGTCGGAGCCAATGGTGGCGGCAAGAGCGGCCGCAGCGGCGAAACCGACGCCATGTCGGCGGGGTGAGCCGGGCGGGCGGCGGCCGCGCCTGTTGGCTCAACGCTTAACAACCGCCGCTTAGAGCGCGTTAGGAAAGGTGTGAAGCGGTTTTCGCATAAAAACGCGCGATAAAACAATAACCTAGTGTTCCGGTTCCGACATTTGCTTCCCACCGCAGCACGCACAGTGCAAATGCCGGAACCATGAGGAACACTAGCCAGTTCATGATTCTAGTGTAGCTTTTGCATCTGACGTTTGGTTGATTGGCCGGCTGCGAGTGGGTACCAAACGTCAGATGCGCTACACTAGAGCATGTGAGCGATTCAAAGAAAAGCGAACATGCTCAAGAGCAGAAACGTCGCGCGCGACCGTGGCGAAGCGTCAAATCGGCGCCTTTTCCTCATATCTCGACGCAAACGGCGGCGCCAACTTGCCGCTGGATACCGCGCGAATGGCGTAAATGGCCTCTGCGATCGATTCTAGTCCATCGCCCGCGACAGGGATCGCTGAAAAGCCATCGGCAAACGACGCCGCAAAGCCCTGCGTCAGTTCGATGGGCAGAATGTTGCAGTGTGCTTCGTCGAACAAGGTTTTGCGGTATCCGATTTCCCGCTGAACCCAGCCAGCTTGCCCATCGGGCCCTGCCGCCCGTTCCGACACGAACGGAACCATGACCAGCGATTCTGCGAGCGCCAATTCTATTTCGTTCTTGAACCGGCGCATGGCCTCAGGACGGCTCATATAGACCCGCAACCCCGACGTCTCCATTTCTTCGCGCCAGATGTTCGCTATTCTCTCATCCCGATGAGAATAACTTATGAAAACATCGAAAGAGAATTGGTTGGCGAGCTGTCGCTTTATTGCTTCGACGATTTTCGAGTAGACCAAGGGGCCGAATGATTTCAGGGCGCGCTCATGAATACATACGATCTTGACGGGTGAGCTGCTCGGGCCCATATCGATCGAAAACTTGTGATAATGCCCGACAACGGCCCCATCCAGATTGGCATAGACGATCGGGAGTGCGGCCGCATCGAGTGTCTTATTGATGACTTCGTTTTGCGTCGACTCTTTGAGCCTTCCGCCCGCGAGGATATAAAGACCTGGCGTTTTAAAATTATCGAAGGATTTAAAAACGAATTCAGCGTCTTTCCAGTCGGCGGATACGATCTCAGAATCCCAGACCATTCTTTCCCACGGTTGCTCGACCCCCGCCAGAGGCGCCGAATTTCCCTTCGCCAGATAGTCGCAATTGCTGCAAACGAAGCTCAACACGCGATCCAGAAGGAATTCATTGAAAGCGCGTTCCAGCCGGAGATTTTTCGGATTGGCGTTCAGCAACCCCTGCAAGGTATTGTAGTTGATCGACAGCATGGCCGTCGGGCCTATCGCCTGCAAGGTAGCCGTTCTGTGGCGATTAAGTGCGAGGGCGAGTTCGCCGACGATTGCTCCTTCGCCGAAGCTCAAATCGAAGGGCGTTGCCGATTGAGTGGCACTCGAACCAGTCTGCGTATTGAGCACGACCCCGATTTGCCCCTTGAGCACGATAAACATAGTGTCACCGGCATCGTCTTTCATGCAGATCGTCTCGCCGTCTTCGCGTTCGACCAGATGTGCATTGAGCACGAGATCTTGCATCGATTGCCGGTTCATTTGCGAAAACAAGGGATGAGCCTCAATGCGCTGACCGCTGGGTCCATGGACCACCAATTGCGTAGGGCTGATCATATGCAAGGCATTCACCGCATCGGGGTCCAGCGAAGCGATCTGGAGCAATCGCTTGGCATGGTAGATGACCGCCCAGAAGTTCCCAGCCTGCAAGGTGCTTTGCAGCGACGTCCTGACCGTGTTTGATATTTCCGGAATAACTGAACTGAAAACACCGTCCAACGATAGATAGGCGACTGTATGAGCGCGATGGTGCTTTAGATACACGACCCTGTTACCGGCGAACGTGACCCTGCCAACGAGATCGCCACCGCTTGATCTCTGCCCGCCGATAAAGTCGCAAAATGCAGCGGTCGCAACGACGGCGCCCGGCGTACCGAACTTCAACAGGCTACCGCACAGATTTATGCCATCGCCTGCGAGCTCTTTGCGGGAATCGGCGCCTTCCAGAACGGAAACCGGGCCGTAGTGCGCCGTCAACCGCAATGCGAGGTTGGGATTATTGTGATCTGGTGACCTGGCATTGGCCCACAGAAAAAGCTCTCTGATCAACGCAAGTGCTGTTTCGGCATGGCGATCGCTCAGGAACGCAATGTGGCCGCCGTCGCCACCGGACGCCCAGATGACGTCGTTGGAGAAATAGGGTGCGCAGACCTTGCGGATGCATCCGTTCAAGGCCTCAATGCGCGCAACTTGACGGCGATGATTCGTATCCGCGCCGTGTCCGACGATATCGCACGATACGAGGATCGCATCCTCCGGCGGGTCGGTCACCATGCCAGCCACTCCATATGAGAAGGCGCGCAACCGATGGTACAGGCCTGCCCCAAACCATCGGCCGAGGATTCGTAAGCGAGTGCGGCCTCCAGCTAGGTCGGCCTTGGCTCGCCGCGACCAAGCGTATTCGAGACACGATGACCTCGGCAAGCCCGTTTCGGGAATTGCGAAAAAAGTGTTCCCCGGAGCGGGGAGAACCCGTGCCGGACGGCGAGGGTCGCGCCGGCGGCGGCTCCCTCACGTTCCCCTTGGCTTGGCGCGCGCGGTGGGCGCGGTATTCGCGGGATCGTCGGGCCAGACGTGACGGGGATAGCGGCCTTTCATGTCTGTCTTGACGCTGCTCCAGGAGCCCGCCCAGAAGCCCGGCAGGTCTCGCGTGATCTGGATCGGCCGGTGCGCAGGCGAAAGCAAATGCAGGGTGAGCGGCCGCCTGCCGCCGGCAATTGTGGGATGCACCTTCAGCCCGAACAGCTCCTGCACGCGAATGTCTATGGATGGGGCCTGCGGCCCCTCGTAGTTGATCGCGACTCGGTTGCCGGTGGGCGCCTCGAAGTGCATCGGCGCTTCGCGCTCAAGGCGCTGCTTCAGCTCCCACGGCACCAGCGCATCGAGCGCTGAGCCAAGGTCGTCCGCTCCGATGTCGGAGAGCCGGGTCTTGCTCGACAGATACGGCACGAGCCAGTCACTAGCGCTCGCCCCCAGAGCGGCATCCGAGAGATCGGGAAGGCCGTCCATCCCGGATGCTGCAAGAAACGCGACGCGCTCGCGCAGCTGGAACTGGGCCTTGGTCCATGGCAGCTTGTCGATGCCGATGAGCGCGATGCCAGCCGCAAGCGCACTCGCAACCTCGAGTCCAGGCGTGACGGCGCGCGGCTCGGAAGCGAGAATGATGGCATCCAACCGCTTGACGCGGCGCGCGCGCACGGCTCCCGCAGCGGCATCGAACGTGACCTCCACGCCCTCCGTGATGCGGCGGCTGCACGCGGCGAGCAGTATCGCTTCGGTCACGGGCACCGCGCTCATGATGCGGGCGTTGGCGGCTTGACCGGTCAGCTCGGCGACGACGAGATAAGGGCTGGCGGCGATGGCCTCCTTGGGATCAGCCAGCGCACCCCGCCCGTTGGCGAGCAGGAATTGCCCTCGCTCGCCACGCGCCTTGCCGATGCGGTCGGGAAACGCGAGCAGCAGCAGCTCCGCGGTTGACACTCTATCGTGAGGCACGCCCCCCTGGCGAGCGGACGCCGTGCCGGCACGGGCCGCCCAGCCGGCCGCCAGGCGCCGCATGTCCTCCGCCCGCCGCCCGCGATCGCGCCGGAACCCGGCGAGCCGCGCCGAGAGATCGACATCGGTGCCGCCAAGTCCGCGCTCGACGAGCAGGCTCGCGAGTTCGGCCGCATCATGCGCAGCCCCCCGCTCGCCGGCCGACAGTACCATGGCGGCCAGCCTCGGCGGCAGCGGCAGCGCGCGCAGCCTCATGCCAAGCGGCGTGATGCGCCCCGCGGCGTCCAGCGCCGAGAGCGTTACGAGTTCGGACGTGGCGGCCGACAGCGCGGCTGACCCCGGCGGATCGAGCCACGACAGCGAGAGAGGATCGACCGCCCCCCATTCCGCGCAATCGAGCACGAGGCCGGACAGGCTCGCGGCTTTGATCTCGGGCTCGTTGTAGGGTAGCAGCGCGAGATCCTGCGGCGCATCCCACAGCCGATAGCAGACGCCGGGCTGGGTGCGGCCCGCGCGTCCCCGCCGCTGATCGGCGGACGCTTTGGAGACGCGCACCGTGTCGAGCCGGGTGACGCCCACATCGGGCTCATAGCGGGGCACGCGGGCAAGCCCGGAATCGATGACGACGCGTACGCCCTCGATGGTGATCGAGGTTTCGGCAATCGAGGTCGCAAGCACGACCTTGCGAGTTCCAGGCTCGGGCGGGCTGACGGCAAGATCCTGGGCGCCAGCGTCCATCGTGCCATAGAGCGGCGCGAGGATGATGCTGTCGTCGCGCATTGTTTCCCGGAGCCGTTCCTCGACGCGGCGGATTTCAGCCTGCCCCGGCAAGAACGCGAGCACCGATCCCGTCTCGGAAGTAAGCGCGCGGCGGATCGCGGCCGCCATCTGGTCTTCGAGCCGCGCTTGAACGTCACGCCCCAGATAGCGCGTCTCGACGGGGTAGGCGCGGCCGAGGGACGAGATGACCGGCGCATCGTCGAGCAGCCGGGCGACGCGCGCGCCATCCAACGTCGCCGACATGACGAGAATGCGCAGATCGGGCCGGTAGCCGCGCTGGCAATCGAGCGCGAGCGCAAGGCCGAGATCGGCGTCCAGCGAGCGCTCGTGGAACTCGTCGAACAGCACCGCGCCAACACCCTCGAGCGCCGGATCGTCCAGGATCATCCGCGTGAATACGCCCTCAGTGATGACCTCGATGCGGGTACGCTTGGATACGTTGGTGCCAAGCCGGGCACGGATGCCAACCGTCTCGCCGGTGCGCTCGCCGAGAGTCTTGGCCATGCGGTCCGCCGCACCACGCGCTGCGAGGCGGCGGGGCTCCAGCACGAGAATTTTTCGACCCTCCACCCACGGCGCGTCCAGCAGCGCGAGCGGCACCCGCGTGGTCTTGCCAGCGCCAGGCGGCGCAACCAATACGGCGCACGCACGAACGGTGAGCGTTGCCAGCAGTTCTGGCAGCGCTTCTTCGATCGGCAACCGCTCGTCCATCCTCATACGGTGTGCCTCATCCGGGATGTATGGAACGAAGGGAGCGGCACAGGCAAGAGCGCGGCCCCCTACTCGGTCCGCTTGGCAGCGCTCGCCAGCAGATCCTGGACCTGCTGCTTCCAAAGCTTGGCGGCGAGCACGGTGCCATGGCCGCTGGTTTCTTCGCTGCCGGGAATGAGAAACAGCCGCGCGCCTTCGATGCGCTTCAACTCGCGGTCCATGACGCCGGTCTCGGGCGGGTTACGCTCATCGTCGGCCGAATTGATCGCCAGCACCTTCGCGCGGATGGCATCCAACTTGGCCCCCGGATTGTAGTCGCGCGAGGCCTCGTATTGGAACAGCAGGTCGTTCGCATCGGTCGGGAACGCCGCCGCCAGCCTGGCATCGAGGATCTTGTCGGCCGCCTCGCGCGTCGGCGCTGCGTTCTGGAACGCCCGCGAACCGCCGTTTGTTGCGACGAGATAGAACGCGGTGGCGGCCCGCACCCGCTGTGGCTGCGTAGTGTAGTTGCCGTTGTTCCAATCGGGATCGTTGCGGATGGAGTCGATGACCAGCCGCCGCATCATCCAGTTCCGGCTCGACATTTCGGCCGGCTGCGAAGCCATCGGCGCGAGCACATCCATGAAGTTGGGATAGCTGCCGCCCCAGATCCAGGCGTTCATACCGCCCATCGAGAAGCCGAGCACGAGCCGCACATGTTTGATGCCGAGCCCTTCGGTCACCAGCCGGTATTGGGCGCTGACCATGTCGTCGTAGTTGTAGGAGGGGAACTTGGCGCGCAGGCCGTCCGACGGCTTCGACGATTTGCCGTGGCCAATCGAGTCCGGCAGAATGATGAAATATTTGCTCGCATCCAGCGGCTGGCCAGGGCCGAACAGTTCGCCGCCAAAGCCGGGCGTGAGCAAGCCGGGACCGGAGCCGTTCGTGCCGTGCAGCACCAGGACCGGCTCGCCAGTCGGCGCACCAAGCGTCGTGTAGTGCAGGCGCAGCTCCGGCAGCACGTCGCCGGTGTGAAAGCGGAAATCCTTGGCGACGAAGTCGCCCTCTTGAGGTGCAGGCCCATCCGCCGCCCGTGCCGAGGGTCCAACGAGTGAGCAAGCCAGGACGGCGATTGTGCAGGCGATGACGGCGCAGGCAGGAGCAAAGATTCGTTTCATGATGCGCGACCTCGGGACAGAATGGACCGCAACATATCGGTCTGCCTTCGACGTACGATGAATCAATACGCAGCGAAAGAGGGCTGCAACGCGCGGCCCGAGCGACTGGCGATCGGCCCTTGATCAAGCAGCCAGGCGCGCGGCGTCGATCCACTTGACGATCCGGCTTGCATCCGGAGGCGCGTTGTTGCGGAGGATGTGTTGACCAGGGCCCGAAGCCGCGTAGCGCAGCACGCACGCGCACAGCGCGCCCGGGTCGGCGCTCGCGACGTCGTGGGCGGTCAGATAGCCAGCACCCGTCAAAAGTCGCGCCTGCGTTCCAGAGAGGCCTGGAACATCGAGCACAAGGCGCGCTTGCTGCTGCCAGACCTTGAGCGTATCGGCGTCCATCCCGGCATGATGCAGCGCCCGCGCGGTGCGCTCGGGATCGCAGGCCAGAAAGTCGCGCACGGTTTTGATCCCCAACCCGGCAAATCGCTCCGCCGTCTTCGCGCCGATCGATGGCGCAGCTTCCAGATCGTCGGACAAGCTGAGTTTCGCCGTCACAGGAACCGGCACCAACCCTGCTGCATCGCGCTTTGGAGCCACGGCCTCTGGCTCGGCGTCCGCAAAGTGCGCAGGAGTGGCCAGAGGAAGTGCGGCAGGTTCCCCAGGAAGGCGGGCAGGAACAGCCTCGCGCAGGGACTTGGCTGGGGCGGAATGCTCGGATGGCGAAGCAGACTTCAGCCACGGCGCCACAGTGGCGGGCGTGAAGATCGCAGCCTTTGCAGAGGCACCGAGCACCTCGACTGCGTGCACCTCTTTGACCATCCGGTCGTCGGCGGGCAGATTTTTCTCGACCACCCCCGTCGCCATCAACTCGTCGTACATGGCCTCCACCACGCGCCGGTCCGCGGCGTCCGCAAGCCGCTTCAGCACCATGGCTTTGGGGATGCTCAACGCCCCGATGATCGCCGGCAGCACGAGGCTGACCTGCGGAGCCGCAACCGCAGCCTCGGCAATCGCCTGGTCAATGACCCGCGCGACGGTCGCGGCCGCAAGCACGAGCAAGTCGCCCGCGATCCGCCGCCCCACAGGGTCAAGTCCCGCTGGCGGATCGACCACGCCGCGCGTAATGTCGTAGTGCGCGATGAGCCGCTCGTAGTCCTGGTTCGACCGGCTGGCCGATGCCCGCACCAGCTCCGCGAGCCACGCCGCGCCCGGCGCGATTTCAACCACCGGCTGCGGCGTGCGCACGAGACCTTCGCGGCGCAGGTCGTCATAGGCGCGGTTGATGCTCCACTCGGCAGCGCGGTGGATATTGTTTTCGGCTTCCGATTGCGCAGTGTGGAACGGCATCAGCGGATCGGTCACGTAGTGGCTGAGCACACCGGCCGAATAGACCGCAGTGTCCCAGTCCTGGACCGACAGCGCAGCAACCGTCTTGGCGTACCACACAGTGGCGGCGGCCGGCGCGCCTCCCCAGAAAGAATCGCGCGGGTGCAGTACGTGGTTGGTGAAATCCTTGAACGTGTCGTCGGGCGCCTTCGCGCCTTCGACGAACCGCGCCGCATGTGCGAGAAAAACGCTCTGCCAGGCGTCGGCGTTTGCAACCGTCATCTGCCCGAGCGCATCCAGCGCCAGCTTGTGATGGGTGCCCTTGCCGAAGGCGGCGTAGAGAATGCGAAAAGCAAGCGTCATTGCGGGCCTCATGGCTGATCAAGCGACAGCGCTAGCAAACACCGAGTCGCCCCACCCGCAAACGCGCTCGCCACTGCAAAACCACAGGAATTTTCAAGACGGTAACAGTAGCCGGGCCCGGCCCTAGTGCGCGCACGAGGCGGGCAGTTGAAGTCCTGCAGATCGACAACCAGAACGCTTTTGCCCGAGACCAGCGACGACAAGGTTTCGCGCGACTTGGAGCGCGCGGGATCGCCCTTGAGGCTGAACGACTCGCCGTCGCGGTAGACGTGGTTTTCGATAACCTGCAGATGCGCCCTGCCGCATCGGGGAGGTGAAAGCATAGATCGTCCGCACAATCCATATCGCAAGAAAAGCTGCCTTGCGGTTGAGCGCAAGGCAGCGTGTGACGCTCGGTTGGATCTTGGAGTCGGCAAGCGTTACCCCCTCATCCGGCTCCGGATGATACGGGGAAATTCGTCCGCGGGGCCGGGCTGCCCCTGGGCGTCGGTTGCTGCGGCCGGCGTATCCATCGACCACCAGCGGTCGGCGGGTGCGGGGGCGGCAGGCGCCTGCGGGGCCATGCGGGCCTGAGGCGCCTGTTGGGGCTGATGCGCCAGCGCGGGCTGCGGCTGGGAAGCGGGCGCTGCACCGGCAAACCAATGCTCGATGAGATCAAGTTCGTCGACGCCGAGGGTCAGCCCGTGGCTGCGGCAGCGGGCGACAACGAAGTTTCGGAACCGGCTGGCGAACAGGTTTGCGGATGCGCCCTGTTCGAACCACGGATCGGTCTCGCTGACGACCTCGAGCACGAAGCGCACGTCGTCGCCGCGCACATCGACGCCCAGCGCCTTGGCGGCGGCCGCGATGTTGTCGAGCGTGGGCGCGCCGGTGAGGCCGCGCGTGCTGATTTCCTGCGCCATGACGTCGAACAGCGTTCGATATTCCGGCGGTGACAGCGGAGGAGCCTGGCAGGCGTCATAGATGCGCGCGACGGCCTGCTGGATTGCGATTGCCGACGGACCGGCGGGACGAGCGGCGGCATTAGGAGCAGCAACCGGCTGCGGCACGGGCTTGGGAGCCTCGTGCGCGATATTGGCCTGGGGCGCCGGCGCGGGCTGCAGAGGAGGCGCAGCGGGCGCACGCTGTACGGGCGGCAACGACGCCGTGAGCGGCACCGGGTCATGCGCAGGGGCACCGGCCGCCTGACCGCGCTGCGCGAGGGGAGCTAACCGCTCAAGCCGATGCAAAGCAGGCTGGGGCTGGGGCTGGGGAGCCTGGGCGTGAATCTGCGGCAGCGTTTCGAGACGCTGCGGAGCCGGCGCTTGACGTTCCGGCCGGGCGGCGGGCGGCAACGCGCGAGCCATCTCGAACACGACGAACGGCGGCTGCTCGCTGATGCGCAGGTCTTCGGGCAGATAGGCGGCGAGCAGTTCGCGGAAACCACCTGCCCCACCCCAACCGGTGCCAGCGGTCTTGTCGTGCCCCATCTGGCGCAGCGTGCGGTCGGCGAGCGCTTCGAGCGGCACCGGCTGCCCGGCGGAACGCACCAGAGTTGCCACTTCGGCGACGATCTCGCGACGCAGTGCACTGAGATCGGCCTGCGGACGGGCTGGTTGAGCAAGTGCTGGCTGAGCCTGCGCGATCTGGGCCGGAGCGGACTGCACTTCAATGGCAGGCTCGCTCGCGCCGGTCTTGCCGTCGAGCAGCAGCTGCAGCAGCGTCGACTCGCGCACTTCCCCGTCGCTGATCGCGGTGTAGGGCGAGGCGGTGTGATCGTTCGTGTAGATGATCGTGCGCCGCGCGTGCGCCCGCAACCGGTGCAGCAGGGGCGTAAAATCGGCGTCGCCCGACAGGATGACGAACTCGTCGAAATAGGTGTCGTGCGCAATCATGTCCCGCACGTCCATGACGATGCGGATGTCGGCAGAGTTTTTGAGCTGGGCAGTGAGCGGGGGGCAATCAATCACTTCGCTGCCCGAGCGCAGGAAGTGGTGGCGCACGAACGGGAACGAGTTCATGTCGGTCGAATTGTCGTTGCTGTTGCGGCGCGGCACGGGATTGCCGTAGCACCGGTTCATGACGATGCGGCGGGGCGCGGCCTGGAGGACGCCGCTGGTCATGGTGATGAGGCGGCCGTTTTCGAGCTCCTTGAGCCAGAGGCCAGCATCTTTGGAGAAGCGCTTCGCGGCGTCTTCATTCTTGCGCTTCAGCGACAGATAGATGTTGTCGTAATCGACAAAAATCGCGCTCAACGCTGGCCCGGTCGCGTCCCGCTTCATCCGCTAATCCCCACTTGATCGATACATTTGATTCGTGGGCCCACTCTTTCCGAGTCGGTTTGGGGCGGCAAGCGGGCGGCGGTCACGCCCCTGTAAAATTCGGCAACGAGCTGTGTATATCAACGTGTTGCGGTGACTGAGCACCTGCAAACACCGGTGGAGAACCGGCATGCGGCGGAATCGACAGGCCGCTCAAGAGTGAATTGGGGCGAAATCCGCGCCCGCGATTTCGAATCCCTCAAACGTGAAGCCCGGCGCGACGGTGCAGCCAACGAGCGTCCAGCAGCCTGAGGAAACGGCCTGTTGCCAGTGCATATACGGCACGACCGCCTGCGGCCGCTCTCCGCACAGGAGGCCGGACCCAAGCGTAAAGGAATTGTAGCTCGCGGCGTCGGACGCGATCCGCAGATCGAGCGCCGCGCCGGCATACCAGTGCCAGGCCTCGATCGCATCCACCCGGTGCCAGCGCGACACGACGCCTTCAGGCAGCAGGAAATAGATGCAGGTCGAAGCCGCTCGTCCGTTGATCGAATGGGGATCGCGGAACGTCTCGCGGTAGAACCCACCCTCGGGATGCGGCGCAAGCTCGAGCACGGCGATCACATCGGCGGCCGAAAGTCCAGCCATGGCGGCGGCGCTCATGCCCGGTTCTTGCGTTCGCGCACTTCGCCGAACACTTTCCAGGCCGGGCAGCCTTCCATGCCGAGCGCATGGCGGATGGGCGCATTCGCAGCACGCAGGAAGGGATTGGTGGCCAGTTCGTCGGCCAATCGCGACGGCACCAGCGGATCGCCGTTGGATGCCGCCCGCGCACGCACCTGCAGTTCCGTATTGCCGGGCTCGACGGTTAACGCGAAGCGGGCGTTCGACGCCGTATAGTTGTGGCCGCAGTAGACCATCGTCTCGGGCGGGAGGCCGGCAAGCTTGCTGAGCGACGCCCACATCATCGGATGATCGCCCTCGATGATCCGCCCGCACCCCATGGTGAACAGCGTATCGCCGACGAATGCGAGCCCCTGTTGGGCGTCATGATAGGCAATATGGCCAAGCGTATGCCCCGGCGTGTCAAGCACCGCGAACGTATGCGTACCGACTGTGACGCTGTCGCCTTCGCGCACGGTTGCGTCGAGCCCCGCGATCTTGTGGGATTCAGCCGCCGGCCCGATAACCCGGCAGCCCGTCGCCCGCTTGAGGTCGGCGATGCCCACCACATGGTCGCCGTGGTGATGGGTGACGAGAATATGCGTGAGCCGCCAGCCCTTGGCGGCAAGCTCGCGCGCAATCAGTGCACCATCAGGCGCATCGATGCTGGCCGTCGCGCCGGTATCGGCGTCATGCAGCAGGTAGCAGTAATTATCCTGACCGGCGATGAACTGGTGGATGTGCAGCTGGGACATGGAAAGCCTCGGATTGGATGACTGATCCTCAATAGCATTAACAGACGACAGGTGCATGTGGGGCGAGCAGGCATATGAGGGCCGCCCCGCTACCGATCCCTTGCCAGGGGGCTAGAGATACCCCAAGTTCGCCCTCAAACAGGCGAAGGACCGCAATGCACACGGACGTGACCGATCTGCGCGACTTCTACCACACGCCGCTAGGCCTGGTGGCGCGTCGCCTGCTGTCGCAGAAGATCCGCGCGAAATGGCCCCGCCCGGTGCGCTTAACGCCCCGGGAACTGGAGTTCGACAACCAGCCGGCAGATCCGGGCGCACCAACGCTCGTGAAGCCACGCTCGCAGCTCGCTGCCACCCCGCGCGGGCCCGTGATAATGGGCTTCGGTTTCACGACCCCGTTCTTAGGCTCGTTCCGCGGCGAAGCTTCGCGCATCAGCGCCCTGATGCCGGAGCGTCAGGGGGCGCTGATCTGGCCGATGGCCGAGCGCAACATGTCGGTGCTGGTCGAAGAGCAGCACCTGCCGTTGCCTGACAATTGCGTCGACCGGATGCTGATCGTGCATGGCCTCGAGGTTGCGGAGCGCCCGGCAGCCCTGTTGCGCGAAATCTGGCGCGTGCTGACGCCGGCAGGACGGCTGCTGATCGTAGTGCCGAACCGTTCGGGCGTCTGGGCGCGCACCGACCGCACGCCGTTCGGGCAAGGGCGGCCCTATTCGCGTGGCCAGCTCGACGCCCAGCTGCGCGAGGCGATGTTCACGCCCACCGAATGGGATTGCGCGCTGTATCTGCCGCCGATCGACCGGGGCCTGATCGTGCGGTCGGCCAACACGATCGAACGTATTGGCACCTCGGTTTCGCGCCGCTTCGCAGGCGTGATCGTCGTCGAAGCGACCAAGGAATTGATCGCCCCCGTCGGCACCAAGGCCCCCGCCCACCCGCTGCGCAACCTGGTGCCGGTGCAGATCGGCGTGCTCGCCCCGGGCGGCGCACGTAGAATGCGTCAAGAAAAGCGTGAAGCGGTTTTCGCATAAAAACGCGCGACAAAACAATAACCTAGAGCATGTGAGCGATTCAAAAAAACGCGAACATGCTCTTGGAGCGGCACCCGTAAGCGCCGCCGCCCGCCTACATCCAGCTTGGCCGGTACCACTTGGGCTTGGGCGGGTCGATGAGCCCCTTGTCGAAGAACTTCATCAGCGCCGGCCGGCCGCCTTTCATGAGGTTATCCATCATCGCGCCGTCGACGGCGGTGACGGTCTTGCCTTCCGTGCTGACGATGCCGGCGGCAGGAATGCCGCGCCCGATGGAAACGCCGTATTTCTCGGCGACGTCGGTGTTCTTTTTGAAGCGCGCGACGTCGACCTTGACGACGACGTACTTCTCGGCGAGCAGGCTGCCGAAATCGGCGGCGTTCATCTCCTCGTTGAGCGCCCGGCACGAGCCGCACCAGTTGGCGCCGAAAACCAGCAGCACCTGTTTCTTCTCGGCAGTCGCCTGCGCCACGGCCGCCGCAACATCCCGTGTTGCATCGGCCAGTTCGTCGTAGACGGGAGCCTTGCCGGCGGCCTGCACGCAGGTGGCAAAAACGACGGCGAACACAATTTGAAACAGCGCACGGATCATATCGGCACACACCTTGAGTGAGGCGCGTAACTAATCGCGCCGGGGACGAGCGCCTCCCAAAAGCCGTGCCAACAGATAGACCGGCACCACCACCATGGCGCCGACGATCAGGTATTGGATGATCCAGTCGACGGCGCCGAAGCCGAGATCATAGATCCGCCGCGCCAGGATATTCAACGACGCAAACAGATTGGACGCATTGATCCCAAGCGCCGACAGCACGATGCCGACAACGAGCGAGATGACCGCCAGCCGGAGAATGATGGCCAGCGGCGAGTTTCCGCCAGCGCTGTATTGATCCATGACATGCTCCCATTTGAGACAACTGTGCGCTTAGCATGGCGCAGCCCCCGGCAACCAGCCTTTCGCAGCATTGGCGGCTAAACCTGTCGACGGCACCGGACGAATCTAGGATTGAGAGCGAACCAGAACCAAGGAGTGCGCCCGTGCCCACGAGCCGGCTCGACGCCGAGGACTTTCGCGAACAGCCGGTCGCCATTTGCGGCAAGGCGTTTGTCGCGCATTGGTCGGGCGCGCTTTATTGGCCGGCCGAAGAGGCGCTGATCGTGGCAGACCTGCACCTGGAACCTCGAACAGCCGGGCACGATCCGCACGAAACGCTGTCGCGGCTGGCGGAAACGATCGACCGGACGGGTGCATCGTCCGTGATCGCGCTTGGCCACCCCGCGCCGGACTTGGGCGAAGGCGCAATCGCACAAGCGGATCGAGATGCGCTCCGCGTGCTGCAGGAAGAGGCGGACTGGATCTGGGTCGCGGGCCGCGAGAGCGCAACAATCGCGCAGCAGTTTGGCGGCCACGGCATCGCCGTGCTGACGGTATCCGGGTTGACGCTGCGCCACCACCCGGCGACCGGCCGCGTGACGCACGAGATCGCAGGCGCGGTGCACCCGGCCGCGCGCGTGTCGCGCCTGGGTCACACGATCAGGCGGCCGTGCTTCGTGGGCAACGGCACCCGGCTCATTCTACCGGGCTTTGGTTCGCCGGGCGGCGGCAACAATATCTTGGACGATGCGTTCGAGCCCCTGTTCGGCAGCGATGGCATGCAGGTCTGGGTGCTGGGCCACGAAGGGCTCTACCCCGTAGCGCCCCGGTTGTTGCGCGGGGACTGAACGCACGGCGTGTGGCTCGAAGAACAACCGGGAGCGCCGGCGCGACCCGGCGCCGGTGCGCTGCTCCGCTGGAGCGCAACCAACGTGTGAAGCCCTACCTCGACGCCTCGGCAGGAGTCGAAGGTGGCAACTCTTTCTCGACCTTGATAATCTCGGCCGCGAGATCCTTCATGTCCTGCCCGCGCCGCGACATCTGGATTTGCAGCCGCCCAATCTCCTGCGTCGCGCTGATCCGCTTGGCCTGGTCAGGCTCTCGGCCCTGCTCCCGCTGAATGGAAAACAGCCGGTCGAGATCGCGCCGGTTGTCGTCTTCCAACTGCCTGTGGCGCTGCTTCAACTGAACGAGCGTCGCACTGGCCGCAAGGTTGGAGGTCTCGATCCGGCGCTTCAGGTCCTCCTCGAGCTTGCCCATGCGCTCACGCAACGCTCTTGCCTCGGCATCGTTCGTCGCGACGCCTGGCTTGGCCAACGGCCCGCCGGCCGCCGTCTTGAAAAAGAACTCCCCCGTCAGTGCCGAGTGATCCCATGGCACCTGTTTGCCCGAGGTAGCTGCAAGCACGTCGCGCCGCACATTGATCATGACGGACGTCAACGTTTGGCCAGGCTCCAGCATGTGCCGGGCCAACGCCGCCGTGAAAGGCGAATTGCGTCCAGAGCCGTCGAGAGCCACATTGCCGGGCTGGGTCGAGTAGGCGATGAACGTACCGACGCCGGTTTGCACCTCCGCGAGGCCGCTGCCGATCACCGTGGAGCGCGTACCCATGGAACGGGCAAGATTGCGGGTCAGCGGATTGTCGCGGCAGGCGTCCAGGATGACGATGTTGGTCTTGCCGTCCCGTTCGAGTTCCATCTGTTTGAGCACGAGGTCCATCCGCACGGTCTCGAAATCGAGATCGCGTTCACGGCCGATCTTGGCGTCGATCGGGACCAGATAGTTCTGCCCGCCAACCTGCAGCCCATGGCCGGAGTAGAACAGCAGCGCGGTCTCGGCCCCTTCAAGTTCGCTCGTGAACGCCCGCAGCGTCTTGTCGAACCCGGCTTTGTCGAGATCGAGCCCCTTGACGACGACGAACCCGAGCGCGGTCAGTGCATCGGCCATATCTGTGGCATCGTTCGCAGGATTGGCGAGCGTCGGCGCATGGCTGTAGGCGGAATTGCCGATGACGAGCGCAACGCGCTTCTCCTGGGCCCCAGCCGATGGGGCGAACGCGATAGCCACGAGAACGGCAAGCATCAAAGGTAAGCGCAGCATGGTCCCTCCAGGCTCTCAAGCACGTGTGCGAGCCAAGCAGCAGATTACGACCGAAGCAGGGACGGCACGCCGGCAGAGTTGACCGGCGGCAGATTACGGCGCGGGCGCCATCGGCACAGGGGTTGAGGGCACGAGCGGCACATCCCAGTCGGCCATCCCGTCGGTGCCGTCGGGATACCAGTAGAGAGCGGTGTAGCCGTACCCGGCCGCCCGCTTGACCGCATTCCACGACATCCAGCAGTCGGCCTGGCAATAAATGATGATGGGCATCATTTTGTTGGCCCCGCTCATCCGCGCAAGATTAGCCTGGAAATAGCGATCCAATGCAGCCGGCAGCACGCCTTTGCCGACATCGGGAAGCCAGACCGAACCCGCCATGTTGAAGCGCGCCTTGGGCACATGCCAATCCCCGGTCTGCGGATCGGCCCCCGCCCCTTCCGAAGGCGTCACGTCCAGCAGAATGGCGTTCTGCTCGGCCGCCAGTTTTTGAAGTTCCTCAAGCGTGACGACGGTCCCACCGGGCACGGACGTGGGGGTCGGCGCGCGGTACTGGCTGATCCGGTAGCCGCTGATGGGATCGAAGGTGGAATCGGCAGCTCGTGCAGTGCCGCCCAAGAGCAGCAGGAGCGTAAGCCAGATCAAGAGGCCCGATTTCATCCTTGCGGCCTCACGGCAGCGGCCTGACCGCCACGCCCCACGGATAACGTCCGACCTTGATGCTTTTGATCGGCCGCAGCGTCGCAGTGTCGATGGCGGTAACATCGTTAGAGATGCCATTGGTCGAAAATAGCATGTCGTCCTCGGGCGTGAGCGCCAGATGCCAGACCCGCTGACCGACCAGCACGTACTTCTTGACCTCGGCCGATTTCGTATCGATGGCGGCGACCCGGTTGGCGGGGCCGAGCGCAACGAATGCGGTTGCCCCATCGCGCGTGAACGTCAGCCCCACGGGCTGGATATGATCGGCGCCGACACCGTCGATCTTGAACGTGATGGTTCGCTCGACGCTGAGGGTCGCGATGTCGATGATACTGACTGTGCCGCCGATCTCGGACGTGACCCAGAGTTTCGCGCCATCCGCGGTGAACTTGGCAAACCGCGGCCGCGCCGGCACCGCGATGTTGGCCACGCTCTCGAAGGTCGCGGCATTGATGATGTGCGCCATGTTCGTCGTTTCCGACGTGGTGACGGCGAGTTTGTTGTCGGGCGAAACGGCGACACCCTCGGGCTCTACCCCCACCGCCACCTGGCCGACGACCAGCTTCGAAGCGAGATCGACGATGGTGGTAACCTCGTTATTCTCGTTGGCGATGAACAGCCGCGCGCCGTCGGGTGCGAGCGCGAATTGCTCGGGATCTTCCCCCGACGGCAGGTCGTAGAGATGCCCGCCCGCCGCATCATAAACCTGAACCGCATTGCTATCGCTGGCGCAGACGAAGAGCTGAGCAAACGACTTGGAAAACGCGATGCCGCGCGGCCGTTTGCCGACCGGGAACGTGCGCACGACGGTCAGCGACTTGGTATCGATGACCGAAATCGTGTTGTCCTTCTCGCTCGACACGTAGACTTCGTGGGCCCACGCAGGCCCGGCCAGAGCGAGGCACACGACTGGGAAAGCGAGCCGGGAGATCATGACGGACCAGAAGCAAAAGTTGCGAACATGCCTCCTTTTGGCACGAACCGGGTTGGAATGCGCGTAGTACCATTTGGCAATTCAGCGCGCCCACTGAGACACGCTAAGCTGCTGAACAAAGGCGGGATAAACCCGCCCACTAAAAATGGCCTGGGAGGCAATTCGGCAATGACTTTACGGAACGTTTTGATCGCGCTTAGCGCAGGTGTGATGCTGGCGGCAGGATATGCTGTGCTCGGCGCCAGCGAAGGACAGGCCCACGGCGACGTGACGCCCCAGGCAGTCGACGTCACCGGCCTCGATCCGCTGGGACCCGAATGGCGCACAGACAATCCTTACGGGGGCAACAAGCGCGCCCTCGAAGTCGGCTCATCGGGCTACAATCAGAATTGCGCACGCTGCCATGGCCTCCAGGTTATCTCCGGCGGCATCGCCCCCGATCTGCGTTACCTCGAAAAAGGCAAAATCGGCGACGAGTGGTTCATGACCCGCATCCGCGGCGGCGCGAAAAAACAGGATGGCACCACGATCATGCCGGCCTTCGAAGGCTTCCTGCCGCAGGAAGCCATGTGGTCGATCCGTACCTACGTCGAGTCCCTGCATCAAGATTGAGCGGGATGTGAATCCGATGATGGCGCTCTCCCGTTGTTTTGCCTGGTCCTGCCTCGCCGCTAGCCTCGCTCTGGCGGCGCCTGCTGCCGCGCGCCCGCTCGATGAGGTCGTCGAATCCAAGGTGCTGCGCGTGGTGTTATACGAGGACAACGAACCGTTCTCCTGGCTGCGCGACGGCGAACCGGCCGGCATCGACGTCGAGATCGCGAAGACGCTGGCGCAGAAGATTGGCGTCGGCGTCGAAATCATCACCCGCATGCAGGGTGAACAGCTCGACCAGGACCTGCGTTTCAACGTCGTACGCGGCACCTTGGGCGGCGGTATCGCGGGCGACGTGATGTTGCATGTGCCCGTGGACCGCGAACTGAGCCTGCGCAACAAGGAGGCGGTGATCGGCAATGCGTATTTCCGCCAGCAAGTGGCGTTGGCCGTGCACCCCGACCATCAGGGCGCGATCGCCTCGTTCGATGTCTTCAAGACCGAAAAAATCGGCGTCCAGCTCGGCACGGTCGCCGATTATTTCTTGATGCGATTTGATGATGGCGCGCTGGTTCCCAACGTCGCCCACCATCTGAAGGTGGCGCAGGGCGTGCAGCGGTTCATCGACAAGGAAACGCTGGCCATACTGGGCTTGCGCTCCAATCTGGAAGCGCTGTTGAAATCGAAAAGCCAGCCGGCCAATTGGGTCAATCCCCCAATGCCGGGGTTGATCCGCGCCTCTTGGGTGCTGGGCACCGCCGTCAACGAACGCAGCCGCGATCTAAGCCACGCCATCGGCGCAGCGCTGGATGACATGAGGGCCAATGGTGCGCTAAAGTCGATCTGCGAAAAGTACGGCGTCACGTATCTGCCACCGGAACCATAACGGACCCCCATCAAGGTTCGATTGCCCTTGGCCCCGGGGTCGAGGGGGCGGCCCGCTCACCTGCACTATCCGCATCGGCAATCCACGGAGCGACGCAATGAAGGTCCGCCTCATCCTGGCCTGTACCCTGGCCACCCTGGCCGGCGCCGCGTCGGCCGCCGAAGACCCGATGCACTCACCGGTCTGGGCGCAACTCGCCGCCAGGCATTTCGGTACGACGCCTTATGTTTACGACGAGCGCGTCGTCGTCACCGTTCCCGGCATCGTCGAAAACCAGGCCCAAGTGCCGGTTACGGCGGACGCCCGCGCTGTGCCCGGCGTGACCAAGCTGATGGTGATCGCCGATCTCAATCCCATCCAGCATGTCTTGACGCTCACCCCCGGCCCGAGCGCGCCCTACATCTCGTTCCGCTTCAAGGTCGAGCAGGCAACACCCGTGCGCGCGGCGGCGCTCGCAGCCGACGGTGTCTGGCACGTGGGCAGCCGCTACCTCGATGCCGCAGGCGGCGGGTGTTCAGCCCCCGCGATGGCGCGCAAAGACGCCGATTGGACCGAAACATTGGGCGCAGCCCAAGGCCGGATCTGGCGGGACGGCAGCGGCTTGGCGCGGCTGCGGCTGCGGGTGCGCCACCCGATGGATACCGGGCTCGCCAAGGACGGCACGCCCGCCTTCCATATCGAACAGGTTGAGATGAAGGATGAGAACGGCGCAAGCCTGGGCACTTTGGAACTGTTCGAACCGGTGTCCGAAGACCCGACCGTGACGATGCTGCTGCGCGTGCAGCCGTCCACCCCCTCGGTCTCCATCGATAGCCGCGACAACAACGGCGGCGTCTTTCGTGCAACCGTGCCCGCGCCATGGAAAAGCAGCCAACTGGCAAACCCATGAGCGCAACCCTCTCTCGCCGCAACGCGCTCGCCGCCCTCTCGGGTCTGGCCGGGGCACCTATCTTGTCGATGTTCGACGCTGAGGCTGCCCCCAAAGCCTATACGCTGATGCCGCAGAAACTCACCGACGGCGTCTGGATGGTGGCAGGCGTGCCCGAAGCCATCAATACGGCAAACGGCGGCGCGATCGCCAACATCTCGATCCTCTCGACATCGGAAGGCGCGGTGATCATTGATACCGGCCCGTCGAAACGCTACGGCGAGCAGCTGCGGGTTCTCGCGCAGAGCCTGACCGGCAAGGACGTGGCGCGGGTTTACCTCACGCACTTCCATCCCGACCACGTGTTCGGCACCCAGGCCTTCCCGGCCGAAAGCGTTGCCGCGACAGAAGGCGTGATCAAAGGCCTGACCGAGCTGGGCGAGGGCTTCTCCGCCGCCATGTACCAGGCAGCCGGCGACTGGATGCGCGGCACCGAAGTCGTGCTGCCCAAACACGTGATCACCAGCAGCGTCGAAGACATCGGCGACCGCCGCCTGCGCCTGTTGCGCATGAAGGGGCACACCGCCTCCGACCTGGCGATTTTTGATGAACAGACCGGGATCATCTTCGCCGGCGATCTCGTGTTCCTCGATCGCGCGCCGACCACGCCGCATGCCGATATCGGCGCCTGGAAAGTCGCGCTCGCGAACCTGGGCGGCATTCCGCACACGATGATCGTGCCGGGTCACGGCCCCGCCGAGGACAACACCCGCGGCCTGGATCAGACCCGCGTTTGGTTGACCGAGATCGATGCGATCATCGGCCAGGCCTTCGAGCGCGGCCTCGATATGACGGAGGCGATCGCACTGCCGCTTCCCGAGTGGACGAACAAGATCGCGCTCGCCCGCTACGAATACGAGCGGACCGTCATGCACCTCTATCCCAAGCTGGAAGCCGCCAAACTCCCCAAGGTCGGCGGCCGGGGCTGAGCCAGCGCCATTGCAAGGCCTGCTATTGCACCGGCAGCGGCAAGGCAATGGCCGCCGGCTTGCGGCAATAGAGCTCGGGCGGATAAAGGCGCAACGAACCTGCCAGCGCCTCGCGATCGAGCCCGCGCGCGATACACAAGTTCTCCTTCGCGCGCTCGACGGACTCCTGCGTGATCCGCTTGAGCGCTTGCGTGTTAAATAGCACCGATGCCATCTCGCGCCCAGACGGACGATCGACCTCGATCTCGCGCAGGTCGACGGTGGGGAACGCAAAGCTGATGGTGACGCTGTGCTTGTCGGTGCGCCCCGCGCTGACCTCGCCCGACGCATTCACCAGCCGGAACGACTGCGGCACCGGGTTCAGCACCAGCGACGGCTTGATCGACCCGTTGAAAGTCGTGGTGAAATTCAGCGTGTCAGTGAATTCGCCCTTGGCGCCGCCGAATTCGGTCAGCTCGACGAACGTGTTGACGGCCTTCGTCATCCCGATCGAACCGCTGATGGGATAATGCAGATGGGCCTCGCGCACCACGAAGTCGTGGCACTTGAGCTTGGCCAAATCGGCAAACGTCTCGACTGTTTCGAAGCGCCGCAAACCGTCGCGCTGCCGCTTGTAATCGGCGGCCGCCGCGAGATCGAACGAGCCGGTCGTGAACGGAACCTTGAACCCAAGCGCGCCCGACACGTCGTTGTTTTCGCTGATCATGAATTCGAACCGGTACGCAATCGAGCTTGCGCCGTAAGCGAGCAGCTTGGCGGCGAGCTTGGCGTCGCGACGGCGGATGCGTTCGAGGTTGGCCGGCTCCAGCACATGTTCGGCATCGATATCGCCCGACCCGATAGCCTTGAGCTCGAAAGTGATGCGATCGCGGACGGCGAACTTGGTCTCGCACCGCATGCTGCGCACGATGTCCTCGGTCGGAATACCAACCACGTCGTCTGGAATGGGACGGACCGAACAACCAGCCAGAACAGACAATGCCAGCAGCGCCAAGGCCAATCGCATGAACACAACTCCCAGCATCGCCAGTTGGTCGGGAACAATCCCTGAGTGCTGCGATCACCCGATTCGCTTGGCCGCGGCAACGCCGGGAGCGCGATCCGTCCACCGCTCAATGCGCGATGGCGGGAGAGGTGCGGAGAGACGAGGTGTACTATTTGGCAATTAGCGGCGGATTGCCCCTGCGCTAACGTACCACTTGGTCAAACGCCTCACAGCGCATGGCGACCCGGTTCTGGCAGCGTTCAATTTTTGTGAACGACCGTCTTGACCGGAGCCATGCGCCAAAAAAAGCGCGCACAGCGCTGCCAACGAGGGGCGTAGCCAAGGAAACAGTCCAAGGGAAAACATATGAACAACCTGAAATGGTTAGCAACCGCGAGCATCGCCGCGATTTCGCTGACGCTTGCCGCACCGGCAATCGCTGACGTCACGATGGAAGACATCTTGAACGACGCCAAAACCCCTGGCGACGTTGTAACCAACGGCATGGGCACGCAGGGCCAGCGCTATTCGGCCCTGAAGACCATCAACAAGGACAACGTCGGCTCGCTGGTCCCCGCCTGGACCATGTCGGTTGGCGGTGAAAAGATGCGCGGGCAGGAAAGCCAGCCTCTCGTCAAGGACGGCGTGATGTATATGACCGGCTCGTATAGCCGCGTCTGGGCCATCGACACCAAGACCGGTCACCGGATTTGGGAATATGCCCATCGCCTGCCCGAAGGCATCATGCCCTGCTGCGACGTCGTCAACCGCGGCGGCGCCCTCTACGGCAACATGCTGATCTACGGAACCCTCGACGCGAAGCTCGTTGCCCTCGACATCAAGACCGGCAAGGTGATCTGGTCCAAGGAAGTCGACGATTTCAAGGCTGGCTATACTGAAACCGCAGCCCCTTTGATCGTGCCCTCCAAGGCCTTCGGTCCCATCCTCGTGACCGGCGTCTCGGGCGGTGAATTTGGCGTGATCGGCCGCGTGGAAGCCCGCAAGGTCGCCGACGGCGAACTCGTCTGGTCGCGCCCCACCATTGAAGGCCACGTCGGCATGCTGGCCGGCAAGCCCTCGACCATGACCGGCAAGAAAAATGAAACCTGGCCGGGCGACCTCTGGCAGACCGGTGGCGGCGCCACCTGGCTCGGCGGCACCTACGATCCCGAAACCAACCAGCTGTTCTTCGGCGTCGGCAACCCCGCCCCGTGGAACTCCCACATGCGCCCGGGCGACAACAAGTGGTCGTGCTCGCGCATCGCGATCAACCCTGAGAACGGCGAAATCAACTGGGGCTACCAGACGACGCCGAACGATGGCTGGGACTACGACGGCGTGAACGAAGTCGTCTCCTTCGACATGAACGGCACGAAGGCCGCCGCCACCGCCGACCGCAACGGCTTCTTTTACGTGCTCGACCGCACGAACGGGAAGTTCCTGAGCGCCACGCCGTTCGTGAAGAACATCACCTGGGCCAAGTCGATCGGCGCCGACGGCCGTCCCGTGTACGACCCCGCCAACCGTCCCGGCGATCCCACGAAGTCGGCTGATGGCAAGAAGGGCACCGCTGTCTACTCCGTCCCGAGCTTCCTGGGCGGCAAGAACTGGATGCCCATGGCCTACAGCCAGGACACCAAGCTGTTCTATGTCCCCTCGAACGAATGGGGCATGGACCTGTGGAACGAGCCGATCGCCTTTAAGAAGGGCGGCGCATACCTGGGCGCCGGCTTTACGATCAAGCCGACCTTCGAAGACCACATCGGCTCGCTGAAGGCGATTGATCCCGCCACCGGCAAGATTGCCTGGGAAGTCACGAACAAGGCCCCGCTCTGGGGTGGCGTTCTGGCGACCGCCGGCGGGCTCGTGTTCTACGGCACGCCGGAAGGCGAGCTGAAGGCTGTTGACGCCGCGACCGGCAAGCAGCTCTGGGCCTTCAATACGGGGTCCGGGATCGTCGGTTCGCCGATCACCTGGGAACAGGACGGCGAGCAGTTGGTCTCTGTCATCTCTGGCTGGGGCGGCGCCGTTCCGCTCTGGGGCGGCGAAGTCGCCAAGACCATCGCCAACCTGCCGCAGGGCGGCATGGTGTGGACGTTCAAGATGCCCAAGAAGCTCGCAGCGAATTGAGCTGCCCGCAGACCGTCATGAAACAGGGGGGAGCGGGCAACCGCTTCCCCTTCTTTCTTGGACGCTCCATGCATCCAGGCGCGGTCGCGAACTGACCTGACTTTCCATTCTGCGTTGAGAGGACTAACATGTCGCAAAGTGCAGCGTCTGGCGCGTTTGCCGCTTGGGAGACACCGGCTGTGGCCGCAGCAAATTTCCTCGTTGTCGATGATCACCCCCTGTTCCTGGAGGCGTTGCAGCTTGCGATCCATTCGGCCTACCCGAACGCTGTAATCGTCGAAGCCACCTCGATCTCAGAGGCCAAAGCGGCCATTGCCCAGCGCCGCAACTTCGATCTGGTCCTGCTCGATCTCTGCATGCCCGGAACGCGCGGCTTCGAGGGCCTGATCGAACTCCGCACGCTGTATCCTAAGGTGCCGGTCGTCATCGTTTCGGCGTTGGAAGATTCGCGCATCGTCCACGAGGCCATGACGTGCGGCGCCGCAGGCTTCATCGCCAAGTCGGCTCGCAAGGCAGCGCTTGCCGCGGCCATTCGCGATGTGATGGCAGGCTCGCTTGCATTGCCGCCTGGCTATGCGCCCCCCGCCGCCGAGCACGGCGCTGCCCAGGCGACCGAGATGATGCGCCGCTTTGCAAGCCTCACCCCCCAGCAGCAGCGCGTGCTCCAGATGCTGCGGCAAGGTAAGCTCAACAAGCAGATCGCCCACGACCTCGATGTCGGCGAAACGACCGTCAAGGCGCACGTATCGGAAATCTTGCGCAAGCTCCATGTCGCGTCGCGCACGCAGGCCGTCATCGAAATGTCGAAGATCGACTTCGACGCCGTCATGTCGGGCGCCGCCCAAGTGGCTCGATAAGGCTAAGTGGCTCGACAACACGTCTGGCGCTAACCGAGCAGATGCTGCATGAGCGCGCGCAGTTCCGCAGGACGCACGGGCTTGCGCAACAGTTCGCAATCGGCGCGCCGCACCTCGTCCGCGATCGCCTCGGTATAGTCGGCGGTGATCACGATGGCCGGCAACCCGGCGCCGCACACCGCCCTCATGCGTGCAACCCCCGCCAGTCCGCACTCGCCGAAATCGAGATGATAGTCGGCCAGCATGATGTCGGGCCGGTAGCGCGGATCGGAGATGAGCGCGCCGAGTTCGTTAAGCGAACTCACGAATCGCATCTGGCACGACCAGCGCTCAAGCAGCGTTCGCATGGCCTCCTGGATCGCCGCGTCGTTGTCGATGACGAGTACGCTGGCCTGCGAAAAGCCGTAGGCATCGCTGATGTCTGCGGCCGGTCGCAAGACTTCAAGTTGGCTGGAGCGGCCCGCGTAGGGCGCCAGCACTGAAAACATCGACCCCTTCTTGACGCGCGAACACACCGACAGCGGATGTTCGAGCGTTTCTGCCATCCTCTGGGCGATCGACAAGCCGAGCCCGAATCCGCCCCGCCGCGACGTCTCGGAAGCCGAGCCGCGCTGGAATTCTTCAAAGATCCATTTCTGCTCGGCGGAGCTGATGCCGGGACCCGTATCCCAGACTTCGATCCGCACCTGATCGCCGCGCCGGCGCGCCGTCAGCTTGACGGCCCCCGCCTGGGTGTAATGTACGGCATTCGCCAGCAGATTCTGCAGAATCCGCCGCAACATCACGGGATCGGAAATGACCGCGGCGTCCGTTGCGCGCGCGGTCAACGACAGGTTTTTCGTCTGCGCGAGCGGCCCGAGGCTGCCGATCAGGCTGTCGAACAGTTCGTTCAGGACGACGGGCCGCAGATCGGGCGTGATGACGCCGGCTTCGAGCCGCGAGATATCGAGGATGGTCCGCAGCAGTTCTTCGACCGAACTCAGCGCGTGATCGATTTGCCGCGCGATCGCCCGCTCGGAGGTCGCCGCGTCGTTGTCGGTCAGTCCCGACAGGGACAGACGCGCGGCGTGCAGCGGCTGCAGAAGATCATGACCGACCGCTGTGAAAAACCGGGTCTTGAACCGGTTGGCCTGCTCGGAACTGTCCCTGGCGGCGACGAGCTCGTCGTTGATGCGCTCCAGCCGGGTGAGAGTCGTCTTCAATTCTTCGGTCCTGACCTTGACCTGGGCTTCGAGCCCGATCGCGGTCTGGAACAGCGAATAAGCGTTGGCCTGCTGTTCCATCGAACGCTCGACCCGCTGCATCAGGACGTTATTGATCTTGCGCAGCCTCGCGATCTGTTGGTGCAGATCGGCGCCCTCAGCGGCATCGTCGAGCCATGGCAAGTGTGGTCCTGCGTTCATGGCGTTACGTCCCGGCGGCCGAAGGCAATGCCCGTCAGGGTCTGGTTCAGATGCATGGCGTTAAACTGCTCGCCGTAGGTATGGAAACCGACCACATGATACTTGCGGTAGAGTTGATCGACCTGATGACGGATCTGTGAGGTTTCGGCATCCAGTCGCCGCAAGATGCAGTCGAAACCGATCACCACATCGATCCCGCCCAGCGACGCCTCGACCTCTCGCAGCGTCTGCTCCGTCGAACTGACCATATCTTGCGGCCGCGCCACCGTGAACACGAGCCCTTCGTCGATGGCGCAGAAAAAGGTCAAGCTGCCGTCCGGATTCATGTTCCGGATCGACCGGCAATAATAGTCCCCGCCGACTTTCACGACCAGCGGATAGGAGGCAAAGCTGAACGGCCCCAGGTCGTTGGGCAGCAGGCCGATCGCCGACGCATATTCGCGCGCCGCCGGCTCCGCATTGAGCTCGTGCACGATACGGTTCGCCGTATCGGCGGCAGTGACGACGAGCTTGATCGAGGTCGGATCGAAATTCTGCGTCTTGAAGATCCGGAACGGCACGTCGGTTTCGATCATCAGTAGCAGCGCCGATTGTATCCAAACCTTCCCGTTATGAATGAGCGCGGTGTTGGCGAACGCGAGACTGTCTCCCGCCGATCCGCCCACGAGTTGAATGTCGTCGATCGCCCAGTGGACGGCCGCCACCAACGTTTCCTCGGCATTCGACAGTCCATCGATCAACATGATCCCGAACGTATTTGTGCGGTTGGGCAACGGATTGCGCAATTGCGACTTCAAGCGCCGCACGATGCCGCCCGCCCGTTCGACCCCGACGGAGCCTAGGTCTTCGATGATATCGGCATGAATGCAAAAGCCGTCATGGGGAAACGCGAGCGCCAGGACGCCGCCTTCGATCATGCCCCTGGGAACGATTTCCCCGGACGTGGTGCAGCCCGAAACGGCCACACCGGGAAACGCGAGCGCCAGCGCTGCGGATAGTTTCGCCGCGTCAAAGTGGACCGCGAAAAAAACGAGCAGATGCTGATAGGGGCGTCCACCCAGCGCATGTTTCAACTCATCGACGGCCGCCCCGATGTCGCGCTGTTCGCTGGCGGCAATGGCAATCCCGCTCGTCATTGTCGCGCCATCCACCGTGCTCGATCCTCGATGCTGACCCATCGTCTTGCACAAAATTTCGCAACGCACGTCCGCTCAGCGCTGCGCAATCCGGTGTGGACGTCCATGAGGCGGCCTGCGGCCGGGATCGTCGGCGCTGATCTCGGTTACGAATTTCTGCCGCATGGCACGGGCAAAATCACTGTAGCCGTTGGCAGGAAGAATAAACGCAAATTCCCCGCCCATCACGTATTTTCCGTACCACTGCTCCAGCGTCAGCTGCTCTTCGGCCTCAAGACGGCGCAAGTATTCCATAGAATTGCCGGGCGCCCGGTAGGCCCCCGCGCCCACGATCCGTTCGTGGTCTTCGACGATCGGCAGACCGTTGATGGTGACGCCGCTCTTGATGAGCGCATCGTGCGTTTCGCCCATGGCATCATAGGAGCTGCAGTTGTCGACGCCATCGCCCGAGACGTCGACGACGACGCGGGAGGCTTTCATGGGAAGGTCCGCTATGACGCTCTCGCGCAAGTTCTGGAACATGCGAGCCATGCAGGTGAACTCCCCGCCATAGCGTTTGAGATGGCGCACCCGGTCTGCCACGGCAACGGCTTCGGCGGTGTTTGAAATTTGAACCCACGGCACGGCGAGTTCAGATTTGTCGGCCCACACGACCATGGCGAGCAGCACGCGGCCCTTGGGTCCGCTGGTGAACGTGGCGATCACCGACGGATCTTCGAGCGCCGCCGCGATGCCATCCATCTGCAGCTGATAGCGGGCATCGTCGACGGACTCCGATACGTCCACCGACACGATCAGTGCCACATCGGCAACCGCCTCGACGGGCTGGGCAGCCCGGGACTTCCACGCAGTGCCGGCAAAAAGGCTGATCGCGATCAGCCCCGCTACTCGCGCACGCGTCAGCCCCGGCAACAAGAACAGAGTAGACAAAGCCCCCCCCTGACATGACGGTTTACGAAGACGTAGACATCGAATTTCGCAGTCAAGCTCGAAGTGTAGAGCATTTTCCGGACGAAGTGGACACCGGTTTGTCATCGCGCTGCGATGCTCCACAGCGGCGCCTGGCATCATATTATAAAAGCACCGCCCGTGTGCGCCTGAAAGAGTTAACTCGCCCTGCTGCGGCGACATTCGCCCTGACGGCCAGCGGAGAAACGGATTAGGATCGCCGGTGGAACGGCAATCCCGCGCTCCTCATACGCGATCCCCTACGGAGACGAGCGCCGTGCTGCGCCGAATTCTGACCAATATGAGCTGGTCCAGCGCCGAGCAGCTGGTGCGCATGCTGGCCGGCCTGATCACGTCGATCTGGCTCGCCCGCTATCTGGGCCCCGAACAATTCGGCACCTATAGTCTCGTGCTTTCGACGATCGCCATCGCGTCCTCCCTGGTGCCGCTCGCCGCCGACCAGATCGTGCAGCGGGAACTGATCCACACGCCCGACCGCAATGCGCAGGTTCTGTCTGCCGCCATTTTTATGCGCGCAAGCGGCGCGGTTCTGGCGGCGGGCGTGGCGGCCACGGCCATCGATTGGCTCCGGCCCACTCAGCCCGGCGTTCACCCCCTGGCCCTGTTCGCAGGGCTCGTATTGCTGCTGAGCCCGCTCGATGCGCTGACGAACTGGTTTGCCTCGCAGCTGAACCAGCGGCCGGTCTTTTTCGCCAAGGTGCCCGCGCTTCTGATCGTGTTCGCCGTTAGGTTGGGACTGATCGCGCTCGGCGCACCCCTGCTGGCCTTCGTTGCGATCCTGAGCCTGGAGATGGCTTTGAGCGGCATCGCGCTGCTCAGCGCTTATCGCGGCACCGGTCACCATCTGGCCGCCATGCCCCCTTCGCCCGAACTCAGACGCGCGATCTGGCGTGACAGCTGGCCCCTCGTGATCGCCGGCATCACGTCGATGCTCTATCTTAAGATTGACGTCTTGATGCTGGCGGCCGTGAAGGGCGACGCAGCGGTTGGGATCTACGGCGCGGCGACGCGGTTGTCCGAGGTCTGGTACGCGATCCCGATGATCGTATCCGTATCGCTGCAGCCCGTGCTGTATGGATTGCGGCAAAACAATCCCACGGCCTACGCCTCGACCCGCACCCTCGTTTACGCGCTGATGGCCTGGTCGGCACTGGCGATCGCCGCAGGGGTGACGGTGCTGGCCGCACCTGTCAGCGAGCTGTTGTTTGGCCCGAAGTTCCTTCCGTCTGCCTCCGTGCTCCAGGTCCACATCTGGGCCTGCATCCCGATGTTCCTGGGCGTGGCGGACGCCTGTTTTCTGATCGCGGAAGGGCGCATCAAAACCGCCATGGCTCGCCCGCTGGTGGGCCTGATCACGAACGTCGCCTTGAACGCCGCGCTGATACCCCCTCTGGGCGCAGTCGGAGCCGCCATCGCAACACTGGTATCCTATAGCGCTGCCACGTTTTGCGTCGCAATTCCGCCGCGCTCGCGCCCCCACGCCCTCGCCATGGCGCGCGCTCTGACCCCCGCGGGGCTGTTAGACATCGTAAGGTGGGTCGGCACGTTGCCCGCTGTCAAAAGCAGATTAGACCTGACTTAGATCCGGCTCAGCGCCATGTCGTCGCGATGGATCAGCTCGGCGCGCCCGCTGAACCCGAGGATATCGGAGATCTCGCCGGACCGCTTGCCCGCGATCCGCTCCGCATCCGCCTTGCCGTAGGCGGCAAGCCCGCGCCCGATTTCGCGCCCGTCTGCCCCGCGGATGATCACGGCGTCGCCCCGGTCGAAAGCGCCATCGACGCGCGTGACGCCGGCCGGCAGCAGGCTCTTGCCTGCAGCCAGCGCCCGTTCCGCGCCTGCATCGATGTGCACCTGCCCCTTGGGCTCCAGCTGCCCGGCGATCCAGCGCTTCTTGGCCGTCACCGGATCGGTGCCCGCCAGGAACCACGTAACGGTCGATCCGTTCGAAATCGCCTGCAACGGGTTCATGACCTTGCCTGTGGTGATGACCATGTTGGTGCCGGCCGCAAGCGCGATCTTGCCGGCTTCCACTTTGGTTTTCATGCCGCCCTTGGAAAGCTCAGTGCCCGCATCCCCCGCCATCGCCTCGATCTCTGGCGTGATCGCGGTCACGAGCGGAATGTGGCGCGCCGTCGGATCGGACTGCGGCGGCGCGGTGTACAGCCCGTCGATATCCGACAGCAGCACGAGGCAGTCGGCGCAGACCATGCCGGCGACCCGCGCCGACAGCCGGTCGTTGTCGCCGTAGCGGATTTCGGCCGTGGCCACGGTGTCGTTTTCGTTCACAACGGGAATGGCGTTGAGCGAGAGCAGCGTCTCGATGGTTTGGCGCGCGTTGAGATAGCGGCGGCGTTCTTCGGTGTCGCCGAGCGTCAGCAGAATTTGCGCAGCGGTCAGCCCGCGCGCCTTGGCCAGCTCCTGGTAGGCGTGGGCAAGGCTGATCTGACCGACGCTCGCCGCCGCCTGGCTCTGCTCGAGCGGCAACGGACCCTTGGGCAGCCCCAGCGCATGCCGGCCGAGCGCAATCGCGCCCGAGGAGACAAGGACGATCTGCTTGCCGGCCCGAGACAGCGCCGCCACATCGTCGAGCACCGAGCCGAGCCATTGCGTCTTCAGCGCGCCGCTCGCCCGGTCGGCCAAGAGCGCCGATCCGATCTTCACGACGATCCGGCGCGCCTGTGTCCATTCAGGACGCACGGCGGAAATTGAGGAAGCGGCGGTGGGCATGGTCTCAGACATCAGCGGCTATTAGCCCTAGGCTTGCGCCGAGGCAACCCGGTCTCTCACACGCGCCACACGGCGGTGATCTTGACGAGGCTGTCCTCCAGCTCCCGCGTAACCGGGACATCGTATTGCGCCGCCAGCGTGAATTGCCCTTTCGGAAAATAGGTCCGCTGCGGATCCCCGATCAGCACCAGCGCGCCCGCTTTCGCCGCTGCACGGATGAACACCAACACCCGCTCGGCGAGCTGGCGCTCATAGAACAGATCGCCAACGAGGATCACGTCGAACGCTTCCGGCGCGGCAGCAAGCAGATCGCGTGCGGTCGTCTCGACGGTGACACCGTTGAGCGCCCCGTTCAACGCGCACGCTTCCAGCGCGATTTTGTCGATATCGGCGGCGACGACCGATGCAGCCCCCGCCTTCATGCTGGCAATCGCCGTCAGGCCGCCGCCAGCCCCCAGATCGAGCACGCGCCGGCCCGCAAACAGGTCACGGTTGTCGAGAATGTAGCGCGCGAGGGCCTGTCCGCCTGCCCACGCGAACGCCCAGAACGGCGGCGGCACGTTGACCTCGCCAAGCTCCTCTTCGGTCTTGAGCCAGATCGGTACGCTCTCTTGCGCAAGATGCAGTTGGATTTCCGGCACCATCGGCGGCGCCATCACCACCGTATTGGCGCGAATGAATTTGGCAGCGTTGAGCATCATGTGCAAACGCTATAAGATCACGATCCGCAATACGCAAAAAATTTGCGGTTGGGGCCACACGGAAAAAGGCCAAGCGCGCCGCAGACGGGAACGCCGGACCCAGTTTCCCACGCAAATTTGACCGCACAGCTCCCGTCTTATTGCGGGGTCAGCGTGACGCGCAGGGTATCATTGTAGGTGCCCGTGATCAGCGGCAGCGGGTTGGCAGCCGGAACGATCGAAACGCTGAGGTTGCCCGCGTTCGCGGTCGGGATGCCGACCACGGCGCCGGTTTCGTTGGCGCCGACGCTGGCTGTCCCAACGGTCGACGTATCGATCGCTGCGGTCGCCCCGTTCCAGGTCGCAGTGGCGCTATAATTGATGACGTTGGAGAAGCCCGAACCAGCAGCACCCGCGTTGAGAACGCCACCGTTAAGCGACGTCAACTGGAGATTAGACGCCGCGTTGCAGGCGACGTTGGCGAAGGGCGAACCCGTCGGCGTGATGGCGGTGGTCGTAACGGCGCCGGCGGCCGTGATGGGAATTGTGGCCGATCCGACGGGAGAACCGGTCGCCACGTTGTTGACCGTACAGGCCTTCAACACGGTAGCCGTGATGGCGATGTCTTGGGTTGCGGTTTGGGCGTTTGCGACGGTGGCTCCGGAAAGAGCGCATGCGGCGATGCCAACGGAAACGAGGAACTTACGCATAGGGGTCTAACTCCGAAATCATACCGGGACTAAATCGAATGACGCGAGCTGGTGAGCGCAACTGGCCCTGGCCATCTCAGTACCCGGTCCACGTCATGTGTGCCGGTGGAGCGAATCTATGCCGCGCACCTTTCGCTTTGGTTAACAAATGGTGCTCGAATGTCCCGGCGTGCACGGTTTTAAAAAGTGCGCAGTTTCGCGGATGCGGCGACAAGCGACATGCGACAGGAAGGCGTCAACGGATACCCGTGACTTTCCTCGCATCAACATCGCCAGCGTCCCGATTTGCGTGAAAGTCGTCGGAATTATCGCAGGCGTGAAACGGGGAGATGGCCGGCCGGCCAATACTCGGATTAGTCGCCATTCGAACCTTCGGATTTTCGAAAGTCCAGCATTCTCCGTTTGCGTCGAGAAACACCGCCCAATAGAGATGGGACTCCATACTGTAGTCTATAAGAAAGTGCGCCACCCCCGCGCCCTTGGGAGTCATAACCGGCAGAGGGGGATTTAATTGAACGATCATATTGCAAGCCTCGGGAGATTGGTTCGCGCCGCGCGTATTGATCTATGACTGAACACCTCGTCTCGCCGTTGGTTCCTTGGAGCCGGAAAACTGCCAAGGCAGGCAGGCGGCACCCACGCCGGGTTGCAGCGCACTCGAAGGTTGCAACGACCGCCGGGCCTTGTCCGGTTGCAACGACCCCAGGCATAAGCCCCAGCCATGAAGGCGCACTAACTCCGCAACGGCGCCAAGGGCTTCAGCGACTTGGCATCGAGCCCGCCCACCTGACACACCAGCGCCCATTCCTCAGGACGCACCGGCTGCACGGAAAGCCGCATGGACTTGACGAGCGCCATCTCGGCCAGCGCCAGCGTATCCTTGACCTGCGCGAGCGAAACGGGCTTGGGCAGATCGCAGACCGCCTCCACGTCGACGCACGCCCAGGTGCCGCTGTCGTCGCTCGGGTCGGGGTGCGCGGTTGCGATCACGCGCACAATGCCGACGATCTCCTTGCCGATATTGGAATGGTAAAAGAACCCCAGATCGCCGAGTTTCATGGCCTGCATGGTGTTGCGGGCGAGATAATTGCGCACCCCGGTCCACGGCTCGCCCTTGGCCCCTCGCGATTTCTGGTCCGCCCACGAAAACGCATCCGGCTCCGACTTGAACAGCCAGTAGCCGGTGGAAACGACGGGCGCAGGGCCAGCCTTGGAGGGCCCGCGATCGGTGGAAGCGGCTTTTTTCTTGAGGTTGGGGGCGCGGTTGGGGGCCATCACAGTGCCTTGATCGAGGACTTGGTCCTATTGCTGCGTGCGGCAGACCATATCGGCAAGCAGCCATCAAGTGTCGGCCGATCGGTGTGCGGCCCGCAAGTCGTCCACATCGAATCCGCAAACCCGCGATCGAAGTGCGGCATGGACGGCACGGTCGGGGCGAAAAACGCAGGCAGTGCACACCTATACTGCCGTCTACGCGGTTTTCGAACGGTGCCGCGCGACGGCGACCGTGCTACACGGAAGCTCGTCTGGATGGGGCACCATCTGCAAGTTCACAGGATTGCATGCGTTTGCGTCGAATGAACATGACCGGTTTGGTCAAAGCGGTCTTGGCGTTGCTCGTGCTCGCGGGCATCGGTGGCTGCGCATCCATGGTGGAGCGCGCCGTTCCGCCAGCGTCCGCCGCAGTCTCGGCGACGGTTCCAGGCCTCGCCAACGTCCGCTTCTGGGGCGACGAGGTACCCAAGGACGTGGCCGCCGCCATCCGCCAGCGTATGCCCTCGCTCGGCAGCCCGCCACGCGCGCAGTCGTTCGAAAATGGCCGCCCCGTCGTCAACTATCTAGCCCTCTCGGGTGGCGGCTCGCAGGGCGCCTTCGGCGCAGGACTGCTCGCAGGCTGGACGAAAGCCGGCAACCGGCCCAAGTTCGAATTCGTGACCGGCATCAGCGCCGGCGCGCTCATCGCCCCATTTGCATTCCTGGGCTCGGCCTACGACCGCCAGCTTGAGGAAATCTGGACCCAGTATGGCGACGACGATCTCGTCACCAAGGAGCCGCTCGGCGTGCTGTTTGGCGCTTCCGCCGCGGTCGATACCAAGCCCTTAGCGGATTTGATCGCGCGTTTTGTCGATACGAAACTCCTGGCGGCAGTCGCTGCCGAATACCGCAAGGGCCGCGTGCTGCTGATCGGAACGACCAACATCGACGCCAAGCGGCCGGTGGTCTGGAACATGGGCGAGATCGCGCTGAGCCGCGACCCGCGCGCACTCCAGCTGTTCCGCGACGTGCTGTTGGCGTCCGCCTCCATTCCCGGTCTCATGCCCCCGATCAAGATCTCCGTGGACGCAAACGGCCAGACTTTCGACGAACTGCATGTCGACGGCGGCGTGACACGTCAGGTGTTCCTGACCCCCGTCGCCCTCAAGTTGAGCGATTTCGACCAGTTCTATAGCAGCCGTCCCCTGCGGCGCGTCTACGTGATCCGCAATGGCACGCTGACGCCGCGCTACAAGCCCGTCGACACCAGCGCCGCAGCGCTCGCATCGACGTCGATCAGCGCCCTGCTGGACAACCAGGCCGCCGGTGACATCTACCGGATCTATGTGGCCTCGACCCGCGACGGCGCGGAGTTTCGTCTCGCCGCCGATCAGTCGACGACTGAATCCGTCTCGAATGGCCTGTTCGACAAGGACCATATGCGGGAACTGTTCAAATCGACGCGCAATGCCGCAGCGCGCGGCTACCCGTGGCTGACCAGCATCCCCGAATTGCACACCCATAAGAACTGACCGGAATGGTTCTAAGGCGCGTCAATACGGTCGAAGCCGTCGCGGTTCGGCATTTTGACGAGCGGCAAGCTCTCGCGATTGATCTCGAAATCTTCCGCGATGATCTTGTTGGCAAACAGCAGATAGGCGGTCACCGCGTACGCCTCGTCGTTGCTGAGCGAGCCGGGCGCATGCATCGGCATCGACCGTCGCGTCATATCGAAGACGGTCGTGGCATACGGCCAATAAGTGCCGATGGTCTTGTCGGGATCGGGCCCGTTGAGCGGCGAGGTGCTACCGGCCAATTCCTCGGCGGTGCCACCGCGTCCGCCCGCACCATGACACCGGGCGCACTGCGCATCGAACAGCGCGCGGCCCTGCCTGGCCGTGCCATTTCCAGGCGGCAATCCGCGCCCATCGGGAAACACGCTGATGTCCCACGCGGCGACATCGGCAGGCGAAATGGGAATGCCCAGCTTGGGAGCCTCCGCAGATAGCGCGCAAACCGCTCCGCCAAACACGAACCCGGCAGCCAGCAGCGCATCACGCATAGACATGGCTGACTTTCCCCTCGGCGTCGACGCCCCAGGAGACGATGGCGTTGTAATGGAAATAGCCGTGCCGTCCGCGCTCGGCGACAAGGGCCGCCCGCTCGGGCTGGACATATCCCGTTTCGTCGGTGGCGCGGGATTTCAACACGGCAGGCTGGCCGTCCCATTTCCAGGCGGCGCGGAACCGCGTGAAGCAGCGCGGCAACACCGGATCCTGCAGCTGTGCCCGCGTCCAAGACGCGCCCCCGTCGGCCGAGACCTCGACCATGGCGATGCGCCCTCGCCCGCTCCAGGCGAGCCCCTTGAGTTCATAGACGCTAGGACCACTCAGGCTCTGCCCGCACGACGGCGACGTGAGGAGCGATTTCGCGTCGACAACGAACGTGAACATCCGCGACCGGCCCGACGGCAGCAGTTCTGTGTATTTGGCGGTCTCGTTGCGCGCCATGACCGGCTGGTCGGTCAGCTGGATGCGGCGCAGCCATTTGACGTTCAACACGCCTTCCCACCCAGGCGCGATCAGCCGCAGCGGGTAGCCGTTCTCCGGCCGGATGCGCTCGCCGTTCTGATACAGGGCGACGATGCAATCCTTCATGAGCTTTTCGACTGGGATCGACACGTTCATGAGCATCGCGTCCGCGCCTTCGGCAACGGCCCACAGCGCCTTCGGATCGAGACCAGCTTCATCGAGCAGGATCGACAGCGGAACGCCCGTCCATTCGCTGCACGACACCAGGCCATGGAACGAACCAACCGGCCGCTGGATCGGCTCCTGATGCCAGCCAGCATTGCTGTTGCCGCCACACTCGACGAAGATGAGGTGCGACGTCATCGGATAGCGCAGCAGGCTTTCGACCGTGAACATCAACGGCTGCTTGACTAAGCCGTGAATGACGAGACGATGTTGAGCCGGATCGATCGCGGGAACACCGTTGTGATGGCGCTCGAAATGCAGGCCCGCCGGCGTGAGGATGCCTTCGAGGCTCTCGAGCGGCGTCCAGGAAACGCCATTACCGGGCACGTCGTGATTGGCCCCGACGCTGCGCATGACCGCAGCCTCATGCTTCGAGGGCAGGCCGTAGTTGGTGAAGGGCTGGCCAGGTTCGCGCGTCCAGGACGGGTGAGCGAGATCGGACTCCACGGCAGGCTTTTTGCCGGCAGCGGCCAACGCCGGTTGGGCCGCCCCCGCACTCGCCAATATCAGTCCGGCTTTGAGCAACACACGGCGATGAAGCAACCCGCCTCCGGCCGCCGGTTGCAGGTCGTCCGTCGAAAACGTTTCCCGCACCTGCGGCTCCTGAGCGAGATGCGATTACGATCCGCTGGACTGAGAATTACCTTTGAAGATCGCCCCGGTCGTATCCTTGGCGATAACTTCAAGCGAACTGTTGGCACCGGCAGGATACGAGAAGATGAAGTGAGGATTTTCCGAAATCGAAATCCCGCCGGCCATCTTGAACACCAGCTTGTCGCCGCTCATGATCTGTAGCTCTTCGATGTAGCGCGCCGGCGTGAAGTCGCGGGTCAGCTGATCCATCTGCATGCCGGTGAAATTGGGATGCTTGATCATGACTTGGGCCAGGTTGACGCCGGACTGCGACTTGCCTGCAACCGTCTTGATCTGCATCTTGCCAGCGCCCTCGAGTGCAGCATCTGCATCCTTGCCGGCCGGCGCCGAGCAGCCGCCCGACGCTTTGACGAACTTGGTCGTCATATGAAGCTGGCCGTCCTGGGTCTCGGTGATGGCGCGCACGTTCGTATAGCGATCGAACCGCACTCTCGTCGTCAACTTGCGTTCCTGGTCTCCAGCGGCCGGGCCGAATGTGAACTTGGCGACCACGGGAGCTGGATTTTCATCGACGATCAATGTCAGCTTGGTCACCGAACTTGCAATCGCCGCCGGGATTGTGATTGTGAGCGGAACGAGCGCCGCATCTTCGGCCCGCACCGGCGCCTCCAGCAACACTGTGCCGTCCTCTTCCTGAATGGCCGCAGCACCGAACACATCTTGGCGCAGGCTGGGCCACGAGCTGGCATCCTCTGCGAGTGCAGGGATTACCGCAAGGAGCGCGGCGCAACCGAGGCCGGCGGCAAAGGGGCGGAACATTGTCATGGAACGATCCTCCAGATGGCCTGATCTTCGGCCGCAAACATGTAGTATTTTTCATATATATGAATTCTTACGGGCGTATGTGCCAATTGTTACACGCGCTATGCACGAATGTTTGATCGGCACGCACATTGTCGACCCTCGTCCGGCCCCCGCTAACGTTCGAACATGAAAAACATAGTCCGCAACACTCAGGGGTTGCAAGAAGCTTGGCACCATTCAAGGCAACGGCACTCGGCCGGAAGGCATCCGATTTGCGCGTGGGTTCGGGCCGAAGATCACGCCAAACGTGCCGGGCATGTTTCAGGCTCCCGTCCTTATGCAAAGCTCGCGCACCCCGCTCCCGACGAGCGTGCACAACCCTGAAATGCAAAGGACGGGAGCTTGCCCCGAAACCAAACGGCTGTGTCGAACCGAAATTTCGACATTGCTTATCGATCATAACGGCTAGCGTTGAAACTTATTCCTTATTTTGTTCACATGACGGGAATAGGAGTCGTTGGAACCCGTTGTCTGGTTGCCGTTGGCGCGAACTCCCTTACAGGGCGGTCACCGCCCAACAAGGTGGGGAACCAAAAAAACGTGTCAGGGCTGCATGCACGATCATCGCCGTCGAAACCGCTCCGTGCTTTCGATTGCCGCTCTAGGCGGTGCGCCGCTGCTTGCTTTGGCGGTCGCTGCGTGCGCACCGGGCGATGCACTTGCCGGCAAAAACAAGGGCTCGGGCAAAAAAGATAACGAGCAGACCCAACAGCTCCAGGACTCGGGCGACAAAGGCGACAAAGCAAATCAGGCTCAATCGCAGCAGCAATTTCAGTCGCAGACAGGAGATTCGGGCAAGAACGCCGGCAAGTCGGATGACGCTCAATCCACGACCAGCCAATTCACGAACAACGCAAGCAAGTTGAACGACCAAGGCGGCGGCGATAACGGCAAATCCAGCGCGGGCAAGTCCGATGGCGGCGATGGGACGAATTCCAAGAAGGGAGGCTTGAGCAAGACGGCGAACGGCACGGATCAGTCCACCGATCAGAAGGTGCCCAGCACCGTCGCCGAATGGCTCCAGGGTATTTTCAAGGCCGAAAAATCCGACGATAAGTCCGCGACCGTCCCGCCGGTAGCGGTCGCAGTCCCGGGGCAAACGATCAAGCCCGCATCGGCTGAAAAGACGGAGGCGGTAAAACCCATATCGGCGAAACCTGCACCCGAAACCAAACCGCCACCCTCCAAGACGTTGGCAGGCCACAATACGCCTCCGCTCCCTGCCCTCGATCGGCCCGAGATGCTGGCCGTAAATCTATCAAAGCAGACGATCGACAAGGCTGTCGCGCTCGGTTTCCGCGCGAATGGCACGGCAGGCGTTTCGCGCCTCAACCTGGGTGTGACGAGGCTCATAGCCCCGCCCGGTCTCACCGCCGAGCAGGCCCAGGAACTGCTGCGCCAATCTTTTCCCGACGATAATTTTGAGATCAACAAAAAATACCGGATCTACCGGACCGCGAACGGCGTCCTCCCTGCGTCGCAGTCGGACCGCATTCCACCGGCCCTTCCGATGCCCACCCCGTGCGGCACAGATCGCTGCTTCGGCGCGGCGATCATCAATTGGAAACCTCAGCTGCAGGGCTGTACGAATGGCGTCAAGATCGGCGTCATCGACACCGGCTACGACGCAAGCCATCCCGCGTTCCAGCACCGGTCGATCGAGCCCTACCGTTCGCATACCTCCGGACGACCCAGATCGCCGGACTGGCATGGCACCGGTGTGCTGGCGCTGCTGGCGGGCGAAGCCAAGAGCGGCACCCCCGGCCTCGTCCCAAATGCGAAGTTTTTTCTGGCGGATATTTTCTTTGCCGATAGCGATGGCGCTCCCGCCAGCGATACCGCAAGCCTGATCGAAGCGCTCGACTGGCTGGATAAGCAGCACGTCAAGATCATCAACATGAGCCTGACCGGCCCCCCGGACGAACTTCTCAAGAAGGCGGTCGCGGGACTTTCCGAAAAAGGCATTATTTTCGTCGCAGCGGTCGGCAATGACGGGCCGTCCGCGCCGCCGAGCTACCCCTCCGCCTATAAGGAGGTCATCGCCGTAACCGCGGTCGACAAGAACATGATGAGCTATCGATACGCGACCCGCGGCAAACACGTCGACGTCGCGGCTCCCGGCGTCGACATTTGGACCGCGCTCCCCAACGGCCAGGGCGGCTATCATTCAGGAACCTCGTTTGCGGTGCCCTATGTCACAGCCGTCCTTGCCACGGTTTACAAAGACCTGGAGCCCAAATCGAAAGCTGGGTTCTTGGAACAGGCAAACTTCAAAGATCTCGGCGAACCCGGCCGTGACCCGATCTATGGCAAGGGGCTGCTGCTGGCTCCTGCCGCCTGCGGCGCTAACCTCCTATCGACGATCACGACGCCCGAAGCAGCCCGCATCGAACAGACCGCGCACAAATCTTCCAATCCCTGAGCCGAGCGCGTTCAAACCGAGCCGGGCAACGAATGCCACCGGCATGAAGTGGGAATGAACCCCATCGATGCACCAAATAGAAAGAGCCGGCAGCATCCTTTTCAGGATACCGGCCGGCCCGCAATGGCAATAGATCTTTGATTGCGCGAACGACGGCGCCGATTATGTCAGGGCCCTTTGCCCCAGCGTAGTGCGATCAGGTTAGCCTCGTCATCCGGCCCCAAGGCGACACCCTGGATCAAATTGTCGACAGTCGCTTCAATGGCTGGCGACGTAGTCCGCCCCGCCGGAGCTATACCACCACCGCTCTTTTCGGACGCACGGCCCGCTTCAGTCGCCGCCAGGATCTCGATCCGCCAATCGCCGGCCGGCTGACGGCAACCGACGCCGGATGCCCGCTGACCCGTGGAGGTCTCAATTTCGAACTGGCGGCACGCGGTGCCAGCCCGGTTGCGGAAGGTCATTACCGGCTTCAACGCAACGGCGGTCGCACCGCCGCCGAGCTTGGCAGTCGTGCCGCTTGCGGCAGCGTCGAGCCCGCGGCGCAACTCGTGACCCGCCATCAGTCCGACAGGGCCTGTTTCGACGACCAGCGACTGCTCCCAGCTCCGCACCGGACCGGTAGACGGGAACAAGCCTGTCAAGCTCCACCCGGATGCCACGCCGATCGCCAGCCCGCACGTGACCGCGGCCAACGCAGGCCCGTACGCCGGCCCGCCAAAGACCTGATCGAACGTCGCGCGAAAACGATCTGAAAAGCCCGTCGAGGCCGCAGCCCGTTTGGAAACGGGCGGCGTTCCCATCACGGCGTCGATCAGCCGGGCGGGAACCGGCTCATTCATTGGCGCAGCAAACAACTCCCCAAGCGCGCGCCCGGTTCGCATGAAGGCTGACAGCCGCTCAGTGGCCGCCGGATTTGCGGCAAGATAGGCTTCAACCAGCGCGCGGTCTTGCGCATCGAGTTGACCGTCGACATACGCCATCAGCATTTCATCGGACATTTCGTTCACCGCGCCCTCCCGTGATGTCGATAACGGTTGCCGAGGGCTTGGGCTTCTCTTGCGCGCCATTCATCGCAAGCGACAACGCGGACCTCGCCCGCGCCAGCCGGCTCATGACCGTCCCAATCGGGAGCTCCAGCGTTTCTGCAGCTTCCTTGTAGGACATTCCATCGATGCAGATCAGCCCGACGAGAAGCTGTTGATCGCGGGGCAGTTCCGACAGCTTCTGGCTGACGAGGGCAAGCGATTGCCGGTGTTCGACAATGTCGCGACCATCGCTCCCCACAAGGTGGGTGTAGCTGTCGATATCGGCGGGTTCGCCGCGGACTTTCTTGGCCCGCATTTGGTCGAACCAGCAATTTTGGGCAATCCGGTACATCCAACTATCCAACCTGGTTCCCGGCTGCCATTGCGCTGCATTTGTCAAAGCACGTACACACGCCTCCTGGACCAAATCGTCGGCGCGATCCCTGTCGCCGGTTAGTGCGTATGCAAACCGCCGTAACCGCGGCAGCATCTCGACGATCCGTCCTTGTATCTCACTGGTCACTGGAGGGTCTCCCCGCCAGCCGGACAGATAACGCGGCCGCTGGCCCAATATTCCAACTGATGGCAAAATCTTGGCAAGCTCTCTGTCCCATTGACGTGGTCTCTGTTGCCGGAATGAAACGGTTCTGTGACACCGGTTGGGCAGTCATGGCGAAGCACGCTCCCCTGACGAGGGACGACGCAGCGAAACCATCTTTACGCCGCGACGGAATAGCGCGAGGCGTTCGTTGATACACAATGCTGACTGACCAAGTTATATTCCCCGATGTCAGCATCCGGCACGGCGCCGGATCGCGCGAGGGCTCACGAGCCCGAGTCTCCGGATGACGACAAATGCGTCTGGATTGGTCATAAGTTCCCCTCCTGTGCACGACCATGCACGTCCCGGCTTCTGAATGTGACCGGGCGTTACCAGCGATCGAGGGGTATGCGATCGAACCGTGCCACGTGTTAGCCGCGACGGTGGGGCAATTTTGTGTCGTGATTCAAGCCAATTGCGAAGCAGCAGAACGATTTTTTATTCACGGCGTGCTTCTTGTGAAGGAATTGTCGATGGCTCGGAATAAAGCGCTGCGACAGGCGTTGTCGGCTTTGGGTATGGATCGAGCTAAACGAAACGCGCTGGCCGATGGCTCGCGCGTGGTTGGGGCGTTCGGGCGCGGTTGGGGCGTTCGGGCGCGCGTGATCCAAGGACAACGCCCGAACGATATCAGTCATTCAACTGACAGACTTTACTCGGCGGCCTTGAGATAGCTTTCAACCGGCGGGCAGTTGCACACGAGATTGCGGTCGCCATAGACGTTGTCGACGCGGTTGACCGGCGGCCAGTATTTATCGACCCGGAACGCGCCAGCCGGGAAACAGGCCGCTTCCCGCGAATAGGGGCGGCTCCAGTCCCCCACGAGATCTTCGACCGTATGGGGCGCGTTCTTAAGCGGGTTGTTCGTCTTGTCCATCGCGCCGTCTTCGATGGCGCGGACTTCATCGGCGATCGCGAGCATCGCGCTGCAGAACCGGTCGATCTCGGCCTTGGTCTCTGACTCGGTCGGCTCCACCATCAGCGTGCCTGCCACCGGCCAGCTCATGGTTGGCGGATGGAACCCGCAATCGATCAGCCGCTTGGCGATATCGTCGACCGAGACGCCGGCCCGGTCGTTGCACGGCCGCGTGTCGAGAATACACTCGTGTGCGACGCGCCCATGCCGGCCCGTGTAGAGCACGTTGAACGCCCCACTGAGCCGGGTGGCGATGTAGTTCGCGTTCAAAATGGCGATGCGGGTCGCCTGCGTCAGCCCCGCGCCGCCCATCATGAGACAGTAGCTCCACGAGATCGGCAGGATCGAGGCAGAACCATAAGGGGCAGCCGACACCGTCGTCACCGGTCCGCCTGCGACCCCCGTCTCGGGATGATTCGGCAAGAATGGTGCGAGATGAGCCTTGACGCCAATCGGCCCCATACCCGGTCCGCCGCCGCCATGCGGAATGCAGAACGTCTTGTGCAGGTTCAAGTGACTGACGTCCGCGCCCACATCGCCGGGCCGCGCCAGGCCAACCATCGCATTCATGTTGGCGCCGTCGAGATAGACCTGCCCGCCATGCCGATGGACGATCTCGCACAGCTCCCGCACGCTTTCCTCGAACACGCCATGGGTCGAAGGATACGTGATCATCGCGCCCGCAAGCATGTCCGCGTTCGCCTCGGCCTTCGCGCGGAAATCGGCGACATCGATGTTGCCTGCCGCGTCGGTTTTGACGACGACAACAGAAAACCCGCACATCGACGCGGATGCCGGGTTGGTGCCGTGCGCGGACGCGGGGATGAGGCACACGGTCCGTTGCGGCTCGCCCCGGCTGTGATGATAGCGGCGGATGGTGAGCAGCCCCGCGTATTCGCCCTGCGCCCCCGAATTGGGTTGCATGGAAATGGCATCGTATCCTGTGATGTCGCACAACTTGGCCGACAGATCGCCGATCATCTCGGCGTAACCCAACGCCTGATCGGCCGGCACGAAAGGATGAATGTCGGCAAACTCCGGCCACGAGATCGGCAGCATCTCGGCGGTGGCATTGAGCTTCATCGTGCACGACCCGAGTGGGATCATCGCTCTGTCGAGCGCGAGGTCGCGATCGGCGAGCCGGCGCATATAGCGCGTCATCTCGCTCTCGGCCCGGTTCATGTGGAACACCGGGTGCGTCAGGTACGGTGACGTGCGCAGCAGTTCCTTGGGCAGCCGGTACTCGGGAAGATCGTCCGTGCAGACAAGATCGAACCCGCCGAATGCCCGCCAAACCGCTTCCACGGTTGCAGGCCGGGTCCGTTCGTCGACCGTAATTCCGATCCGGCCCGCGCCCGCTTTTCGCAGATTGACGCCGTTGTCGACGGCATTCTTCATGATGAGCCCTTGATAGGGCCCAACCTCGACGGTGATCGTGTCGAAGTAGGCGGCGGGACTTATCTTGAAGCCGAGCGAGGCTAGCCCATCTGCCAAGCGCACGGCCTTGCGATGCACCCGCTCGGCGATGGCACGCAGGCCCTTGGGGCCGTGGAACACGGCGTACATCGACGCGATCACGGCAGGCAGCACTTGTGCGGTACAGATGTTCGACGTCGCGCTCTCGCGCCGGATGTGCTGTTCACGTGTCTGCAGCGACAGCCGGTAAGCGCGGTTACCCCGTGCATCGAGGGAGACGCCGACGAGCCGGCCGGGCAGCGCACGCTTGTAGGCATCCTTGACCGCGATATAACCCGCGTGCGGCCCACCATATCCCATCGGCATGCCGAAGCGCTGCATGGAGCCGACCGCGATATCAGCCCCCATCTCACCCGGCGGACGCAACAGCGTGAGCGCGAGCGGATCTGCCGCCATGACGGCGAGCGCCTTTGCCGCGTGCAATCTGCTGATCACGCCTGCATAGTCGTGGAACGCTCCGTCGAGCCCCGGATATTGGAACAAAGCACCGAACACCTGTTCCGGCTGCAGGTCCTCGAAGGGATCGCCGGTGATAATTTCCCACCCAAGCGGTTCGGCTCGTGTCTTCACGACGGCAATCGTCTGCGGCAGGCACTGGGCGTCGACGAAGAAGGCGCGCGCTTTAGATTTTGAGACGCGGTGCGCAAGCGCCATCGATTCGGCGGCCGCGGTTGCCTCGTCGAGCAATGACGCATTCGCGACATCGAGCCCGGTCAGATCGCTGACGAGCGTCTGGAAGTTCAACATCGCCTCCAGGCGTCCCTGGCTGATCTCGGGCTGGTAGGGCGTATAGGCGGTGTACCAGGCCGGATTTTCCAGGATGTTGCGCTGAATAGCGGGCGGCATGATGGTGCCGTGGTAGCCCTGGCCGATCAGTGACGTGAGCACGCGGTTCTTGCCCGCGATCTCGCGCATCCGGTCAAGCCCGCCCCGTTCTGTCAGCGGCTTACCGAAATCGAGCGGTAGCTTTTGCCGGATGCCCTCCGGGACGATCTGGTTCATCAACTCGTCGAGGCTCGACACGCCGAGCACCTGCAGCATCTCGCCGATCTCCTCGGGGCTGGGCCCGATGTGGCGGCGGTTTGCAAAGTCATATGGCTCGTATGGGACGGTCGTTGTCATATCAAATCCTTGGTGGCCGTGATTGGGCCGTCGACGCTGGGAAATCAGGTGGCGGATGGCAGCCGATTGCAGTAGCCGGGCCAGACTGCCAGGCCACGAGACTGCCAGGGAACGAGACTGCCAGGGAACGAGACTGCCGGGGAACGACTGGCGGCAGCTGCCTCTCTCAGCCAATCAATTTCATGTAAGCACTCTCGTCCATGAGTCCATCGAGCGCCGAAAGGTCGGCAAGCTTCAGCTTGAAGAACCAGCCCTTGCCCATGGGATCGGCGTTGACCAACGATGGATCTTCTGTGATCGCTTCGTTGATCTCGACGACTTCGCCATCGAGCGGCGCGTACACGTCCGAGGCGGCCTTGACCGATTCGACGACGGCGGCGCCTGCCCCCTTCGTGATGTGAGCGCCGGCATCGGGAAGCTGCACGAAGACGAGATCTCCGAGTTGTCCAGCTGCGTGCGCCGTGATGCCGACGATAGCGACGCCGTCTTCAATCTTCAGCCACTCGTGGTCTTCGGTAAATTTCAGCACTGCTGTCTCCTCAAAAAAGGCGGCGTCACCCGCGCCTGTACGTGTGGGGAACGAAGGTAAGTTCCGCGACGGCGACCGGCAGCCGCTTGCCGCGCACCTCCGCGAAGAGCCGCGTACCCGTGGCAGCGTACGCCGTTGTGACAGTGCTCATCGCAACCGGCGCATCGACGCTGGGGCCAAACCCGCCCGACGTGACGATTCCGATCGGCGCGCCACCCTCAAGGGATAAAAACAACGGCGCGCCACCTCGAACCGGCGCTCGGCCCTCGGGGCGTAAGCCCACGCGGGTCTTGGCTGCACCGTGCGCAAGTTGGCCGAGAATGACGCCGGCACCTGGAAAGCCGCCCGCCCGCGCGCCCGCTGCCCGGCGCGCCTTCGAGATTGCCCAGCCGAGTGCTGCTTCCACCGGCGTGGTTGTGTCGTCTAGTTCGCAACCATACAGGCACAGTCCGGCTTCAAGCCGCAGCGAATCCCGCGCCCCGAGCCCGATCGGCGCAACGGCCGGATCAGCCAGCAGCGCTTCTGTGATCTCGACGGCAGCGCTTGCTGGAGTCGAAATCTCGAAACCGTCCTCGCCCGTGTAGCCTGAACGCGCCACGACGCAGGCATGACCCAGGATCGCGATCTCGCGTACGTCCATGAAATTCATATCGGTGCAATCTGGCGCTAATGTTGCGAGCGCCGGCCCGGACTTGGGACCTTGCAACGCGATCAAGGCGCGGTCGAGCCGCTCGATTTCACACGTCTTGGAAAGCATCGCCCGCAGATAGGCCTCGTCGGCCTCCTTGCAGGCCCCGTTGACGACGAGCAGCAGATGATCGCCCCGGTTGGCGATCATCAGATCGTCGAGCACGCCGCCTGAAGCATTGGTGAACAGCGCATACCGCTGCCGGCCCGCGGCGAGCCCGAGAATGTCGACCGGCACGAGCAGCTCCAACGCGCGCGCCGCATCCACAGCAATGCCCGACTTCGCCCGCACGACCAACTGGCCCATGTGCGAAACGTCGAACAGGCCTGCGCTGCCCCGCACCTGAAGATGCTCCTTGAGTACGCCTGCCGCGAATTGCACCGGCATTTCGTAGCCCGCAAACGGCACCATCCGCGCGCCAAGCGTCAGCTGCAGCGCATGCAGCGGCGTCTGCTTCAGAGGTGGGCTTGTCGAAGGTGATCTGGGCGCAGCGGAAGGGTCCGTTGAAACGGGCCGCGGTTCGATGCTCATGCAGAGGCTCTCCAGGCTCACTGGCGCGCAAAAATTGCGCACCCTTCGAGCCCCCTCTGTGGTGTGACCTGAAAGTTTGGGCGCACGACATCCAACGAACGCCACGATGACCACGATGGCCAACGAAACGATGGGACGAAGTTGCGCTTTTCCTCGTCGGTGGGCCGTCCGGGTTCCCGAATGGCCGCTTTCCAGAGCGTCAAAAGCCGTGCGGTCCTGGGTGCCTGAGAGTTTCCGGGGCGGTTGCTCCTTCGGCGGCGAGGCTGAAATCTCGCTCTCTCCCACACGGCTGTGATGACGGAGCAAACATTAGGGTAGGCGTTTGCAGGCGTCAACGAGACCAAGGTTGCACGCCCTCATTCAGCCCGCCTTAGGGCTCCGCATCGGGCTGCCGGTCGGGGTGAGCTGCAACAAAGGCGGGATGGGCGTCGCACGAGGCGATAATGTGATTGATCACTTTGAGCCCGCTCGTTTCCGCCCCAAAGCGCCGCGCCGAATACATCTGCGGCACAAGGCAAAGATCGGCGAGTGTGGGCGTATCGCCAAAACAGAAGTCGCCCGCGGTTCCGGATTTTCCCAGCGTGACCTCTAATGCGGCGAGCCCCGGTTCGATCCAGCGCCGGCACCAGGCGTCCAGCCCCTCCCGCTCTTGACCGAAGGTCGCCTTGAGGTGGCGCAACACCCGTAAATTCTGCAGCGGATGGATGTCGCAAGCAATCGCGTAGGCAAGTGCCCGCACATGGGCCCGGTCAAATGGATCGGGCGGCAGCAGCGGCGCCTGCGGGTGGGTCTCATCCAGCCACTCGATGATCGCGAGCGATTGGGTGAGGACATGCCCATCGGTTTCGAGCGCTGGCAGCAGCCCTTGCGGGTTCAACTCAAGATAGGCTGGAAGGAGTTGCTCGCCCTTGCGCAAGTGGATCGCCACGAAGTGCGGCGCAAGACCCTTGAGATTTAAGGCAATGCGGCAGCGATACGCAGCCGATGAGGGATAAAACCCGTAGAACTTCATGACGAATGGACCCTCGTTGCCGGCCGCGAGGATTTTGCGTTGGTAGCCGGCCGGCGCGCCATGATCCTGCAAATTTTCCCCCTCAACAAGGTCTCAGCCCGAGGCGATCAAGTTGAACTGCCCCGGACAGCCAGCAGTGCAGCGCCGCGCACGGACTTGGCAATGCGCTCGGAAACCTGAGGGTTCTCCACGGCGCGCGCGAATGTGACCCCGCCCGACAGGATCGACAGCAGTGCCCACGCCCGCTTCCGGCGTTCTGCGAGTGCGCCGCCCTCCAACCCCTGTGCGACCACGTCCACGACCTGCAGCAGAACGCCCTCATACGCCGCACGGATTTCGCCATCCGCTAGCGCAACTTCCGGCGAGAAACTTTGCAACGCGCAGCTATCGCTCGCGTCGCAAGCCCGCTTGGCGGAAGCGACGAACTGCTTCCTCGTCGTTTGCAACGGCCCCAATCTGTCCGGTTGGGGCTGACGGCTTACCTGCAGCGCCTAACGCATTGTTATTAAATGAGAATCCACAAGAGAACCAAATCTGGCGGAGAGGGTGTCCGCCCAAAACGACTATTAAGTCTCGGAAATTGCACAATCTGTCTCGTTAATTGAAACTCAGGCCCCATCACCGGCCCCACCACAACGCGGCGAACGAAGCCGGACGATCAAAGACGGCCACGAACGCATTAGGCGGACGTTTTCGCCTTTTCGATCTACTGTCGGTTGCCGTAAGTTCCCACCATGGGGACCATCACACTCGACGATTCTATCGAAGCCTTCATCAAGCGCTGGGCGGCGTCCAGCGGGGCAGAGCGCGCGAACTTTCAGAGCTTCGCCAACGAGCTGTGCGGCGTGCTTGGCGTGCCCTTGCCCGATCCCGCGCACGAGGAAATGACGCGCAACGATTACACGTTCGAGCGCAGCGTCAAATTCAAGGATGCGAGCGGCACGACTTCACCGGGCCGGATTGACCTCTACAAGCGCAATTCCTTCGTTATGGAAGCAAAGCAAAGCCGCGAGAGGGGCCGCCCCAAGGCGCTGCCGGGGCAGCTCGATCTGCTGACGCCTGACTACAGCCCGCGCGGTGAAAGCAACGCCAACCGCGCCTGGGACACGTTGATGCTCAATGCGCGGCGGCAAGCGGAAGACTACGCTCGGGCGCTAGAAGCTGATCACGACTGGCCGCCGTTCGTTATCGTCTGCGACGTCGGCCATTGCATAGAAATGTACGCCGATTTCAGCGGTCGCGGCCGCGACTACCGGCAGTTCCCCGACCGGCAGGGCTATCGCGTTTACCTGTCCGACCTGCGCAGTCCCGACGTGCGTGCGCGGCTGGCCGCGATCTGGACCGATCCAGCAAGCCTCGATCCAGCCAAGCAAACGGCCAAGGTCACGCGCGAAGTCGCAGGCCACCTTGCCAAGGTATCGAAGGCGCTGGAACAGCGGCTTGTCGATCCGCTTCCAGCAAATGAGCGCGGGCCGGTCACCGAGGCCATCGCGCTGTTTCTCATGCGCTGCCTGTTCACGATGTTTGCCGAAGACGTGAAGCTCTTGCCGGAAGGTTGCTTCACGCGCTGGCTTGAACGGTCGATTTCCAACCCCGAGAAATTTCGCCACGAATTGGCGCAGCTTTGGCAGGCGATGGACAAGGGCGGCTATGCCACCATCGCGGAAGCCAAGGTCAAGCGGTTCAACGGCCATTTCTTCACCAGCTCGACCGTGTTCGATCTGGCGCGCGATGAAATCGCGGCGTTGCGCGAAGCGGCGGCGAAGGATTGGCGGCAAGTCGAACCCGCCATTTTCGGCACGCTCTTGGAGCAGGCGCTCGACAAAGCCGAACGCGGCCAGCTTGGCGCGCACTACACGCCCAAGCCCTATGTCGAGCGCTTAGTCGTCGTCACGGTGATGGAGCCGTTACGGCAGGAATGGGCGCAGGTCCAGGCGACGGCCCAGCGCCTCAAGGACGAAGCGCGCGACAAGGACGCCATGCAATGCGTGCGCGACTTCCACCACAAGCTCTGCACCACGCGCGTGCTCGATCCTGCCTGCGGCACTGGCAACTTCCTCTATCTGGCGCTCGCTTCGATGAAGGTGCTCGAAGGCGAAGTGCTCGAAGCGCTGTTGTCGCTTGGCGGCATGGAAGGCTTCGAGCTGATGGCGGGGGAGAAGGTCGGCCCGCGCCAATTCCTCGGGCTCGAAAAGAACAGCCGCGCCGCCGCCATTGCCGAACTGGTGATCTGGATCGGTTATCTGCAATGGCATTTCCGCACGAGTAGCGCGATGCCCAACGAGCCGATCCTTGACGACTTCGGCAACATTCAGTGCATGGACGCCGTGCTGACCTGGGACGGCTACCCAGTACCCGCAATTATCGCAGACACCGAAGGCAACCGCCGCGAAAGCTACACCAACGCCCGCCGCCCGGATTGGCCGGAAGCCGAATTCATCGTCGGTAATCCGCCGTTCATTGGCGGCGCGAATATCCGTTCAAATCTAGGCGATCGTTACACCGAAGCGCTGTGGGCTGTTCATTCCAACAAGGTGAACGAGAGCGCGGATTTCGTCATGTACTGGTGGGACCGCGCCGCCGAACTGCTGACCGCCAAGGGCAGCAAGCTGCAGCGCTTTGGCTTCGTCACCACGAACTCGATCACACAGGTGTTCAGCCGCTGGGTGGTGGCGCGCCACCTCGAAAGCAAATCGCCGCTGTCGATCATCATGGCGATCCCCGACCATCCCTGGCAC
>JANXVY010000042.1 GCA_025351425.1 Hyphomicrobium sp.
GATCTCGTATTGCCACCCTCAATTGCTTTAAGCGTGCGCGGAGCTTCCTGGGCCCTCCGCCAATGAAATGCTCAGCTTCTGCCCCGTGTCTCTCCGCGCTGGGCAATAATACATCGATCTATCGTCGCCAAGGGTTTTCGAAAACCGCATGTGATAGAAGCGCGATAACCCTGGCTTTGGAAATCAGGCTACATCTGGAACACCATGCGTTTGGGCCAATAACAGAAATTGCGGCAGCGTACGGTTGCGATCTCAATACGCATCCAACTCGTTGTCGGCGTCTACCAGCGGGGGGCGCCGTCACCCCCATGGCGACTGATTCCAGCACTCAGCCGGCATAATTTTTGGTCAGATATTCGATGATAACTTTGGCATCAGCTTCCTCGATAGGCGCGTGGAACGTTTTTATCATCTTGGTAACCTCGGCTTCCCAGACCTTTCCGGTCATGAAGGGCGCGTTCATCTGGATGTAATCGAGGCTGTGACAGGAGGCGCAGTTGTTCTGGACAACGTCCCGGCCGGGGGTCACCTTCAGTTCGATCGGCTGCTCGTCGGCAAAAGCTGAGCCGGAAACGGCGGCAAAAAAACAGGCTGTGGCGATGGTGTGTTTCATTCGCATTTGAATTGCTCCCTCAGGCCGCCAGGATCGATACGCGGTGTATGACGTTGTGATTGTAGCCGGCCGGATTGAGGATCAGCTCGGCGGTCTGGGTCTGCCCAATCTTATTTGAGGCGCGCGCCATCAGCGTGTAAGCGCCAGCCTTGGGCGGCGTGAAGCTGCAGGTCCACGGCCGGAACGAGAACTTGCCTGCGTCTTCTCCAAGCGTTGCCGCCCCCCACGACTTGCCTCCGTCGCTTGAAAACTCGACGGAAGCAATCCCATAGCCCGCATCCCACGCAATGCCTTTGACTTCGTTGGCCTTGCCTGCCCCAATCGTCTGCCCGTCTGCGAGGCTGGTAATAATCGAGTTGACCATAATTTCTGTGATGGGCGTGTTGACCGCCGTTTCCTGGCTCACAAACCGCTGAACAACCGGAAACTTTCCGCTCGGGACGCGATAGGCTGTCTTCACCCAGAACCCGTCGAACGGGGTTTTGCGAACATTGATCGACGTCAGGTGTTTGACCCAATAGGTGGCTGTCCACCCCGGAATGACGATGCGTGCCGGGAACCCGTTGAAGTGGGGCAGTGGCGCGCCGTTCATCTCGTAGGCAACGAGCGCGTTCTCTTCCAGCGCCTTCCAAATGGGAAGGCTCTTGATGAAATCTGGCGTCTGGTCGATCACCGGTCCGTCAGCGCCGTCGAGCACGATTTCCAGCGCGTCCTTCGTGCTGCCGGCGCGTTCGAGAATGTCTTTGAGGCGGGCCCCTTTCCACTTGGCATTTCCCATCGCACCGTAGCCCCACTGTACGCCGGGAACGTGCGATGGAAACAGTCCGCGCCGGTTACCGGAGCACTGGCAGACGGCGGCGATCTCGGCAGCGGGAAAATCGCTCTTCAACTGGTCGAGGCTCAGCTCGAACGGCTTCTCCGCCGCTTCACCGCCGATCTTGAGCCGCCACGAAGCAGCATCCACCTCGGGTATGTTGGCCAGGTGGTATCGGACGAAGAAGGCGTCGTTCGGTGTGAAAAGCGAATTGAAATAGCCCACGGGTGTCTCGTAATTCGGCGGCCGGTAGCTGAGCTTGATCAGCGGCACCTTTCCGGGAAGTTTATCCATCACTGCCGCATCGCGTAGGCCCTGTGGAAGTACGGGGTCGAGTCCTGGAACGGGCTCCGAGGAAGGAGTTGCAGCTGCTGCCGATTGGGTACCTCCAGCACCGCCCACACCGATCGCGGCCGCACCAGCTGCGATGGCGCTACCTCCAGCGGTCTTAAGAACATGACGTCGCGTGATCATAGTCACTCCTTCGGTGTTTGTGTCCAACAGGACGTCTGGCGATGTGTTCGCTCGTGTGTGTCGTCTCAAGCAGGGTTGAAGGGCGATCAATGTATCCAGCGATATTCGATGCCCAATGCGGCGATCACGAGCACGAGGATGAAGACTGTTTCGGATGCGATAAGGACCAAGGGCTGCCATCCGACTTCGGACAACTTTTCGAGGGATGTCTTGAGCCCCAATGCCGAGATCGCGCAGACGAGGCACCAACGCGACGCGCTGGAAATCGGCTCGATTGCGAACTTTGGGATCAACCCGAAGCTATTGATGATCGCGAGTATGGCAAAAGCAATCAGGAACAGCGGCAGTATCGGGCCGCGTTCAGCCGCTGGGGCACCCGCTTGCCGGCCGAAGTACCACGCAACCACCATCACGACGGGCATGAGCATCGCCACTCGCAAAAGTTTGACGTAGGTCGCGACCACGGCTGCTGGATCGGAAATGAGATGACCCGCACCGACGACCTGGGCGACATCGTGGATCGTTCCGCCCAATACGATGCCCGCCGATCTGTCGTCGAAGCCAAGACCACGAACGAGCGGAGGGTATAGGATCATCGCGAGGGTGCTGAACACCGTGACGGCGATCACTGTGAACAAAGTATCGCGCTCACGTTCCTTGCTTTGCGGAAGCACGGCCGAGATCGCGAGCGCTGCCGACGCACCGCAAATCGCAACCGCCCCGCCCGTCAAGATGCCTTGCTGGCCGGTGAGCCCCAGAGGCTTGGCCAGATGGAAGCCCAGCAGGATGGTCGTCACAACACCCACGACCACAAGCAGCACCGGCGTGAAGCCAAGGTCGGCAATCTGCGCCGCGCTGATGCGGGCTCCAAGCAAGGCAACTCCAATTCTCAAGATCGTCTTGGCCGTGAATTCGATGCCTTGGCCAGCAGCCGACTCCTTGAGAAAGTGAAACGCGATGCCGACCAATAGTGCGTAGAGCAACGTTGGTCCGCCATGGTGGTCGGAGATAAACGTGGCTGCCATGGCGATCATCGCGCTGACGCCTATGCCGGGAGCCAACACACGAGCCTCAGCGTAGATCGATTTGAGCGTTCCAATCGAAAGAGCATCCGACCCCGCTTGGGCCGGGAGCATTTGCTTGGACATCGGGACATCGGCTCCATGGTTCGAAGCAAAAAAACCTGACACGGTTCGCGCTAGGCGGCTTTGCGCAAGAGGGCGTTTTCATCGAGCTTCAGCAGGCGGCAGGCATTCTTGTAGGAAGCCTTTTCCAGCGACGCATGTGACAGACCAATCCCGCGCAGGTCCTGGACGCTCTGCTTCATGGGCCGGAATGGATAGGATGTTCCGAAGAGATACTGGTCTTGCATGAAGCCGTTTGCGGCCTCGATGTAGAGTTTTCCGCCTGGCGAGAACATGTACATGTCGGGCGAGACGAACACGTTCTCGCGGCGGAAAGCGACGGCGACCATCGCGTCGACGTGGGGAAAGCAGCCGTGGCAAACGACGATTTGCAGCTTGGGAAACTGTGCCGCCACCCGGTCGATCGCGAAGGGGTCGTTGAGGTTGAGGTCGGGTGTCGTCGGCCCTGACAGAATGAAGGCTGGCACATCCAGGCTTTGGCAAAGCTCATAGAGAGGCAGCAGTAGCGGATCGTCGGCCTTCATGGCTTTCTCGTAGAAGCCGGCATCGATATTCAGCCCGCGATGGCCAAGTTTTTTGATGGCATGTTCGGCTTGTTCGAGTGCCGCTTTCGTGCCCAGCTGAACAGGGTCGACGGACGCGACCCCAACCAGGCGTCCCTTGGACTGCTCTGCAACGGCTGCAACGTCGTCATTGCACACGCGAACGGTCGGGGTACTGCGCGCGACCATGACGCCTATCGAGATGTCGGCTGCGTCCATCTCGCCCAAGAATTTGCTTAGGTCGGGCGACTTGGTGAAGTGGTCGATCTCTATTGATCCGACCCGTTTGTTCAACCAGCGCACGACGTCATATTCCGGCGTTCCCGGCGTTGAGCCGAAGAACTTGTGAAGCCACGATGGACGATTGCGCATGTCGATGATTGGGGGAAGCATCTACGGGTCCTTTCATTGTTATGGGTTTGACGGCCGCAACTGCGAGTGCGAAGCGGTTGTCAAAGACTTGGAGAGAGAAAGGGCGGTCTAACTCGAACCGCCCCAGCGATGTTGGCGTCGAGTACGCTAGGCGGAGACCTGCTCCAGAACTTCGCCGCGCGTTTCCACTCCGAGCAAAAGGACCAGGACGGCGGCGATCAGGAAGCTGCCCGCCCCGAGCGCGAACACTCCGTAGACGCCCACATCCTTGACGATGTAACCGATCACGATCGGGCTGATGATCGCGCCGATCCGTCCGACGGCAGAGGCGAGGCCCGCTCCCGTCGAACGGGCCCGGGTTGGATAAAGCTCCGGGGTGTAAGCGTAAAGGCAGCTCCACATACCGAACATGAAGAACTGCATCACCCATCCGGCCACGAACAGCCGTGTCGCATCGAGACCTGCCAGTGTGAACACGACTTGGTCGGAAGCTGTCCCGTAAATGTAGGCCGTCACGGCGCACATGACGAGGAAGATGATGGTCGTCGGCTTGCGGCCCATCGTTTCGAGACCGTATGCAGCAAGCGCAAACCCCGGAATGCCACCCGTCGTAATAAGCGTGACAAAGCCGACGGATTTCACAATCGAATAACCGTGATCTTTAAGCAGGACGGTGATCCAGGAATTCAATCCAAAGAAACCCAGCAATGCGAAGAACCATAAGCCGCACGCCATGAGTGTCCGGCCCGAGTATTCCTTGGAGAATAGCGTGCCCCAGGGGCTCTGGTGATGGGGAGGGGCCGCTATCAGCTGCGCCGGGGGGAGTGGCTTTCCGGTGCGTCGCTCGACTTCGGCTTCCATCCGGGTGACGATGGCATCGGCTTCGGCCAGGCGCCCTTTTTCGGCGAGCCAACGTGGCGATTCAGGGATGCTGCGCCGGACGAGGAACACAACGCCGGAGAGCAAACCGACCGCGACGAACACGTAGCGCCAGCCCAGATATGGCAAGAGGAAGTAGCTGATCGCGCCAGAGAGCACGAAGCCGACGGCCCAAAAGCCCTCCATGATGGCGATATACTTGCCGCGCACGTTTGCTGGAACGAATTCAGACACCATAGCCTGGGCAACGGGTGCTTCACCGCCGACCCCAATCCCGATCAGGAACCGGAAGAACATCAATACATTGACGCTCCATGAGGTCGCCGCCAGCAGGCTGGCGATGCCCCAGATGATCATAGTGACCTGAAATACCATTCTGCGCCCGAACATGTCCGACGACGTTCCGGCGATCAGGTTGCCGACGAGTTGTCCCAGGAAGGTCATTGCGGCGAGCAGGCCGGCCTGTTCGGGACTAAGCCCAAATTCGACGATGAGCGATCCGAGCAGAAAGGTCAGCAGTGCAACGTCGACCTGATCGACCAGCCATGCCGACGCGATGACGCCAAAGATTTTTCGCTGATAGTTCGTCATCGGCAGGCGTTCGAGCCGGCCGACGATGTTGATTCGGTTGGCTTCAAGAGCCTCGGGGCTGAGATTTGCGGGCCGTGGACTTGATAGAGCGTCCATTGGTTCCTCCTTTGTCTAAAACGAGAGTCACGTTTCCTTTAGTTTCTTGTTTTTGGCCAACTGGTTGCTGCGCGTTTTGAGAAGTATCGGGCTGTCTATTTTCCCCCTGTTCGAATTGGCAGCTATTTTATTCAGGCTATTTTTCACGCGGAGATCGGTGTTGAACCCTGACCTTGTGGGTTCGGAGCGGATGAGTTCCATCAGCGCATCCGCTGCGCGGGTTCGATATCGCTCACGATGGCTGACGGCATGAAACGGACGGGCCGGAAGGGTCAGGCCGACTTTTTTGACGGCACCAATGGCCAGACTACGCTTTGCGACGAGTTCCGAAAGTGCCGCTACTCCAGCGCCGGCTTCTACTGCCCCCAACACCGCTTCGTTGACGGGCAGCACCACTGCTACTTTGAGGTCGCGCGCATCGACGCCGAGCAATTCCAGCGCATGCTCGAATTCCGACCGCGTCCCCGAGCCCGGCTCGCGTAGCACCCACGGCTCCGAGAGGAGAACCTTCGGCGGAAAGGCCTTGAACGCAAGCCAGGGATGGCTGGGGTGGGCTACGATCACGAGATGGTCTTGAGCGATCACCTCCGTTTCGAGGCTGGGCTCATCGATCTGCCCTTCGACAAATCCAAGATCCGACTCGCCGTTGAGAATGGCGGTGGCGACTTGCGATGTATTGCAGACGTTTACGCGAATTTCGATGTCTGGATAAAGCGCATGATACGCCACGAGACGTCGCGGCAGCCAATAGCTTGCGACCGTCAAGCTTGCCTCGACGCGCAACGTGCCCCGTTTGAGGCCGCCGATATCGCTGAGCATCGTTTCGGCTGCCGTGGAACGGGCTAACACGCCCTTCGCCTCTTCCAGGAAGAGCCGGCCCGCTTCGCTCAATTCGATACGGCGGCCAACGCGATGAAATAATTGAGTGGCGTACCGCTGTTCGAGCGCTTGGATGGCGGCGCTGACGGCGGACTGTGTCAATCCCAGGCTTTCGGCCGCGCGCGTGACATGTTCGCGCTCGGCAACGGCGATGAAGATCCTAAGTTGTTCCAGAGTCATCTCAAACTCTCCCGCCGATGTCAGCGAAGCAAAAAATGTGAGCAGCTTGATCGGCGGTCCATCGCCTCCAAGTCGCGATTTAAAGCGAAATGATTTTTTTGACACCACGAGCACAGCTTCCCTGACAATTACTCAGGGCGAACATGACGATACGGCGGGTTGAGCGACAGATCGTCTCTATCCTGGATGCAAAATAAGTCCGGATTTTCGACAAATCCAACAAATAATATTGCACAAACTCATCTGTATTTTCGATTGGTTTCCGGCGGCAAGGAAACCCGGCCGATGCATTTGGCCTGTTCCTGCGCGCCACGGCCCTGCTCATGATTGACCGGGAAGGATGATGGGCCGCTTCGGTGCAGGTTTCTCGGACGTCGGCGTGACGGAGGTGCGGCTGGCTCGAACCGGTCCGACAGCACGCCCGTAGGATAAGCCGCGAGCGCATACACCACGTTCATCACCACCATGACCATCGGCACGAGAGCAATCGGCAGCCCCACGGACTGCGCCCGCAAGATCAGGAATGCCTCGCTGAAGCGGGCGAGCGTGAACACCGCCGCGATAATTACGACCCACCCATAGTTCGCCCCCAGCCGCGCCAGCTCCGCCCGGTTACGCGCAAGTTTGCCGTCACGCAAACAGCGCCGACAGTACGATCGTCACCCGATCATACCCCTTTGCCAGGCCTGCGCGAGATCGGTTCCAGCCCCGCGGCAACCCTGCACGCCAAATCGCGCCGAAACCGCGTAAACTCTTCAGGTCGCATATGCGAACCGCTCGAAAAAGCCGGTCCCGGCGCTGAACCAGCCATCGCCCCTCAACCAACAGGAGGCTGCCACGACCGAGGAAGAACAACATCATGCCGAACGCTTGCAGCGCCGCGCCGACTTCGCCGCCGACGTGAAGGCCCGCACAGGCATCGACGAGGATGTCATTCGCACCCTGGTCGACGCGTTTTACACCCGCATCCGCAGCGATGCCGTGCTGGGTCCCGTCTTCGCCGCCCGCATCAGTGACTGGGGCCCACATCTGGAACAGATGTACGCCTTCTGGTCGTCGGTCACACTGATGACCGGCCGCTACCACGGCCGCCCCATGCCCAAGCACGCGCCTCTCCCCGTCGACGGGGCCCACTTCGACCGCTGGCTTGGTCTGTTTGCCGAGACCGCCCGCGAGGTCTGCGCTCCCGCGGCCGCCGATCTCTTCCTGGAACGGGCCCGCACCATTGCCGAAAGTCTGGAGCTTGGAATTGCGATCCACCGCGGCCAGCTGCTCGCCAAAGGCGAGCGCCTCGCCGCCACACCATGACCGCCATCGCCTGCGTCCGCGCGCCTACGCCCGGGCAGCGTCCACGTTGGCCTCGGCATCTTCGCCGTAAACGGTGAGCATCGGCTCGTCGAGGAGGATGACCTCCTCGTAGCTGCCGTAGCCGTTGAACTTGCCACCGATCGCACGGCCGTAAGCCCCGATATTGCCGATCTCGATGTAGTCGCCCTCGCGGATCGAGGCCGGGAGCGGGAACGGACCCTTCATGAAATCGATCGAATCGCACGTCGGCCCGTAGAACGAGAACGGCACCATCGCCTCGCCCGGCGGCACTGGGCGGCTCACCATGCGAACGGGGAATGTGAACCCCAGGTGCGCGGCATCGTACAGCGTGCCGTAAGCGCCGTCGTTGATGAACAGGTCGTCGCCGCGCCGCGCATCGACGCGCACGATCAGGCTCTCGGCTTCGGCAACGAGCGCTCGCCCCGGTTCGCACATCAAAATCACGTCCTCGCGCACCGGCATCTGCTCGACGCCGGCCTTGATGGCATCGATGAACGAAATGAGCGGTGCCGGCTGGCTGTCGGGATAGCGCGACGGGAACCCGCCACCCACGTCGAGCCGGTCGACGACGACGCCTGCCTTGGCGATCAACTTGCCGACCTCGGACAGCGCCGTGACGTAACTATCGGGCGTCGTGGTCTGCGATCCCACGTGAAAGCAGATGCCGAGCTCGTCGGCAACCTGGCGCGTTTTGACGAGCAGCCGCGCGGCTTTCGCACCCGTGATACCGAACTTGCGTTCCAGCGGCACGCGACTGTTCTTGGCCGGCACAGCGATCCGCACGAACAACACAAGATCGTGCGCGCCGCCCGTTTCGTCGTGAATTTTTTTGAGTTCGTCTTCGCTGTCGAGCGAAAAGTGCCGCACGCCGAGCTCATACGCCCGCCGGATCGCGAGCCGCGATTTGACCGGATGCATGAAGTGCAAATGCACGCCCGGTATCGTCACCGCGTCTTCGAGTTCGGCGAGCGAGGCGACGTCGAAGTGGTGGATGCCCGCCCCGTACAGCGCGCCCAGCAAGAATACCGAGCTGTTCGCCTTGTAGGCGTAAGCGACGTCGCCGGGGAAATTGTTGATGAAGAAACGCGCAGCCTTGGCTGCGGTATGGGGGCGAACGCCAAGCACGGGGCGCTCGGGCTTTTGATCGCTGATCAGCGCTTCGGCAGACTCATATTTGTCCAATTCAAGGGACCTCCACCAGTCGGGTTTACCCAAGGGCGCTGCAGGCTAACCAACCGAGATCGCCATGTGCGAGCGCAGCATTTAGGAGTTGCACCCCCCACTGTAAAGGGGATTTTTGTGACACGAACAACGGCCGCATCGCCGCTAAATGATTGATCGAGCCGAGACTCTGGATAAATTTCACGCCCACAGATGAAGGTGCGCGCGCACCAGCCCACCATTCCCCCGATGGTTCCCCCAGACAGACGAGAGTGAGACCCCGGCATGCTTCATTGGATTTTGAGACTGATCTTCCGCCCCGTCGGCTTCATCGTGACCGGGTTGGCGGCCATGGGATTGGGCGGATACGTCTTCGTCAGCGACCCAACCGATCTGCCAACCAAGGCCAGCCTGAAGCAGGTGTCCGGCGTGCTGGAGCAGGCGACGAAGATCACCACCAAGCGCCGCGTCACCAGCACCGTAAACTACGAACTCGAGGTCCGCCCCGCGTCCGGCGAGAACCTCAAATTCAAATTGCCCGAGCGCGAGATTGCCGAAGCCCAGGTCCGCGCCTTGGTCGGTGAGCCGCTGTCGATTCTCTATTCGGCATCCAGCGACGTATGGGAGCTGACCACCGGCAAGAACACGGTCATCAGCTACGATACAACGCGCAGCAAGCGCCAGCAGTCGGCCGAAGAAATGAAGGCAGCCTCGCCCTACGTCGGCCTCGGCGGCTTGCTGACCATGCTCGCTGGCTTCTTCTGGCGCTCCCGCCGCGCAGCTTGACAAACCTCGCCCCGCAAAGGGCTCACGCTTTCCCCGACCGAAAGCTCAGAAGATGCGGTGGGAAAGCTAATAAGAAACAGCGGGAAAGCCCACGCCAACCGATCCGGCAGCTCACGCATCCGCCGAGCGGCGCACCTCGAACACTTCCATGATCCGGCAACCCCGGTGCGGTCCGTCCACGACGAACGTCCACCGCCCGCTGGTGTACGTGTCGCACATCTTCACGCCCTTGATGAGGATCCAGTGACCCTCTTTCTTGGTGTGAATGGCAAGGACATAATGAGCCCACGCATTGCGCGGCTTCTGCATCCACTGCCACAGCGTCGGCCGGCCCTTGCGTTCCAGATGCATGAAGCTCTCGGAAAGGTGCATCCGGTAGCCGAACGCCGCGAAAGCCTCTTCGACCTCATTGGAAAATGTTCCAACGACGATGGATTTGACCTCGGGCGACATGTTCCGGTTGGCGCGGATGACATCCTCGACTTTGCTGACGGAATAGCCCGTCACCGCCGAAATCACGGTTGGACCGCAATACGCGAGCCGGCCCGTATCATTACGACTGTTGTTGAGGGTGGAGGTCGAGGACCGGCTGGGGCCTTTGAGCGACGACAGCGATAAGCGCGCCATCCCAGCCGCCTCTCCGTCCCTGGTATCGCCGTCCCTGGTATCGCCGTCCCTTGTATCCATGACGCTCGCACTCGTGCGCTGTTTGGCGTTAGTATGACGTACCTACACTGGATCCGAGTTGGTTTATTTTTGGTTAACGTCCTCAAAGCCGGACACCTGGGGCCTCCAAGATGTATGTCGTTGTCGAGTTCATCGAATCAGATCCGGCGCACCGGGCATCCCTGCGCCAGGCACTGCTGGTTCTGTCGCGCTGCTTCATGGACAAAAAGCGCGGCTGCCACGAGTTTGACGTCGGCCAGGACGATCTCGATGGCAGTGCCTTTCTGCTCTACCAAGTCTATGACACCAAAGCAGCCCACGTCGCCCATATGGAAGCACCCGAGTATGCCGAACACCGGCTCCTCGTAGACCCCTGGATAAAAACCCGCCGGCACCTCACCTATGAGTTGATCAGCGGCTCCGGCCTTGCGTGATCGTGAGGCTGACAATGCGGCTAACGAAAAGCAGTTGCACGGCCTTGCGCGGATGGGCCAACCTTGTGCTATCACCCTTCATCCGCGACGTTTTAGGGATAGACCCCCATGCGCTATGACGACCAGGACCGCGAAAGCAAGAACATCGAGGATCGGCGCGATCAAGGCGGTGGGGGCGGCTTCCCCGGCATGCGTGGCGGCATGCAAATTCCCATCCCTTTGGGCGGCGGCGGCCTGAGCTTCACGACGATGCTCATCGTCGGTGCGATCATGCTGCTGTTTGGCATGAACCCGCTCGACCTGCTGCGCGGCATGGGCCAGGGCGGAGGCGGCGGCGTCGAGGTCCCCCTGCCCCAAAACGGCCAGTCCGACCCGCGCACCGGCAACAATCCGTTCCGCCTGCCTGGCGGCGGCCAGGCCCAGGCGCCCGCCGGCGAGGACGAAATGAGGAAATTCGTCGGCCATGTGCTGGCCGACACCGAAGACGTCTGGGGCCGCGCATTCAAGTCGTTCGGCAAGACCTACGAAGAACCCGAACTCGTCATGTTCCGCGGCCAGACCCGCACGGCTTGCGGCGCCGGCCAGACCGCCATGGGCCCGTTCTACTGCCCCAACGATCATAAGGTGTATATCGATCTGGCGTTCTACGATCAGCTGAAGCGCCAGTTCAACGCGCCAGGCGAATTCGCCCAGGCCTACGTCGTCGCGCACGAAGTCGGCCACCACGTGCAGACGCTGCTCGGCATCACCGACAAGATCCAGCAGTTGCGCGAAAACATGGATGAAAAACAGTCCAACGCCCTCCAGGTTCGCATGGAGTTGCAGGCCGACTGCCTCGCTGGCGTCTGGGCGAACCTCAATGAGCAGCTGAAGCCCCGCCTCGAAAACGGCGAGATCGAGCAAGCCCTCAACGCCGCCAGCCAGATCGGCGACGACACCTTGCAGCGCCGGATGACGGGCCGCATCGTCCCCGACGCCTTCACGCACGGAACCTCTGCCCAGCGCGTCAAGTGGTTCAAGCAGGGCATCTCAACTGGCAAAATCCAAGGCTGCGATACCTTCAACACCCGCGATCTGGGCTAATGCTGCAGGTGCCGCCGCGCCCGCTAACCAAGCGTTAACCCTATCCTCCCTAGGCTCGGATTGTCACCAGACTGTCAAACCGAGTGTCCTTGCCATGATGATCGCTGACGCCGGCTTGAACAGTTTTCTTCCAGCCAAAATGCGGGTGCCGCTCGATCGCTTGCGTCCGACCCAGGCGGCCGTCGGCATGCGGGCCGTCGCTCTCAAGCGGCGCAAGGTCGAAAAACACGTCGCCACCCCCCGCAAGATCGAGCGCTATCTCGATCACCGGCCCATCCCCTCGGTGATAGGCCCCGGCGGCGACTTATTCATGATCGATCACCACCATCTGGGCCTTGCCCTCTGGCAAGCCGAAGTGGAAACCGCCTTCGTGGTCGTCATCGAGGATTTTTCGGTGCTCCCCGTCGCCATGTTCTGGCACCGGATGGAGCAAGGCGGCTGGCTCCGCCCCTTCGACGAAGAAGGCCGCCGGATTGCGCCTTCGAAACTGCCAAAACGCATCAAAGGCCTGCGCCAAGACCGCTATCGCGACCTGTCCTGGTCGGTGCGCGAAGCGGGCGGCTTCGTGAAATCCCCCCAGCCCTATTCCGAGTTTCTCTGGGCCGACTTCTTCCGCACCCGAGTGTCTGAGAGCCTGATCGCCAAGAATTATGACGTGGCCGTCGCCAAGGCCCTCAAGCTGAGCCGCAGCAGCCAGGCCCGCCACCTCCCGGGCTTTACCAGCACCTGAAGGGCACCCGGGAAAAGTGTGAAGCGGTACCGCGCGCAACTCCGCCCAAGAACAGCGCCCGAATCGTCCCCGATTGGTCTATTCCGCAGCTTTGCGTGGGGCCGGCGGAAGAACTGCTTGTTTGGCGTGCCGCATCCGCACATAGCTGCCAGGCGCATCTTCGATCGGTTTCAGCCGCTTGCCCGGCTGTCGCGCCGGGATCACGTCGCCCGAGTGCCCAGCAAGCCACTCGATCCAGTGCGGCCACCACGAGCCCGGATGCTCCTGCGCCTTTGGTATCCAATCTTCCAGCTGCTCATCGCCCGCCGGCTTCGCACCCGTCCAATACTGGTATTTGACCTTGTCCGGCGGGTTGATGACACCGGCAATATGGCCCGAGCCCGCAAGCACGAACTCCACCGGGCCCGAAAACAGTTTGGCCCCCTTGAACACAGACACGGCCGGCGCGATGTGATCGTCCCGCGCGGCGAGTTCGAACACCGGAATGTCGACCTTGCGCGGATCGAGCTTCAGCCCGCCCATGGTCATCCGGCCCATCGCCAGGTCGTTCTCGTGGTAGAACTGGCGCAGATAGAACTTGTGGTTGGCGGCAGTCATCCGCGTCGAATCCTGGTTCCAATACAACAGGTCGAACGGGAACGGCTTCTTGCCCAGCATGTAGTTGTTGACGATATACGGCCAGATCAGGTCGCGTGGCCGCATCATGTTGAACACGTTGGCCATCCGCGAACCGTCGAGATAGCCTTTGTCGGCCATGATGTTTTCGATTTCGCCGAGTTGCTTGTCGTCGATGAACACCAGCAGATCGCCTGCCTTTTCGAAATCGACCTGTGTCGTCAGGAACGTCACCGAATTGAACGTCGGCCCACCCTTGGCGGCCAAATACGACAACGTCGTCGCGACCATTGTGCCGCCCACGCAATAGCCCAGGACGTTAGGCGCCTTGGTTCCGGTTTCCTTGCAAACGGCCTTCGCCGCCTCCAGCACGCCTTCCATCATGTAGTCTTCGAACGTCTTGTTCGCGAGCCGCTCGTCGGGATTGACCCACGATACGACGAACACGGTGAAGCCCTGATCGACCACGTATTTGATCAGGCTCTTCGCCGGCGTCAGATCCATGATGTAGAATTTATTGATCCACGGCGGCACCATCATAATCGGCCGCTCGTGCACTTCCTCGGTCGTAGGCGTGTACTGGATGAGCTGCAGCAGCTCGTTCTGGAACACGACCTTCCCGGGCGTGAGAGCCAAGTTCTCGCCCACCTTGAAAGCTTCGGTGTCGGTCTGGCTGATCTGCAGCATGTCGCCGGACTTTTCCATATCCTCCGCGAGCAGCGACATACCCTTCACGAGGTTGGCGGCGTTCGTCTTCAGCGTTTCGCGCACCACTTCCGGGTTCATAACCGGAATGTTCGACGGCGACGCGGCCGACGCGATCAGCCGCATATAGAACTGCGCCTTCTGCTGCGCCCTTTCGTCGAGGCCTGGGGTATCCGCCAAAACTTCCTCGGCCCAGTTCGTCGTGACGAGATAAGCCTGCTTCCAGAAGTCGAAATACGGATTGCTGGTCCACTCGGGGTCTTTGAAGCGGTTGTCGCCCGGTCCCGGCGCCACCACCGGCGGCACTGTTTCGCCCAACGCCCGCTTCAGGGTGTTGTTCCAGACCTCGGCATAGCGGGAATAAAGGCGGGTCTGCGCCTCGGCGAGCTTCACGGGATCGCTCATCCATGGCTTCGCCAGCGCCGACAGCGTCTCGGTCGCCGTCGCCAATTCGCTGGCCGGTGAGAAGGGGCTAGGCTTGGCGTCGTTGCGATCGAGCATGTCGTTCATCGCCCGCGTGCCCTGCTCAACGAGCCGCAGCATGTTACGGGCGAATTCTTCCGGGTTGTCGATGGTATATGTCGCCGGCGTCTTCGGCGGAGGCGGAACACTTTTAGTCATGGACGGGCCTTTGTTCGGTCGAGTGGCACATCTCTACGCGGCTTTTGCGCGCAGCGCCGCCAAAATTTAGCATTTTTTCTCTGCGACCATAGTTGGCCTCGCAGGAATCGCCATAGTAAACCCTGGCGTAACCGGTCAGCCGTCGCGACCATCGGTGCACGTTCTGCCCTTACCAATTTGCCAGCACCCCGACACTTCCAACACCAGGACACTTAAGGAAGGCACTCCCTTGCTCGCAAGCCTGTCGCGCCTTGCCTCGCTGCAACGCAGTATCCAGCTCCTGGTCCCGACCCAGCTAATCGCGTTGTGTGCCCTGAGCCTCACGCTGGCAGCCTGCACCCAGTCGAGCACGACGCAGCTCCCGGAACTGAAACGTACCGAAGCCGACGGTATGCTGACCCCCGCCCAGCAGCAGCAGGCGATTGCGGACCTGGCGCGCAAGAAGTCCGCCGAAGAGGCCGCCGCCGTCAAACAGATTGAAAAATCGCGTTAATCGCTGCCCAACCGATTGACCGTCTTACCCAACGCTGGACTGAAGCGCGCAACACGGCGTAAGACGGTCCTTCGTCGATGGCAGCCTAAGCGCCACCTTGAAATGACATCGAGGACAACCTTAGCGCGCAACGCAAGAGCCACCGGCAGACAGGAGAACCACAGCCGTGATCGAAGACTTCCACCGCATCAAGCGCTTGCCCCCTTACGTGTTCGCCGAAGTGAACCGGTTGAAGGCATCCGCACGAGCGCGTGGCGCAGACATCGTCGATCTCGGCATGGGCAATCCCGACATGCCCACGCCCCAGCACATCATCGACAAGATGATTGAGACGATCGCCAAGCCGCGCACCCATCGCTATTCGGCGTCCAAGGGCATCCCGGGCCTGCGCAAGGCGCAAGCGGCCTATTACGACCGCCGCTTTGGCGTGAAGCTGAACCCCGAGACCCAAATCGTCGCGACGCTGGGGTCCAAGGAGGGCTTTGCCAACATGGCGCAAGCCATCACCGCCCCCGGCGATGTAATTCTGGTGCCCAATCCGACCTACCCCATCCACGAGTTCGGCTTCCTGATTTCGGGCGCGTCCATGCGCCACCTGAAAGCTGGCAATGGCGAGGAATGGCTGCGCGCGGTCGAAAGCGCGGTCAAGCATTCAATCCCCAAGCCCTTGGCGGTGGTGATCTCGTTCCCATCGAACCCGACCGCGATGACGGCGGACCTCGACTTCTATCGCGCCGTCGTCGACCAGGCCAAGCGTCTGGGCCTCATCGTGCTGTCCGATATCGCCTACGCCGAGATCTATTATGACGGCAACCCGCCGCCTTCGATCCTTCAGGTCCCCGGCGCAATGGATGTCGCCGTTGAATTCACCTCCCTCAGCAAGACCTACAACATGCCGGGCTGGCGCATGGGGTTTGCCGTCGGCAACGAGCGTCTGATCGGTGCCCTGGCGCGGGTCAAATCCTACCTCGACTATGGCGCCTTCACGCCGATCCAGGTTGCAGCCGCCGCAGCCCTGAACGGTCCTCAGGAGTGCGTCGAGGAGATCCGCCAGACCTACAAGCGGCGGCGCGATTGCCTTGTTGAAACATTCGGCCGCGCCGGCTTCACGATTCCCTCCCCGCCCGCAACCATGTTTGCCTGGGCCCCGATCCCGGAGCCTTACAAGGCGCTGGGCTCGGTCGAGTTCACCAAGCTCCTGATCGAAAAAGCCGATGTTGCAGTATCGCCAGGCTTGGGGTTTGGCGAATACGGCGAAGGCTTCGTGCGCATCGCGCTCGTCGAAAACGAGCATCGCATCCGTCAGGCCGCCCGCAATATCAAGAAGTTCATGTCGGGCGGCACCGAAGGGCTGCACAATGTGATCCCCATCGCGGATGCCGCGCCCGCCAACGCTACCCCGCCCGCGAAAAGCGCATCTTGACCCTCCTGTTGATCAGCCCATGAAACATCCCTTGACGATCGGCATCGCCGGCCTTGGCACGGTCGGCTCCGGCCTCTTGAGCCTGCTCGAAGCCCATGGCGCGCGCCTTTCGCAAACCATCGGGCGTAAGATCGTCATCGGCGGCGTGTGCGCCCGCGACAGGGAACGCGCGCGCACGCTCGGCATCGAGGCCCTGCCCTGGTTTGATGACGCGATCGAACTCGCCCGCGCGCCCGGCATCGATGTCTTCGTCGAACTGATAGGGGGCGACGAAGGTGTCCCCCGCGCGGCCGTAGAAGCTGCGCTCAAAGCCAAGAAACACGTCGTCACGGCCAACAAGGCGCTGCTCGCCAAACACGGCGCAACCCTGGCAGCGCTTGCCGAGGCCAACGGCGTCGAACTGAACTTCGAAGCGGCCGTCGCTGGCGGCATCCCCGTCATCAAAACGCTGCGCGAAGCCCTCGCCGCAAATGAAATCCAGCGCATCTACGGCATCTTGAACGGCACCTGTAATTACATCCTGACCAAGATGCAGGAGGATGGCCGGCCCTTCCTCTCGGTGCTGGGCGAAGCGCAGGCCAAAGGCTACGCCGAGGCTGATCCGGCCTTCGACATCGGCGGCTTCGACGCTGCCCATAAGCTGACGCTGCTGGCCAGTCTCGCCTTCGGCACCTTACCCGCACTCGATGCCGTCTACGTCGAGGGCATCCAAACCATCAGTGCCGCCGACATCGAAGCCGCCGACGAGCTTGGCTACCGCATCAAGCTGTTGGGCGTAGCAAGCCGCACGCCATCGGGAATAGAAGCCCGCGTGACGCCGGTCCTGGTGCCGCGGAACTCCGCCATCGCCCAAGTCGCGGGCGTCACCAATTGCGTTGCAATCGACGGTGATTTCGCGGGCAGCCTGATGCTGATCGGCCCCGGCGCTGGCGCGCGCGCGACGGCGTCTGCTGTGGCCAGCGACATCCTCGACATCGCCCACGGCGGCGTTCTGCCCCCATTCCTGACGCCGGTTGCCCAGTTGCGCCCGCACATCCGCGCCGACCTGAGCCAGCATCAAGGCGCCTACTACATCCGCCTCTCGGTGGTCGACAAACCCGGAGCGCTCGCCTCAATTGCCAAGCGCATGGGCGATCAAGGCGTTTCGCTGGAAAGCCTTGTCCAGAAAAAGCCCAAGTCCGGCACGGCGTTGACGTTGGGCGCCCCGCCGGCACCTGTGATACTCATTACGCACCCGACCAATGAACGGGCCATCCGCTCGGCACTGGCCGCGATCGAACAAGACGGTAACGTTTCCGAGCGCCCGCAAATGATCCGCATCGAAAAGTTGTAGTAGGAACCCCATCCATGCCGCTCGATACCAAACTGCGCGCCGCCGAAGCAGCAGCTGGCCCCACGGGCCTCGACCGTATTCTCGTCCTGGAAGTCGCCCGCGTCACGGAAGCCGCCGCCATCGCCGCCGCACGCCTGCGCGGCCGCGGCAACGAGAAAGCCGCCGACAAGGCCGCCGTCGACGCCATGCGCCGTGAGCTGGCGCTGCTGGCGATCCAGGGCACCGTCGTCATCGGCGAAGGCGAAATGGACGAAGCTCCGATGCTCTACATCGGCGAGAAGGTCGGCGCCGGCCACGGCCCCGAGGTCGACATCGCCGTCGACCCGCTCGAAGGCACCACGATCTGCGCCAAGGTCATGCCCAACGCGCTCGCGGTCCTCGCCATCGCCGAGCGCGGCGGCCTGCTGCATGCCCCCGACATGTACATGAACAAGATCGCCATCGGCCCGGGCTATCCCGAAGGCATCATCGACCTCGACGCGTCCCATGCCGACAACCTCCACGCGCTGGCAAAGGCGAAAGGCGTTCCGGTCTCCCACATCACCGCCTGCATTCTCGACCGGCCGCGCCACGCCGAACTCATCAAGGCCGTTCGCGATACGGGCGCCGCCGTTCAGCTGATCCCCGACGGCGACATTGCCGGCGTCATCTGGACCACCAACCCGGAAGAAACCGGCATCGACATTTACATGGGCTCGGGCGGCGCCCCTGAAGGCGTGCTTGCCGCCGCCGCCTTGAGTTGCATCGGCGGCCAGATTCAGGGCCGTCTGATGGCGTCCAACGAGGAAGAACGCATCCGCGCCGTCAAGATGGGCATCACCGACATCAATCGCAAATTCAACCTGCGCGACATGGCGTCGAGCGACGTGATTTTCTCCGCAACCGGCGTAACCAGCGGCTCGCTGCTGCAGGGCGTAAAATTCCGTGGCGACACGGCGGAAACCGAAACGCTGGTGATGCGTTCCAAATCCGGCACGGTTCGCCGCATCAAAGCCAGCTTCCGCAACGTCGCCCAGCGTTACGGTTAGCGTTACGGTTAGCGTTACGGTTGACGCCAAGTCCTGCACGGAACCTCAACGTTGACGTGGATCACACTTGCGTCATCTTCATGAAAGATATTGCATGTAGGCAGGCCGTCATGGCCTGCCCTATTGCGAGTATGAAGAATGTTGCGCATCCAAAAATGAGGTTCCACCATGAGGTCACTATTGGCAGTTGCGACGGCGGCGATCTTTCTGGCCACCCCGGCTTTCGCCGCAATGGATTGCACGAAAGACATGAAGGCGGCTGAAGACGCTGCCACCAAAGCACCCTCCGACATTTCGACGACGGTGATGAAGTTGCTGGCCGATGCTTCGGCGGCAATGAAGTCTGGCGATAGCGAAAAATGCAGTAAGATGCTTGGCGAGGCCTACGAAAAGTTGGGCATGAAGAAATAATCGTTTCTCACAACCCCGTGGAGCGGAGAGGCAGCCGTCAGACAACAATCCAGGGGGTCGGCAATTCAAAGGATCAGCGCGCCGCACCCAGACGGGCTGTGTCCGTGCTGATCCGCACTACTTTGCCGCCGCACTACTTTGCCGCCGCTCTACTTTGCCGCCCCTCTACTTTGCCGCCATGGGCACGCCGGGTTCGCGCTTTGCCCGCTTGATCGCCAAATGGGTTTTCACGCTCGCAACGTTCGGCGCGCTGGTCAGCTCGCGCAGCAGGAACTCGTGGAACCCGTTGAGATCGGGCGCGACGCACTGCAACGCATAGTCGCTTTCGCCCGACAGCATGTGCGCCTCGCGCACGAACGGCCAGCTCAGGATGCGGTTTTCGAACGCCCGCAGATCCGCTTCCGATTGGCTGTGCAGCCCGACCAGCACGAACGCGGTCACCGAAAACCCTAGCATCTTCTCATCCAGCAGCACCGTATAGCCGCTGATGATGCCGGCTTCCTCGAGCGCCCGCACGCGCCTCAAGCATGGCGGTGGTGAAAGGCCGACCCGTTCCGCCAGCGCAACATTCGTCATGCGCCCGTCGCTTTGCAGTTCGCGCAAGATGCGCCAGTCTATCGGGTCCAGTCGTATCGTCATATGGCGTAAGCCCCCGCGAGAACGGCTATCCCCCGCTGTTAGCAGAAGTCTCCCCTGCGGGTCGCGAAATTTTGAACCTCAAGAATCGCCGCACCCGGCTATGCGGCGGCTTGAACCCTCGACAGAACACGCGGAAGCCGACAGAAGCGACGCATGCAAAACCAAACCACAAGCCTCACTCCGACCGCGCTGAACCCAGGCCCGCCGCACGCGCGGGCTTGGATCATCACGGACGGCAAGACGGGCATGGACGTGCAGGCACGCGGCGTGGCCGATGCGCTGGGCGTTCCCTATGAGATGAAGCAGGTCACCCCCCGTGGCGTCTGGGGCATGGCCGCACCCTGGGGGCCCGTTGCACCTTCTGAGCGCTTTGGCCAACCTCACGCACAGTTCTCTCCACCCTGGCCCCGGCTGGCAATCGCCACTGGCCGGGCGAGCATCCCCTATATCCGCGCCTTGCGCCGCCATGCCGGTAGGTCGACCTACACTGTCGTCCTGCAAGATCCCAAAACGCCGGCCGGCACAGCCGATCTGATCTGGGTCCCAGCCCATGACAACCGGCGCGGCATCAACGTCATCACGACCCTGACAGCCCCCCACAGCTTCACGCCGTCCCGCCTCGCACAGCTGCGCGCCTCGGTTCCCCCACCCATTGCAGCGCTCCGCTCCCCGCGGATTGCCGTCATCCTGGGTGGTAACAACGGCGTCTATACGTTTTCGAAGGCCGACGACGGCCGTTTCGCCTCCGCCCTGCACGCGCTGGGGCAACAGGGCGCAAGCTTTATGATCACGCCATCCCGCCGCACGCACGAGGGCCTCATCCGCGCAGCCACAGCCGCAACAGTGCCGTTTCCGCACATCGTTTGGGATGGCAGCGGCGAAAATCCCTACTCACAGTTCTTAGCCCACGCTGACGCCCTCATCGTCACCGCCGATAGTGTCAACATGTGCGGCGAGGCCTGCGCGACGGGTAAACCCGTGTTCGTCTTCACACCCTCCGGCGGCTCGGCAAAATTCGCCCGCTTTCACGATGGCCTTTGCGCTTCCGGCGCGACGAGGCCGCTGCCGGCAACCATTACGGCTTTTGAACCCTGGTCATATCCACCCATCGATTCAGCCGGTACCATCGCCGCTGAAATTCGCGCCCGTTGGCGCCCCTGAGCATCCCTCCCAGCCGTCATTCCCAACACCAAGGACCATTCCGCCATGCCCCATCTCGAACTGGCCAAGTTGCAGGAAGCCAAAGTCGAAACGAGCCCCTACCAGTACACGATCGTCCCAGGCTTCTTATCGCCACAAACCGTGGCCCGCGTGAACGCGACCTATCCCGATATCAAGGCCGGCGGCTCGTACCCGATCGAGAGCCTGGACGCCGGCATGGTCATCAAGGAAGTCATCGACGAATTGGATGGCCCCGCTTTCCAGAAAGTCATTGCTGAGAAATTCGCCGTCGATCTCGACGACAAGCCGAAGATGTTTTCCCTGCGCGGCTACACCCGCGCCAAGGACGGCCAGATCCACACCGACAGCAAGGACAAGATCATCACCGTCCTTGTCTATCTCAACGAGAACTGGCAACAGCCCGGCGGCCGCCTCCGCATCCTCAAGAACGGCCACGACGTCGATGATTTCGTTGCCGAAGTCCCGCCTGACGACGGCACGCTGCTCGTCTTCAAGCGCTCGGACACGTCCTGGCACGGCCACCATCCTTTCGATGGCCCCCGCCGCTCGCTGCAGATGAACTGGATGACCTCGGAAGGCTCGCGCGGCTGGCACAAGATCCGCCACTCCATCTCGGCCGCGGTCAAGAAACTGACCGCCGCCTGACGCAGACCGGCGTCCAACAGCTGCCCCTTACGTCAGCAGCGACCGTCTGCCGTGTTCGAAAGATCACAATGGCCGGGAAAACAGCAGTTTTGTGCAGCGCACGCTTCATTCTGTGCTTGCGCAACACTTAGTCACTTGTGGCAGAACAATGTCACAGTCGTGGTTTTACAACCATTGATCCGGACACCGTTTTGGGGGACGATCGCATGAACCAAACCATCAAGACCATCGGCCGTGGCGCCGCCGCCATCGCCGCGATTGGCCTGACCGCCTCCACAGCGATGGCCGGCGGCTTCATGATCCGTGAGCAAGGCGCACTCGGCCAAGGTGACTCGTTCGCGGGCGCCGCCGCTGGCACGACCCCGAGTTCGATGTTCTTCAACTCCGCCGCCGTCACTTCGAACACGGGCCTAAATTTCGACAGCAGCGTCACGTGGATTGCCCCGGACGCAACGCTGACAGCCACGACTGGCAGTACGCTTCTCAATGTCCCTGGCGTCAACCAGTCGACCCAGATCGGCCGTGACGCCTATGTGCCCTCCGCGTACATGACGTATCAGTTCAAGAACTACGACCCCAACATGTTTATCGGCCTCGCCGTCAATTCCCCCTTCGGCCTCAGGTCGGAGCCGGATCAGCGCTGGGCCGGATCCCAGGTTGGCGGCGCGACCAGCGTCTTCACCATCAACTTCAACCCGACCATTGGTTACAAGTTCTCAGACCAGCTTTCGGCTGGCGTCGGCGCGCAGCTGGAATACGGCAAAGCGATCTTCAAGTTCGCGACAGGCACGCCGACGGGACCCAACACATTCTTTGACGGCGAGAGCGGCGCGGTTGGTGCAACTGCCGGCTTGATGTACACGCCGACGCCCGCGACGCGCATCGGCCTTGGCTGGCGCTCGGGCCTCAACCATGAACTGGATGGCCGTTTCGCAACCGGCGGCAGCCCGATCACCGGCGCCAATATCCTGGCGGCCGGCAAATGCGCGCCGCCGGCAACCTCTCCGAGCTGCGCCGGTACTGCCGCCTTCGTCAACGGCTTGCTGAACACGGGCGTTGCCGCCAAGGCTGAGTTGCGCTTGCCCGACGTCATCACGTTGAGCCTCAATCAGGCCCTGTCTTCGAACGTCCGCCTGCTTGGCTCGGTCGAATGGACCAACTGGTCGCGTTTCGGCGGCGTCGATCTGGTTTCCAAAGAGGCCGGCATCAACATCATCAATTTCAGCAAGACCGGATCGACTTCGGCGCCGTCAGGCACCACGATCGGCACCTTGTCGGCTCCCTGGAGCGACGGCTGGTTCTTCTCGGGCGGCCTCGAATATGACGTATCGAAAGCCGTGACGGTTCGCGCAGGCGGCGCCTACGAAATCTCGCCGATCAAGAATTCCACCGATCGCCTGACGGCAATCCCTGACGCCGACCGCATTTGGGCAAGCGTCGGCTTCACCTATAACGTCTCGAGCGCTACCGCCCTCGACTTCGGCTACAGCCACTTGTTTGTCGATAGCTCGCAGATGGATCGCGTCAGCGTCGCCGGCGCTCCCCGGATCGTTGCCAACGTCGACGCCAGCATCGACATCGTCTCCGTCGGCGTGCGCATGAAGTTCGGCGAATAACCAGCCATCATCGGCACAAATCAAAAGGCGCATCCCACGGGGTGCGCCTTTTTTGTTGTCTCGGACAAATGACCGCCGTCACCCCACATAATGCCGGTGAAACCGCCGCGACAGCCGGGTCAGCACCTCGTATCCGATGGTGCCTCCCGCCTGTCCCACCGCTTCCAGCGTCAGCCCCGGCCCGATGAGATCGACGAAATCGCCCCGGTTTGGTCCGCCATCGCCCAGGTGCGTCACGTCCACCGTAATCAAGTCCATCGACACCCGCCCGACGACCGGCGCAAGCCGCCCGCGGAAACTGACTTGCCCCCGCAGCTCCCCGTTAACGCCGCTCATCGACCGCGCGAATCCATCCCCATAGCCGGCCGCAACGGTTGCAATCCGCGACCGCGTCCCACACGTCCACACTGCCCCGTACCCCACGCTATCGCCCGCTGCGAGTTCCCGCACCTGCAACACCCGCGCCTGAACCCGCACCGCCGGCTGCACCGGGGCGACCAGCTCCCGGCTCGGCTGCCCGCCATAGATCGCATACCCCGGGCGCACCAGATCGAACCGGTAGTCGGCCCCCAGCATCAACCCGTCGGACGCAGCAAGACTGGCGGGCGCTGGCGGAAGCGCCGCCCGCAGTTGTTCGAACGCCAGCAACTGTTGCCTGTTCTTGGCGTCGCCAGGGACGTCCGCACATGCAAGATGGCTCATCACCAGCGACACGCCGATCCGGTTGAACACCGAGCCATCCGCCGCGAGCGCCGTCACATCGGCCGCCGATAACCCCAACCGGTTGAGCCCCGTATCGATATGCAGCGCCGCCGCCATCACCCGGTCGCGCGAATCGCACAGCGCCGCCCACTCCAAACAGTCGTCCAGCGTCGCCAGCGCCGGCCGCGCACCAACCTCGGCGAGCTGCGGCGCCGACCCCGGTACCAGCCCGTCCAGCACATAAATCACACTTTCTGCCGTCAGCGCCCGCACCTCGGCGGCCTCCTCCGCGGTCGCGACGAAAAACGTTGCGCATCCTGCCGCACGCAACGCCGGAACCACGCGCGCAACCCCCAGCCCGTAAGCGTCAGCCTTGACCACGGCCCCGCATTCGGCCGGGTTAACGAGAGCTGCGAGTGCCCGCCAGTTCGCGGCGACCTGCTTGAGATCGACGGTCACCAGACCGGTGTTGCCCTCGAGCGTCTGTGAATGGGGCATGCGAGATGTTTCCACGTAAAAGGGTTGTCACGACGCACGACCGTACCTGGCCTCCAAGCCGCGGGGATGACGGCGACCCATCCGGCGTCACGGTTGGTGTTTAGCGTGTTTACGCAAGTTGCAGCGTGCGCAAAGCAGTTGCAAATTGGCCCAGGTCGTCAAGCCTCCGCGGCTGAAGGGCACGATGTGGTCGCCATGCAGCCGCCGCAGTTCTGCCGGCCGCCGGAACAGCCCAGCGCACCCCCGGCACTGAACGCCGCCTGCCTGCCGGTCGAAGGCCACCCGGATCGCCGCATCTCGCCAGCTGGCCGGAAACATCCGCGCAGTCGGGGCGACGCGTTCGAGAAATTCCGGCAGCTCCCCCGTCATTCTGCAATCGTCAACGCGAGCGCGCTCGCCGCCTCCAGCTGGGCCCGGTTGCCCCGCGCTCCGTCCCATCGGCCCCGGCTCTGCGGCCACTCCACGCCCATGGCAGCCGCCGTCTCGGCTGGCCGCCTGATGAACTCCACTGCCTTGGTCCACTGCCGGTCCGTGAACAGGCCCGTATCGACCTTGCAGCGGTAGGACGCGCCGATGATGGACGCCACCGTCCGGTGCTTGCGCACATCGAGACTGGGTCCCTTGGCCCCCAATTCCTCGATCCAGTTTGCAAAATAGGGAAAGAAGCTGGTTTTCAGTTCTTGGGCCGAAAACAGCAACGTCGGCACTCCCGAATTGCGATCCTGATAGTTAAGCTGAGCGCAATAAACGTCCAGCGCATCGTCGATGCTTTGATTGAACCGCACGTTGATCTTGGCCATGGCATCCTTGTTTTGAATGATGCCGTCCAACTCGCCCACCTGCGCCGCCATCAGCGACCAGAGAAACATCTCGGACGCCGTCTGTCCGCGCGCCAGCTCCTTGTCCTCCCACATGTCCTTCCAAGAGTCGTTTGCCGAAACGCCGTCCCAAGGATAGTCGAACCCATACTTCGACCGCGCGCCGGCCATGAAACGCTGCGCGGCTTGCCGTTGACCGTCGTAAACGCCGACCAGCCGGATGAAGGCGACGCTGGGCGATTGATCGCCGTAGTACGCGAGGCGGATATCCTGGCCCGACAACGGCGTGCCGCCTTGGTTGATGCGCCGGAAGACTTCGAGCCGCATATTCCTCAAATCGCGCAGCTTGATGATGGCAAGGCGGTAGCGCCGGAACGCCTGCTGATAGACTGCCGGCAGCTCGTTGTAGGTTTTGCCGGCATAATGGAGGCTGTTGGGCGGGATGTATTGCGCGTCGTTGCTGGTCACGAGCCGCAGCTTGCCGCTGAAAAACTGGCTGAGCGTGGTCAGCCGCTGCTGGCCGTCGATCACCTGGTTGCGCTCGACGCCATCGGCACCCATCTCGACCTCGAAGAAGAACGCTGGGATCGACAGGTTGTTGATCACCGACTCGATGAGCAAGGATTTGGTCGTCTCGTCCCACTGGTCGCTGTCGCGCTGGAAATCGGGAATGAGCAGCGTGCCGTCGCGCAGGTCGTTCAGCACCACCTCGACCGACGTCGCCTCCATGTTCGCCGACTCGGCGACCAGCGGCTTGATCTCGACATGTTCATTCATCGACCAGAATCCCTGCGTCCATCGGCCGATACCCTGCGCAGATTCTGCCGCCCTGTCATCAAAGCCCAAGTTGCAACATCAAGACAAATTCCAACCGCGCCACGGTCGCAAGTCAGTGAAGGCCAGGAGGCTCGTCCCTTGGCCTCATCACAGCCGACGGAATGGCAGTGGTTCTTCTCAGTTCCCAAACAGTCCTTGGAAGATGTTTCCAAGGCCGGCCTCTTCCTGCTTTGCAGGTGCGCCCTTGCGGTTTTTGCCCTGCTTGCCCCCCGCGACCCCGGGCGACAACGTTTCATCGCGCGAAACCGCCGTCGACTGCAGCGCTTCGAGCTGCACGGGTTTGCCGGCCAGTGCCGCCGCGAGCTTGGCGTCGTGGCCGTAGAGATCGTTGAACGTCTGCAGCTTGCCGTTCTCGTCAACCCGGGCCGTAAAATAGGTCACGTGTACGGGGAACTGCTTTTCGATCTTAACTTCCAGGCTCTGGTGGCTCGCGATCTGGCTCGCGACGCGCTCCGCCGGCCACCCGCGATCATGCGCCAAAATCACCTCGGCCAGCCGCGCCGGATTGTGAACGCGCATGCAGCCGTGACTGAAGGCGCGCACGTTGTCGTTGAACAGCTCGCGCTGCGGGGTATCGTGCATGTAGATGTCGTGGCGGTTGGGGAAGCGGAACTTCACGACCCCCAGCACGTTCTGGCCGCCGGCTGGCTGGATGAACGAATAGGCGCGCGGATCCGCCTTGGTCCAATCGATCTGGCTTGCATCCACAGGCCGACCATTATAGCTGACGCGCAGATTGTGGCGCTGGAGCACGCGCGTATCCGACACGGTCTGGCCGAGGCCGAAGAAGTCGTCGCCTTGCGAGGTCTTGTGCCGCAGCGAGGGCAGCAGTTCTTTCACTTTGATGCTGTCGGGCACGCCCCATTCGGGGTGGAAGATCACGAACTGCATGTTCGCCGAGAAGATCGACGTTGGCGTGTCGGTTTTACCGACGATGATCTTTTCCTGATGAACGATTTTTCCGCTGTCGTAGACGCGGGTCGCGAACTCAGGGATGTTGTTTTCGATGTGGAACGCGCCCATGTCGGCCGGCAGCCAGCGCCAGCGCTCCATATTGAGCACAATGCGCTCGATGTCCCTGGCGGGGTTGGTTCCTGCCGCCACCTTGATTTTACCAGCGCCGCCGTTCAACGCGTTACGGGTGGCGTTGGAAATGACGCCGTTGGCGTTGAGGCCGTGCTCTTCCTGAAATGCCTTGATGGCCGCAACCAAGGGCTTGTCGTAGACGGTTTCTCCAGCGTCCCCCGCTGGCACGCTCAGAAATTTGCGGATACTTGCGATGTCGGGATTGTTGGCACCGGGCTTCAGCGAGGGGCCCTTTTCGAGCGTAAGTTTTGGCGCTTCCGGCTCGGGAGCAACCGTCTTCGCGGGCTCCGCATGGCGCAGCTTGACGAGCGCTTCGTGCAGCAGTTGGAACTGGGGATGCGCGGGATGCAGCGCTTCCAGATAGGCAGCGGGCTTCGCGGCCTGTGACACACCGGCCAGGACGGCTGCTGGGTCGGCGAACGTCCCGCGCTGGTCGTTGACGCGGCTCAACGTCGAGGGATCGACACGTCCGCCGCTCGCCTGACGCGCATACTTCAGCACCGAGGCGGAAAGCGTCACTTCGGCCTGGGCGAGTGCGCTCGCATCGGACGCCGTGCCAAGCTCGGGCCGCGCGAAGGATTTTGCTTCCAGGCCCCAATCATCGGCATTGCGCAGCACCGCCATCACCGCTTCTGCGTTGGGGGTGAACTTGCCCTCGGCCAGCCAGACCGGACCTTGCGTGCGGGTGGCATAAAAGGCGGTGAGCGCAACCTGATCGGCCTTGTCGGCGCCAGCGACGGGCTTCGCCAAGAGGTCGCGCACGGCCACGAGAACAGGATCGTGGGCCGGAGCCGGGGTCGCTGGCACCGCGACGGTGACGGGGGGCGCGGCAGGCGGCGGCGGCTCGCTCGCAACGGGTGCGGGCGTTTCGCTGGGTGGCAAAACTTCGATCGTCACGGGCGTCGGCGTCACGGGCGAGGGCTCTGGCGCAGCCCGGACCGGGCTCGGCTCGGCCAACACGGGCGGTTGCTGCGGCGTGCCGGCTTCCTCGGCTGCAACGCCCGGCCAGGCAGCACTCAGCGCGATGGCGCTGCTCGCCAAAGCCACGGCACTCATCCGGCGCAGTCTTGAACCTGGCAACATCATTGCTCTCCTGGAAACATCCGCTCTTCTAGCCGTCCAATTGAACGACCGCCAGTCACTTTGCAGTCCGCTCGCGGCGCGATCTGGCCAGTCCGCTTGCGGCGCGATCTGGATCGTGTGTCCGTCGGGCATGTGGGTCATGCTAACGCCAGTCTCAAGCCGCCAACTCGAGGGCTGCGGTGGCCGGACCGTCGGCCTCGTAACCTTGCGCGACGAGCCGCCCTTCCGCCGCGTCCGCGACCATGATCAATCGTGTGTGGTGATTGAGCACCGGCCACTGTGCCCAGCTGAAATCAGGCGCGAGCTTTGCGTCCAGGGCGGGCATCAACGCGGCGCGGCCCTTGCTGTCGATGCCCCGCGATCGGCCACGCCAACTGTAGCTGCCCGATGGCTCCGGCTGCCAATGGTTCGCCGCCACCGCTTCGCCTTCGAAGACACGCGCCGTGGTCTCTGTGCGCTCGATCACGCAGGTCTCATCCGCATGAATTCCCGCCAGCGAATAGATCCCAGGCGCGGCTATCGGCGCCTCCGTCAACAGTTGCCTCGCGGCTTCAAACGTCGCAGCTTCGTCGAACGCGCGCCGCAAGACATGCGCAGCTGTCGGGTGCGGCGTCTGCCAGAGCCGTGCGCGGCCAATCACCCAATCGATGGGCATCAGGCCCGCCGAAAACCGCATCGGTGCCTGATTAAGGGCTGCCGAAAACCGGCCCGGGGCCATGCCCTGGATGAGCCCCGTGTAGCCGGGCCACGTGAGCGCGGTGTAAGGTCCAGCCACCCCCGCAACGCGTGCCGCCACCAAATAGCGTCCGAGCCCCGGCGTGCGCCAATCGAGCACGCGCACGAGCCGCGCCGTATCGCCAGCTTCGGACGGCTTGACGATGCAGGTGCACGCCCACTCGTAGTTCACCGACAAAAAATGAGTGCCCGGACGGCCAATGCGCCCCGCGATCCGATCGATTTCGTCGAGATGGGCGTTGTCCCATTTCTCGAGCCAGCGGCGCGAAACGGCATCCAGAAGCCGCAGCGCGCGGATGGGGATTTTTCGAGTTGCAGCATCAAGCAAAGCGTGTGCGCGGGCCTCGTCGGCCAACAGAGTCGCGAGCGGGAAGTCTGGACCGGTCTCGATCACGGGGATCTGGGACAGCGCCTGACCGGGTGCGAACCGCTTGGCGACCGCATCCGCCGGCGTGGAGATGTTCATGAAACGCAACTTTCTTAAGATCCGAACGCCGATCCTGCACTCCTGCATTGACATTTTCGAGGCAGACAGGAATAAACAACGCGCGTGGTCGCCGTAAGGTTGCCGCGTTTAATGCGCTGTCCGAGGCTGAGAGACCCACGAGTCTACTCGCAAGACCGCTGAAATCCCCGCATTTGCTGGGTTGACGGCGGCGCCACAGGGCGCGGTAACATCTCGCAACCGATCCACACCGTGGGCGCTGCCGGGAGCAAAGAAGGATAGACCATGTACGCAGTCATCAAGACAGGCGGCAAGCAATACCGGGTGTCCCAGGACGATCTGCTCGAAATCGAGCGCCTGCCCGGCGAAAACGGTTCAACCATCGAATTCGGCGAAGTTTTGATGGTGGGCGGCGACGGCGCGGCCCAGGTCGGCGCACCGTTCATCAAGGGCGCCAGAGTTACGGCGGAACTTGTCGAACAGACACGCGGCCCAAAGGTGATTGCGTTCAAGAAGCGTCGCCGTAAGAATTCGCGCCGTAAGAAGGGTCATCGTCAAGACCTGACGCTCGTCCGCATCACCTCCATTTCCCCAGCTTAACCAACCCTTGGCGCTCCACGGCTTCCCTCGCGGATGCCAACCAGCGACATCCAGCATTCTCAGGAGACTAATCCATGGCACAGAAAAAGGCCGGCGGTTCTACCAAGAATGGCCGCGACAGCCACAGTAAGCGCCTCGGCATCAAGCGCTACGGCGGCGAATTCGTCATTCCCGGCAACATCATCTGCCGCCAGCGCGGCACCGAGTGGCATCCGGGATCGGGCGTCGGCATGGGCACCGACCACACGATCTACGCCGTCGTGGAAGGCTCGGTCGAGTTCAAGCACAAGGCCAACGGCCGCATCTACATCAGCGTCAAGCCGGTGGCTGCCGTTGCACAAGCCGCCGAATAAAGACTGACCGGCGTCGACCCGGCAGAACACATGGGGAGATGGTCAGCCATCTCCCCTTTCCTGTTTGAGACGCGGCCAACCCGATGGATCTTCATCTCATCACCCCCCGGTTGTTTCTAGCATACGTTCCCGATGTGGACACATTGGAGTGGGTCGGCGGGGGCCGCTGCGGCGTCTACTACTTGAGTTTTGAAGCGCAGACGGCGGGCGCGATCAGCCTGACCAGTTGCTCGCGCACCCACGGCGAAATAGGCTACAAGATCGAGCCGGAGTTCCGCGGGCTCGGATTTGCCACGGAAGCCCTCGGCGCCGTCGTCGAGCATGTCATAGCCCACCACGGCTTTACGCTGCTCGTCGCACAGGCGCGAGCCGACAACGTGGCGTCGCGCCGGGTGCTCGAAAAATCCGGCTTTACGCAAGCCAGCGCCAAATTGTGCTGGTCGGAAGAGTACGATTCTCCCGTCGAAATGATAAGCTACCGGCGGGTCGCACCAGCACACTTTGATCCCTGCGCAGGAGCGGACGCATGACGCCGTTCTCACTTTCGAGCGCGCGCTTGACCCTGAAGTTCCACCCGAATGCCGCGACCTTCGAGGCAGGCAGCGTGCGGCGTTGCGGGGCATTTCAGCTTACGTACGAACGTCGCCCGGCCGGCTCCGTCAGCCTCGTCGGATCCTCGCCCTCCGCTGCCTCCATCGGCTTTCACATCGAGCCCCAATTCCGCAACCTGGGCCTTGCCAGCGAGGCCGTCGGTGCAATCCTGACCGCGGCCGCCAATTTGGGCCTGACCCACATCTCAGCCCAATGCCGGTCGGATAACGGACCGTCACGACGGGTGCTGGAGAAGAACGGTTTTAGTCTGGGGTCTGCGGAGCCGTTCGCGCCCCATCAAAAAGTCAGCCCGATCCAATATATGGTCTATCATCGTCTTTTAGCGTTCCCCGAAAGTCACCGCTCATGAAGTTTCTCGACCAGGCCAAGATCTACATCCGCTCCGGCGACGGGGGCAACGGCTGCGTCGCGTTCCGGCGCGAGAAGTATATCGAGTTTGGCGGCCCGTTCGGCGGCGATGGCGGCAAGGGCGGCGACGTCTACGTGGAATGCGTCGACAATCTCAACACCTTGATCGATTACCGCTACCAGCAGCACTACAAGGCCAAGAACGGCGAGAACGGAATGGGTAAAAACCGCACCGGCGCGGGCGGGGAGGACTGCACCATCAAGGTACCGCCCGGCACAGAGGTCTATGCCGAGGACGGCGAGACGCTGCTCGCCGATTTGGTCAATATCGGCGACCGGGTCATGCTGGCGGAAGGCGGCAACGGCGGCTTTGGCAACATGCGCTTCAAGTCGTCCACCAACCAGGCACCCTACCACGCCAACGCCGGCCATCCGGGCAAGGAAATGACCATCCTGCTGCGGCTGAAGCTGATCGCCGACGCAGGGCTCATCGGCCTGCCCAATGCCGGCAAGTCGACGTTCCTCGCCGCCGTCACCCAGGCGCGCCCCAAGATCGCCGACTATCCCTTCACCACCCTGCATCCCAACCTCGGCGTCGTCGAGGCGGGCGACACCTCCTTCGTGCTCGCCGACATTCCGGGGCTGATCGAGGGCGCCAACGAGGGAGCCGGGCTTGGTGTGCGCTTCCTCGGCCATATCGAGCGCTGCCGCGTGCTGCTGCATCTCGTCGACGCGACGGATGAGGACGTCGCGACCGCCTACAGGACCGTGCGGCGCGAACTGAAAGCCTACGGAGCCGAGATCGAGAAGAAGAAAGAGATCGTCGCGCTCTCGAAGTCAGATTGCATCAGCCAAGAAGCGCTCGCGCTCAAGATTGAAGAACTTCGCAAAGCCTGCCGCAAGAAACCGATGGTTCTGTCGGCCGTGACCGGCGCTGGCGTCAAGGATGCGCTCTACGCGCTGACCCGGGTCATCACCAAGCAGGACGAACGCGACGACACCGAGGCCGGCACCGAAAAACAACCCTGGACGCCTTGAGCGGGAATCTACCACACCCACCACTGTCATCCTGGGCTCATCCTGGCCCTTGTGCCCAAGATGACACCTGTGCAGGTGTTCTATGCTTGCGCCAGTTTGCTGGCAGCTTTGCAAATTAGCCGTGAGTGAGGGCCAGGGCACGCGTTTTCACATTGGATGGGCTCAGAAGCCCTCCGGGGCCCTGGCCCCGCAACCTTAGAGCAAATTCCGACGAAGTGGATACCGGTTCGTCGTCGACGGCGAAGCCTCGCTCTATGAAGACGGCGAAGCCTCGCTCCATGAAGACGGCGAAGCCTCGCTCCATGAAGATGAAAATGCGACAAAATCAAGAACCTAGAGCAAAAATCAGATTCCGTAGGATCGGAAAGCGCTTTAGTGCTTCCGCCCATCGACAGGAGTCTTTGCAAACAACGCCGCCACTTCGTGGGGCTTGGCAATCCTGGCCTCCATCCCAGCCGCCGGCGTGCGCCCATCCGCGTCGATCACCGGCCCCGGCGCGACAGCCGCCACGAGGCGCGCCCACACCGCCGGATCGATGCGGTTCTGGCCCCAGGTTCCCGACAGCATGAGCCGGAAACGCGGGTCGATCTTGGCGACCTTTTCAAGGTGCGGAATGACCAACGTGCCGTGCGCTTCCAACAGATCTTCCAGCGGGCCCGCCGCGAGCACGCAGAGGTCCTCCATCGAGGTGCACTGCGCGCAGGCCACCACCAGAAATCCAGCCGCTGCTCCCGGCGCTGCCGCCACCATCTCCGTGACGCAATCGATCGCGCGATGGCGCTCGTCGCCATCGTCTCTAAGGTAGGCGCGCACCAGCCGCTCGAACGTATGCGCGCCGTCTGCCGCCCGGCACAGCGATGCCGCGCCGCCCGAGAACTGGCAGTCTAGACACCACCACGCCGGCGCCGGGGTATTGTCGTTGGTCATTCGATCCCGAGTTTCGCCTTCAGCATATCCGACACCGCGGCAGGCGCGGCCTTCCCGCCGGTCTGCTTCATCACCTGGCCCACGAACCAGCCCAGCATTGAGGGCTTGAGCTTCGCCTGCTCGACCTTTTCGGGATTGGCCTTGATGATTTCGTTCACGGCTTTCTCGATCGCGCCGGTGTCGGTCACCTGCTTCATACCGCGTTTTTCGACGATGTCCGCCGGGTCGCCGCCTTCGGTCCAGACGATCTCGAACAGGTCCTTGGCAATCTTGCCCGAGATGGCGTTCGACGAAATCAGCCCGACGATGCCGCCGAGCTGGGCGGCTGACACCGGCGAATGCTCGATATCCTTGCCCTCTTTGTTGAGGCGTCCGAACAGCTCGTTGATGACCCAGTTGGCGGCAATCTTGCCGTCACGGTCTTTCGCGACGATCTCGAAATAGTCGGCGTTGGCCTTTTCGGCGACGAGCACGCTCGCGTCATAGGCCGACAGGCCGAAGTCCTTAATGAAGCGCGCCTTCTTCTCATCCGGCAGTTCGGGCAGATGCGCCTTGAGGCCGTCGACGTATCCTTGCGTGAACTCCAGCGGCAGCAAATCCGGATCGGGGAAATAGCGGTAGTCGTGCGCTTCTTCCTTGCTGCGCATGGCCCGCGTCTCGCCCTTCGCGGGGTCGAACAGCCGCGTTTCCTGGTCGATCTTGCCACCGTCCTCGATGATGCCGATCTGGCGGCGCGCCTCGACCTCGATGGCCTGGCCGATGAAGCGGATCGAGTTCACGTTCTTGATTTCGCAACGCGTACCGAGCTTGTCGCCGGGCTTGCGGACGGAAACGTTCACGTCGGCGCGCAGGTTGCCCTTCTCCATGTCGCCGTCGCAGGTTTCGAGATAGCGCAGGATCGTGCGCAGCTTGGTGACGTACGCCTGGGCCTGCTTGGCCGAGCGCATGTCGGGCTTCGAGACGATCTCCATCAGTGCCACGCCCGAGCGGTTCAGATCGACATAGCTGTAATCGGGGTGCTGGTCGTGGATCGACTTGCCGGCGTCCTGCTCCAGATGCAGCCGCTCGATGCCGACTGTCATGCTCTCGCCCTCGGCATCGATCTCGATCACCCCTTCGCCGACGATGGGATACTTGTACTGGCTGATCTGGTAGCCTTGAGGCAGGTCTGGATAGAAGTAGTTCTTACGATCGAAAATCGAGCGGTTGTTGATCTGCGCCTTCAAGCCCAACCCGGTGCGGATCGCCTGGGCGACACATTCTTCGTTGATGACCGGCAGCATGCCGGGCATGGCCGCGTCCACAAGCGAGACATGGCTGTTGGGCTCGGCGCCGAATGCAGTCGATGAGCCGGAGAACAATTTGGACTTCGAGTTGACCTGGGCGTGCACCTCGAGCCCGATCACGATCTCCCAGGGGCCTGTGGCGCCCTGCATCAAGTTCTTGTTTGCGGTGCTGGCATCGTTCATGAGGCGTCTCTCCAAATCAGGCAGCAGGCGTAGCGCAGGGGGCCGCCCGATGCAACGGCGCGGCCTTGCGTGCGCCTGTGCAGTCATTTCAGGCGCTCGCGTCATAGAACGGGCGCATCGCTGGTGTTGACCCTCTACCCAACGGCACCAGCTCATGATGGAGGCTCTCCGTGGCGACCAGCGCTGATCCCCTGCCCGCCCTTTATCCACCGACCGTTGCTCCCGCGCGAGAGGGTTTGCCGGGGTTTGCGTATCTTGCAAAGACCGTCGTCAACCCGCTTCGTGGCGTCCCCGAACGGGCCTACACCGAGGCGGTCGTCCACTACCGGCTGTTTGGAACCGACATGGCCTGGGTTGCCCGGCCCGACCTCATCGAGCGCGTACTGCTGACGGACGCGGACACCTTCGTCAAATCTCCCATGGAGCGGCGCGTGCTGGGGCCGACACTGGGCGACGGGCTGCTCACCGCTTCGGGCGCAACCTGGAAGTGGCAGCGCAAGGTTGCCGCGCCGCTATTTCGGCACGCCGACGTGCTCAGCTATGTCCCGGTCATGGCGAAAGCTGCGGATGCGGAGGTTGGCCGCTGGCGGGCACGCTCGGGCGCGCGTCATTGGGCGGGCGTCGTGGACGTTCAAGCGAGCATGAAGGCTGCGACCTTCGACGTCATCGCCAACACCATCCTCGCCGGTTGCGATGCGCGTGAAGCCGCCATCATCCAGCGCGCGGACAAGGATTTCATGAACCGGACGCCGTGGGCGATCGCTGCGACGGTTGCCGGGTTGCCGCCGTGGATGTGGTATCCAGCCAAGGGCGCCATGACGCGCGCATCCAGCGAACTGCGAGCGGCCGTGCTCGGCATCATACACCGGCGGCGGGCAGAAAGGGCAGCCTGCGAACGCGGGCCCGGCGACAGCCTCGGGCGGCTGTTGGCCGCAAGGCATCCCGATACCAATGAGCCCATGAGCGACGAGCGGCTCGTCGACAACATCACGACATTCCTGGAGGCCGGACACCAGACCACGGCGCTGGCCCTCACTTGGGCGTTGTATCTCCTCGCCCGGGCGCCCGAGTGGCAGGACCGGGTCCGCGCGGAGGTTGTCGGCGTTGCCGGGCAGGCTGCCATCGGGCCCGAACACCTGGATGCGTTGCCGGTGACGCTAAGGGTGCTCAAAGAAAGCATGCGGCTTTATCCGCCCGCGCCCGTCCTGTTGCGGCAGGCGACTGAGGCCTGCACGCTCGGCGATGTCCCCTTGCCCAAGGATACGCAGGTCATGGTCTCGATCTATGTCCTGCACCGGCACCGGGCGCTGTGGAACGAACCCGACCGGTTCGATCCCGACCGGTTCCTGCCCGAGCGCGAGCAGCAGATCCCGCGCGGTCAATACATTCCCTTCGGCTTTGGACCCCGGACGTGCCTCGGCATGCCATTTGCTCTCGTGGAAGGCCTCTCCATGCTGGCAACCCTTGTTCGCGGCGCACGGTTCACTTGGGACGGCCAGCACCGGCCCGAACCGGTGAGCCAGGTGACGCTCGCCCCCCGGGGCGGCATGCCGCTGGGCGTGACAATCCTCTAGTACAACAGGCGTGCCGAACCCGATCCCGATGCTATAACGCTGCGAAGGGGAACGAGGGGGATTTGAGCATGGTGTTGCAGGCACAAAGCCTTGTAGGGGTCTTGGCCATTCCGCTGCTGGCGTGGATTGCCTGCGAAAACCGCAACACGCTGCCGGCCGGCGCCGCACTGCGGTTCGCGATCGCGGGCATCGCCGCGCAGGCGGTGATCGCCGTGCTGCTGCTCTCCATTCCGCAATCCCGGGTCATATTCGAAGCGCTGGCGGCCGGGGTAGGCGCGCTGCAGGATGCCACGCTGACCGGCGTGCGGTTCGTGTTCGGTTATCTCGCGGGCGGGCCGCCGCCCTTCGAGATCAAGGAACCGGGCAATGCGTTCCTGCTCGGCTTTCGCGCCCTGCCGCTCATCTTGATCATGAGCGTGCTGTCGCGGGTGTTGTATCACTGGGGCATCCTGCAAGCCGTTGTGGCGGGCATCGCCGTCGTCTTGCGGCAAACACTTGGCGTCAGCGGGCCGCTCGGCACCGCCGCGGCCGCGAAGGTATTCCTCGGCATGGTGGAAGCGCCGATGCTGATCAAGCCGTACCTGGCGTCGCTCGGCCGGGGCGAGCTTTTTGCGCTGATGACGGTCGGCATGGCGACCGTTGCCGGCACCGTATTCGCGCTCTACGCAGCCATCCTCGCGCCGGTCGTGCCTGGCGCTGCCGGCCATGTTCTGACGGCCTCGCTCATGAACGTCGCGGGCGCTTTGACGCTCGCGCGGTTGATGGTGCCAGACGGCTATACCCCGCCCAGCGCTGGATCGGCGGTCCTTAAACAGGCGAGCGAAGCGTCGAGCACGATGGAAGCGATCGCGATCGGAACGGCGGACGGCTTCAAGTTGCTCGCCTACGTCATCGCAATGCTCGTAACCATGGTGGCCCTCGTCGCGCTTTCCAACGCGATGCTTGGCGCGGCCGGCAAACCGTTTGGCGTCGAGGTCACTCTGCAAGGACTACTCGGGCTGCTCGCAACCCCATTTGCCTTGCTGATCGGCATCCCGTGGGCGGAGGCCCACACGGCCGGATCGCTGATCGGGGTCAAGGTTGTCTTGAACGAGCTGCTCGCCTATCTCGAAATGGCGAAGCTGCCATTGGATGCACTCAGCCCGCGCTCGCGCACCATGATGACCTACGCGCTGTGCGGGTTCGCCAACCTCGGCAGCCTTGGAATTCTTGTCGGCGGATTGTCGACACTCGTCCCCGAGCGCCGGCCGGAAATCGCGTCACTCGCGGGGCGGGCACTCCTGGCTGGCGTCATGGCGACCCTGTTGACCGCTGCAATCGTTGGCGTCATCACGCCCGGCTAGAGGACCCTCGTCAGCGCTTCCGCAGGAACCGCCACCCGATAGCCGCCCAAAGCATTCCAAACAGGCTTTGCACCACAAAAATGCCGGCAGCCGCCCGGCCTGGCTCATAAATGAACGGCATCCGCAAGGTGGCAGCGAGCCAGATCAACGCCATGCCCGCAAGCCCTGCACCAAAACCCGCGATCAGGATCTTGGCTGGCTGATCGCACGTGCGGCCGAGCCACAGCCCAAGCCCGGCCACGACCGGGTTCAGCGCGGCGATCGTTACCAGTTGGCCGAGGTCGACGTTGGGCTGGAGGTCAGGTTGTATCGTCATGATCACCTCACATCCTTGGCGGCGGCCTTGGCATCGGTCTGCGGCGCCTGCAAGTCGTGGGCATCACCCGTGTCCAACCCGTTTTCGAGCGATGCGCGCAGCTTCTCTTCTTCGTATTGAATGAACCAGCCCAGCATATTGCGCCACTGCGCCTCGACCATGTCGACCATTTCGGGCGGCAGGCCGTGGCTGGCCGCTTGCCGGCTCACGCGGTCGATCACTTGCTGAATGCGCCAGGGCACGACCGCGCCTTCGTTTCCTGCGGCGCGTTTCAACTGCCAAGCCCGGTCGACGTACCCAAACCGCTCGGCGATCAGGCTGACGAGCACGTCGTCGATGCGGTCAATTTCGGCGCGCACATGTTCCATACTCGTGCAATCGAGCGGCTGCTTAGGTGTCATAGCTGCGGTCCCTACCTTGGACGGATATCATCGCCCTTACGCGGTTGCAGCGCCACTGACAATGCTTGAGGTGGGACGCACAGCTAAACCTTTGGATCCCGGCGCTTGGTCTGGGAAGCAGCACCCCCGCACGCGGGCGGCACGTCCTGCGCCTTGCCTTCGGCCTTGAGGGCTGCCCACTTCCGGCACATGGCGGCCAATTCGTCGGCGCTCGGCGCATCGTTGACCACCATCAGGCGGGTTTTCATCTGCGCGTACACGGCTGAGCGCTTAATTTTGAAGCGTTCGAGTTCGGCAAGCGGCCACTCGCTGATCTCCACGTCGGTGCGCAGCCCGCGGCCGAATACGGATCGGCCCTCTTGGGAGGCGCCAAAGTGGAAATAGCCGACGTTGATGATCTCTCCAGGGCTCAGCGCGAAATGGGCAAAACTCGTGCGATACAGCTGGCCGCCAGCGCTATCGGTCACGACCGCCGGACCCTTCTCGCCGACGCAGGAATAGCCGATGACGTGGTATTCTCCAGGGTCGAGTTCGACCTCTGCCACCGGCGTTTCCGTAATTGAACGGACGTTGGCGACGGTGACAGTGCTATGCCGTTTGTATGCATCCCCGTCCCTGACGCCCAACAACAGCCCGACATGCAGGCACGTGGGGCTCGCGGAGCCGACGCGCATGACGGCGACCGCCTTCTTGGCGCTGGTGAGACTGGCCGCCGTCACGGCATCGTCGACGCGTGACGACTGCATGCAGCCGGAAACGCCCAACACGGCCCAAACCCCGGCCACCCAACGACCTAACTGGAGACGCACGCAACTCGCCATTTTGCCCCGGTACGGTTTTCCACGGCGAACCGCTGCGCCCTCCGCCACCCGCTAGGCTCCATTAGTAAGCGTACTCGCCCATTCCGTGCAAATCATATCCGGGGCGGCGCGCCGTCGTGAATGCGCACCGACATCGCAATGCCCAGCGCCACCATGAGCGTCATCAAGGCCGTGCCGCCATATGATATGAGAGGCAGCGGCACACCGACGACCGGAATAAGCCCCGTCACCATCGCCACGTTGATCATCACGTAGATCGAGAGCGAGAGCGCGCCGCCGCCGATGACGAGCCGGCCAAACGTATCGCCGCGCGCGCGAAGAGCGGACGCAAACAAGCAGACGATGAGGGCCGCAAACAGCGCCAGTACGGTGCTCGCGCCCAGAAAGCCCCACTCTTCACCGATCACGACGAAGATGAAGTCGGTCATTTTCTCGGGCACGAAATCGAGCCGGTTCTGGCTGCCGTTGAGATAGCCCTGGCCGGCCCAGCCCCCCGCCCCCAGCGCGATCTTGGCCTGCGTGATGTGATAGCCCGAACCCAACGGATCGGCGGCGGGATCAAGGAAAGTTTCGATGCGGCGGCGCTGGTAATCGTGCAGGCGCGAGGCCGCCAACGGAAGCGCTGCGAGCGTCACGAGGATGCCACCGGCAAAATAGCCCAAGGCGACGCCCGCCAGGAACATGATGCCAAGGCCTAATCCCAAAAACAGCAGCGCGGTGCCGAGGTCGGGCTGCTTTAACGTCAACATCACGGGCACCGCAATGAGCGCCAGCACCAGCCCGACCCAGCGTGGTTTTGAGACCTCGCCTGGCGGAAGCGCCGCATAAACGCTGGCCAGCATCAACACCAGGCCCACTTTCATGAATTCGGAGGGCTGAATTTGAAGCCCCGCGACCGCGAGCCACCGCTTCGCGCCCATCGCTTCGACCCCGGCGAAGGGCACAGCCGCCAGCAGCACCAGGGCCATCAGGTAGACCGGCACGGCAGCCGCCCGCCAAAGTCGCGCCGGAACCAGGGCACACGCCGTCAGCAGCAGCAGTCCAGCGAGACACCGCTGGGCGTGGCGTTGCGCCCAAGGCTCAAACGAGCCGCCCGCCACCGAATAAAGCGTCGCCGTTCCGATCGCGGCAAGACACGCAACCAAAACCAACACTGGCCAGTTGAGGCGGACAAGCTTTTCGGCAATCGTAAGAGGGCGGCTCGACTGGAACATGAGCGCTCAACCCGCCCGGGCGATGTCGGGCGTGCGGCCCGGATCGGGCACGGCCTTCAGCGGCGTCGTGCTGTCGTGGTCGCCGAGCAGCTTGATGATGTCGCGGGCAACCGGCGCTGCCTGCGCGCCGCCACCGCCTGCGTGTTCTAGCACGACGGCGATGGCATACCTTGGCTTGAACGCCGGGAAATATCCAACGAACAGGGCATGGTCGCGCTGTTCGTTCTTCAACACCACAGAGGGGTCGCGCCTCGCCGAGGCGCGGCTCACCTGCGAAGTGCCGGTCTTGCCGGCGACGACGGTGTGACCATCGTCGGGGTCGGCGGCGTGCCCAGTTCCACCCGGCTCGTTGACGACCGCGATCATGCCTTTGCGCACGGCCTCCAGGCCTGCGGACGCAAGGCTGAGCGCCTCGAACTGGGGGTAGCGGTCACCGTCTTGCGGCTGGACGAACGTCGGCACAATGGCGCGCCCCGACGCAATGCGGGCCGTCATCAACGCCAACTGGAAAGGTGTCGCCAGCACGTAGCCCTGCCCGATGCCGGCCATCACCGTCTCGCCCTGCACCCAGCCGGCCGTTCCGCGGCTCCGCTTCCAGGCGGGCGTCGGAATAAGGCCCGGCTTCTGGCCGGCGATCCCAGCCTGGTAAGTTTCCCCAAGACCGAGCGACTTCGCCGTCGCGGCGATCGCCTCCATTCCGGTTCGGCGTGCCGTCTCATAGAAATAACAATCGCAGCTTTCCCGTAGAGCGCGATGCAGGTCGCTTGCGATATGGCCGCGCCGGTTCCAACAGTGAAACACGTGCCCGCCATACGTCACGTCGCCCCAGCACTCGATTTTTTCCTTGGGCGTAATCGCGCCTGCTTCCAGCCCCGCAAGTGCCGTGACCATCTTGAAGGTCGAGCCCGGCGGATACTGCCCCGCGATCGCGCGATTGAGCAGCGGGTGATCTTGGTTCGCATTCAGCCTGCGCCAGGCGGCCTGTGATCCAGCACCCGTCAACGCCGCCGGATCGAACGAGGGCGTGGACGCAAGCGCGCGCACGGCCCCGGTCTCGACCTCGAGCACCACGGCAGCGCCCGGCCTCCCGTCGCGTGCAAGCCGCGCTAGAATCCCTGCCTGCAAAGCTTCGTCCACCGTCAGGCGGATGTCGCGCCCGTTAAGTGGGGCACGTTCTTTGAGCTTGCGCACTTCGCGGCCACGGGCGTCGACCTCGATCTGGGATTGGCCCGCGATGCCGCGCAACTCCAGCTCCATGCCGGCTTCAACGCCGGCCTTGCCGACACGGGTTTCGGGAAGCCGCAACACCGGTTCGTCGTCGAGTGCGCGCCGGTCGACAGCCCCGACGTAGCCGATGATATGGGCCATTGCCCAGGCGTCCGTCCCCGTGGTCGAAGCGTAGACGCGCGAAGGTATGGCCTGCGTAATCACGCCTGGCAGTTCGGGACGGCGCACCTCCAGGGCTGCCGCCTGCTCGAAGGTTGCCTCCTCCGTCAACGGCAAGGCGAGCATCGGGGATTGCCGCCGCGCCTTCTGGAAGATCCGTTCCTGCTGGTCTTCCGTCAGATCCAACAGCGGAGCGAGGCGGCGCAGAAGCGCCCGCACCTCCCACAGGTCGAGACCGCGTTCGGGCTTGAGAATGACCCGGAAGCTTTGGCGGTTATCAGCGAGAACTTTGCCGCTCGCCCCCAGGATGCGGCCCCGCAAAGGGGGCAAAGGGAATTGCCGGATGCGGTTGTCGTCGGCCAGCACCGCCGTCTCGGCGCCGTCGAGCACCTGCAGCTGATATAGCCTTGCAGTCAGCCCCCCGAACACGGCCGCATGGCCAAGGCCCAGCAGCAGGCCGCGGCGCGTGAAACGGCCCGGATCTGGCCGCACAGAATTACTGGGTCGGGGCAGCCAAGGCTTCCTCATGGAGCCAGCCCCTTCGCTGCAATCAGAGGATGGGCCAACAGCGAGAGCATTACCATCAAGGCGGGATAGGTCAGTGCTGCGCATAGCGCGACAAAGCTTGCTTCTTGGAACTGCGGCGCCTGCCATGTGTACAGCGCTACGATCAGCGCCTGGAGTAGCGTGAGCAGCAACAGGCTCGCCACGAGCGCCGCCATGTGCCGCCAGACCGCGATCCGGGCAAATGGTGCTGCGCGCGCGGCTAGTTCGTAACTCGCCACATAGAGCAAGGCCCAGAACCCCAACGGGCCTTGCGAAAGGGCATCGGTGAGCAACCCGGCTGCAAACACCACTCCAATCGGGAGCACACTTGGAACGCTGATCGTCCAATAGTGAACGACCAGGAGCGGCGCGAGGGCTGCCGCCGAAAACATGACCGTTCCCCCGGGCTGCACAGCCACAATCAGGGCGAGCGCAAGCGACAGCGCCGGCAGCAGTCCTGCGGCCAGCTGAACCAAGCCTTGGCCATTGCCGTTGTCTGCTGCCGGTGCGTTCATTTAGGGGCCTGGCTGGCGGCTGGCGCGGCCGCCTGTTGCAACCGCGCGGCATCGAACGTCCCCGCCTCCAGCATCAGCACGCCGACGGCTGCGGTCTCCTGTGCAGACGCCGACAGCGATACGGTCCAATCCGGACCGTCGGCGACCACCGTGCCGACCGGCATCCCGCGCGGAAACACGCCGCCAATGCCGGAGGTTGCGACCAGATCCCCAGCGGAGATCGCCGCGCCGCCTGCCAGGAACTCGAGCTTGGGCGACGGTCCCCCGGTCCCGGTCAGCACGGCGCGGGTCCTGTTATTGCCGATTTCGACTGGAGTTCGGCTTTGCGGATCGGCCAGCAGCAGCACGGTCGCAAAGCGGGCATGGACCAGCGTCACGCGGCCCAACACGCTCGTGCCCGCGGTCACAGGAAGCCCGATCTTGATCCCGGCAGTGCGGCCAGCGTCAATCAACAGGGTTTGCGATAGGGGACCGGGTGAGCGCGCGACGACGCGGGCCGCAGCGGTTTGCACCCCCGACCCGGCGTAATGCGTCAGGCGCTTCAGATCGCGGTTCTCTCGCTCCAGGTCCTCGATGCGTATGCCTGCCGCTGCAAGCCGCGCCGCGTCCGCTTGCGCCCGTTCGGTCTCGTTGGCGGCCACGACATAGTCGCGCAATCGCGTCGCCAAGCCGGTGATCGGCTGCAGCGCGCGGCCGCAGACTTCGAGAACCGGCGCCACCGCCGCTATCAGCGGCGCGCGAACGGCATCGAAGGCGCCCGGCTCGATCCGGCTCACAGTCAACAGCAGCCCTGCGGCCACCATCAACATCAGCGGCATCCGTGAACTCGGCCGGCGCGCGTTGCTCTTTCCCCGGCTTGCGCCTGCACGCACCAGCCGGCCATCGTCAAACGCTGACATGAGGCCTCCTCCTCATCAGGGCCGGATCAATAGATGTTCGCGCCCCTGCAGCTGCTGCAGCACACGCGCCGACCCCAGCACCACGCAGTGCTTGGGCTGATCTGGGATGACGAACTTGACCCCGACGCGGCGTTCCAGCTCCGTATCGATCTTGTCGAGCAGCGCGCCGCCGCCGGTGATGTTGACGCCGCGCTCGCAGATATCGTTGGAAAGCTCCGGCGGAAGGTCTTCGAGCGAGCGCTGGACGAACTCCGCCAGCCGTTCCAGCGGGTCGTTCAGCGCCAGCGCGATATCTTGGGGCGAGAGCACGATCGTCTTCGGACGGCCCTGTTTCAGATCACGTCCCATGATGTGGATTTCGGCTTGGCGGCCGTTGACGATCTGGCTCGCGGTGCCGGCTTCGATCTTGATGCGCTCGGCGTTGACCTCGCCGATCAGCAGCTGATGCTCGCGCCGGACGTGGCGGATGATCGCCTCGTCCATGGCGTTCCCCGCCACTTTCAGCGACCGGGCCTGTACCACGCCGCCGAGCGACAGCACTGCGATATCGGCCGTGCCACCGCCGATGTCGAGCACCATCGAGCCTGCCGGTTCGTCGACCGGCAGTCCTGCGCCGATGGCGGCCGCAACCGGTTCTTCGATCAGGTACACCTGACGCGCGCCGGCCGAGAGCGCGGTCTCGTACACCGCCCGGCGTTCGACGGGCGTTGCACCGGCCGGCACGGAAATCAGGATGCGGGGCCGGCGAAAACCAGTCGAAGACTTCGCGCGCTTGATGAACTGGCGCAGCATCTCTTCGGTCGCCAGAAAGTCTGCAATCACCCCGTCGCGCAGCGGCCGGATCGTTTCGATGCCTTCAGGCGTACGGCCGAGCATGGCGCGCGCGGTTTCGCCCACCGCCAGCATCTCGCGCACGCCGCGCTTGTTGTGAAGCGCGACGACGGAGGGCTCGTCGATGATCACGCCGCGGCCAACCACGTGCACGAGGGTATTCGCCGTACCAAGGTCGATGGCGATATCGTCCGAAAACACACTCGAAACGCCGAGCCTCATACGCTCACACTACCTCTACACACCGCTTCAATTCGCAGCTTACAAACGGCACTCTTGCTCTTGGCCTCGCGCGCGCGTCAAAGTTAACGCGCCCGCGCCCCGGCCATCGCCCTTGGTCACAGCAATTCGCGTGCCGACGACGATCGCCCTGGCGCAGGGCTCGCATCGCGCAACCCTACGCCCAAAATGGGCTAGACCACAGAATTAATGCGGAATTTCGGCAACTTAGAGCGTCGACAGCCTTAAACGGCTGGCTGCGCGTGTGCCGTTTTCTGACGTTTCACCATCAGCTTGTCGAGCGCCGCCACATAGGCGCGGGCCGACGACACCAGCGTATCGGTATCGGCGCCCCGTCCGGTCACCACGCGGCCCTTTTCGGCAAGCCGCACCGAAACTTCCGCCTGGGCGTCGGTGCCCTCGGTGACCGCATGCACTTGGTAGAGTTCCAGCACCGCGTCATGGGGCACCAGCTGCCGGATGGCGTTGAAGGTTGCATCGACCGGTCCGTTGCCGGTCGCCTCCACCGTCTTCAACACGCCGTCGATCTCCATCGTCAGCGTTGCCGTTTGCGGCCCGCGGGTGCCCGCAACCACGTACAGCTCCTTGACCGTCATCCGGCTGCCGAGATGCGCCAGGCCTTCGTCGACCAGCGCCTCGATATCCTCGTCGTAGACGTGCTTCTTGCGGTCGGCCAAAGCCTTGAAGCGCGTGAACGCATCCTCGAACGCATTCTCACCCGGCTCGTACCCTAAATCCTTCAGCTTCGCGCGGAAGGCGGCGCGGCCCGAATGCTTGCCCATGACGAGCGAATTCTTCGCGACCCCCACCGATTCCGGCGTCATGATCTCATAGGTTTCGGAGTGCTTCATCACCCCGTCCTGGTGGATGCCGCTCTCGTGGGCGAAAGCGTTGCGGCCGACGATCGCTTTGTTGTACTGGACCGGAAAGTTCGTCACCGCCGAAACGAGCTTGGACGCCTGCAACAGCATCGGCGACTTCACGGCGGTGTGAAACGGCATGATGTCGCCGCGGGTCTTGATCGCCATCACGACCTCTTCCAGAGCAGCGTTACCCGCCCGTTCACCCAAGCCGTTGATGGTGCACTCAATCTGGCGGGCGCCTGCCCGCACGCCGGCGAGCGAATTCGCGACCGCCAGCCCCAGGTCGTCGTGGCAATGGGTCGAGATCACGATCCTGTCCATGCCGGGCACGCGGTTCAGCAGCATCTTGATGAGGTCGTAATATTCCTCAGGCGTCGCGTAGCCGACGGTATCGGGCACGTTGATCGTCGTCGCGCCCGCCTTGATCGCGGCTTCCACCACCCGGCACAGATAGTCGTGCTCGGTGCGGGTTGCATCCATCGCCGACCATTCGACGTCGTCGGTCGCGTTGCGCGCGCGCGTGACAGACGCAACCACGCGTTCGAACACCTGCTCCTCGGTGAGGTTCAGCTGATACTGGCGGTGCAGCGGCGACGTGCCGATGAAGGTGTGGATGCGGCCGCGCTTCGCGTGCCGGATCGCATCCGCCGCGCGGTCGATGTCGCCGAAACTCGCGCGCGCCAGGCCGCACACGACCGACGTCTTGCACAGCTTGGCGATTTCGCTCACGGCCTCGAAGTCGCCATCGGAGGCAATCGGAAAGCCCGCCTCGATAATGTCCACGCCCATCTCGTCGAGGACCTCGGCAACCTGCAGTTTTTCCTCGAACGTCATGGTCGCGCCGGGGCACTGTTCCCCGTCGCGCAGCGTCGTATCGAAAATGAGCACGCGATCTTTAGGGTTCTTCGCGGGAGCGGCTGCGGGCGCGACGGAAGCGGTCTCGTTCATGGTCGGGGTCCTTGCGGGCGCTTCGCGATGCAACGTCATGTGCGATCGGTTCGAAGCTCGTTTCGTTGGGAAGATCTCAACTCGCTATCCCCTGAGCGCCCGGCCACGGCTGAACCGCGCCTGTCGAAGGCTCAGGGGCGGCTAAGGAGGAGCCCGGGCAGTCGCAAAGACACAGAAACGCCAAAGCGGCCTACCGCGCGCGCCGCGGTCGCTTTGATCAGGCCAGCACTGGTGGCGGCGTCCGACAAGACAATGGTCCCGTTCAATCTTCGGCATTCGGAGTATACTACTCTGCAACAAATTACAAACGGTGAGGGACGCCCCCTCAGGATCAATCGTTCCACGCGATCCGCTCGAAGACCGAGCGGAGCTTCTGGCCCCGGCCCCGGTTCAGCTGTTCGATCCAGCCGATCCGGCCGTCGAGGTGGGCCCTGAAATCCGGATGCCCCGACCTGTTTTCCGCTTTCGGCCCGTTCTTCAGGCAGTTGTGAAGGGTCGCCTTGAGGGCGTCGAAGGTGTCTCGCGGCGCATTGACGTGGTCATTGACGACGATGCCCGTCACACGCTGACGGACCGATCTTTGCATGATGCGCGTTTTTCGTTTGTTGAGGGCATATCCTTCATCGTCGACGATGCCGGTTACAGCCTCGACCAACGTAGCGGTCTTGTCCGCAAATTCCCCATCCCCAGAGAATGTCAGGTCGTCGGCGTAGCGCGAGTACTTCCCGCCAAGGGACGCTGCGAGGCCGAACAAACGGATATCGAGCCGCCGCGCCACATGGTTTGCCAGTGCCGGCGATGTCGGCGCTCCTTGGGGCAAGTGCGGTTCGCGATAGGCGCGCAAATTTGCGCTCGTATGCTTATGGGGGCTGAGGTTTCGGTCGAACACCTGCTCCGGTGTTGACGCGCTGCAGAGGCTGGTCAAGACACGCGCCGCAGCGTGGGGGTAGCCGAGGCTGCGGAAGAGGGCATGCACCCGGCCGAGCGGCGTTGTCAGGAAAAATTCCGAGATGTCGAAGCAGACGACAACGACGGCGTCCTTATGGAGTTCTGCGCCACTGCGGCAGGAGCAGCCTTTGACAAAGCCGTGCGCTGCTGCGTGCGTGGGCACGCAGTCGAGAATGGCGTGCAAAATGCGCCTCTGCATGGTTTTCAAACGCGGCTTGGGAGCCTCGATCAGACGTGGTGGACCGTGCGCTTTGGCGCGAAAGGCATAGACGTAGTGTTGCAACTCGGGGACCGCATTGCGCCGATGCTGGCGCCACTCTGCGGTGAACCAGTCGAGCTGGTCAACCGGCAGGCCGAGCCACGCGGCGATGTCGCCGGACGTCGGCAGCGGCGGAACATCCAATTTCGGGATGATCGTCGTTGGCGCGAACCTCGGCTGCCGCAACACCATTTTGATCGGTGCCTGGCCTTGCAACATCGCACCGGTTGCGCGCTCGAATGACGGGGCGTCGGCAACAATTTTCGCGAGGTCCGCGGTTGAGGGTGGATAGCGGCTGGGGCAGGTGGCAAGGACTTCGGCGACGAGGTTGCGCTGTGATTTGCGGGTCTTTGGGCCGAGCGCTGTTAGAAGCCGGGATCTCAATGCTTGGCGCGTCCAAAGACCAGACAACAGGACGACCGCAATATTGCGGGCAACCAGTCTATGCCGCGAACGACGCATCGATCCAAACTGGCCCTTCTGAAGATGAGAAGCGAGCGCACCAACCTGCCGTGTCGTGCGTGGGTATTTGGTGAGCCGCGCCCACCCCAGACCCACGCTGCGTGGTGCTTCTGGTGATATTTCTCCCCTGGGGTAGCCCCAGAGAGCCCCGGTTGCCCGGGACCTCTTGACGCGCTCGCTGCGGATAAAATAGGCCAGCGCGCTGCGTCCGTCGACGCAAAACGACCGCTAACCCTAACTCTTCCGTAAGCATCGCTATCGACGCCTCTACCCCTCCAATACCCCGCTGAAGACCTGCACCGCGTGGCCGCCGAGGCGCACCGCTTCCAGCCTGCCGCCGCGCACGGTGACCGTCAGCGTCATCAAGCTCGGGCGCCCCATCGCAAATCCCTGCTCGATCACCCGGCGATGCGTGCCATCGGGCAGCGTATCGAAGCGCTGCAGGGCCGCTGCAAAGCAGATCGCAGCGCTCCCTGTTGCGGGGTCTTCGGGCACGCCGTGCCCCGGCGCGAACATGCGGGCATGAAAGGCCGACGTGTTATGGATACAGTCGCGCGTGTAGAGAAACGCGCCGGCCACGCCTGCGTCGGCGAAAGCAGGTGTCCATTGGGCCAGATTGACGGCTGCCTGCGCGAGGGCTTCGCGGGTCGAGACTGGAATTAAAGCAAAGCCGTTGCCCGCTTCCGCGCGGGCCGGCTGATGGTTTTCAAATCCGATCTCGCTCGGCAGCAATCCGACGGCGGCAGCGAGTCGCTCGACGCCAGGCAGGTTGCCTGTCAGTTCGGGCAGCCTCGGCGCATCGAATTCGGCGAACGCTGCAACGCCAGGGCGCAGCTTCACGCCGACGCGGATCGCCCCGATGCCGGTTTCAAGCACGACCAACGCGTCGCCATCGCCCGAGCCAAACTGGGCCCTCAAGGTAGTCAGTAGGATGGCCGTACCCACCGTCGGGTGCCCGGCAAACGGCATCTCGGCGGCCGGCGTGAAGATGCGGACCTTGGCGGAATGGGCAGGGTTTTCGGCCGCCATCACGAAGACCGTTTCGGAGACGTTGAATTCCCGCGCGATCGCCTGCATCTGCGCGGCGTCGAGCGCGTCCGCCTCCAGCACCACGGCCAGCGGATTGCCCGCAAACCGCGTTTCGGTGAACACATCGAGCGTGTGGACGGCATGGCGCATCGAACGGCTACTCCAGAAAGGGACGTGCGGCCTTACCGCTGACGCGTGGCGCAGCACATGGCAAGTGCTTTATCCAGCCGGGGTCATCCGCGCTCTGGTCCCAGCACGTCGGTGAGCACGAAGCGCGTATAGGCCGGGATCAATGCGGGATCGTAGGCGTCGACTTGGCGCACGATGACGATATCGGCGAGTTCGGGGTTGGGATCGGCGCTGAGAAACTCGAGGATCCTGGCGCGCAAAGCGTCAGAATCGAGGGCCGAGCGGTACTCGCGCGCCATCGACACCAACGGTCCGCTGCGGACGATGCGAAAGCCCGGCTGCGGCGCGATGGCGTCGGTCGTCAGCCCCGTTTCCTCGGCGAGTTCCCGGTCGATGCTCGCGCCGATGTCGATCGCGCCATCGGCCGACACATCGCGCTGGTCGATGAAGCCGCCGGGGAGATAAGCAAGACCCGCATTAATGTTGCCGCGCCGCTGGAGGCCCAGCAGCACCGCGCCATCGCACCCACGCACGATGGCGGATCCGAAGGCGTCCTTCACGCCGGCCGAAGGAAAGCCGTGTTCGCGCCAATGCAAATAACTCTTGAAGTCGGTGCGAAGAAATTCACCCTTGAACACGCCTTCGCTGTTCCCATCGCCAGCGATTTCGCCGAGGGCCAGCACATGAATCGCGCCGTTGAAATAGCCGGGGTTGGTTGTCAGCCGGTGCTGCCAATGCTGCTCGATCGCCGCGACATGGTCGCTCGCATAGTGCCATGGCGCGCTCGTCACGGTCAGGTCGCAGGCCCCGACGCGATCGACGCCATCGCACCCCATGAGCTTCCGTCCTGCCTGATCGGCCCTGTGCTTTGCCCCCCGTTCTGAAGTCATCCCATTCAACCAGCTGTTTTCATTTACAGTCTTCCGCGGTTGGCAAGAGAAATGTCCAAATGAGGGCAAATATTGCCGATAGACCAGAGACATTATCTTTCACGATGCGGACTGACGTTCCGGATTCTGCCCCAATCCGTAAGTATTTCCCGCGCACCGGGGAAGACGGTACAACAACAAAGGAAATGCGGATATGAAGAAGACCCTGATGCTTGCGGCGCTCATTGCCGTCGCTGCAACGCCTGTGTTCGCCCAAGACGCCAAGCCTGCCGATCCCAAGGCTGCCGCTCCTGCCGCCGCTCCGGCTGCACCCGCCGCCAAGCCTGCTGAAGCTCCCAAGGCTGCAGCCCCGGCTGTAGCTCCTGCAGTCGCTCCCGCTGCCAAGCCTGCTGAAGCTCCAAAGGCTGCAGCCCCGGCTGTCGCTCCTGCTGTCGCTCCCGCCGCCAAGCCTCCCGCTCCGGCTGCCGCCGCTCCCGCTGCCAAACCGGCCGACCCCAAGGTTGCCGCTCCCACAGCGCCTGCCGCCGCTCCCGTAGCCCCCGAGAAGAAATAAGCGCGCGCTTGTAACGCTGCTGACGTCCTCAACGAAGAAGCCCTGGCATACGATGCCGGGGCTTTTTGCTGTTCCAGACGCAAGGCTTGCTTGCACTTCAGAAAGGCTTGGCGTTCACCACGTGAGCGGGCCTATGACCTCAGCAACCGCATCATCGCGCGGCCGGCCGAGCTTTTAAGCTCCTTGCACTCCAGCGTGCCGTCCCTGTCCTTGTTGGCGGCGTTGAACAACTTTTCGACGATGGCCGTATACTCCGCCTTATCGAGCGTGCCGTCCTTGTCGGTATCGGCGGTCTGCACATCGCCCTTGGATACGCGGCCTCTGAACTCCTTGCGCTCCAGTGTCTTGTCGGCGTCGCGGTTGATGCGATCGAAGGCTGCTTCGGCCGCCTTCTTGGCCTCCGTCAGATCGAGCTTGCCGTCGTTGTCGGGGTCGATCGACTTCAGGGCTTTGCAAAGCTTCGGCTTGCCATCCATTTTGGCATCCTTGGCGCTGGCGGTTCCTGCTAACGGCAGGACGGCCAGGGCGAGGGCTATTGCGAGCGTCCGGTTCAGCATGGTGGTTCTCTCCGTTGGTGGACATCTAAGGATCGCGGGGAAGGCAAACTCAAGAAAAAGGCGGCCCCTCTGGAGGCCGCCTTTCAATTCGCGAACTGCGGCTTGGTTCCGCGCGGTTACTTCGAACGCACGCTGAGCGAGGTGCGGCGGTTCTTGGCGCGGCCTTCCGGCGTGGCGTTGTCGCCGATCGGATGCTGGTCGCCATAGCCCTTGGCTTCGAGACGGTCGGCGGCGACACCACCGGCAACCATTTCTTCCATCACCTTCTGGGCGCGCTGGTCCGACAGCTTCAAGTTGGCATCGGCGTCGCCCTGGTTATCCGTGTAGCCACCGATCTTGACGCTGACGGCGGGATAAGCCTTCAGGATAGCAACGGCGGCAGCCACCTGCGCCTTCGATTCCGGCGTCAGCTCGCTCGATGCAGTCACGAAGCTCAGACGATCGAAATCAAACCACAATTTGTTGTCGATCGCTGCGTCCTTGGCGTTGATGAAAGAGAGCAGCTTGGATTCAAGACCATCCTTGCCGACCTCGATCGCCGCGCCGCCGGGCAGCGTATACTTGACCATGCCATTGGCACCGGAAACGGGTACGAGCGCGGCCGATGCCGCTGGGGCCGGAGCTGCTGCGGGGGCCGGAGCGGGAGCCGCGACCGGAGCCGGGGCTGCGGGCTTGGCTGCTTCCTTGGCTGCTTCGACGGCCGGCTTTGCTGCCTCGATGGCCGACTTGACCGCGCCCGCGATGGGCTGCGTCACCGGCGACGCCACCGTCTTGACGGCACTCGCCACGGGGCCGCTACCGTCCATGCCGTAGGCCCAATACCAGATCAGGCCGGCCAGGATCGCCAAGGGAACGAACAAGCCGAGCAGCGCGAGCGGGCTGGTACCGCCGCCTGCCTGGTCGGCTATAGCGGCGCGAGCAACCGGCGGGGCGGGCGCGCGCTGCGGCATCTGGGGCACCGACGTTGCGGCCGGCGCGACAGGCGCAACGGGCACTGCCGGTTTGGCGGCCGGCGCTGCGATTCCAGCCGTCGCATAGCCCGAACTCGATTGGGCCACAGGCGCCATCGGCCTGGCTGCAGGTACTGGCGCCGCGGGGGCAGCTGCCGCCGGAGCAACCGTCGCCGCAACAGAAGGAGCGGCCGGCTTGGGGGCGGCGGCGGGAGCGGCAGCCGGTGCCGGTGCAGTCACGGCAGTAACCGCCGTTGCTGCCGCCGTTGCTACCGAGGTCAGACCATACACCGATCGAAGGGCTGCCGGCATGGCGGCAGCGATGACGTTGCGGTCCGTATTGAGCAGGCTCACCAGGCTCTCGGCGGTCGGCGCTGAGCCGAGTTTCGAGCGCAGCGCGGCCAGCACCATGGGAGCCGCCAGCGTGGTCAGACCCGACGATGCCTTGGCGCTGACGCCAGTGGCGCTGGCGACGGCCGTCATTCTCGCGCCCGTCTTGTCGCCGAACGCGAGACCTAGGAATTTATTGCCGAGCACATTGGCCGGCGACGTGGGGAGCCCGCCCGTTAGGAAACCCGCCATGTTCGCGAACATGCCGGCATCCGGGGTCACGGTCCCGATGAGGGTCGCGACCTGCTTCATGGCGCTGGCATCGCCAGATTTCTGGATCAAACCACCCAGCAAGCTGGTCGACGCCGCGGCCAAGGTCGAGGTGGCGCTCGCTTCGGTCAGACCCAGCGTCGCCGTGGCGGATTGGATCATCGCTGGCGTGGCGAGGTCCTGGATGGCATCGAGAATGGTGGCTGGCATGCGTTACTCCCTACTGACTCGTGTCTGTTGGACCCGTGCGTTTATTCGACCCGTATTCGTTGTCGATTATTTGCGGACAAGACGGCGCTATACGGCACGCGTCTACCCCTGTTTCCCGCTTCGTGTAGCGGATTGACAGGGTTTGAGCAATTCATGTCACCCAAAAAAGCGTACGCTGACGTAACCTCTGCTGGTTGCAGGACCAATCCAGATCAGTCGTCCAGCATAGCCAGCGCTGCGTGTCGCTCACTGGACTTCAATTTCAAGAACAGCGTACGGGCTTTTTTCACGTCGGCGGCCGTTCCCGTTGCGGCGGCGGCGGCCAGAGCCGTGGTCGTCGGGTTGTCTGCACCACAGATGAACGCCAGAGCCTTGGCGAGGCGGCCCATCGTTGCGCGGTCGATTGCTTTTTCGTCCATGGCGGCGCTACTTGGTCCCTGAGAGATGCACGTGGCTGACGGGCAGGCCGGTCTGGAGATCAACTATCAATATGCCGTCGCCGCCTGGGGCCTCGTAGTGGACCGAAAGCCGATTTCCCGATAACGATTGCGAGCGCACCTTCGATCCTGCTGGCAGCGCGACCGGAATGTCGGCAGCCCACGTAGCCGCAGCCATTGCCGTACCGGGAGAAGCCTGGAATGCTACAATAGACGACGGCTGCCTGGTTGTCAGGTAGACGATCCGGGCGATGACAGCCACGACGCCACCGGCCAACACGGCGCTCATCACGATGACCGCGAGCCGCAGCATGCGGATGTTGGGCGGATCGTCGGGTCTCGCCCGCAGCAGTTCGAAAGTGTCGACGGGATCGGGCGCTTGTGTCATCGGATCGTCAGCACAACTTTTTGTTTTAAGGACTTATCGCTTCGTAATGACCCACACCCCGGACGCCATTCCCTTTGACTACAATGACCCTGCGCCCAGCCGGCACACGGCCAGCGATGACGCAGTCTTCGAGGTCATGGCCGAACATGCGGGCGTGCGGCTCGACCGTTTCTTGACGGCCATGATTCCTGCCCTCAGCCGGTCGCGCATCCAGGGTCTCATCGCAGACGGACAGGCGCGGATCAACGGCGAAACCTTAGGGGAGGCTGGCACCCGGGTCAAACCCGGGGACAAGATCACGCTCGCCGTGCCCCCGCCTGCAGCCGCCCAACCCGCCGCGGAGGCGATCGCGCTCTCGATTGCTTACGAGGACGACGAAGTGATCGTCATCGACAAGCCGGCGGGGCTCGTCGTCCATCCGGCAGCAGGCCATGAAACCGGCACCCTGGTTAACGCGTTGCTCGCCCATTGCGGGGACAGCCTGTCGGGCATCGGCGGAGTGAAGCGCCCTGGCATCGTCCACCGGCTCGACAAGGACACGACTGGGCTGCTGGTGGTTGCCAAGACCGATGCGGCGCACCAGTCGCTGTGCGAGCAGTTCGCCGCTCACGGCCGCGACGGCCGGCTTAAGCGGCAGTATCTCGCGCTTGTTTGGGGCGCGCTGCCCGCCGCAATCGGAACGGTTGACGTGCCCATCGGGCGCAGCACCGCGAACCGCACTAAGATGGCCGTGATGCCGCGCGATTTGCGCGGCCGGATCGTGCTCGGCGGTGGCATCGCGTTCGACGACGAGGACGAGGAGCAACCGGGCCGGGCCGCCTCGCGCGAGGCGATCACTCACTACCAGGTCGTCGAGACCTTCCATAGCGAACTGCGCGGTGGAAAGCAGGGTGCACCGCTGGCGTCGCTCGTTCGCGTCGAACTCGAAACCGGGCGCACCCATCAGATCCGTGTGCACATGGCCCATCTCGGCCATCCCGTGCTTGGCGACGTCACCTATGGTGCGGGCTTCAAGGCCAGCGAGCGCCGGCTGACCGAGCCGCAGGCCGCAGCGCTTCGAATGCTTTCGCGGCAGGCGCTGCATGCGGCCGTGCTCGGCTTCGAGCACCCGGCGACCGGCAAACCTCAAGAATTCGAGAGCTCCTTGCCCCCTGATATGGCAGCCCTGACCGACGCGCTGCGCCCGCAAGCCGTCAAGGCCGCCGCCAAGCGCCGCACCAGCCGCCGCGAGCGTTAGCACTGTTGCAAGTGAAAACCAGGGCAACCGTGCCCTGGACCGGATACTTACGGCGGCCCAAACGCAAACCGCGCGAACCTCGGAAGGTCCGCGCGGTCGCTCAGCCGGGAGACTGGTCTTGTTCGTGGCTTAGAACTTGTAGTTCAGGCCTGTGGAAACCCCAAGCAGCGTGCTGCCCGTCCAGCAATGCGGATTTGATCCCGCACCGCCAATCGCAGTAGCCGCATCGTGACAATCTGTCGTCACGCCATGACCACCCGCACCCAAGTCGTAGTGGCCCGTCGTGTCGTTGATTGTCATCGCGCCGTTGAGATACCAGGTGAGTGCTGGCGAGAACTTGTGCTTGTAGGCCGCCGTCAGCATGTCGGCAGAGTTCTTGTTGGGAGCGTAGACGTCGCCGTCCTGTCCGCCCGGGGCTGCAAGGTTTGCGAACGTATGCTGACCGGTATCGCCCTGGGCCTGGAAGGCGTGGGCCCAACCAAACGATACTTCATCCTTGGCCGTAAGTTCCTGGGTGACGAACAGCCATGTCCCGTTACGCTGGCGATCGTTCTGGAACTTCAGATCGGATGGCACGTAACGGCGCATGGACTCGTAGATGCCGCCGACCGTAGTCTTGGTTGGGAACTTATAAAGCGCACCGACCTTGAAAGCATCTTCGGCGGCAACGTCCCTGGCGATCAGAGACGCCGGTACGGGTTGTGTGGGATCGGCGTAGATGCCGAGGATGTCGCTCGAACGATTGACCTTCTCGTGCCGCTCATAAGCGGTCGTTATGAGGAAATCACCCTTCTTGTAAGTGCCGCTCAAGCTGATTGCATCGCTGAACGAACCGTCGGAGCACGATACAAACCCTCCGCTATTGGGGTTGTTCCCGCCGGCGCAATCGGAGACGCCCTGCGCGATGTTATCGCTGTTGTTGGCGCGATTCTGGCCCGGCGAGTAGAGCGCTGCCAGCTTCAGCCCGTTCCAGTCCGGCGATTCCCACCACAGAGAATGCTCCATGCGCGTCATGAACTCGACGCGGTTGTCGCCGCCCGTGTTGCCCATGACGACCCGGTAGTCGCCGAGCATGCCGTTGAACGGATTGAACACATCAGTCGACTTCTTGTAGGGCGCTTCGGTCTTGCCGACCTTGAGAGAGCCCCACTCCTTATTGTCAACACCGACGAAGCTGTCGCGGGTTGTGAGCGCACCCTTGACGACGTTGCTTTTGTTGCTGTTAGATTCAGCCGTTCCGGCATTCACGGCAACATCGATCAGAGTTTCCATCTGATAGACAAAGCGGAAGTCCGTTTCGGATATGTTCTGGAAGCCGCGGATGCCAATATAGGACAGGTTGGACGAGATGGCCGGTAGCCAACCAACGTTCCCGACGGGGCTGTCGCCAGGGTTCCCGATCTTGTGTTCAAGACCCTTCGTCGTCGCGTCTACCGAAACGTCGAACTGTCCATACATGCCAATTTCGCCGCCGGGCGTCAGGAAGGTCAGGCCGGGCCCGTCCTTCTTCTGGATATACCAGCCGTCGTTCGAGGCAATCGGAGGAGCAGCATAAGCTGCCGGCGAGGCTGCGGCCGGCGCCGATCCGGCGGGAACGGCTGCTGCCTGGTTATGATGACTGTCGTCGGAATTCTTCGGCTTGCTCGACGTTTCCTGCTTGTCGACCTTGGCACGCAGCTTGGCGTTTTCACGTTCAAGCTTGTCGAGCCGCTGCAGCACTTCGCGCAACATCGCGTCATCGGCGCGGGCGCTGATCGAACCGGCGGCTACAACCAACGCGACGGTCGCTATTCCGAGCATAAATCTGTTCTTAGGGTCAATCATTCGTAGGCTCCCCGGGCGGATCTTCACTTCCTAGAGGAACACATCTAGCAGTTCGGACGCCGAAAGAAGCCAAAACAGGTATACCAGAGCGTAACGCCGAGCCGACGTAGGAAAACTGTCACAAGACGGGACTGTCTCTTAATCCCCTGATCAGACAGTGATTCGCACTGCTTCGGCGGGGGTTGCACCGTAATTTCGGAATCCCTCTTGGCCTTCGGAGGCATTGTAACTCTTGATCCAGGAACCGAATTCCGCTTGTAGCGCGGCGAGATCGCCATCCGCGCCGCGGGCCCGTGCCTGCGGGAAAAACGAATTCATGACAGCCTGCCGGAACCGTTCAACGTGCCCGGAATGGCGATGGGCGCCTGATATCATCCGTTGAGCGATTTTGTGCTCGGACAAATATCGTTGATAGGGATGCCGGCCAGGCCCTGAAAACTCGCGACCCAGACCCGTTAAAATCGCCTTAATCTGAAACCGGAACGCTACCAGGATTGGCAAGACGTCGGTGTCGAGAAGTCCGATTGCAATTTCGGGATCATTGGTGAGTGCCAATGCGCCAAAGGCCAGCCCGCTGAATCCATCGATCATAGTGTGCAAGTAGATGCGGCCCAAAGCTTTGCTGTTGGCGACCAACATGGTGTCGGCATGCATCAGGGCGCCTGGCTCTGCACACTCGAGGCCGCGGTCGCGGAACGCCGGATTGTGGTGCTCGAGGAATTCGATCTGTTCGGCGGTGGGCTCCAAGCCGGATTGCCGGTAGCGATCTTCCAGCGCCAGCCACCGATCCCGCCGCGTGCCGAGTCCCACGGAATTCAGGATCTTTTGCACGGTAACGGACGAGAGCCGGTAACCCTCATTCGAAACCAGTGGAGCGAGACGATCGCAACCGAATGCTGGATGCAGGAGCGAAACGGCTTTAATTTTTTCGACCAGTTCGGGCGCGAACTTATGCGGCTCGGCGGGACTGGCGGGCCTGCGCTTCAGCAGCCCGTCCGCACCCGACGTGAGGTAGCGCTTGCGCCATTCGTAGAAGCTCGCCCGGTTCACGCCGCACCGTCGGCAGGCTTCCGCGACGTTGTCGAGACGTTCGGCGAGTTTCAACACCCTCAGCCGCGTGTGCTTGGTTTTCATGCCCGGCCTCATTGGGTTTCCTTGCCGACCCACTCGCCCGCTTCTGATGAATTTTGTGGCAGCGATTACAGATCCGCATAAGTGGCATGCCATATGCCAGGCGACATGTGCAATAGTGCAGTTGACAAGCTTTTACGGACGCTGACCGCTCCACAACGGCTGCGCACCACGATTATGTCATGGGAGGCCGCGAAAATTTGATGGGTCGTCACCTCTTGCCCGGCCACCGTTACTTGTAGAACGGCCGCTATCATCCCACATGACAGCGCCGGTGCAATGGCGGGGAACGCGACAGCCTTTCACGCGTTAGCAATGGGCGACAACAGGAGCAGGTGCGTGAAAGCGCCCTGAGACGGTCATGGCGACGAAAACGGTTCCTACCATCTCGGGCGGCTCTCTCGGTCTCACCCGGTACCTGCAGGAAATCCGCAAATTTCCCATGCTGGAGCCGGCCGAAGAGTTCATGCTGGCCAAGCGCTGGCAGGAACATGCCGACCAGCAGGCGGCTGAAAAGCTCATAACGTCGCACCTGCGGCTCGTCGCGCGCATCGCCATGGGCTACCGAGGCTACGGATTGCCCATCGGGGAAGTCATCTCCGAAGGCAACGTCGGCCTGATGCAAGCGGTCAAAAAGTTCGAGCCCGACAAGGGGTTCCGTCTTGCCACCTACGCGATGTGGTGGATCCGCGCCTCTATTCAAGAGTACATTCTGCGCTCCTGGAGCCTCGTAAAAATGGGGACGACGGCTGCCCAGAAGAAGCTGTTCTTCAACCTGCGGCGCACCAAGGCGCAGATGCAGGCGCTCGAGGAAGGCGACCTGACGCCTGAACACGTCAAGGCGATCGCAACCAAGCTCGGCGTCACCGAGGCCGAAGTGGTCTCGATGAACCGTAGGCTCGGCGGCGATAGCTCGCTCAATGCGCCGCTTCGAACCGACGCCGACGGAGGCGGCGAGTGGCAGGACTGGCTGGCTGACGACTCTCCCGGACAGGAGGATCTCCTCGTCGAGAGCGAAGAGCGGGCACAGCGCAAGTCCTTCCTTGCAGGTGCGCTCGGTGTGCTCAACGAACGCGAGCGGCGCATCTTCGAAGCGCGCCGATTGCAGGACGAACCGGCGACGCTGGAAGACCTTTCGGTCGAATTCAATGTCTCGCGCGAACGGGTCCGCCAGATCGAAGTACGGGCCTTCGAAAAGGTGCAGCAGGCCGTGCAGCAGGCAGCCTTGGCAGCATCGAAGCCGGGTGGGCCCAAGGCGCTTCCTGCGCGGTAAACAAGGCGCTTCCTGCGCGGTAAAAATGCCGCCCAGGGCGCGCTAAACGTGCGCATACACGGATCGGTCATCAGAATCGGGTAACGTGCTGCTCAGGATGGAAATCCTGGGCAGCATTGGTTTTGGCCTTAAGATGCCGGTGCTGTCAGGTGCGCGCGTTTATTAGAGAACAGGGCACTCCTTGGACTCTTTCAACGACCACGGCGGGGTCAATCCCCGGAACCGGGAACAACGCGGGGCAGAGCTGGACCGGCCTGCCCGAGGGAGCGTCTTCCGGTTTTCGATTTCCAAACTGCAATCCGGTCCTGACCGCTATCTCTCCAAATCAACTGCTGGGCTTTTCGTTGCCGGCGCACGCTCTGCCTCAGAGCTGGCAAAGGCACACGTTCGGTCCGGCTGCGATGGCCGCAATGGCTTCCGGGGGATGGCCCGCCATGACAAATGGAGTGGCCCATGACGATGCACGTTCATCGCCTTAGCGTCTCGTTGTTGAACAAGCGTTCTTCGAAACCGCGTTCTACCGCCCAGGCCAAAGCCCTCGATGCTGCCTGGATCTGTAAACTGCTTTTTCGTCCCGCGCCCCAACGTCCTCCAAGTAGACCCTGACTGACGCCGCGCCGGGATTGAAGTTCGGACGCACGATCTTCCTTCCTGGCCACGCAAAACAAAAAAACCGGCACGCCGCAGTCACGGGTGCCGGTTTTTTGTTGTTCTCATTTAGGGAGTTCAGTTCAGGGCGATAAGTTTGGCGTCGTCGTTCAGGATGTACATCTTGCCGGCCGCCACAACTGGGGCGATGTAGACCGCCGCGCCCAATTCGACCTGCGTCGCGAGCTTGCCAGTTACGGCATCCACGCCCACCAGCAGGCCCTTGTTCGAGGCAAGCCAGAGTGAGCCGCCAGCCAGCGTCGGGCCGGTCCAGACCTTGGCTGCGGGGAGCTGCGCCGTCCACTGCACCTTGCCGTCGCGGCGCGAGAGAGCCAGCAGCTGCCCCTCCGTGTCGACCACATACACCGTCTCGCCGGCGACCCACGGTGTCTGCGTGCCAGCGATGTTCAAGGACCAAAGCCGTTCGCCGGTCTTGGCGGTCGTTGCAACCATGCGGCCGGCATGACCGACACCGAACACGACGCCCTGGTCGATGGCCGGACGGGCGGCATCTGTCAACGAGGCAAGCTGCGAGGAAGCCCGGTTGCGCGTCAGGTTTTCGGTCCAGACCGCTGCGCCGTCGGCAGCCTTCAAGGCGACGAGATCACCCGAAGTATACGGCACGACAACCACATCGCCGTCGACCGCAGGGCTTGCGTTGTTCACGAGGCTCGCCGTCTGGGGCAGGCCGCGCACGGCCCAAAGTTCCGTCCCGTCGGCGCCATTCAGACAGAAAAAGCGGCCCTGGCTCGATACGACATAGACCCGGCCATTGGCCGCAGTCGGCGACGCGCGCACGGGCGAGCCGATGTTCTTTTCCCACAACTTCTTGCCGGTCGCAGGGTCGATCGCCGCGACGATGCCGTAGCCGCTGGCCGCGTACAGCCTGCCGCCCTCGAACGCCAGGCCGCCGCCATAGCCGGTGCCTTTGGTGCCGGTCTCGGGCGCCAACACTGCACGCCATACGGCCGAGCCGCCCCCTGCGGAAAACGCACTGACCTGGGCATCGGCATCGAGGGTGTAGACGCGGCCGTCGGCCACGACAGGGCTCGCACTGACGCGGCCCTTGTTGCTCGATCCGGTTCCCGCGTCCCCGCTCCACGACTGCTTGGGCGTACCCGACAGCGCGAGATGACCAGGCGCGTTGTTCGCCTCGCCGCCGGGCTGAGACCAGCTGTCATTCACCCGGATTGGGGGCAGCGAAATCGGGATCGAGGCATCCGCTAGTTCCCCGGGAACCTTCGCGTCGGCCTGAGTGAGCGCGATGCGGCGGCCCGGCAAGGGCGTCTGCTTTTCCTTGAATGGGTTCAGATCGCCGATCTTGGGCAGCTCGGGGCCGTTCTCTGCGCAACCGGCAAGACCCATCATGAGGGCGCCGAGCGCCGCCACTGCTGCGAATTGTGCGAAACGTACCACCATCGATCCTATCGTCCTTTCAAGGCCGTCATGTTCTTAAAGACCGCCGTGCTCTTAAAGACCGTCGTGCTTTGAAGGCCGCCGCTCGCTGAGGCCTACGAGATCGTCACGCATCAGGGCTTAGCCGCCGGCGCATCCACAGGCGCGACTGGCGCCGCTGGCTTCGCCATATCGGCAGCCGTCAGCTCCGCCAGATAGCTCGTCGCCCGATCCTTCAGCGGCTGGGAGGCCTTGGCGTCGCCCAGGACCTGGAGGAACAGACGCCGGGCGTCTTCATTCTTGCCTGCCTTGCGGGCAGCCAATCCAAGCAACTCACGCGCGTTCGCGCGGAACGCATTGCGTTCGTCGGTTACCGGGGTGAGCCGATTCTGCATTTCCGTCCAGTCGCCCGTGTCAAGCCGCAAGGCGGCCGCCTGCAGGCGCGCAAGATCGCGCAACACGGGGTCCGTGCCGTCAGCCACGATCGCGTCGTAAGCGGCAATCGCGTCAGCCGCCTTGTCGGCTTTCACCGCAGCAGCTGCCAGTTGAAGACGCGCGAGCGTCGCGTAGCCCGCCGGTCCAGACTTGGCGATGTCAGCAAACGCCGCCGCCGATTCTGGGATTTTATTCTCGGCCGATAAGCGGCGGGCGGCCTCGAAGCTCGTGCCGGCGGCTTGGGCGACGGCGAGCCGCTGCGCCTGCACCTGCTGATAGACGAAGATGCCCACCACGAAAGCGATAGCCGCACCAAGCACGGTGGTGCCGTATTGGTCCCAGAGCTTCTTCAGTTTGTCGTGGCGAAGTTCGTCTTCGACTTCGCGCAACAGGCTATCGTTTCTATCGACCATCACATCCGTACCGGCTGGGCGCGCGCAATTGCGCGCGGTGTTCGCGTGTTATCAGGCTGATAACATCCGCCCTGTTCTCACCAGCCTCGACGCGGCCGGCCCTGCGTTCTTAGCCCAACCCTGCCGGATTGGCCAATCCCGGCGACTGTCGCTCCTCAGGTGCTGCCGGTTTTCGGCTTTTTCGAGGCTGTTTGTGCAGGCATGGCCGCATCTCCTGCGGAAAATGTGTAGGTGTGCTCGGGAGCGGGAAAGGTCCGCGCGCGCACTTCGGCGGCGTAACTCGCGATTGCCCCGTCGATAACCGCGCCGACCCGGCCGAACTCCTTGACGAACTTCGGCACGCGGCTCGAAAGTCCCAGCATGTCCTCCATGACGAGGATCTGGCCGTCGCAGGCAGGCGATGCGCCGATGCCGATGGTAGGAATAGCGACCTTGGCGGTAATGCGAGCGGCAAGCGGCTCCGACATCGCCTCCAGCACGATCGCAAACGCGCCTGCTTCGGTCACCAGGCGCGCATCCTCCTCGATGCGGTCCCAGTCGGTCTGCGTACGTCCTTGCGCCTTGAACCCTCCAATCACGTTGATCGATTGTGGGGTCAGGCCGATGTGGGCCATGACGGGAATGCCGCGCTCGACCAGGAACCGGATCGTCTCGGCCATCCGCCGGCCGCCCTCCAGCTTCACAGCGCCGCAATCGGTTTCCTTCATCACGCGGGCTGCATTGCGGAAGGCCATGGCCGGGCTCTCCTCATAGGTGCCGAACGGCATGTCGATGACGACGAGCGCGCGCTTCGACCCCCGCACGACCGCGCGGCCGTGCATCACCATCAATTCGAGGGGTACTGGCACCGTTGTCTCGTAGCCGTGCATGACCATGCCGAGGCTGTCGCCCACCAGCAGGAAGTCGCAATATTTATCCGCGATCGCCGCCGTATGGGCGTGATAGGCTGTCAGCGAAACGACCGGCTCGCGGCCCTTCTTGGCCGTGATGTCGGGGGCCATCAGCCGCCTTGTTGCACTCTGTGACGACATCCTTGGCTTCCTCTGATCCCACTCGGCCCGGGCCAGATGGCCGCGTTCTCGGGCCTCCTGCACTTGACCCGGGCGCACAACCTTACCTCAGCGCATTCTTTTCCGAAGCGCCCATTCGGTTGGCGTTACACATGTTTGCAAATGTTTACGACGCTGCTCAGAAATACTTTTGTTGCGGATTGCACCGGGGTCCAATGATCTGATAACCAAGGGTTAGGTGAAAGATCGTAAGAAGAGAACGACTTAGCCGATCAGTCTCAGTTCGAAGGTTGTATCATGCGTCGCCCAGCGCACCCAGCGCCCTCCTACCTTGCCAAGCTGCGTCCGATTGCTGCCCTTCTGGTTGCAGGGCTGGCCTCGGCGCCCGTTGAGCCTGCGATGGCGCGGCCCCGCTCCGAGGCGCCGCAAGCTGCGCCCACCGTGCCCGATCCGCTGGTGATCGTGGTCTCGCTACGCAAGCAGCGGTTGACCGTTTTCAACAAGGACGGCCACGTCACCGACAGCCCGATTTCAAGCGGCCAGCCTGAATTCCCGACACCAACCGGCGTGTTTAGCGTGATCGGCAAGGAAGTCGAGCACGAGAGCAATATCTATGAAGGCGCATCCATGCCCTTCATGCAGCGCCTCACTTGGACAGGCACCGCCATGCATGCCGGCAATCTGCCGGGCTACGCCGCCTCGCATGGATGCGTGCGGCTGCCATCTGCTTTTTCCGAGCGCCTGTTTGGCATGACCCAGATCAATACGCGCGTCATCGTCACGCGAGACGATGTTTCGCCCCTGCCGATCTCGCATGCGAAGTTGTTCACGCCCCCCGCGGTGGCACCCCCCGCCGATCAGCCGATGGTGAACGCGCTGACGAGCCGGGTCGCGAGCCTTGCCGTCATGACGCCGGCCATGGCCGCGCCGCTGCCAGCATCGGGCCCTAACCAGCTGCCGCTGACGGCCAAGGCCAAGGTCCGGTTTGCCGAAACCGCCAAATTGCTTGAGGCCATCAAGCCTGCCGAAGCCGCACGCGCCGCCGTATGGGAGCACGTCAAGGCCGCCAACCGCTCGCTGGAAGCCGCCAAGAGCGACATCAACAGTCTCGACAGCGTGACCGAGGATGCCCGCGCCGACGTCGAAAAGGCGAGGAAGGCCAAGCTCAAGGCCGAGGCCCAGCTGGCCGCCGTCATGCGCAAGGCGGAGAGCGCCCGTTCGCCGGAGGCCATTGAGGCGCTCGCCAAGGCGGAAGATAACGCAGAAGCCCGCCTGCTCGATCTGAGCGACAAGTACGATGCCGCACTGGCAGCAGTCGCCAAACTGCAGTCTGGCATGCCCGGACTGCGCGAGAAGTTGCAGTCGGCCGAACTCGCCCGCCGGTCGCTCGACGACGAACTCAAGAAGACCAACCAGGCACTCAAGGACGCGCAAAGCGCCCATGCGCTGGCCAAGCGCGAGGACGTCCGCTACTCGAAACCCGTTTCGGTGCTCGTCAGCCGTAAGGATCAGCGCCTGTTCGTGCGCCAGGGCTTCGATCCGGTGCTTGAAGTGCCGGTTATCATCGAAAATCCGGAGCAGCCGTTCGGCACCCACGTGTTCACAGCGATGCGTGTCAAAGACGGCGCAAGCCTCGAGTGGAGCGTCGTTTCGTTCGGCGCGCCTGCCATCAAAGAGGGCCGCAAGGCGAAGTCCCTTCCGACCGCATCCGCCGCCAGCGCGCTCGACCGCATCCAGTTCCCGCCTGAAGCGCTGGAAGCCATCTCGGACGTCGTCAAGCCCGGTTCCTCGCTCATCATCTCCGACGAGGGCACCAGCCAATACTTCGGTGGCGGCACCGACTTCACCGTCAATGTGCGCTGAGCGGGCGCTCGACGCCGACCGCCAGAGGGGTCGAACACGCGGTCCCTATTCGTAAGCGGTCACCCGGGTAGCCGCATGTTATGCTCTTTAGGCGACACCAAAACCTCTACGGCATCTCCCAATTTGACCACGCCCGCCGTCCGCACGCGGCATGTCACCCCGCCGCGCCACTCGGGATGCAACGACCGCAACAGGCCCTGATAGGCTTCCTCCATGCGATGACACGGATTGGTCTGCCCGGTGATCTCCAATTCCACCGCTCCGATCCGCAGCACGCCGCCCTTTGCCCGCGGCATACGCACGCCCTCAACCAACAAGTTTGCGCGTCGCGTCGTCCAGGGCAAATCCGGTGGCCCCATGAGATCAGCAAGATCCATGAGCGCCGCCTCCCAGTCCTCTCGGCCCAACACCGTGATCTGGCGCGTCACGAACTTCGCGCCCCGGCTGTCGCTGGCCAGCCCCGCCTCTAGCGATATCACACCCGAAGTCATCGTCTCCATCGGCTTGCGGCGTCCCTCGCGGCGGGCAATTCCGATCAACCGGCCAATCATCCAACCTCCGCCGAACGCCGGATCGCGCTTTCAGCCGAGCCTATCACGATCTCAGGCGGCCAACATCGTCAGCGTTTGGCTGGGTGAAACCAGCGGCAAGCTCCCGGCCCGGGGTTGGGTCGCCACCTCAACGGTCTTCACGAAGAACCGCTGAAGCGTATGCGCTCCAAACGAGTGGATCATCGGCACGTCCATCGCATCCCGGCCTCGGGCAATCACGATCCGGCCAATCCGGCGGCGGTTGTGGCGCGGGTCAAACGTGTGCCAGCGGCCGCCGAGGTAAACCTCGATCCACGCGCTGAAGTCCATGGGGGCTGGATCGGCGGGGACGCCAATATCGCCGAGATAACCGTTTACGTAGCGGGCTGGAATGTTCAGACACCGGCAGAAGGCAATCGCGAGATGGGCGTAATCGCGGCAGACCCCGACCCGCTCCGCATGCGCTTCCACCGCGGTCCGTGTGCTGCGGGCGTTGGAATAGTTGAAGGCGATCTGGCGGTGAGCGTAATCGCAAATCGCCTGCACCCTGCCCCAGCCGGGCGCAAGTCCGCCAAAGAGTTGCCACGCCAACGGGCTTAAGAGGTCGGTTTCGCAATAGCGGCTTCCCAGCAGATAAGGAAGGACGTCGGGCGGAAGGTCCTGGATCGCCCACTCGGCGGCGGCAGGGAACGTTGGATCAGGCTCGCCGGTATCGACGATAAGGCCTTCGCCCTTGATCGTCGTCAAGCCCTGACCCGCAACGAACCGGCGCGCGACGTTCCCGAATGGATCCGTGAATAGGTGCCATTGGGAAATCTCGTCGCACGCAAAGGGCCGCGACGATACAACATCGCCAGCGCGGTCGGGGTGGACATCGATGCGAGTGATGACCGGTGTTTGCTGTGCGCAGAGAAACGTTATGTCATAGCCGAACTGAATAAACATGGCGTAGCCATCCTTCGTGCGAGCAGGGTTTCGATTGCGGTAACGCGCCCGCAATCGAAGGGTTCCCGCGCCCAGCAAGAGGCTGCCACCGGCAAGGCATGGCCTTAGTGCAGGGCCGGCACCGCTATGAGCGCCTTGCCGATCAGGTTCTGGTGGCCCCAAAGCATCATGAAAGCGTAGAATGCGAGACCGCCAATCACCGCGATAATGTCGCCTTGCAGGCCCCCCTTCGCCGCGCCAAGCGGGCCTTGGCCATCGGTGCGCGACTTCAGCGAAATCCGGTCATAGACGGCGTACAGCAGGAAGCTCGTGAACAGAACCACACCGCCCAGGTCGCCGTTCGCGATCAAATGCGCCAGCGCCCAGGTCTTAATCGCAATCAGCATCGGATGCTTCAGCGCCGTGCGGATCCGCGAGGGCACATACGCCGCGACCAGGAAGATAGACGCCGGAATCATCAGTAGAAACGTGATGTGCTTCGCCCATGACGGCGGCGTCCACAGGATCGGGTTCTTGCCGGGATGGAGCTGAAGCTTCTGATAGCCGTACACAATGACCCCCAAAGCGATCAGGGATAAAACCGAGAACAACGCCATGTAGGTGCCGCTGCCGAGGCGCGCCTTAAGGCCGTCGCGCATAGCGGTTTGAGTTGGCAGCAGGTGGATCGCAAAAAAGAGCGCAAGGCCGAGGCCGAGTGGCAGCATGTCAGGTTCCCCATGTGGCGGCTGGTCGAAACGTGCCGCACCGTAAGCGGGCGCGCAGCCGATGTCGATTACAGACCAGCTGCCGGCCCGCGCCATAGTCCAACATAATTCCGGCATCTCGCTGTTTTACTGTTGCTTGGCGTTAGTTGAGACGTGTACGCTGGTTCCCGGTCGTCTGAGGGGGCTGCCAGTGTATTCGACCCTTTCTCCCGATTGCGGCTCGGGAGTGTGTATGAGGTCACCTATGGTTGGCACCATCCAGCTGAATTCTTCTGCGCGTTCGCAAGATGGCCCGCCGAAGGCCGGCGGTTCCAAACCGGTCCCGGCTGCCTCGCTAGCAAAACGCCGCTCAATTATTGCGAGCGCAGTTTCGGGGCGCCCGGCCGTTACGCTGCCACTTTCGGGCGAGGAGGCGGAACTTGCCGCCCGCCTGCAGCCGATCCTTGCCCATCCTCCGCACCGGCGGGAGCAGCCCGCAACACAGATGTCCCCTCTCAACGACACCCGCTTTAACGAGCGCCTCGCCACGGTCTTACGCGATGAGCCCGACGAGGGCGATACCGAGCCCCGCGCGCTGCCTGAATTCGCCGACGAGCCTTTGATTGCAGCCGCAGCTGGCCATACCCCACCCGCCGCGCCTTGGATCAAGCAGGCCAGGCGCGCGCGCTGGCGTTCGGTTGCACGCAACAGCCTGCCGTGGCTGCTGACGATCACCGTCATTTTGGCCACCGTCGCAGGCACATTCGTAGCGCTGGTCGGGACCCAGAAAAGCACCCAGCTTCTGGCGCGCGCCAGCAGCGAGGTCGCAACGGGCCTTGCGCTAATCACACATTAGACCATCACGCGGCTGTGGACTGCTGTGCGCTTAACGCCCGGCATCGCTGCCGCGTGCTTATTTGCGCCATCCGAATCATGGCCTGTGCGCCCCAATACTCACGGAGGGCCATCGCCATGCGGATCGCATCCTACAACGTCGAAAACCTGTTCACGCGCGCCAAGGCGCTCAATCTCGACAGCTGGGCCGAGGGGCGTCCGATCCTGGAGCGGTTCACTGCCTTGAACGAGCTGTTCGAAGAAGCCGTTTACACGCCCGAAATAAAGGTCCGGATGCTTGCGCTGCTCAAGGAATTCGGGCTTGAGAAAGTGAGCGACAGCAAATTCGTCGTATTGCGGACCAACCGGGGCGAACTCATCAAACATTCGCGCTTCGGTGGGCCGGCGATCGTTGCCAACGGGCGCGCCGATTGGGTCGGCTGGCTCGAACTCAAGACTGAGATCATCAACGAAACCGCAACCCGCAACACCGCTCAGGTCATCCGCGACATCGACCCGGACGTGCTCGGCGTCGTCGAATGCGAGAGCCGCAACGCACTGCTGCAGTTCTCCTCCCAGCTGCTGCCCGCGGTGGGCGCTGTCCCCTTCGACGGCGCCATGCTGATCGACGGCAACGACGACCGCGGCATCGACGTCGGGCTGATGATCAAGAGCGGCTACCTCATCAACTGGATGAAAAGCCACGTCGACGACAAGGAGGACGGCTCACGCCAGCACATTTTCAGCCGCGACTGCCCCGAATACGGGATCTTCACGCCGTCAGGCCAGACGGTGTGGGTGCTGGTCAACCACTTCAAATCGAAGGGCTACGGCCGGCAGGACGCCTCGCAGCGCAAGCGGCTGGCGCAGGCGACCCGGGTCGCCCAGATCACGCAGCGGCTGGCAAGCGAGAGCGCAAGCCTCATCGCCGTTATGGGCGATCTGAACGATACGCCCGACAGCGAATGCCTCGCACCACTGCTGCGCACAACCGGGTTCCGCGACGTCTCCGAGCATGCCGCCTTCCAGACCGACGGCCGTCCCGGCACCTACCAGCACGGCAGCCCCAACGACAAGATCGACTACATCTTACTTTCACCGGCCCTTTATGAGCGCGTCACGCAGGGCGGGGTCTGGCGCAAGGGCGTGTGGGGGCCCGGTAAAAAGCCCCAATGGGAGGTCTATCCCGAAATGACCGATCCGTCGCATGCGGCCTCCGACCATGCCGCGCTATGGGTCGATGTCGAGGTATAGGTCATGGTGGAAGTGGTGCCCCCCCTTGATCGGAGATGCGAACGGGCCAATATCTGCTAGACTTAAGGTTTAACAGGCCAGACGGAACAGGTTGCATGACCCTCGAGACTCCCCCCTCCGCGCCGGCGCGACGTCCACGCCCGCAAGTCCTGACGCTCACGCCAGCGGCGGTGGACCGGCTGCGCGCCGTCATGGCCAGCAAGGGCGAAGGCGTCGCAGGCCTCAAGATCGGCCTCAAGAAGGGTGGTTGCGCGGGGATGGAATACACCATGACCTGGGCCGACACCGTCGGCAAATTCGACGAGGTCGTCGAGTTGGACGGCGCGCGCGTCATCATCGATCCGCAGGCGGTGTTGTATCTGCTCGGAACCGAAATGGACTACAAGACCGACAAACTCGCCTCGCAGTTCGTGTTCAATAACCCCAACCAGAAGAGCGCCTGCGGCTGCGGCGAAAGCGTCAACCTCGTGCCCGTCTCCAAGGACAAGCTCAACGCGGGTTCAAGCCAACGCCAGGGTGCCTCGGCCTCTGAACCCAATGACTGAGCGCTCCCTTCGGCCGTTGAGCCGTCGCAAATTCCCTCTACAGTGTGCGTAATTTCGCGGCTGGGAGTGGGATACATGCAGCAAGACATTTCATCGCGCACGTTGGCGGGCGAAATTGCGCGCATCCAGGAATTGGCGGCCACGCCCGTTGCCTCGGAGCTCGAACTCAAGCGCAACCTGGCTACCATCTACCGCGAACTCTTCAGCGCCGATCTCTCGCGCTATGACGTGGCGGAGGTGCGTGCCGCCGCAGCACCCACCCTGCAACGGCTATTCGAATTGCGGCTCGCCCTGCGCGACCAGATTGCCGGCTGGGATAGGCGCGGGCTCATGACCCACGATGTCCAAAAGGCACTTCGCGACGTGTTTCGTGTCACGCGCTATGCCGGAGACATGGTTGGCGAGATCAACATCGGCCATGCCCGCATTCCCGCCGGCACTGGCCCGCGCCGCGGCTTCACGGGCAGCGACATCAACGTACTCGTCAATCCGCGCTATCATACCGGCGACGATATTGCCTTCCGAACGGGCGACGTCGTCTTGGTGCGCGGGCAGGCCCACAACAGCGCCGCCATCGCGCGCATTGGGGATGTTGATAGTCAATTCAGCCACGTTGGCGTCGTGTACGTCGACCCCGAAGGCGCACCAATGATGGTGGAGGCGTTGATCGAGTCTGGCTCGGTCATCACGCCGCTCGGACAAGCCCTCGATCATGGACTCGGGCGGGCCCTCCTGTTTCGCCATCGCGACGAACGGCTGGCGGCGAAAGCCGCCCGAATGGTCCACGCCCACGTCTCCAAACGCCGGCTGCGGCGGATTTGGTATGACTTCTCGATGCGGCTCGACGACTACCGCCGCTTCTATTGCTCCAAGCTCGTGCGCTATGCCTACGAACGCGCGAGCGAAGGCCGCGTTATTCTCCCCGCCTATACGACCCGCCTCGACATGAAGAACCGAGATTTCCTCAACCGGGTCGGCGTCAAGACCATCGAAACATTCGCGCCAGGTGATCTCGAAATCGATCCCCGTTTCGATATCGTCGCCGAGTGGCATGACTACCGGATCACGTCATCCTTGCGCAACCAAGACATGATCGCGACCAAACTGTTCGAATTCATGGAAGAGCACGGCTATAAGTTCGAGGAAGACAGCACCATCCGCCTGATCGGCTGGTTCGGGCGGCTGTCGTCGCATCTGTCGGAAGACGCCAAAGACATGATCTCAAGCGTGGTGCCCAAGGTGCCGCCCAATATGAAGCGCAAGACCATTGCCGTCGTCGCGATGCTGCACAAGACCGCCCAGCCATTGCTTGAAAAACTGCTTGAGATCGAGCGGGCCGAAATCGCCAACACCGGCCATCCTCCCCATCCGCGCGACGTGCTCGCCTATCTCGACGAGGTGCGCAAGGCGTCGGCGGGACGGATCGGCTATCTGGTCGCGCCGCGTGGGTCATAATCCCCGGCAAGACTGTTTCTTCCGTGTCATGACGAAATGTCGTGAAAGCAAACAAACTTCGCCTTAAAAGCATACCGTTGCGGGAATCGCTTGATTCGAGCAATTGGCGGCAGCTGCAGAAACGCGTCGTGGCGCCGGTCGTTGACGACTTAAAAACAATCTGGAGGACACTATGGACGTCAAGGCTTTGGGTGCCGAATTCATCGGTACATTCATGCTGGTCGCATCGATCCTGTTCGTCGCCCTCTTTTCCTATGGAAACGTCGGCAACATCGGCGTGTGCTTGTCGGTTGGCTTTACGGTGATGGCGCTTGCGTACGCGCTCGGTCCCATTTCCGGCGGGCATTTCAATCCCGCCGTCACGCTAGGCCTCGTCTCTGGCGGCCGGTTCGATATCGGCAAGGCCGTCCCCTACATCGTTGCGCAGTGCCTGGGTGCAATCGCCGCAACCACCATGCTGATGATGGTCGCGAAGGGCAGCCCCGCGAAGGACCTTAACCTCGGCAATTTCGGCTCCAACGCCTTTGACACCGCGACGTCGTACTCGATGCTATCGGTCGCAACCGTCGAAGCCGTGCTGACTGCGTTCTTCCTGATCGTCATCATGGGGGCCACCAGCAAGAAGGCGCCGGCCGGATTTGCGCCCATCGCCATCGGCCTGACGCTGGGCGCGATCCACCTGATGGCGATTCCGATCTCGAACTGCTCGGTCAATCCGGCCCGCAGCTTGGCCGCCGCCATTTACGGCGGCCAGACGGCGCTGTCGCAGGTCTGGCTGTTCTGGGTTGCACCCATCATCGGCGGCGTCGTCGGCGGTCAAATTGCCCGCTGGCTGCACGAAGAGTGAGCCGCTAAAAGATCCAGGGCTGCGACCCCTCGCGGCCCTGGATCGTAGCTCATGAGTTGGTAGCGGATGCGACCGAACCTTGGCGTAATCGTCCTTATGCTTGCCATGCTGCCGGCAGTTTCGCCCGCGCAGGCGCAATCGGAACCCGCTTCCCTTGCCGCCCGGCTACCGATCGAGGTGACCGAGGTTGCCACCGGCGGCACGTGGGTCGAAGGATCCGCAAGCGGTACTTTTCGCACCGTCACGGTGCTGACCTCGACACCCGTCGAGACCACCGAAGTATTCCTGCAATGGATCGGGAGCCACTCACCGGTCGAGCCACTGCAAATCCTCTCCAGCCTGCCGTTGCGCGAGTTCAACGACCTGAAACTTGCATCTGCCTCCGTCACGCTCGACGACGAGGCGGAGGGCCGCGTCAGAATCACCATCGCCGGCCAAGACACCGGTGCACGCGCCGCAGCACCCGTCACGTTCATTGCCACCAAGCCCGGGCAATACCTGATTGCCGCGCCCGAACCTGCCACTGAAGCAAAATAGCCGCGGCTTTCCCACAAGTTAGGCCCATTGGCTTGCCAGCGGCTGCTCGTTTGTGCCACACGCGGGACGTATACTCTGGCCAAATCAGAGTCGCGGTCGATCTGAGCTTTCGCGTTCCCGCTTGCCGATACCAGCGCTCGAGGACGCATTCCATGTCGACGCCCATGTCTAAGCCCGCCCATCGTGATTTGTTCTCGAACGACAGTGGTTCCATGACCGACAAAACTCAACCGCGCGCCAGAAAGCCGGCTGACGCCTCCGACACTTATACCGCCGCCAGCATCGATGTGCTGGAGGGCCTTGAGCCCGTGCGGCGCCATCCGGGCATGTATATCGGCGGCACCGACGAGAAAGCGCTGCATCACCTGTTCGCCGAGGTACTCGACAACTCCATGGACGAGGCCGTCGCAGGTCATGCGACCTGGATTGAGGTGCGGCTGTCGGCGGATGGATCGTTGTCGGTCGCCGACAACGGCCGCGGCATCCCGGTCGACAACCACGCGAAGTTCAAGAACAGGTCGGCGCTCGAAGTTATCATGACGACGCTGCACTCGGGCGGCAAGTTCGACGCGAAGAACTACAACACATCGGGCGGCCTTCACGGCGTCGGTGTGTCCGTCGTCAACGCGCTTTCGGAACGCTGCGAAGTGGAAGTCGCGCGCGGGCAGCAGCTCTATCGCATGGTGTTTTCGCGCGGACACCCCGAGACCAAGCTCGAAACGCTCGGCTCCGTCATGAACCGGCGCGGCACGACCATCCGCTTCAAGCCCGACGACCAGATCTTCGGCAAGGGTGCGACCTTCAAGCCCGAGCGGGTCATGAAGATGGCGCGCTCCAAGGCCTATCTGTTCGGCGGCGTCGAAATCCGCTGGTTCTGCGACGAGGAGCTTGCCTCCAAGGACGTCCCCACCAGCGCCGTATTCCACTTTCCGGGCGGCCTGAAGGAGTTCCTGTCCGCCCGCATCGACCTCAATTCGACCGTCACCGCCAACCTGTTTACCGGCAACGTGAAGCCGGCCGATGGTCATGGCGCGGTCGAATGGGCGGTCGCGTGGATCACGAACGAGGATGGCTTCTCCTCGTCCTACTGCAACACGATTCCCACGCCCGAAGGCGGCACCCACGAAAACGGCCTCCGCCAGGCGCTCTACAAGGGTTTGCGCGCCTATGGCGAGCTCACCAACAACAAGAAAGCCGCCCAGATCACCGCCGACGACGTGATGGGCACCGCCGCCTCCATGTTGTCGGTCTTCATCCGGGGCGCGGCGTTCCAGGGCCAGACCAAGGAGAAGCTGTCGACGCAGGATGCGACCAAGATCGTCGAGACCGCCGTGCGAGACGCCTTCGACCATTGGCTGGCGGACAGCCCGCAGCAGGCGAGCCGCCTGCTGGACTGGACCATCGAACAGGCCGAGGAGCGTCTTAAGCGGCGCAAGGACAAGGACGTCCAGCGCCAGTCGGCCACCCGCAAGCTGCGCCTGCCGGGCAAGCTCGCCGATTGCTCGATCCAGTCGGCGGCCGGCACCGAGATCTTCATCGTCGAAGGCGACAGCGCTGGCGGCTCCGCCAAGTCGGCGCGCGACCGCGAAACCCAGGCGATCTATCCGTTGCGCGGCAAGATCCTCAACGTTGCCAACGCCACGTCGGCGAAACTCGCCCAGAACGAGGCGCTGTCCAACCTTCTGCTGGCGCTCGGCGTCGGTACCGGCGCGCGCTACAAGGACGACGACCTCCGCTACGAGCGCGTCATCCTGATGACGGACGCCGACGTCGACGGCGCACACATCGCCTCGCTGCTGATCACCTTCTTCTACCAGGAGATGCCGGCGCTGATCGAGAATGGCCATCTCTATCTCGCCGTGCCCCCGCTCTACCGTCTCTCGCAGGGCAACAACGTCCACTACGCCCGCGACGAGCCCCACCGCAATCAGCTGATGGCGGACGCCTTCAAGCCCAACCAGAAGGTCGAGATCACGCGCTTCAAGGGACTTGGCGAAATGGACGCCAAGCACCTCAAGGAAACCACCATGGACAAGTCGAAGCGCCTGCTGTTGCGCATCGAGGTCGGCGATGCACCGGGCGAACGCATGCTGCTGACCGATACCGTCAGCGCCCTGATGGGGTCCAAGCCCGAGGCCCGGTTCCGCTTCATCCAGGAGCGCGCCGCCTTCGCCAAGGACCTCGACATCTAACACCGCCGCTTAGCCTTCCCTTAGTCCGGCGGGTCCAGGGCGCGCCACTTTTTCTTTGTCGGGCTCAGAAGCCCTCCGGGGTCCTGGCCTTCACTTCCTTCATTTGGTCGCGCGTTTTCACGCAAAACCGCTGCACACTTTTTCTACCGCGCTCCCCTGCACGCGCCTTTGGCTCCGCAGCGCTGAGCGCCCGGAGAAATAACAGTGAGGGCTGCGGGAGAGGTCCGGGTTTGCACCGGCGGCCTCGCCGTTTTTAAAAATGGGGGTGATGGGCCGGAGCTGGCTCGA
>JANXVY010000046.1 GCA_025351425.1 Hyphomicrobium sp.
TCTTCATGCAGCGAGGCTTCGCCGTCTTCATGCAGCGAGGCTTCGCCGTCGACGACGAACCGGTATCCACTTCGTCGGAAAATGCTCTAGGCGCGCGCGACCGCCACATTGGGCCGGGATGACAATCTTGAGCGGTGCGGCTGTGCGGTAAAAATGCTCGCTAGGACCTTTCAGGGCCTCAGCGGACAAATTCGATATCTTCGAGAGCCTTTTACCGCCCGCCTGTGATGGGGAAGCGGACCGCGATCTCGTCACCCGAGGGGCGCGGCGGGGTGAACGGCGTCGCGGGAAAAACCGACCATTCCCAGTTGAGCGTGGCCCGTCGGTTGCCGCTTCTTGCGAGGTGCGGCAGGGCGCCGTCAGAAACGGCCCTTCAAGTTGAACATCGCCTCGTTACGATCAAAGCCGTAGCTCGGAACGGTCGAGTCGGCCGCCGTGCGCTGATACGAGACTCCAGCCACGAAATTGCGTCCCAGATCGACGCTGACGCCAACCCCGCCGCGCCAAATATCGTCGGTGCGATTGGTCGAAAGAAACTCGTCGTATTCGTAGCTGCCGGTCGCACTCAGGGTCCAGCGCGCGGCAAAACCGTAAAGGACCTGTGCCTGCGCGACGGTGGTGCGCGCAACGCTGCCAAACAGAGGCGATAGCGTGCCCGGACGATAAGCCGTTTCGCCATAGTTCTGCTCGAGCGAGGCGTTGATCGAGAAGGCCTGGGCCGGCGTGAAATTCAAGCGGCCGCCGTAGCGCACGCTGTCGTCACCACCCAGAGACGCGCTCTCGAACCGCTGGAACCCGTAGCCGCCGAAGATTTCGCCGTGGAGGTAGCCCCGATAATCGACTGCGATACCGGCAGTGACCTGACCGCCCTGACTATCGAAGCCGCCGATTTTCGTCGTGTCGAATACGCGCCAGTTATAGGAGGGGTCGACGAACACGCTCGTCATCGGACCGATGAAGTATCCAAGACGGCTAACCACCGTCGTCACCGTTCCGTTGCGATAGCTCTCGTCGATGGCAAGGCCATTTAAATCTTTCGCAGTGCCGTAATGCGACAGCGTGGTGGTTACGCCGCCCGACCAGTAGGCGCGGCCGAGATCTTGGTTGAAGGACAGCGCTGCGTAACCTTGATCATATCCCAGCGGTCCCGACAAAGGCGCCGTCAGTCCAACTGCTCCAAAGCCGGGCAGCTCGTTGCGGTGGGCGTATTCCAGCTGCAGCCGGATCAACAGGTCTTTGCGGACCTCGTAGCGATCAATGAAGCCAGCCGTTACATCGACGGCGTCGAGATCGGAGTTGTTGGCATAGATGCGGCCTTCGGCGGCGGCGTATCCGAACAGGTCGTGGATGCCTGACCGCTGGCGGCCAACGACGCTGGCATTGAGCTTGGTGATTTCGTCGGAAACGGTCTTGGATCGTTGGGCGAAAATATTATCGTCGAACGCTACGGAAACCCCAACGCTTGGATACAGCCAGCTCGATCCCATGCGATAGCCGTAACCGTCATCGTAGAAACGGTCGAACCAGCCACCATTATGGTGGCCCGGGCCTGAGGCCGGCGCCAGAACATCGCGGGATGGCAGAAGGTCGCGCGATGCGCCCGCTGTTGCGCTCCCGCCTGAGCTTTGAGCGGCAGCCGCACTCACGCTGAGCGCCAGCAAGGGCGCTAGACAAACGAACGAACAAACTCTCATACACCCACCACTTTACGCTTAGAAAACGCTTACAAACTGATCGCGTCGCGCCAAGATCGGACGTTCCCCGAAGAACACAGCCCGATTAGTTTCTGCTAGCTCCACCGCCACCAACGCTGGTGCCGGAGGCAAACAAATAGCCAAAACCGAAAGTCGACGAAGTTCCCATTGCTGCGGTCCCGACCGCTGCCGCAAGGTCTCCATCTGCCAAGGGAAGAGCCGATTGCAATGTGCAAGCCGCCGCCGGACGTTCGGCTCCGATGGCAGTGAATTCGGCTCGCGCATCCGCGTAGCCAAGCGCGATCGCGTTGCGTTGGGTGCCGTCCGCCTTGCGGGCAGCGCAAAGCACTTCCGACGCACGCGACGGCTCCGAAATCAGCAGCTTGGCGATGGCTTGGGCGAGGCCGGCACCGCCATCTGCAGCGGTGGATTGGTTAGCCAAGACCTTTTGTACGGCCGCGGTGGACACCTGGTCACACGAGCGCGCAGGTTGCGCACATTTTTCGACAGACGCGCCATTAGAACCCATGGGCGCAGCCTGCACGCCGATCCAAGAACTCACCAAGCCCATGGTGCCGATGCAAAAGAAGACGTTCAAAGAACGTGACATGCCCACACCCCACTCAAAACCATTACGATTACAACGTAAAATTTAACCTCGACGTTAATGATTCGTCTGTCAACGCCGCTTCACGCTATGACTGAGTATGAAGCAGCCATTGATACCCATACGCAACATCAAGCGGCGCCACTCCCCGAAGAGAGCACCATCAGCATCTAAAAATCGTGCGATGGATGGACCGCGGCCTCAAACTTGGCATGCCGGGGAAAGTTCAGTTGCGCGCTCAGAACATGCGCTCGGGGACCCGGATCAGATCGCCTGGATTGACGGGCACGGTCGAGGCGATTTGATGTTCGGACTCGACGTTGGTGCCCGCCCGCTGAATGATGATTGTTGAGGGGGACGCCCGGTACGTGTTACCGCCCGCAATGGCAATCGCCATCATGACGTTCATGCCGGGGCGGTAGGGATATTCCCCGGGCTTTTCCACTGCGCCAATGATGTAGAATGGCCGCAGGGCCGAAATTTCAACCGTAACCTTTGCGTTGCGCACGTACTCTTTGCTGAGCTTAGCCCGCAGCGCCGCTTCGGCCTCGGCGGTGGTCATGCCGCCCAAGGGCGTCGAGCCGATGAGCGGCAAGGACACATTGCCTGCGCTATCGATGGAAAATTCACCCGACAGCCGGTCTTCACCGAAGACCGAAATTTTGACTTTGTCGCCGCTCGCAATTCGATTGGCGGCAGGTGGCATTGCTGCCGCGACACGGCTGGGAGCAGAGGGCAGGTTTCCGGCTGTGGGTGCTGCGGCTGCGATCTCCGACTTGGCCGCTGTGGCAACCGCTTGAGACCCCAATCCGTCCAACTTTCCTTCGCAACCCATCAGCAAGATGGCTGCGACAATCGAAAGGACACCCTTCAAGCCCGCGCCATGCTTCGTGCCGCGCGCCAAAGAGGCCGTCGTGCCGCGCGCCAAAGAGGCCGTCGGAGATGGAGTACGCATCAGACACCCGTGCTAAAATCAGCCGATAGCATGGCGCTGGTTAACATGCTAGCGGACAGGAGACAACACGAATTCCGACTACGTCCGATGATAGCGGATTGGGCAATTCCGCCGACTGACCGATCTCGAAAACCATCATGCGAGTTTGCCCGCCGGCTGGGGCAGAAAACCCCTTGGCACCCATCACTGGCCCGTGTAGAGCGTGGCCATCGGACCGCCCATTTTGTCGACCTGCAGCGCGGCTCGGCATAGCTTCGAGTCATACGATGCTTCCAGTGATCGATGAGTAGGTCGAGAGGAATACCGAGTATGGACAGCGCCAGTCATCTCGAATGCTATTTGATGGCTGGTCTACGACGCTGCCATAGTCCCGCTACGGGTCTGTGGTCTTACAAATATCTATTGGACGGCCGAGCAGAACCGAATGTCTGGCAGCCTCGATATGATGTTTTTTATTCTCTCAACTTGCTGCTTTCGCTTTCGAAAGTCGATAAGCAGTTGTTGGCGAGCCATGACTATAATGTCAAGGATCTGCTTGCCCAAACTTGCGACGAGTTGCGGCGTACGGGTGGCCCGCTGCACTCTTATGGTACCGCCGCCTGGGCCGCAGCAGAATGGTCGATTGACGTTCCGGGCCATATTGCCGATCATCTTCGCCAGGCCCTGCGGGACGAGCGGGCGACCTGCCGCCACACGGCGCAAGAAATCGGCATGACGTTGTCGGGCGTGACCGCGATTGGCCTTCACGACCGGGCATGGCGCAGCCTGGGTGATCAGCTCTGTGGCGTCGTGCTCAACCAGCTCCGCGGCTCATCTGATCTTTTTCTGAACTCGGGCCATGGCGCGCGCAGGCGCTTCTCCACGTTCGCCAGCCAAGTCTACTGCACGCTTGGCCTCTATCATCATGGCGCGGCCCGTTCTCACGAACCAGCCCTCGACGCTGCAGACGCGTGTGTTCGCGCGCTCATCGCCCTGCAGGGGCCCTATGGGGAATGGCCTTGGCTCTTCGATGTCCAGACGGGACGGGTGATGGACTTCTACGAGGTCTACTCCGTGCACCAGCACGGGATGGCGCCGTCCATCCTGATGCACGCCCACGCACGGGGCGTTCCGGGCGCAGGGGACGCCTTGCGGAAAGGATTCCTGTGGCTGTTTGGATCAAATGTCCTCGGCAAATCGATGCTCCGGCCGGACCTGCAATTGATTTACCGGTCGCATGCCCGGACGGGCCTTTCCAGTCATCGCCCAGTGCGCCTGGTGCGTGGCACCTACAATGCTTTGATGGGCCGCAGCGACACGATCGAGGCAACCCGCGCCGATCTGATCACCATTACGCCTGAAATGCGAAGTTACGAAGCGGCTTGGCCGCTGTGGGCCTTCGGCGGCAGCAGCGATTGGCGGGATCTGACGGGACGGGCGGAATTTTCAAGTTCATTGCGCCCTGAGCAACCAGGCTTCGCAAAATCAGCTGCCGAGTAAAATCGCCCGACTGAGAAAACAGCCGTCAGGCCGTTTGCTTGGAAAGGGCGCTTGATTGTCACGCTCCAGAGACGTTTCCGGCTTAGTTGGGATTGGGGCGGAGGTCTCGACACGTGTTGCACCAG
>JANXVY010000070.1 GCA_025351425.1 Hyphomicrobium sp.
GTCAGGAAGGCAAGAGCACGAAGCATCGACGCGATGGCCGACGCCATCCGTGAGAGCCTGCCGCGTTTCCTGCCCGATGAGTGCCGGAACTACTTCACCAACTCAGGCTACGCTTCCATTTGAGGTGAACGCGCTCTAGAGCGCGTTAGGAAAAGTATGAAGTGGTTTTCGCATAAAAACGCGCGACAAAACAAAAAGCGAGAGCATGAGAGCGATTCAAAGAAAAACGAACATGCTCTAGAGCAAATTCCGATCTTACGGAATCGGAATTTTGCTCTAGGTTCTTGATTTTGTCGCATTTTCTGCGACGAACCGGTATCCACTTCGTCGGAAAATGCTCTAGCCGCAGCTGGAATGGCCACAATTGAGGCACATCCGGCACCCCCCCTCCAGCTTGAAATTCGGCGAAGAACACCGCGGACAGAGCAGTGGGCGCGCCTGCCCCCGTTCCCGGCGCGCACCGTCGGCCAAGCCTCCGTCCGATCCGCGAGCAGCTGGAATCGCCGCGGTAGCGCAAGCAAGCGGAACCGCCTCCCGCCCTCCAGAGCTTTCGCGGCCGATATCGTCCAGATGGGCTTGAATGATCCCGCCGATGGCCGCCAGCAGGCTCGGCACATAAGTGCCGCCCACCCACTGCCCGCCCTGCGGATCGAAAACCGCCCGCAACTCTTCGCCCACGAACGAGAGATCCCCGCCCCGCCGGAAAACGGCGCTGATCATCCGCGTCAACGCCACGGTCCACGGGTAGTGTGTCAGATCCTTGGTGTTGATGAAAATCTCGAACGGCCGCCGCCGTCCATCCCGCACGATATCGTTGATGGTGATGTAGTAGGCATGATCCGAACCCGGCCACTTTAGTTTCGTGGTCGTCCCCGCCAGAACGGCATCCCGCGCCAGTGGTTCGCTCATGTAGACGATGCTGCCGGCCGTCTTGTGGCCCCCATCCTGCACCGTCCCTTCTGCGGCGTCTGCCGGCACCGGGGGAACCGATGGCGCAAGCGCCGTGAGCACCTGCCCCGTGACGGCATTCGGACGGAACAACGTGCACCCCTTAAGCCCTCGATCGAAGGCGTCGAGATACAAACTCTCGAACGCACGGCTGTCGATCTCCGCCGGGCAGTTGATCGTCTTGGAAATCGCGCTGTCGACATGAGGCTGTAGAGCCGCCTGCATAGCCAGATGGTCCTGCGGAGAAAGCTCTCCCGCCGTGACCCAAGCCTCCCCGTGCGGTTCGCCATCGCAATGGAGCGAGCGGTAAAGCGCATGGGCATAGTCCTCGACGCGCTCCTCGCGCACCATCTGAGGCTCGGTCACGATGCGCCGCATATACTGGAAATCGAACACCGGCTCGATCCCACTTGAGACGTTCCCGGCAAGCAGTGAAATCGTACCCGTGGGGGCAATCGACGTCAGGCACCCATTGCGCACGCCGTGCCGCGCGATTTCCTTGCGGGTCTCTTCGTTGAGACGCTCAACATTCGGCCGCGCCAGAAATTTGACGGCATCATACAGCGCAAAGGCACCCTTCTCGCCCGCAAGCTCTGCGCTGGCCCGATAGGCCGCGTTCTGGATCGCTGCCATCCACTCTGCGGCCAGCGCGCGTCCCCGCGGGGAACCGTACGCGACCCCCATCATGATCAACGCATCGGCGAGGCCCGTGACGCCGAGGCCAATTCGCCTCTTTGCTCTCGCTTCCTCGCGTTGCGCATCGAGCGGATAGCGCGAAACGTCGATCACGTCGTCCATCAGCCGCACGGCGACAGTGGCCGAACGCGCCAGCCGCTCGCCGTCGAACGATGCCTCGCGCGTGAACGGCTGCTGCACGAACGAAACCAAGTTCAGTGACCCCAACAAGCACGCCCCATAAGGCGGCAAAGGCTGCTCCCCGCAAGGGTTTGTGGCGCTGATCGTCTCGCAGTAATTGAGATTGTTGGCCCCATTCACGCGGTCGATGAAAATCACGCCGGGCTCGGCATAGTCGTAGTTCGATCGCGCAATAGACTCCCACAAACGAAAGGCTGACACCGTCTTGAATACTTTGCCTTCGAATACAAGGTCCCACGGCGCCTTCGCCTTCACGGCTGCGATGAACGCATCCGACACCAGCACCGAAAGGTTGAAATTGCGCAGCCGGTGCGGATCGGCCTTGGCTGCAATAAATTCCTCGATGTCGGGATGATCGCAGCGCAACGTCGCCATCATGGCGCCACGCCGCTGCCCCGCTGACATGATCGTGAGGCACATCGCATCCCACACGTCCATGAAACTGACGGGGCCCGACGCGGTTGCACCGACGCCGCGCACCGCAGCCCCCCGTGGCCTCAAGGTAGAAAAGTCGTGCCCAATGCCGCCGCCGGCCTGCATCGTAAGGGCAGCTTCCTTCACACTTTCGAAAATGGCGCTCAAATCGTCTTCGATGCGGCCTAGCACGAAGCAGTTGAACAACGTCACATCGCGCCCGGTGCCGCTCCCAGCGAGAATTCGGCCCCCAGGGAGAAAATCGCCCCGCGCCATGACCTCGTGGAAGGTTGCAGCCCAGCGATCCCGGACCCGCTTGCCGCCGCGCTCGGCACCGGCGGCCGCCCGGGCAACCCGCCAGAACGTATCGTCGAGCGAGAGATCGACGGCCACTCCGTCCTGCTTCAGCTGGTATTTCTGCTCCCAGATCTCGCGCGCAATCAGCGCAGAGAACTCGGGATCCGATCGCTCAATCGCCATGGCATTGCCTCATCGCTCACTCTCAAGGCTAACTCAGCCGGCACCAATCGTCAACCAATTGTTCTATATTTGTTCGTCTAATGTATCGCAGCTTGCTTCGGCGACCAGCCGCGCTGTCGCAGCCTCGATCCGTGCCTCAAGTTCGGTTCGAAACGCCCGCCGATCAAGCCCCGGCGGCAACGGTTCGAGGAATTCGACGACGATGGTCCCTGCACGAAGGTTCGTGCCGAACCGTGGCCAGAACAAACCCGAATTCAGCGCGACCGGCACGCAGGTGAGGCCCAGGCCTTCGTACAGCGCCACGACGCCGGGCTTGTAGGCGGGGAGCGCATTGACCTGTTGACGCGTACCCTCGGGGAAAATCACGATCTGACGGCTGTCGGCGGCCCGCGCCTTCGCATCGACGATCAGCTTGCGCAGCGCAGCCGGGCCTCGCTCGCGCGCAACGAGGATGTGCTCGAACTTGCGGGAAAGCCAGCCATAGAACGGAATGTAGCCGAGTTCCGCTTTCATGATCATTGCGGGATCGCGCAACAGCGGAATGAGCGCGAACGTATCCCACGCCGATTGATGTTTTGCAGCGACCAGCGCGGGTCCATCGGGAATGTACTGCTGACCGCGCACTTCATACGTGGTCCCTACGATCACGCGCATCAGCCACAGACAGAGCCGCGCATGGACTCGCAAGCCCGTCATGGCATACCGGCGCGGCACAAGCAGCAGCGGGGACCCGGCAATCGAGAACACAGCCGTGGCTGTATAAAACGCGGCCAAAAACGCAAGCGAGCGGACACGCCTTGTCAGTTGATCGAGTTGCATGCCTCAACCGCGGGCAGGGGGAGGCGGGACGGGCGCGACGTAACGCACGATTGCAAGCCGCACCACAACGGGCAGGAACTTCACGTATTCCGACAACAACAGCCGGGCGGCGCTTGGGTGCAGCCACCAGGCGGGACTGCGAAACTTGAGCGGAACGACGGAATGCGGGATCAACTGGGCCTCCGGCAGTGCAATGGCGAGTTCCGCCAGACTTCGCGGCATATGATAACTCGATGTGACAATAATCAACCGGGTGAGCCCGCGGCCATTCACCCACGTCCGCGCTTCGACGGCATTGCCTTCGGTATCTTGCGCAGCATAGCCGAGTTCGACGCAGCAATCGAACGTCGCGGAAGGAAGCCCTGACAGCTTGATGAGATCGTCCCGGCTGGTCTTGGCGTTGACCCCCGAAATGAGCATCAATCCAGCCCGCCCCTCCTGCAACAGGCGCGCGCCTTCCCCGATGCGAAAATCGCCTCCGGTCAATACGATGATCCCGTCGGCCTTGCCGGCAAATGGCGCCTGTTCGCGCATGACAACCGCGGCAAACAGGATGAAGCCGAACACAAACAGCGCAACGGCGAGCCCCGCCGCGCCGACGGCAAGGCGGAACGCCCGGCTCGTACCGCTGCGCAGCATGCGTTGCTCCTGCCCGGCCGAACCGGAGAGCCGAGGGTGCTCTATTGTCGTCATATCGATCAAACAATAGCCAATTGAACGGCGAATTTGACAGCCCAATGTAGCAAGTTCGTCAACGAATCATTCAAGGGCTCGAAACCCGGAAGATCGTGCACCGGAGGGATGGCCGCCTCGTGGCAGTAACTTGCCTTCGCGCGCCTCAAATCCGGCTGTTCAGAATGCGGAACACGCCCAATCGCGACGTGAACATGCACAACGCGGCAATGACGACGACGACCACCCCCATCAGGAGATAGCCCGTCAACTCCAACGCGCCCGAACCGACGAGTTGCCGCAGCTCAGCCGCCGTCACGGTCTGCCCGCCGATCAACTCGACAACCGTCGGCGCGATGAGAAACACGAGCCCCGCGCTGATCGCACCGACCAGCCCGGCCCGGATTCCGAGCTTCAGGAAATGGCTTTCGAATTCCCGCGCGATGAACCGGTCGGTCGCGCCGACGAAATGGAGCACCTCGACGATATCCCGGTTGGACGCCATCGAACTGCGAGTGGCCGACACGATGATTGCGATCGTTGCTGCCGCAACCAGGATCAAGATCATGAGGCCACCGAGCGCAAACGAGCGCGTCACCGTGCGTATCTGCTGCTGCCAATGGCGGTGGTCGTCGAGCGTAACGCCGGCCGACTGCGCGGTCAGCTTCTGCCGCAACGCGTCGAGATCGGGCGGAGATCCCCGGTCGATCTCCAACGCAATCAGCCGCGGCACGGGCAAAGATTTGAGCACATCGGCCTGCCCGAGCCACGGCTCGAGAAGCGCCGCAGACTCATCCAGCGTCAATGCCTTCACCCCGGTAACGCCCGGCTCCTTGGTCAGGAACGCGACCGTGTCCTTGAGCACCTTTTCGGTGTCCACACCATCCCGCGGCTCGACCTGGATGGTGACCTCGCTCGCCATATCCCTGAGCCAGGCGTCCGCCGATTTGTTGATCATGTAGACAGCACCCGCCGTGAGGCACGCCAGGAAACACATGATCGAGATCACCAGCGTCAGCGACCGCCCAGTCACCGATCCAGCCGGCACGATCGCGGCATGTTTATGCTTGTGCTCGACCGGTTCCGTGCGCGCATCCGCATACAGTATTTCCGGGTGGACCTGCGGCGCACGCTGCGTCTCGGGCTCCCAGTTTGCCGTCGGCTCCGCCTGCATCATCGGCTGCGGACCGATCTCGCGCGGGCCTCGCTGAAGCCCCGGCGCCGGCAAGCCGGTCTGCTCATAGGCATCCTCATATGGATCGAACGCGGGTCCACCTGCCGCCGGCGGCCGCCCGTTGGGTCGGTCGGGTCTATCAAACGATCCGGACATGGCCGTCATGCAGCTCCAAACGGGGGGCTTTGTATTGGCGCATCAACTGATGATCGTGGGTCGCGATCAGCACTGAGGTTCCGAGCCGGTTAAGTTCGATAAACAGCCGCAGCAACCGCCGCGCCATCTGGGGGTCGACGTTACCCGTCGGCTCGTCCGCGAGCAACAATTCGGGCTTGCCGATGACGGCGCGGGCGATGGCGGCGCGCTGCTTTTCCCCGCCCGACAGCACGGACGGATAGGCATGCATACGGTCGCCTAGTCCCACCCACTGCAGCAAGTCCGTCACGTCCTCGCGATAGTCGCCAACCTGCTTGCCGATCACGCGCAGCGGCAGCGCGACGTTTTCCCAAGTTGTCAGGTGATCGAGCAAGCGGAAATCCTGGAACACGATGCCGATACGGCGGCGCAATTGCGCGCGCTTGGCGCTCGTCACCTGGCTGACGTCCTGGTTGAACATGTGGATCCGCCCGTGGGTCGGATGCAGCGACATGAACAACAGCCGCAGCAGCGACGACTTTCCCGCCCCTGAGGGTCCCGTGAGAAAGTGGAAAGAGCCCGGTCTCAAGTGAAAATTGACATCGTGCAGCGTGTCGGGTCCGCTGTCGTACTTCAGCGCGACATTGGTCAAGCGGATCACAGCGTCTCTTCCAAATTGGTTTCAGGTCCAAGCCGCAATCACGCGCGCATTCGCTATGCAAAGCCACTCGATCGAAACACACCCCACGCTCAACGCCCCGCCGTTATGGGACAAGGCCGCATTCGGATCAATCGCCCAGCAAGGCATTTAGATCGCCGCGGCCCGGCAGCCACACTGCTGCAGGGGATCGGGATGGGGCGGAGACTGTGATCGGCGAGGAATGTGGCAGGTTCGTGTGCACGACGCCGTCGAAAGCGGCGGTGCCTCGGTTTGAATTTTGAGCAGGTCCCTCGTGTCTCCCTCCGCGACGTGCGCGTCCCAGCATCCCCGCGCTTAGCGAGGCTCCGCCCCGACCGGCAGTGGGCGGCTCGGTCACTCTCAAATTGTCATCCTCGGGCTCGTCCCACGGCTGTCCGGTTAAAGCGTCCAGGCCACAAATCTCAAAAATTGTCATCCTCGGGCTTGTCCCGAGGACCCATTTTCCAACAGGGGTCGTTGGCTTTTTTAGAGTGCTTCTGGGAAAAGTGTGCAGCGGTTTTCCCGTAAGAAGCACGACAAAACAAGGAACCAGGGTCGTTCCATGATTCAATTAAAACCGGAACGACCCTAGAGCGCGTGGCACGCAGCGAACCGAAATTCGCAGTGCCGATCGCGTTGAGGTATGGGTCCTCGGGACAAGCCCGAGGATGACAGCTGTTTGCATGTCGCGGGCATCGAGAGCCCTTCAAACATTGAAGGGGACCAGAAGCTTGTGTCACCAAGCTCAATGCTCAACCAGACAGCCGAGGGCTCGTCCCGAGGATGACACTTTTGGGTCAGGAGGCTAGGGCCTGAGAATTTTTCGCAGCAAACTTATCCCCGCGCCCTCCAGCCAGCGTTACGCTCAGCGCAACCCATGCACGGGGGGCGCACTCGAGGGCGTCTTGAACTGCGGC
>JANXVY010000045.1 GCA_025351425.1 Hyphomicrobium sp.
CGGTTCCCCCGATGCCACGAACGTCGCGGCGGGCCCTGGCCGTTCCGTTAAACGTTATCCTATAAGTCGCCGGCGCTTCCGTTGTCGAAGGACGCTGCCGTGGGCCGGTCAGCACTTGGGGCTAGACCGCCCATACTCATCGGGGTCGCCTCACGGCGTGTTTCGACCCATAACGTCATATGCAGTGCGCTGAATGTTGCCCACCGCCACGCGTCCGCTTATGATGATCGCCACCGTCTGAGGCAACGGAGGGAACGGGCGATAAGAGGTCCAAGCACTAGCGATGGAAAAGCTCTGCGTGACGCACCGCTTTTTGTGCTCATTCGCTCGGCGTCGCCGCGGGGGCACCAGCACCAACGGCAGACAAGTAACGGTCGTCCACCCTGGGCATGTCGAGGGCCTGCCGGCAAGCCGTGATCAGACGATTGCGAAGCGCGGTCTCGTCCGTGCCGGTATCGCACTCGACACACAGGTCTAGATAATCGCCACCCTCCCCGTACCTGTGCGTCAGCGTCCACTCCAGCAGGGTGCAACCAGCGTCCTGAGCCGCCGCACACATCACAACTGGCACAGACGCTACGCGATCCTCTGCCAGCCTTTCCGGTTGGACGATCACTGGGGTTACGATCACGGATTTCCGGCCAACCGACACCGGTGGTTGATTGGATTGTCGAGCAAAAACCGCGGCGATCCTTGCGCACTCCCCACAAATATTCACCCCGGGGCCAGCAACGATTCTATCGACCTTATGCCGGTCCATACCGCAGAAGCTGCACACGAAAGCCTCGGCACCGCGACGAAACAAGATCCTGCCGGCGGCTCGAATGCGAATCCGCCACGTTGGTATGAAACGATCACTCATGCCGCCACGCTGCCTTCCAAAGGCTTACAGCGGGACGCTCTACTGTGGGCCCACCGAGGGTGCTCAGAACTGGAACTCCGCAATAGGCAAAACAAAACGTTATACCAATTTCCGCAGCACTTCGACGTTAGCTCGGAGTCAACCTCACCCGTTGCCGCCTCCCTCTGACTGTCGCCGATCCTACCAATCAGCTGCCGAACTTCAAGTCCCAGTTCGCTTGATCGGCGACGGCGAGTGTTGGCCCAATGCCGTCGCCGCCGATCTGCTCCAGCATTGGAGTGGCGCTGTCTTCTGCGGCACGGACGAGCGTACGAGGCCCACGTGAGCCCGCGCTCCCGTATCCGGCCGCTACAGCACATGAATATCGTCAAGCTCCAGTGCGAATCCGCCCTTCACGCGGCGGATGTTGAACAGCGCCGTCACATCCGACCAGACGCCGCCGAGTGGCAGGCTGTAGTGGAGGTCGCCGGCGAAGCTGCCCTTCTCGTCCTCCCAGAAGTCGATGTCGCGGTAAGGCTCATACCCGTCCGCCCGGGCACTGGCGACGGGGGTAACCGGGCCGCGGCCTTCGAGCTTTTGATAGCCGCCGAGCACTTCGGCGAGCAGGGCTGGGGTCCAGTTCGGGCCGGCGGGGTCGTGCATCAGCAGGCTTGCCGCCTCGGCATACTGTTTCGCGGCGAGCAGGTCGATCCAGGTCTCGACGACCTTCAGAATATCGGCGTCCCTGGCGGGGGCTGGCACCACGGTCATGGTCATTTGCGCGGCTTTCTACTGGCGGGCGTCGTTAGATCGGAGGGGGCGGGGCGGCACGCCAGCAGGAGGCGGCCCAGTTCATGGAAATCAGCTGCGCGGGGCGATGACTGCCGCCACGCGAGGCCCAGCGTGCGGCTCGGCTCGGGCGTTGTAAACCGCACGACTTCGATGCTGCGGCCGCGAGTCTCAACGTCGAGGCAGATTTCCGGCAGCAGCGTGATGCCGTGGCCGGCCGCGACCATGCCGGCCACCGTCGACAGCGAGGACACGCCGAACGTATTGACCGTGCTGATCTCGCTCAGGGCGCAATAGGCGAGCGCCTGGTCGCGCAGGCAATGGCCCTCTTCCAGCAGCAACAGCCGCTCGTGCTTGATCATCTCGGGCGTCGCGCGCACGCGGCCAGACAGGCGGTATTCGGCCGGGATCGCCAGCAGGAAGCGGTCGTCGAACAACGGCAGCGTTGCGACCTCGGCGCTTGCAACCGGCAGCGCCAGCAGCAGAACGTCGAGTTTGCCCGCCAGAAGTTCCTCGACGAGGGGCTTGGTCTGGGTTTCGCGTACGTGCAGTTCGAGCGCGGGGTAGGCCTGCTTCAGCGTGGCGAGCAGGGGCGGCAGCAGATATGGTGCGATGGAGGGGATCGCACCTAGCCGTAGCCGGCCCGTCATCAGCCCCTTGCTTTGCACGCAGTGTGCGACCAGATCGTCGACGTCCGTCAGGATGCGGGCGGAACGGGCGGCGATTGCCTCTCCGGCCGCGGTCAGCTTCAGGCCCGAACGCGCCCGTTCGACCAGCGGCGTCCCCAATGACTGTTCCAGCTCCTGGAGCTGCATGGAGAGGGCGGGTTGCGTCACGCAGCAGGCTTGCGCCGCGCGGCCGAAATGGAGGTGCTTGGCCAGCGCATCGAAATACCGGAGCTGCTTCAACGTCACCGGGTTCATCAGAAATCCTGATCCTGTGATATGCTGATCACGATTAGCTCTGATGTTCAGGCCGGTCCAGCCTTAACCCCGCACCGGGTGTACGTGTCTCATACCGACGGTCAGAAAATTCTGACCGCTGGTATCAGAGGATGGACTTGCCCGCTGCGGCCGTGAGCTGCTTGCGCAGCAGGATTTCCGTGCGGCCGTCGCGCACCAAGTCGGGAAGCACTGCGACGTGGGTGAAGCCGTGGCGGGTGTAAAAGCGCACGGCGCCCTCGTTGAAGTCGCTGGCCGCCACCCACAAATTCCGTTCGCCCGCGCGGCGTGCTTCCTTCTCGATGAAGCCCATCACCGCCGAGCCGATGGCGCGGCCCTGGACGCCCGGGGCCAGCGCCAGCATGTGGATGTAGGGGCCGCGAAACCAATTGGTGCGGACGATCAGGCCGCCTTCGAGGTTGCCGTCGACGCGGATGGCAAAGCGCGGCGCACCGGGTTCAACCTGCGCAAAGAAGCTCGTCAATTGTGCGGCCGTGAACGGATAGCGCGCCCACGGGTCGATGCTTGCAAACATCACGCCCACTTGGGCTGCCTCATAGGGCTTCAACAATGTGAGTTCGACGCCGGGCGTTATGTCATAGCGGGGTTGGGAAAAAATCGCGGGGGCGTTCATCATTGCCAGGGCCATATCGAGGGTTCTTTGGCGGGCGGGGGTGGTTTGACGGCGTGCTTGGCCGCAGGCTCGGTCTGCGTCTGCCAGGGCAGCGATTGGGCGCCGTGGGCTGCGGCGGCCTTGGTCTTGCTGCTGCCCGCGAGCCCGCCTGCGAGCCCTACATGCAGCCCGAGCGGGTGATCGTAGCGGTCGGTGTCGCCGGGCTTGTTGTTGTAACAGGCCGGTACGATCACGGGTTTGCCTGCGGCCAGCAGTTCAGTCACGGTGACGAATTCGTAGCCGGCCGCTTTCAATCTGGGAATGGCGAGGGGGAGACCTGCCGCCGTGTGGAAGCCGCGCCCGTTGGCATGCGAAATGACGATCGAGCCGGGGCGGACGCCGCGCACCATGGCGTTGGCGATTTCTTGCGCCGAGGTGCCGGGCGAGGGATCGCCGGTCGACACATCCCACTGGATCGCGAGCAGGCCCGCATCGTTGACGGCCGCCAGCGCGGCGTCATTGCAGGCCCCATAGGGAAAGCGGAACAGTCCCAGGCGCTGCGGCGTGCTCTTGGCTGCGGGGGCGTAGCACTGGTTTGCGGCCGTCGTTTCACGGATCGCTTCGTAGGCGCGCTGGGGGCCACTGATTTCGGCTTCGAGACTTGCGCCCGACAGCAGGCGCAGGTTGCGGTGGGCGCTCGCATGATTGGCGATTTCGAACAACGGGTCGGTCAGCAGCTGGGGGAAGCGCGTGCCGTGCGAGCGCATCCACTTGCCGCCGGTGAACAGTGTCGCCTTGATGCCCTGGGCGCGCAGATAATCGAAGATCGCGCCGTCGTAGCCCGCGATTTCGCCGGGCTGTTCGCACAAATCGAAGGTCAGCGCGATCAGCTTCCTGCCCCTGGGCAGCTCGACGCGCCGGATCGCGCCGCGCAGGTTGGCGGGAACCGGTGAAAACGGGTTCAACTGGCGGGCGGGTTCTGCCGCGTCAAAGCGGTGGTCGCCTTTGACCGGGTGCTCCTCGCCCGGGCGGCTTGCGAGTTCGGCCGGCGTCACGCAGCGCTGGGCGAATGCGGGAGATGCAGCCAACAGTACTGCCAAGACAAGAGGCAAGCGTCTCCGTCTCCCTTCGCCTTGCGGGGCTAGGAAATGCGAGCAATTTCGCAGGTATTGGCTTGGCCGGGGCGCTGGCATTACCGGCCCTTGAAGACGGGTTTGCGCTTGTCGAGGAAGGCGCTGCGGCCTTCGGCGTAGTCCTCGCTTTCAAAGCAGGCTGTCACATGGCGGTCGAGCTTGGCCAGGTCGGGCGCGTGGCCGAACTGGGACAGTTCATCGACCATCGCCTTGCCGGCTGCCACCGACAAGGGCGCGTTCGCTGCAATTTCGGCGGCGAGCTGGTAGGTTGCAGCTTCCAGGTCGTCGGTCGTCGCGAGCAGGGTCACGAGCCCCATCGCCTGCGCTTCGGGTGCGGTGAAGCGGCGGCCGGTGAACAAGATCAGCTTGGCAATGGCCGGCGAGACCGCGCGCAAAATCGGGCTGATCCAGCGCGGATTATAACCGATGCCGAGCTTCGCTGCGGGGATTGCAAACGTCGCGTGTGCGTCGGCTGCCCGCAGGTCGCAGGCGAGCGCCAACCCCAGGCCGCCGCCAAGGCAAAAGCCATGGATCATGGCGAGGGTCGGCTTCGTGCAATTCGTCAACGCATCGAACGCTGCGTGGTTGAGCGCATCATACGTGTGGACTGTGTCGCCAGAGCGGGCGGTGTCGAATTCGGAGATATCGGCGCCGGCGGAAAACGCCCGCGTGCCTGCGCCGCGCAAGACGACGACGTGGACATGGCTATCGGCCTCCGCCTTAGCGATCAGGCCGGGAAGGGCTGCCCACATCGCGGCCGATATCGCGTTCATACGGACCGGATTGTCGATCGTGATCGTGGCGATGCCGTCGAGGATCGCCAGGCGCAGATGGGGGGCCGTTGCGAGATGGTCCGGCTTTTTGCCTGAATTGGGATCTGGCGTCGGGGCGGTTGGCGTCGGGACGGTTGACATGGGGGCGCTGGGCTCTCGAAGGTTGCGTGGCCGGTTTCGAACCCAAATAGGCCGCCGCGAAGGCAGGGGGCAAGCCCCGCCTTCGTCACAGCGGTGCGTTTATTCCGCGGCGGCGGCCACGGGCACGGACTTCGGCTCAAGGCGGCGGCGCACGATGTCGATGTGGCCGCGCAGGTCGTAGAACTGATCCGTATACGGGATTGGCACCTTGATCCGGCTGACGGCGCGGTCAATGCGTTCCAGCTCGTCGTGGGCTTCGGCCAGATCCGCCGGGGAGGGGTTATGCTCGCGGTCGAGCCGGGTCTCGAGCACCTTGAGCTGGCGGTACCAGGAATAGAGCCGCCGCTTGATGGTCCAGGCGTAGAGCTGGGGCAGCAGCCTCATGAGCGGCAGACCGATCGAGAGGATCGGGATCAGTAGCAATACGGTGCTGGTGCCGTGCTTGTGCAGGTAGGCCGTGACCCAGAACGGGATGCCGAGGGCATTGTTCATGGGCGCAACCGCGCGCAAGAGGAACGGCAATTCGCCATTCTTGTAGATCGGAACCGCTTCCTTGGCGGGGGCGTACTCCGGGTCTTTCAGGTTGGGAAATTCGCCCGCCTGGTGAAACAGGATCGGTTCGCCGTCGCGGTCATAGCCCTTGCGCGGGTTATCGACGACGGCCTCGGCAAGCAGAGCTGCGATGGCTGGATGAACCGACTTCTTGACGACCAGCGTGGACGTCGTGGCGAGCAGCGTGATGTCGGCTGACGGAATGTCGGGAGCGAACTCCACCGAGCCCTGGTGCATCACCAGTTTGGACAGGAAGGGAAAGCGCGAGACATAGGCATCGGCCTCGGCCGCAAAGTTCATCAGCAAGATGCCGGGCGTGCGCATCAGCTTGAAGATCTTGCTGCTGTCGGGTGGCAGCACGACGAAGGCGACATCGGCGTCGCCCTTCGTCAGGGCGGAGGCGTCGTCAGAAACGTCCTCGTTGATGAACTTCGAGTTCTTTTCATCGACGCCGTTGCCGCGCAGAAGCGTCTTGGCGACCCGGCTGGCGCCGCCTTCCGCCGACCCGATCATGATCTTCTTGCCCTTGAATTCGCTCAGGGATTTGACCTGCTCGCCGCGGTAGAATACGTAGACCGGCTCGTAGAACATGCGGCCGACGGAGACGACGGCGTTGGTCAGGCGGTCATGCCAGTTGCGTTCCGTCTCGGTTGCGAGGCGGCCCTGCAGGCTGCCGGCGACGGCGCCCTTCAGGAACCCGGCCTCGATGTCGCTCTGCTTGTCGATGATCGTGGGGCGCTGATCCTTCGCGTCCGTTGCAGGCGGCCGCACCTCAATGTCGAGCAGGCCGCGCAGCGTTGCCGATCCCGCCGTCGTGGGACGCAGTTCCACCTCCACGCCGTACTTGGCGAGCTGCTTCTGGTAGAGCAGCGCCAGTTCGTTATATGAGCCTTCCGCGCCACCGCTCGCGAGCACCAGACGGCCTTCGGGGCCCGGTTTCAGAATCACGATGGCAAGCCAACCGGCCAGAATTATACCGGCGAAAACCGCCAGGGTCGCAAGGATGAAATTGCGCACTTTTCTCTGTCTCGTTGTTGTTGATCTTGGTTTCATGTGCAATCGGTCTCCATATGCCGGAGCCGACTGTTAGCGTACTATTGTGGCGGTGCAACCATGGCGATGGGATGGCGAATTTGGGCGTACGCCCCGCGTAACAAGGTTTATCGTGGCGGCGTAACTGCAGGTAGCAAAGATCAAGGCAAGAGGAGTACTATATGCGATTGCGCGGGATCGTGACGGCGGGGGCGTTCGCAGCAGCACTCTTGGGGAGCGGGGCCTATCTCTCCACCGGCAAGGCTGCAACACCGGCGCCCGGCAAGCGGGTGCAGGTGACCGGGGAGGTGATCGAGACCTGGTGCTCGGTCTCGGCCATCATGTACGCCTATGGCACGGCGCATCATCAGTGCGCGGCTTGGTGCACGGCGGGCGGCATTCCCGTTGGTCTCAAGGACAAGGACGGCGCCTACTACATGATCCTCAAAATCGAGGAGGAGGACAGCAACGTCGCCAATCCCCGGCTCGCTCATTTCCTGTCCCATGACGTCACCGTCGACGGCGATCTTATCGAGCGCGACGGGGTCAAGTATCTGCTCGTCACCAAGGTCACCGACGACAAGGGCGTCGTGAACATGACGCACGACGTCAACGGCATCGTGCCATTCGGGAATTGAGCCATGAAAATCGCTGCTTCACTTATTGCGCTTGCGGCCCTCTTGGCCAGCGGCGCGCGCGTGGCCATGGCGGCCGATGAATTCGGCATCGCCAACGAAAAGGTCGTCCAGTTCGATGCGACCGTGGTCGATATCGCCTGCACGCTGACGGGCAACTGTCCGGCCAAGTGCGGCGACGGCAAGCGTCAGCTCGGTCTGATGACCTCCGACGGCAAGCTCCGCATGCCGGTCAAGGGCCAGACGCTGTTTGCCAACGCCATTCCCGATCTTCTGCCCTATTGCGGGAAAACCGTTCAGGTCGACGGGTTGCTGATCGAGAATCCGGCCATGACCATCGTACACGTGCAGAACCTGCGCGAGAACGCCGACCAGAAATGGAAGCCTGCGGAAGCGTTCGAGGCGCAATGGACCGCCAAATACGGCAAGGCCGAGGAATGGCAGCGCGCCGATCCGTTCGTCAAAGACGTCATCGCGGCCGATGGCGTCTACGGCATCAAGGGGCTAACGCCCAAGACGAAGTAAGCGGGTCGCAAAAAAGGGGCTGGCGCGGGTCGCCGGTCTGGTTTGGGTCGTTGTTCAGTCGCCGGACGATCGGTGCGCTGGTTCGTGCGTTTTGCGCGCGCCTTGCCGCAGCAACGTGGGCTGTTGTTCGCGCTCCTGATCGTGGTCTCGACCGTCTTCGGCTGGATCGCTCAGGGTCCGGTCGCTCAGGGCCGACGGACGGCTGGCATACCAAATACTGCTCGCCACTTATATTGCCTGCGCACAATTGCCTCAGGGGCGTCCGCCTGGGAACGACGGCCGGCGCTTGCCGAAAATTCTAATTAAAAACACGCCTAATCAATGGGTTGTGTAATTATTAATAAAATCTTGCCGGCGCGAGCGACGTTACGGCTTGCAAGTTGTCGCAGGTCCGTGTATCCCCATCGGAGCTTGGTATACAATATACCATATACTTTCGTCGATACTCCGGAGACCTGTTTCCGATGCCTGCTGGCGGTTCAGAGTTGGTCACGAGCGGGCGCGCGCAGCGGCAAAGCCAGCGCGTCTACGACGCCTTGAAAGACTTGATTTTGCAGACCGATGTGTATGACCCGGCTGCGCGTCTGCAGCTCTGCGAACAGACGCTCGCCGCACAATTCGGGGTCAGCCGGTCGCCCCTCCGGCTTGCGCTGGCGCGGCTCGATCACGAAGGGCTCGTTAAAATCTCCAAGCGGCGCGGAATTCTCATCGTGCGCAAATCCAAGGCGCAAATCGTCGAAATGATCACGGCGTGGGCGGCGCTGGAAAGCATGGCGGCGCGAATGGCGGCGCTTCAATCCGATAGGGACGATATTGCGGCTTTGCGCGCAATTGCAGACCGTTTGCCTCCGCGCGCCACTGGCGGGGACATCAACGACGTTATCGCTGCGAATATCGAATTCCATTCGGCCATCATCCGGCTTTCCAAATCCAGGCTGATTTGCGAGCTGACGGACGGTTTCTTACTGCATGTCCGGGCGATCCGGCAGCGGGGAATGGCGGACGGTCATCGCGCGCTGCGGTCGTTGCGCGAACACAATGACATCATCGCGGCGATCGAAGCGCACGATGGGGAATTGGCGGGGACGCTGGTTCGTAATCACGCCTTCGGGCTCAGGGACTACGTTTATCGATTATCGGATCTCAACTGAGATCACGTCGCACGGCTTTAAGTTTCCACGCGCAAGAAAATTCTCGACTTCAACAGAAACCGAAAAAACCAGGACCTGAAACACCATGGGTTTAGCAATCGCTCCCAAGCTCTTTCCCGTCGATTCGAACGAAGCCACGCCGGAGCCGGCCTTGACGGATGGATTCCACCTCGTCATCGATGCGCTCAAGCTCAACGGCATCAACACCATCTACGGCGTGCCGGGCATCCCCATCACCGATCTCGGCCGCAAGATGCAGGCCTGCGGCATGCGGGTCATCTCATTTCGCCACGAACAGAACGCTGGCAACGCGGCGGCGATCGCAGGCTTCATCAACAAGGCACCGGGCGTCTGCCTCACGGTTTCTGCCCCCGGCTTCCTCAACGGACTGACGGCGCTGGCGAACGCCACCACCAACTGCTTCCCGATGATTCTGATTTCGGGTTCATCCGAGCGTGAGATCGTCGACCTGCAGCAGGGCGACTACGAGGAGATGGACCAGCTCGCCATCGCCAAGCCTCTGTGCAAAGCCGCCTTCCGCGTGCTGCACGCCTGCGACATAGGCATCGCGGTGGCGCGAGCCTACCGCGCTGCGGTCTCGGGCCGTCCGGGCGGCGTGTATCTCGATCTGCCCGCCAAGCTGTTCTCGCAGACCATGGACGCGCTCGAAGGGCAGAAGTCGCTGGTTAAGGTGATTGATGCCGCCCCCGCCCAGATCCCGGCGCCTGCCGCCATCCAGCGCGCGCTCGACGTGCTGAAAACCGCGCAGCGTCCGCTCATCGTGCTCGGCAAGGGGGCGGCCTATGCCCAGGCGGACGAAGCCGTCCGCGCGCTCGTCGAAAGGAGCGGCATCCCCTATGTGCCGATGAGCATGGCCAAGGGCCTGCTGCCCGATACCCATCCCCAGTCGGCGGGTGCTGCCCGCTCGCTCGTCCTCAAGGATGCCGACGTTGTGCTGCTCGTTGGGGCGCGCCTCAACTGGCTGTTGTCGCACGGCAAAGGCAAGACCTGGGGCGCGCCCGGCTCGAAGAAATTCATCCAGATCGACATCGAACCCAAGGAAATGGACAGCAACGTCGAGATCGTGGCCCCTGTGGTCGGGGACATCGGATCGTGCGTCGAGGCTCTCCTGGCTGGCATGGGCCATGACTGGCCGGCAGCTCCCGCTGCCTGGATCGCCACCGTCAACGCCAAGAAGCAGGAGAATGCCTCCAAGATGGCGGCCAAGCTCGCCAAGATCAAATCGCCGATGGACTTCCACGGTGCGCTCGGCGTCCTCAAGACCGTGATCGCCAACCGTCCCGACGCCATGCTGGTCAACGAAGGCGCCAACACCCTCGACCTCGCGCGCGGCATCATCGACATGTACCAGCCCAGGAAGCGCCTCGACGTCGGCACCTGGGGCATCATGGGTATCGGCATGGGCTTTGCCGTTGCCGCCGCCGTCGAAACCGGCAAGCCGGTGCTGGCGATCGAAGGCGATAGCGCGTTCGGCTTCTCCGGCATGGAAGTCGAAACCATCTGCCGCTACAATCTGCCGGTCTGCATCGTCGTGTTCAATAACAACGGCATCTACCGCGGCACCGATACCGATCCGACCGGCAAGGACCTGGCCCCGACCGTCTTCGTCCAGGGCGCGCGCTACGACAAAATGATGGAAGCCTTCGGCGGCGTGGGCGTCAACGCAACCACGCCGGACGAGCTGTTGCGCGCCGTCAACGAGGCGATGGATTCGGGCAAGCCCACCCTCATCAACGCCGTCATCGATCCGGCGGCGGGCACCGAGAGCGGCAACATCGGCAGCCTTAACCCGCAAAGTGTGATCGGCAAGAAATAACCTACTTTTCAACATCTTAACCACGGCAAGGATCACTCATGAGCAAAGCTCTTGAAGGCATTAAAATCATTGACTTTACCCACGTTCAGGCCGGTCCCGCCTGCACGCAGCTGCTCGCCTGGTTCGGCGCGGACGTCATCAAGGTCGAGCGCCCCGGCTCCGGCGACGTCACTCGCTCGCAGCTGCGCGACATCCCGGGCGTCGATGCGCTCTATTTCACCATGCTCAACTCCAACAAGCGCTCGCTGACCCTCGACACCAAGAAGCCCGAGGGCAAGGAAGTGCTCGAAAAGCTGATCAAGGTTTCCGACGTCATGGTCGAAAACTTCGGTCCCGGCGCGCTCGACCGCATGGGCTTCACCTGGGAACGCATCATGGAGCTCAACCCCAAGATGATCCTCGCGTCCGTCAAGGGGTTCTCCGACGGCCATCACTACGAAGACCTGAAGGTCTATGAGAACGTCGCCCAGTGCGCCGGCGGTTCGGCCTCGACGACCGGCTTCTGGGACGGCCCGCCGACGATCAGCGCCGCCGCGCTTGGCGACAGCAACACGGGCATGCATCTCGCCATCGGCATTCTCACCGCGCTGCGTTCGCGCGACAAGACCGGCAAGGGCCAGAAGGTCGCCGTGTCGATGCAGGACAGCGTGCTCAACCTGTGCCGCGTCAAGCTGCGCGACCAGCAGCGCCTCGATAAGCTCGGCTATCTCGAAGAATATCCGCAGTATCCGCACGGCGAATTCAGCGATGTCGTGCCGCGCGGCGGCAATGCGGGGGGCGGGGGGCAGCCTGGCTGGGTGCTCAAGTGCAAAGGCTGGGAAACCGATCCCAACGCCTACATCTACTTCACGGTGCAGGGCCACGCCTGGGCGCCGATCTGCGATGCCATCGGCAAGCCCGAGTGGAAAAACGATCCGGCCTACATGACGGCGCAGGCCCGCCAGCCCCACATCACCGAAATCTTCGCAACCATCGAACAGTGGCTGGCGGACAAGACCAAGTTCGAGGCCGTCGATATCCTGCGCAAGTTCGATATTCCGTGCGCGCCGGTGCTGACGATGAAGGAACTGTCCAACGATCCATCGTTGCGTGCCTCCGGCACCATCGCCGAAGTCGATCACAAGGAACGCGGCAAGTACCTCACGGTCGGCAGCCCGATCAAATTCTCGGACATGAAGGTCGAGATCACGGGATCGCCGCTGCTGGGCGAACATACGGAAGAAGTGCTGGCCGAGCTTGGCTACGACAAGGCGCGCATCCAACACCTGCACGACGCCAAGGCCGTCTAAACCACGAAAGTCACGGCATCTGCTTCTCCGCAGAGACTTGACGACCAACTGGGCGGCGCGTCTTTGGGTGCGCCGCCGTTTTGATATGCCTACCGGCTTTGTTGATCAAAAAGGTCTGGCCATGACACCCAACACCAATCTCGACGCCCTTGTTGCAGCCGTCGTTGCAGCCGTCGGCGACGCCGTTGTCGTGTGCGACGCCACGGGTCTCATCACGCTGTGGAATCCGGCCGCGACGCGCATCTTCGGATTCACCGAAGACGAGGCGCTCGGGGCTTGCCTCGACATCATCATCCCCGAAAAGCAGCGCAAGCGGCATTGGGACGGGTATTTTCACACCATGGAAACCGGCATCACCCGCTACGGCGCCGACGTGCTGCGGGTGCCAGCCATCGACAAAGAGGGCCGCACGCTGTCGATTTCCTTTACGGTCGGGATGCTGTTTTCGGCCGACGGCAAGGTTTCCTCGATCGCCGCTGTCATGCGCGACGAGACGCGCAAGTTCCACGCGGATCGGGAATTGCGCAAGCGGCTCACTGAGCTCGAGGCCCTGGTCAAGACCGGAGCGGGTGCTGCTCCCCACGGCGCGGATCAGACCGTTGCCGGCCCCCCTGAAGAAGGCGGTTGTCCGTTCAAGGGATAGCAGGGTTTGCCGCAGAAGCAGACCTGCGTTTTGCGGGGCAATCGTCTTGGAAAAGCCAGGATCGGTCCGCATCTGTCCGGCATGATCAAACATCTCATGTCACTGACGGTTGCGCTCCTGCTTTTGGGCAGCCAGGCCTGCCGTTCTGCCTATGCCGTCGAGGGCCTTGTCGCGGTTGCCAGCAAGTATTCCGTCAAGGAAACGCTGGATAACCTTGAAGTCAGCCTCAAAGGCAACGGGGCGACCATCTTTGCCCGCGTCGATCACGCGGCCAACGGGGCGACCGTCGGGCTGCCCTTGCGGCCGACCGAACTTCTCATCTTCGGTAACCCCATCGCCGGTACCGCGCTCATGCAAGCGCAGCAGACGATCGGGATCGATCTTCCGCTCAAAGTTCTGGCCTATGAAGATCAGGCGGGCCAGGTGTGGCTCGCCTATAACGATCCCGAATGGTTTGCCGCCCGTCACGCGCTCAAGCCCGAAAGCGGCAAGGCCGTCGCCATAATGGCGGCGTCGCTCAAAGCCGCAACCGCGAAGGCTGCCGGCGCACCGTAATCCGCCGATTGCGTGCGGGCGCAGGCGTGATTATGGTCGCGCGCAATCGCGAAAGCGGTCCTCCCAGCCAGAACCGGAGACATTTGAATGTTGAGAACGACCTTGGCGGCGCTTGCACTCGTGGCCGCACTTCCGTTTAGCGCGCTCGCCCACGGCCCGTCCCGCCAGAAGGTGGTGCAATCGATCGAGATCAACGCGCCGGCCGACAAGGTCTGGGCGGCGATGGGCAACTTCCAGGATATGAGCTGGCATCCCGCCATCGAGAAGACCGCGGGCACCGGCGACAATGGCGCAGGCGCCAAGCGCACGCTGACGCTCAAGGGCGGCGGCACGATCGAGGAAGCGCTGACCTCGTATAACGCCGAGGGCAAGTCGTATGCCTACGAGATCACCACCGTCGATGTGAAAACGCTGCCGGTTTCCAACTATTCGTCGTCGATCAAGGTCACGGGCGATGCCGCCAAGTCCACCGTCGAGTGGAAGGGCGCGTTCTATCGCGGGTTCGTCAACAACGATCCGCCGCCGGAATTGAACGACGAAGCCGCCGTCAAGGCCGTGACCGGCGTCTACAAGGCCGGGCTCGACGCGCTCAAGGCCAAGCTCGAGGCGGGCGGTTGAACCGCAGATCGACAAAGGCCGAAGTTCGCAGGCGGTGCTGGGCCAATTGCCTCCTCACAGGACTGTCTATGCTTATTGCTGACGTGTCCGGGGCGACAGCGCTCCTTCCGGCCCCGTTGCCGCTTTATGCCTATGTCACCAACCAGGGCAGCGAGACGGTGTCCATCGTCGATCTCGCGCGCATGGTCACCCTCGATACGATCAAGGTCCCCGGCAAGCCGGCTGGCGTCGCGCTGTCGCCCCAGCTCGACCAGCTTTACGTCACCGCCCCCGACGCTCACGACATCGCCGTCATCGATCTTGCAACAGGGACCGTGGCGCGGCGCATTCCGATCGGCGGCGGTCCGCTCGGCATCGCGGTCAGTCCTGTTAACGGTCTCGTCTACGTTGCTGACTGGTACAGCCGCCGCCTTGTCGAGGTCGATCCGAAGTCGGGCGCGATCACCGCCGAGTTCGAGGTTGGGCAATCGCCGTCGGGTATCGCGATAACACCCGATGGCAAATTCGCGCTCACGGCCGACCGCGAGAGCGATACGGTCTCAATCGTGGATGTGTCGCACTCTCCTCAATCGGACCCCAACCCGAGGGCCACCTCGATAAAAGTAGGCTCCCGTCCATTCGGCATCACGTTGACGGGGGACCGGTACGCCTACACTGCGAATGTGGGCAGCGACGATGTCAGTATCGTCGACGTGGCCAAGAGGGCGGTCATTGCCACGGTGCCCGTTGGCCGGCGGCCCTATGCCGTTGCATTGTCGCAGGACCGGGCCTTCGTCTCCGACCAGTACGGCGGCACCGTAACCGTATTTGACCTCGCTACGAACCTCAAGGTTGCAACCATCCCCGTCGGCGACCACCCCGAGGGTATTGCCTATGATGGGTATGGCGCGGTTTACGTCGCGTGCTGGTTCGACAATACGCTGGTCCGGATCGATGCTGCGACCTTGAAAGTCACCGGCAAAGTCGAGGTCGGCGACGGGCCGCGCGCTTTCGGGACCTTCCTGGGGCTCTACCGGCCCGAGGGTGCCTCCGCGCGCTAACACGCCAACGTTACACGGGCTTCACTTGGAATTTAGCCGCGTTCCGGTGTAGATGGAAGCATAAAGGCCCGGAAAACGGGCTCAATTTCGAGGAGGCGTTACGTGTCGAGGTTCTCAACTGCCGTTCGTGAAGGCGCTGTTCGTGGCGTGTTGGCCGCCGGATTGCTGGCGATTTGCGCTGCCGGCGTTACCGCCGAGATCGCCAAGCCGTCGCCGATCGATATTCTGTTCGAGCGCAAGCACCTGTCGAACGTCGAGGCGGGCAAGGATCTCGTCTATAAGTTCGAACGCACGGTTTCGCAGGCGGAATTGCTGGGGCAGCCGTTCACCGATGACATCAAAATCGAGGTCAAGAAGGCCACCGCCGACGGCAAGCGGGATGTGGTCGTCAAGGTGTTCAGCGGCAACCGCGCGCGCGAGCCGCACCCGATCGACGAGCTGACCGGCAATCCCATCCTGGTCGTGTTCCTGGACCGGGCGGTTGCGTCCTACATGTCGGTTGCGGGTGGCAAGATCGCGTATCTCAAGGATAAATTCCGCACTGCGCTGCGCGAACGCGCCACCGTCGAGCCAGTCAAGATCAAGATCGGCGACACCACAGTCGATGGGCAGCGGGTATCGGTGCAGCCGTACGCCGGCGATCTCAACGCTGCGAAGATGCGCGGGTTCGAGAATTCCAAGTTCTCGTTCGTTGTCAGCGATGTGGCGCCGGGGCAGTTCGTCGAGATGGACGCGCTTTACGAAAATACGGCCAAGGAAGCCCCCCGCCTCGAAGAGCGGACTTCGCTGGTCGGTGCGGAGGTCTTGAAATGAGGGCTATCGTTGCGGGTTTGATCGGTTGTGCGGCGATTGCTCTCGCCGGGACTGCGCCGCGGGCGGAAGAGGGGGCCGTCAATGATTTTCCGACGGTTGCGCGGGCCGATTACGTGTTCGCCTGCATGCAGGTGAACGGTCAGTCGCGGGAAGCGCTGGAAAAGTGCTCCTGCTCGGTCGATGTGATCTCGAGCCTCATGGCGTACGACGAGTACGAGGCCGTCGAGACCGTTCTCATGGTCTACAAGCGGGGCGGCAAAGCCCAGCAGGAAATGAGCAACGGCGATCTGCAACGGCGCGTGAAGGACATGCGGCGGGCGCAGGTCGAGGGCGAGTTGCGCTGCTTTTGATGCCTGGCCGTCGGCCGGCTCGACCGGGGCTGCCCGTTATTCCCACTCCAGTTCCGCGAACGCCGCCGCGACGTTTCGGGCATGGAATTCGTCGAAAAGCAGCCAGCTGGCGGTCTCGCTCCTGGCTGCCGAGGTGATCGCATCGTTGAGGGTGCGGCCGTCCTTGAGCATGGCGCGTACGTCCTGGGTGATTGCATCGAGATAGCGGGCTTCGGCTGCCATCGCTTCGGGCCAAGGCATCTGCGCCGGGCCGTGACCGGGCACTACGCGTGCCGCCGGTTCCGCCTTCAGTTCAGCCAGCACTTTCAGCCAGCCCCGGATCGACCCATCGAGGGTCGGGACGTGGGCTGAAAACAGCAGATCGCCCAAAAACAGAGTGCCGGTTTTCTCGTCGCGCACAGTCATGTCATTGTCGGTATGCGCGGTTTTGCGGGCTTTCAGCGTGAGTACGCGGCCGCCCAGATCCAATGTTTTCTCGCTTTCGACTGTAACAGAGGGAGGAATGACGCGTGTGCCTTCGAAGGCCTCCGCGCTCAGGCTGTCTCGGCTCGTGGTCAGGTAGCGGTCGGCGCGGGCGGCCAAGGCGCGGGCGAGCTTGGCGTGGCCTACAAAGACGGTTTCAGGAGCCGCCAAGGGGGCATTCCCCAGCACGTGATCGGGGTGCATGTGCGTGTTGATCACGTAGCGCACAGGGCGGTCTGTCACGGCGCGGATGGCCGCCTGCAGACCCCGGCCGACGCCGGCGCTGCCGCCGGTATCGATAACCGCCACGGCGTCGTTGCCGATCACGAACGAAACGTTCGAGATATGGCCGCCATTGCTGGGCGAATTCAGCTCATGCACGCCGGTGCTGACAAACACGCCTTCGGCGACACTTTCAACATTAAGGTTGGACTGTTTTGCATCTGCATGTTGCCGGCCTAGAACGGTGGCGGCGACCGCCGTCGTTCCAGCATGCAAAATTGTGCGACGTGAGATCATGGCGTTCGATCCTTCCGTTCAAACTTAGCAACAAATGGGCTGTCGCCGCTGCATTATCATTCCCTGCGGGCATGGCGGATTATCGGCAGTTTGCGCACAATATCGCGCTGCAACATATTATGCTGCATAGCATTAAAGCTAATCAGCACCGGGGCCGAAGACCATCAGTCTCCGGGGCGTTTTGCGGCTGCGAGACTTGTTGTCACACAGCGTCTTGCGATCCTCACGGAAAAGTGCGTAATTCGCGCTGTGGTGTCGACGCGGACAAGCCCGAATGGGTCGTCCGCCGACCGATGTGCGATCGGGGAGACGAGATAAACTCGCACCCAACACGACCGTTGGTGATATCGGCATTTACACTTGCAAGCATGGCAAGAACCCAAATGGAGGAAGCGTGATGCGCAACAGTGCACTCGCAAGTGCTCTTCTTGTGACCGTTATGGCTGCGCCCGCAATGGCAAACCAGGACGTCATCAAGAACACTGCAGATCCGAAGCAGTGGACCCTGCAGACCGGCGACTACGCGAATACGCGTTACACCAAGCTCGACCAGATCAACCGCGACAACGTCAAGACCCTGAAGGTTGCTTGGACGTTCTCGACGGGCGTGCTGCGCGGCCATGAAGGCTCGCCGCTCGTCGTCGGTTCGACAATGTACGTTCATACGCCCTTCCCGAACAACGTCTTTGCTCTCGATCTCGACAACGAAGCCAAGATCATCTGGAAGTACGAGCCCAAGCAGGATCCGTCCGTGATCCCCGTCATGTGCTGCGACACGGTGAACCGTGGCGTTGCCTACGCTGAAGGCAAGATCTTCCTGCATCAGGCCGACACCGCTGTCGTGGCTCTCGACGCCAAGACCGGCAAGGAAATCTGGAAGACCGTGAACGGCGATCCCAAGAAGGGTCAGACCGGCACCTCGACCGTGCTCCCCGTCAAGGACAAGATCATCGTTGGTATCTCGGGCGCCGAGTTCGGCGTGCAGTGCCACATCACTGCCTACGACATCAACACCGGCAAGCAAGTCTGGCGCGCCTATTCGGTTGGTCCCGATGACCAGATCCTGTTCGACCCTGAAAAGACCATGTCGCTCGGCAAGCCCGTCGGCAAGGACAGCTCGCTCAAGACCTGGACCGGCGAACAGTGGAAAATCGGCGGCGGCTCGACCTGGGGCTGGTATTCGTACGATCCCGCTCTGAACCTGTTCTACTACGGTTCGGGCAACCCCTCGACCTGGAACCCTGCCCAGCGTGCAGGAGCGGATGGCAAGCAGATCGACCAGAAGTGGACGATGACCATCTTCGCTCGTAACCCCGACACCGGCGTTGCCGCTTGGGCTTACCAGATGACCCCGTTCGACGAGTGGGACTATGACGGCATCAACGAAATGCCGCTCGCGGAAATCGATGTCGGCGGCAAGAAGCGCAACGTTCTCGTGCACTTCGACCGTAACGGCCTCGGCTACACCCTCGATCGCGCCACCGGTGAACTCCTGGTCGCCCAGAAGTATGACCCCAAGGTCAACTGGACGACGGGCGTTGACATGGATCCGAAGTCGCCCAAGTACGGCCGCCCTGCGGTTGTTCCCGCGGCGTCTACGTTCCAGAACGGCCAGGACGTGAACACGAAGGGCGTTTGCCCTGCGGCTCTCGGCTCCAAGGATCAGCAGCCTTCGGCGTTCTCGCCGCAGACCGGCTTGTTCTACGTGCCGACGAACCACGTCTGCATGGACTATGAGCCCTTCAAGGTCTCGTACACCGCTGGTCAGCCGTACGTCGGCGCCACCCTCTCGATGTACCCCGCCCCCGGCTCGCACGGCGGCATGGGTAACTTCATCGCCTGGGACGCTGGCCAAGGCAAGATCGTCTGGTCGAAGCCTGAGCCCTTCTCTGTCTGGTCTGGCGCTCTCGCCACCGCCGGCGGCGTTGTGTTCTACGGCACGCTCGAAGGCTACCTGAAAGCGGTTGACGCCAAGGACGGCAAGGACCTGTTCAAGTTCAAGACCCCGTCGGGCATCATCGGTAACGTGATGTCTTACGAGCACAAGGGCAAGCAGTACATTGCTATCCTTTCGGGCGTGGGTGGTTGGGCTGGCATCGGTCTCGCCGCTGGTCTGCAGAACCCGACCGATGGTCTGGGCGCAGTCGGTGGTTACGCTGGCCTGAAGCAGTACACCTCGCTGGGCGGCACGCTCACCGTGTTCTCGCTGCCTTAATCGGTTAGCTCGACACAGGGCCGGCGCGGAACTTTTTCCGCGCCGGCTTTTTTATGCCACTGACGAAAATCCGCCTGATCGCCCGCCAGTAGCCGGCTTGATTTGGTCAATTTGGAATGCAACGTTAGGCTCCCACCGAACATAGCTTCGGACAGGCTTTGCCTCGTTTAATCAAACAGAACCCCAGCTAGAGGAACGCGCGTAATGAGGTTTGGTACTGGATTTTTGTCTGCAGCCATCGTGACTGCGGCTTTCTTTTTTCAGGCCTCTGCGCAAGCGGCTGACCCGGCCCCTGCTGTTGCACCGGCCGCCGAAAAGACCGTGAGCCCGGACGGCAAGTGGAGCCTGAAAGACGGCACGCCGATCTATAACATTCAGGCCGACGGCACGATGGACTGGTTCACCTATTCGGGTTTCCGCCGCTATCATTCGGAATGCCACGTCTGCCATGGTCCCGAAGCCCAGGGCTCGACCTACGCACCGGCGCTCGTCGATTCGCTGAAGACCCTCGACTACGCGAAGTTCGTCGGCGTCGTCGCCAGCGGCCAGCAGAACGTCCGCTTCCAGAACAATTCGATCATGCCCGCGCTTGGGGATAACAAGAACGTCATGTGCTACCTGGACGATATCTACGTATACATCAAGGCGATGTCCGATGGGGCCATCCCGCGTGGCCGTCCCGGTAGCCGGGTCGACAAAACTGCAGCACAGGGCAAAAATGAAAACGACTGCCTCGGCGGTTAAGCCGTTCGCCGTTCTTCTCGGCGCATTCATCATCTGGGCGACGTTCACTGGCGCTCAAGCCGTAGAGTCCGGCGTCGTCGACTTGGTGAACAGAAAAGTGCTGCGGGTCTGTTCGGACCCGCACAAGCTCCCGTTCTCCAACGAGGCCGGTGAGGGCTTCGAAAACAAAATCGCAGATGTGATTGCGGACGAACTCAAGGTTCCGGTCGAGTACACGTGGTTTCCCGATTCGACCGGGTTCGTGCGCATGACGCTATTTTCCAAGCGCTGCGATCTGATCGTGGGGTACGTCCAAGGCGACGAAATGGTGTTGAATTCCAACGCCTATTATCGTTCGACTTACGCCATCGTCACCAAGCCCGGCTCGGATCTCGACGGCGTCAACAATCTCGCCGACCCCAAGCTGAAGGATAAGCGGATCGGTCTCGTCGCAAACACGCCGCCAGGCTTCCTGATGGCCAAGCATGGCTTAATGGGCAAAGCCAAGCCCTATCCGCTGGTCATCGACACGCGCTTCGACAATTCGGCGGACGCGATGACCAAGGACCTGCGGGCTGGCGAAATCGATGCGGCCATCCTCTGGGGCCCTTATGCCGGCTATTATGGGGCAACGGGCGGCGAGAAGCTCAATGTGCTGCCGTTGCAGCTCGATCCGGAACTGTCGACTAAAGTCAGCTACGGCATTACGCTTGGCGTGCGGCCTTCCGATACCGACTGGAAAAAGCAGCTCAATTTGATCCTCGTCAAACGGCGCGGCGACATCGAAAAGATTCTGATCGCCTACGGCGTGCCTTTGGTCGACGATCAAGGTCAGCCGATCACCGCTCCGCGCCCCTAGTCATGGGCGCTGGCGTGGTTACAGGGGGGCCGCCAAAGGGGCGTTCCGGCAATAGACTTCGGCGGGTTGGCATTCTATGCCCCCGCCATTTTTTAATGCCGGCGGCGTTGGCTGCCTTTGCGTTGGCGTTGGTCGCTCCGCTGGCGCGGGCAGAGACAGACGTCGCTGAGCCTGAGACCTACCGCACTGAAAATTACAACGCGCCGGTGCCTGCAACGCTCAAGGGCGCGCGCGCCGTGCTGAGCGCGGACGCCGCCAAGCAGATGATGGACGACGGGCACGCAGTGTTCATCGACGTGTATCCGCGGCCACCCAAGCCCGCCAATCTGCCGGCCGGAACCGTGTGGCGCGATCCGCCCCATCGCAGCATCAAGGGCGCGGTTTGGCTCGCCAATATCGGATTCGGTGGGTTGACCGACCAGATGCAGGCCGTGTTCGAGGCTGGGCTTGCGCGGCTTTCGGGCGGTGACAAGGCCAAGCCGCTGGTGTTCTTCTGCCTGCGGGATTGCTGGATGTCGTGGAACGCGGCCAAGCGTGCGCTGACGCTCGGTTATACGCAAGTCTACTGGTTTTCCGAAGGCACCGACGCGTGGGAAGAGTTTGGGTATCCGATCGCCGTCATCGAGCCCGAACCTGGTCCGTGACGTGAAGGCCAGGGCAGGCGTGCCCTGGACCCGCCTCCTTCAGGCAAGGGCGCGTGCCGGACCTTCGCTTTTGAGGCCACTCAGCCAGGCTGGCCTAGCAGCGCGTTGATCTCGCGGACGAGGTCGAACGTGCGGCCATCAATGGAAGGCGGGATTTCGCACGCTAAAGGCAAATTCTGGCGGCGCTCCTCGAACACGCGGGTGTTCCAGTCGTAGAGTTCGAGGGCCTTGTCGTGGTCGGGCTTTGCCTTGGGGTCCTTGTCCGCTTCCTTCTGCAGTTCCGCGAGCTTGGAGCCTTCCTGCTCGATTTCCAACGCGCGAACTTTCTGGCGCTTGTTGAAGCGCTCGATGCCGGAGATCACTGCGCTGCGATACTCGTTGACCGTTTCGAGCAGCCCCGCGAACACGGCCGCGAGCTTGGCTGGACGATCGGCGGCAGGCACCTTTTCGCCGTAGGCTTTCAGCGCCTTCACAGCGTCTTCCAGCGGCGTGCGCCGGCTTGCGAGCGTGCGCACCAGGGCTGCCACATCGGCGTCGTCGCGCCAGCCCTTGATCGTGGCCGGATCGGCGCCCTGCCATTGCAGGTCGGAGGCCGATAGCTTGACGACCTTGCGCTGCGGGCAAGGCCAGTCCGCCGCATTCTGCTGGCCGCCGACCGCGTGGACTGTCAATGGCGCGCACGCGAGTGCGATTGCTGCCAGTGTGGGCAGTGACCTGATCTGGGTCTTGAACATGGGCATACTCCTAGCCTCCTGTGCCACCTGGGCCGCCGCGGCGGCCGATGAGCCCTTTTGATGGGTTATAAGCGTAGATCGCTCCCAGCAGGAACAGTGCCGTGCAGCCGACGACGACTGCCAAATGGGTCGGGTCCAGGCCACGGGCGGGGTCGGTTGGGCCGATCTGCGAATAGAAGGCGAACCGGATCAGTTCGACGACGTGGGTGAACGGGTTGAAGCGGGCGACGTTCCACAGCGTCTCGCTCCCTTCCTTGATCCGCCACAGCGGATTGAGCGAGGTCGAGAAGAAGATCATCGGGAAGATCACGTAGTTCATGACGCCGGCGAAGTTTTCCAGCTGCTTGATTGCCGACGACAGAAACAGCGCGAACGAGCCCAGCATCAACCCGGACAAGACGACCGCGGGCAGGATGCTGAGATAGCCCTGCCAGGGGATGTCGATGTCGAGAAATTCGGTCGCGCCAAGCGCTGCCGAGGCGCGGCCGAACAGCCAGATGAAGGCGAGGAACGCATAGACCTGCAGCACCGCAACCGTGATGCCGCCGAACAGCTTGGAGACCAGCAGGAAGCTACGCGGGAACGGGCTGACCAGCAGCGTGCGCATGGCGCCGGTTTCGCGGTCATAGACCATGGATAGCGAGGATTGCATGGCGTTGAACAGCAAGATCATGCCGACGAGGCCCGGCACCATGTAAACCGTGTAGGGGATGTAGGTTTCATAAGGCTGCTGGATCGGCATGCCGAGCGCATTGCGCATCCCGTAACCCAGGCCGAACAGCCAAACCAGCGGGCGCACGAGGGCCGAGAGGAAGCGCTCGGACTGATTGAGATAGCGCAGCACCTCGCGCCAGACGATGCCGTTGAAACAGGCGAGGTAGGCGCGAGGGCCGAGCTTGCTAGGCTGTACGTCGTCGACGATCGGGGGCCTCTTAAGCGTTGCTTCCAGCGTCACGATGCGGCCTCGGCTTTGGCTTTCGAGCCGGATGCGGTGCCGGTCAGGATGCGAAAGGCGTCGCTCAGGGATTCGGCCTTGGTCTGCGCGAGCAGGCCTGGAACGCCGCCGGTATAGAGAATGCGGCCCTTGTGCAGCACCACGACGAGATCGGTGGGGGCCACTTCGTCGATCAAATGGGTCGCCCACAGTACGCCGAGGCCCTCGGTCGCGGCCAGATTGCGCACAATCTTCAACACGCTTTCGCGCGAGCCGATGTCGAGGCCGACGGTTGCTTCATCGAGCAGCAAGAGCCCCGGACGATGCAACAGCGAGCGCGCGATTTCCACCCGGCGCGATTGGCCGCCCGACAGAGTGCGCACGGTGGTCTTGGCTTTTTCGCCGAGGCCCACGATGTCGAGGGCGCGTTGCGCGCGCGCACGCGCCTCACGGCCGGAAAGTCCGTGGAGGGCGGCGTGGTAGGTCAGGTTTTGCGCCAGCGTGAGGTCAGTGTCGAGGGTGCGGCTCTGGAAAACCACGCCGAGGCGCTGCAGCGCGACGGTCGGCTTGCGGCGCACGTCCTCGCCCAAGATACGGATCGCGCCCGACACATTGTCGTATAGACGCGTGATCAACGCGAACAGCGTCGACTTGCCTGCGCCGTTGAGGCCGAGCAGCACCACCATCGCGCCGCGGGGCACGCTCAGCGACACATTGTCTAGAACCTTGTTTGCCCCGAAGCTGTGGCTCACTCCGGCGACTTCCAACGCGGGAACGCTGGGGGTGTTCTCAGACGTAGACGTCGCTGATGCGGTGTGCACGTTCATTGCGCTCGGGTTCCAATTTCATTGTGCCGTTCCGTCCAGCGTTACAACTCTTCAGTTTGGCGTTACAACTCTTCAGTTTGGCGTTACAACGACGCCCCAAGGATAGCGCCCGGTCTTGATCGATTTGAGGACCTTGAGATTGGTCACGTCGATTGCGGAGACGTCGTTCGACGTGCCGTTCGTCGAAAACAGCATCTTATCGTCGGGAGTCAAGGCCAGCTGCCACACCCGCTGGCCCACCAACAGGTATTTCTCGACCTTGAAGGTCGCCGTGTCGATCACCGCGACGCGGTTGGCGGGGCCGAGCGCGACAAAAGCCTTCTTGGTGTCCTTCGTGATGCGCACGCCCACCGGCTGGATCGCATCCTTGGTGACGCCTGGGATATCAAACGCGATTTTCGCCAGGATCTTGCGGGTTGCCGGGTCGATCACGGTCACCGTGCCGCCGATCTCGGCGCTGACCCACAGTTGCTTGCCGTCCGAGGTGAATTCGGCGACCCGGGGGCGGTTGTCGACCAGCACGTTGTCGAACGTCTTCTTGGTTTCGGTGTCGATGAAGTGGGCCATGTTCGTCGTTTCCGACGTGTTGACCAGAACCTTGCCGTCGGGGGAAATTCCCATGCCTTCGGGTTCGACGCCGACGGGCACCTCGGTGAGGATGGCGCCCTTTTCCACGTCCACGACAGTGACGAGGTTGTCGTCCTCGTTGGCGACGTAGAGCGGGTTGCCGGAGGGGTGCAGTGTCATCAATTCGGGGTCGCTGCCCGACGGCAGGTTCTGGATGTATTCATAGGTGTCGGCATTGTAGATCTGGATCACGTGGTCGTCGCTGGTGCACACGAACAAACGCTTGCCGTCGTGGGTCAGTATGATCCCGCGCGGGCGCTGGCCGACCTTGATGGTCTTGACGACTTCCAGCTTTTCGCTGTCGATCACCGAGACCGTATTTTCCTTCTCGTTGCTGACAAACACCCGGTAGGCGGAGGCGGGTGCGGCCGTTGCCGCCAGCAGCCCAAGGGCCAGGGTCGTTGCGTAGGCGGTCTGAATGCGGGTCAAGGGAGTGCTCCTGGCCGTAGATATTGCACGTGAACGTTAAGCTGCGGGGACGTTACGCTGCGGGGACGCCGGGACAGCTTGGGGACAGCTTGGGTTATTTCGAAGGTTGGTACGCTTTGCAGCGGGTTTCGGGTCTGTCATAGCCGAGCGTGTCGAGTTCGGTCACCTGATGCAGGAAGCCCGGCTGCGGCGATACCGACACCAGCATCTTGGGCGTCACCACCAGCAAAGGCTGGCGCAACTGGCCGTTCCAGTCGCGGAACGTTGTTTTGACGCCCTTGAAGCCTGCGAGTTCGAAGTCTTTCGACCTCATGTAGGCGACCAATTCCTTGAAATCGCCGGTTCTCTTGCGTGACGCCGCCTCGCCGACGGCGCGCACGGCCAGCCATTCGTTATAGTCGAGCGGGCGCATGATGCGGTTTGCGAGCTTCTTGAACCGGTTTTGGAACTGGGTGCCGCCCCACAGTTCGAGGGCCGGGTGCCACGGCGTCGCGGTCAGGCCCGCAGTGCCTGCGACCGGGCGCGGGTCCCAGGTGCGAAAGGGGAGGTATTCGCCAAACAGTTCGCCCTCGTCGGCGACCATCACGATGTCGTGCGCCTTCGCGCCTTGCGTGAACGTCGGGATCTGCTGTTGGACCTGCTCGAAACCGCCATCGGTGCGGCGGCTGCCGGGGTCGTACTGGAAGGTGCGCTCCTCGACGATGGCTGCACCAAACCGCTTGGCCGAACGGCGCAGTTCGGCCGCGTACGCCAGGTCTTCTGGCCGCGTGCCGAGCACCAGGAACCATTTGGTCCACTTTTTCCAGACCAGGTATTGGGTCAACGCGTCCGTCAGCATGGAGCGGGCGGGCGCGGTATGCATCACGTTGGGCCGGCATTGCTCTTCGCGTAAGAAATCGTCGGGCGCGGCTGCATTGAGCAGTATGACCTCCTTGTCCTTAAGGGCGTCCGCAAGGGTAAGCAGGGTCGTTGCGGAGGCATCGACAACGATGAACTTCGAGCCGGCAGCAACCTTGGCCGCGACGTCCGCCACCAGACCTTCCGGCTTGGGGTTTTCGACGACATCGAGGTTAAATTCCTGATTGAGGAAGCGTCCGGTCGTGTTGTTGTCGGCAACTCCGAGCTTTGCGCCCGAGACGCCATCATCGGCCGGGGCCATGTCGAGCAGCGAGAGCGGCGGCTGGATATCGCGCAATTCGCGCGCCAGAAGGATCGGGATCGTCAGCTTGGCGTCGGCGGGCTTTGCTGCTCCCGCGGCGTCGCCGGCGAAGGCAGCCGGGGAAGCGCCTGCCAACACGCTAATGACGGCAAGGGCACATATCGTCTTCAGCACGCTTGATCGCACTCGTCATCCTCCACATGCCGTTCACGGCCGAACTGTCCACACAGGAACGCCAGCAGCACCTTTGGTCCCGCAGCGGCCGGGACCTTTTGTTGGCCGTAACGAAGGCTGGTAGAGCGGCGATGTCAAGGTCGGGAACGGGTCATCGCGCGAACGTGACGGCGGCATGGCGGATTGTGACACATAAAGGCTTGCCAAGCCTGCAGGCGTTCCGCAGAACAGGCGCACAACCCTGCAATTTTTTCGAGAATGAGGACACCGAATGGTTTCGAAGGTTATTCTCCTGCTGTCGGCGGTCGTGCTCGCGGCCAGCCCCGCAACGGCCGTGCCCATGAAAACGGCCGTGTTCGATTTTGATCTCATCGACGACTCGCAGGAAGGCGAGATGAACGGAGTGCGGGCGGACGAAACCGCGCGGCTCAAGCTCATTTCTGATGAGTTGCGCGCCAAGCTCACGGAAGACGGGCGCTACGACGTCGTCGACCTTTCGCCCATCGCCGACGACATCAAGCGCGCTGCGCCCATGTACAAGTGCAACCAGTGCGAAGACGGTCTCGCCCAGAGAGTGGGCGCTGACTATCTGATGATCGGCACGGTGCAGAAAGTTTCCAACCTGATCCTCAATCTCAACATCTACGTGCGCGACGTGAAGGCTGGCAAGATCATCAAAGTGATGTCGTCTGATATCCGGTCGAATTCCGACGACAGCTGGATGCATGGCATTCACTGGGTGATCAAGAACCAGCTGCTCGCCGACAAACAGCCCGGCCAGCAGTAACCGCCCGACAGGACCTTCCGTGTCATACCGGCTCATCTTCGCGCCTCTCGTCCTTGCGCTGCTGACCGCTACTCCGTTCCTTGCTGGTTTGAGCGCGCGGGCGGGCGACACGGTCGTCGTGTTTCCGTTCGAACTGCTCGATTCCAGCCAGGAGGGCGAATTCGTGCCCAAGGTGCGCCCGGAAGAAACCAAGCGGCTGAGCCTGCTCACCGAGGATCTCGCCCGCAGGCTTTCTGGCACCAAAGCGTTCGAAATCGTGCCGATCGGGGAACTCGCCGCAGCGATCAGGGATGCGGCGCCGCTGCATAAATGCAATGGGTGCGAAGTGGACCTTGCGAAGAAGTCGGGCGCGAAATATGCGATGCTTGGTTTGGTGCAGAAATTTTCTGATACATTGCTCAGCGTGAGCATCCAGGTGGTCGATGCTCAAACGGGGGGCGTCACGTCCTACAGCGCGGGTGTGCAGGGCAACACGGATGAAGCCTGGTTGCGCGGGGTCAGCTACCTCGTGCGTAATCGCTTGATAACGGAAGGCACGGCGCCATGATCGAACGGCGGACATTGATCCTGGGGGCGCTCGCGTTGCCCGCGCTCGGCTATGCGCCGTTGCGCGCGTTCGGTCAGGCCGGTGGGCCGCTCAAGGTTGCGGCGGTCAAGTTCGGGTCGGTCAACTGGCTGCTCGATACGATCAAGGCCGAGGGCATCGACAAGAAACTCGGTCTCGAGATTGCGACGGTCGAACTTGCCAACAACCAGGCCGGGACGATCTCGCTGCTCAGCGGTGGCTCCGATATCATCGTCAGCGACTGGCCGTGGGCGTTGCGCCAGCGCGGCCTGGGCGAGATGGTGAAATTCGCGCCCTATTCGTCGACGCTGGGCGGGGTGATGGTGGCGTCGCCCTCGCCCATCGTCAAGCTGACTGATCTCGAGGGTAAGCGGCTGGGCGTTGCTGGCTCCAGCATCGACAAAAGCTGGCTGCTGCTGCAGGCCTACGCCCGCAAGAAGCTCAATTTCGATATCGCCTCCAAGGCCACCGTGCAGTTCGGCGCGGCGCCGCTGCTTACCGAACAGGTGCGCGACGGCGGGTTGGATGCCGCGCTCAATTTCTGGACCCAGAACATGCGGCTTGCCGGCCTTGGATTCCGGCAGGTGCTCGGCATGGACGAAGTGCTGGCCGGGCTCGACGTCACGCCCATCCCGGCGTTCGTCGGTTTCATCTGGAAAGAGCAGACGGAAGCAGCTAAGCCCGAGCAGATCGCTAAGTTTCTGGAGGCGGCGAAACTCGGCAACGACGTGCTCGCTCAGTCGGACGCCGCGTGGGAGCGCTTGAAGCCCTCACTGAAAGCGGGCAACGACGCCGAGTTCATCGCCCTCAGGTCCGCCTACCGTGCCGGCATCGTGCCGGCCTGGCGCGATGGCGACACTGCGTCGGCTGAACGGATCATGCAACTGCTGATCGAGCAGGGCGATACGGAACTCGTCGGCGCCAAAACCAAATTCGATCCGAAACTGTTCCATGTCCCTCGTGCGTAAATCATCGGCCACGGGCTCGTGGCAGGTCCGGAGTGGATCGTTGGCTGCAGGTTCCTGGCTGGACCGGCTGGCGTGGACGGCGCTCTCGCTCACCGTGTTGATCGTGCTATGGGCTATCGCTGCGGCCATTGCCCAGAACCGCCACGGCCCGGGGCCGCTTGCCGTGTTTCAGGTCATGGCCGGGGAAGCCGCTTCCGGGGCGCTGTGGGTGCATCTGTCGGCGACGCTCGCGCGGGTTCTGGCGAGCTTCGTCATCGCGATGCTGATCGGGTCGGCGATCGGGCTCGCGCTTGGGCGCAACAAGCTTGCCGACAAGTTTTTCGATGCCTGGCTGGTGTTGTTCCTCAACCTGCCTGCGCTCGTCATCATTGCGCTCAGCTACGTCTGGCTCGGACCGTGGGAGACCACGGCGATCACCGCGGTCGCGATCAACAAGATCCCCAATGCGGCCGTCCAGATGCGGGAGGGCGCGCGCAACCTCTCGCGCGATCTCGACGAGATGGCGCTCGTCTACCGGTTTGGCTGGTGGAAGACGTTGCGCTACGTGACGCTGCCGCAGCTCGGCCCGTTTTTCGCGGCGGCCGCGCGTTCGGGGCTCGCGCTCGTTTGGAAGATCGTGCTGGTCGTCGAGGCGCTGGGCGGGCATTCCAAAGGTGTCGGCCACCAGATCTTCACGGCCTTCCAGTCGTTCGACGTGGCCGTGATCCTCGCCTATGCGCTCGCGTTCATCGCCGTCATCCAGTTCGTGGAGTTCGGCGCGCTGCAGCCGATGCAAGCGCGTCTCAACCGGTGGAAGCGATGATGCCCCGGGCGATAAATTCGAGGGACGACGCGGCGGCGTTGCAGGTCGACGTCCAATCGAAGACGTTTGCGGCCGTCGCGGGGCGGGTTGCGCACACGGTGTTGCGCAACGTGTCGCTTGCCGTCGCGCCCAAGTCGTTTGTCGTCATCACCGGGCCGTCGGGGTGCGGGAAGTCGACGCTGCTCAACATCGTGGCGGGGCTCGACCGGGACTACGAGGGGCAGATCAGGTTTTCGGCCGCCGATCCGCGGGTTTCTTTCATCTTCCAGACCCCGCGCCTGCTGCCGTGGTGCACGGTCGAGCAGAACATCGCGCTGCCGCTGGCGGACGGAGATCCGCGCCGCGCTAACATCCCTGAGCTGCTCGCGCGGGTCGGGCTATCGGGTGCGGAAACGGCCTACCCCGAACGGCTGTCGCTGGGCATGCAGCGGCGCGTTGCGATTGCGCGCGGGTTCGTGCTGGAGCCCGATATCCTTCTGATGGACGAGCCGTTCGTGTCGCTTGACGATCCGACCGCGCACGCGTTACGCACGCTCGTCGTTGAGCTGTGGCAGCGGCATCGGGCGACCGTGCTGTTCGTCACCCACGACCGGACCGAGTCCGTGCGGCTTGCGACCCGCATCGTGCGGATGGCCGCGCTGACGGACGGGCTTGCGAGCAATATCGTCAGCGATACAGCGGTCGCGCTGACGGAGGCGCAACGGGCCGACCCGGTGGCTGTGCGCGCCGAACTTGCACGGGTGTTTGACGCTGCATGATCACGCAATTTCTCGCCAGCGTCACGGACGCCGCGGAGGCCGTACTCGCCGTCGAAGGCGGGGCCGACATCATCGATTGCAAAGACCCGGCGCGGGGCGCGCTTGGCGCGCTGCCCGTCGCCACGGTTGCGAGCGTGCGGCTGGCGGTTGCCCGCTCGATCCTGGTGAGTGCGACCATCGGCGATCTCCCGGCCGAGCCCGGCCCCGTCGTTGCCGCAACATGCGCAATGGCGGCCAGCGGTTGCGATCTGGTCAAGATCGGGTTTTTCCCGGGCGGTGATCCCCATGCGACGATTGCGGCGCTGGGGCGGCTCGATCTCAAGGGCGTCCGTCTCGCTGGCCTACTGCTGGCGGATCATGAGCCCGATTTCACACTCGTCGACGCTATGGCGAAGGCCGGCTTTGCGGGCGTCATGGTCGATACCGCGGGCAAGTCGCACGGCTCCCTCACGACCCATCTTTCCTTGTCCGCGTTGACTGAATTAGTGACCCAGGCCCAGGTTGCGGGACTTTTCGCTGGCTTTGCGGGATCGCTCCGGCTATCTGACGTCGCCGATCTTCTACGACTAAAGCCCAATGTGTTAGGCTTTCGAGGCGCGTTGTGCACCGGCGCTGAAAGAACAAGCAGGCTGTGTCCCGCTCGCGTCCGGGCTGTCAGAGCCGAAATTGATCGCTGTGCGCGTTGTGCGCAAGTAGAAGCACGACAGGACGCGGTAACCTGATTGTTTAGACAGGACGTTGGCTATGAGCAGTGTTGAAATCCTAGCCGGCCGCTTGCTGCAACAGCCGCGCATCGACATCTCAAAGTTCGACCGGATCTTCGTCCAAGACATGGTCGTGGATTGTGCGATCGGGGTTTATCCCGAAGAGCAGAACGTTCTGCAGAAGGTTGCCTTCACCATCGAGGCGTTCGTCGCACCCACCGTGCGGGCGCGTCACGATACGCTCGCAGAAGTGCCCTCCTACGACAGCGTTGTGATGAACGCCGTGCGCACCGTCACCGGGTCGGGCCACATCAACCTCGTCGAGACCATGGCCGAGCGGATCGCGGAAATGATCCTCAATGAAGCCCGGCTGGTGTCGGTGATGGTGCGGGTCGTGAAGCTCGAAAACGGCCCCAGACGCGGCGTCGAGATCGTTCGCGCGCGGCCGGTGTGACGTGACCGGGCGGCCGCTGGTCCTGAAGCTCGGCGGCTCGCTGGCCGAAAGCGGGCATCTGAAAAATATCATCCGGCTGGTTGAGCGGGCGCGGCGGCGCACGATCATCGTTCCCGGCGGCGGACCGTTTGCAGACAGCGTGCGGGCGCTGCAGCCGCAACTGAATTTGACCGACGCGGCGGCGCACCGGCTGGCCTTGCTCGCCATGCATCAGATGGCCATCGTCATCGCGGGCCTGAGCGAGCGGTTCGTCACCACGGAATACCTGCCCGAGCTGTCCATCAGCCGCACCACCGGCGCGATCCCGGTTTGGCTGCCATACGCGCTGCAGCATCACGACGCCACGTTGCCCGCCGACTGGACGGTTACGTCGGATGCACTCGCGGCGCGATTGGCCGAACGGCTGATAGAAGCCGACGTTGCGTTGGTCAAATCGTGTCCCATTGCGGCAGATGCAACACTTGAGGAACTGGCCGCGCAGGGCATCGTCGACCCGGTGTTTCCGATCGTAGTCACAAGGGCCCGCCTTGCCTGGCGCGTTTATGGTGCGGGCGAGGAGGCGCTGCTTGCGGACGCGCTTAGAGTAACGCCAACGGCATGATGTTGTGGACCCTCTGATGATCGCGTGGTAACGGCCAGCTCATGACAAAAAAAGACGTACCCACGCCCCGGTTTGGATGGGCGCTCACCGGCTCGGGGCATTTCTTCAAGGAATGCATCGCCATCATGCAGGGGTTGCCGCATCTCGACGTGTTCGTGTCGAAAGCTGCCGCCGAAGTCATGCGGATGTACAAGCAGGAGATGGTGCTGCCCGAGGGGACGCGGATCTTCAAGGATACGACGGCTTCGGCCGCGCCGGTCGGCAACTTCTATTTCGGCGTCTATCACACGTTGATCGTCGCGCCCGCCTCATCGAATACGGTCGCCAAATGCGTCACCGGCATTTCGGACAACCTCGCGACCAACACCTTTGCGCAGGCTGGCAAATGCCGCGTGCCTACCATTGTTTTCGCCTGCGATACGGCGCCTGAAATGGATACGGAAGCCCCCTCGGGCATGGTGAAGGTCTATCCGCGTAGAATCGATCTCGAAAATACGGCGCGGCTGAAGACGTTCGACGATACGAGCGTCGTCGAAAGCCTGGCGGAGCTGACGGCAGCGGTGGATGCGCGCAAACAATGGCTGAAAAGCTTATCTTCCTGACCGGACGGCTCGCCGAGGAGCGGTTGACGGCCATCGTCGCGGGCGTTGGCCTCGAAGAGGGGTCGTGGCGGGTCGCCAACATCGGCACCAAGGTCGCCGCTTTGATGACGGAGGCCATCGTCAAAAACCGCCTCAAGCCGCCACTGGAGGCCGACCGCGTCATCGTGCCGGGCCGCACCCGCATGAACCTCGACAGCCTCAAAGCCCATTACGGCGTCGCCTTCGAGCGCGGGCCGGACGAGTTGTTCGACCTGCCCACGTATCTCGGCCGCGGGGGCAAGCCGCCCGATTTCTCCAAGCACGAGCTGCGGATCTTTGCCGAGATCATCGAAGCCCCGCAACTGACCGTCCCGCAAATCATCGCCAAGGCTGCGCTCTTGGCTGGCAAGGGCGCCGACGTCATCGATATCGGCTGCCAGCCGGACGCGCCGTTTCCTCATCTTGAAGACGCGGTGCGAGCGCTGCTCGCCGCGGGGCACAAGGTCAGCGTCGACAGCGGCGATGCGAGCGAGCTGCGGCGCGGCATCCAGGCCGGCGCCAACTATGTGCTCAGTCTGGACGAGACCAATCTCGACCTCGTTGCGGGCACGCGTTGCGTGCCCGTGCTGGTGCCTAAGCCGCACGGCGATCTCGGCTCACTCGTGCGGGCCATCGACATGGCCAGGGCGCTCGGGATCGCCTATCTCGCCGATCCGATCCTCGATCCGATCCACTTCGGTTTCACGACTTCGCTGGAGCGTTACGCCGAGTTGCGGCGGCAGCGTCCCGATGTGGAGATCCTGATGGGAACCGGCAATCTCACCGAGCTGACGGAGGCCGACAGCGGCGGGCTCACCGCGCTGCTCGTGGGCATCTGCTCGGAGCTTGCGATCCGCAACGTGCTGGTGGTTCAAGTCTCGCCGCACACGCGCCGCACCATCGAAGAGCACGACGCCGCCCGCCGCCTGATGTACCGGGCGCGCGAAGACGGCAGTCTGCCCAAGGGCTATGGCGGGGCTGGGTTGATCGGGCTGCACGATCTCAATCCGTTCCCGCAGCCGGGCGCCGAAATTGCCGAGGCCGCAGCGGCGATCCGCGACGACAACTTCCGCATTCAGGTCGCCGACGATGGCATTCACATCTATTCGCGTCAGGGGCACATGATCGTCACCGATCCGTTCGCGGCATTTCCTAAGCTCGATGTGGCGGGTGATGGAAGTCATGCGTTCTATCTCGGGTACGAACTCGCAAAGGCCGAGATCGCGCTCGCGCTCGGCAAACGCTACGCCCAGGACAATCCGCTCGATTTCGGCATCGCCGCCGACAAGGCGTCCGAAGATCTTACGCAATGCGCACCGGTTGGCGAAACGCTTAAGGCCAAGCGCGACGCAGCCGCGCTCGCGCGGCATCCATCCGCGAGGCCGGAGGACGGCAGTGAAGGCCAGGGCACCCGTGCCCTGGACCTGGAACCCAAGTGAGGCCCTCCCGCTTCGTCACGGACTGGGAACCCACAGAAGGGCGCGGGTGAGCTGGCCCTGCAAGCGTTGGCCCCGGCTCCGGTTCAGGATGCTCTGTCCACAGGCAACTACGGGTTGTCCCGCAGTCGGGCGAATCGGTTCACACTGCGCGGGTGTGGAGAGCTTTGCATGAACGATGAAGTGAACCCGGTTCCTGGCGCTGCCTATATGTTGGCGGATCACCTGGATGCGGCCTTGGCCGCGGGCGAAGACATTCTGGCCGCCGGTAAAAGCTGCGAAGGCGTCGACGTCGAAGCGGGCGCTGGTCAGACGGTCCGGCTGCGCAGCTCTATCGAGCTTATTCGCGCGCTGGAGCTTGCGCTCATCACCCGCGTGCTCAAGGCGCGCGAGTGGTCGCAGACGCTGTTGCGCACCGATCCCCGCTTCAAGATGGTGGCGTCGCTGTTCATGAGCGGCACGGTGCCGCTCATCGACGCGCTCGCCGACTTTGCCGACGCGACCCACTCGGATTTCGATACCGGCGACGGCGTGACCGCCTATTTTCGCGCGCGCGGCGTCATCGATGCCGAAGCGCCGGGTCTTGCCGGGCATACTGGGTCTCTCGTCACCGAGGCCTTCCGCTTGACGGGGCGGATCGAGCTTGGCGCCCTGCTCGATCTGATCGCTGCCTATCTGGACGCGCTCGAGGTCCACTTCACGTTGTTTGGCGAGGACCGCGCCGGTGCTTCGGCGCCCCCATCCAAAGAAGGCGGCGCGGAAGCCCGGGCCTGACTCGTTGCCGGTTCCGCGCGACGTGTCAGCCTAGCCGCACCGGCTTGCGACGATTGGCTTTCTGCTGCAGATGGCTCAATTTCGCGGACGTCCGCTGGTTGAGCTTTGCTTCGAGCCGGCCTGGCTTGAAGGTCACAGCCTTGGCAAGCCACGTTTGTTCCATTCCGTTCGAGGCAATCGATTGCTGTGGCTGGGGCGCTGCCGCGGTCGTTTGCGGGTAAATCGCTGCGACCTCAATCGGGGTTGCCGTCAGGGTTGCATAGCGTTGACCCGCGTCGTCGAGCGAGGCGAATGCCCCAAGGTAGCCCGGCACTGCCGGGTACACCCGGTTCTTCCGGTAGCTACTCTCCGCCTTGTCCGGGGCCTGCAAAATGCGGACTTCGAGGGTCGCAACGCCTTGGCGTTTGAAACCCAACACTTCGGCCGCGGCTTTCGAGACGTCCAACAGGCGCTTGCCGTGATAGGGGCCCGCGCTGTTGACGCGCAACACGGCCGTCTTCTGCGTCTTGGGATGGCGCACCAGAATGATGGTGCCGTCGGGATAGATCGGGCTTGCCGCGTTGTCCGCGCGATCGGCGTGGAACACGGCGCCGGACGAGGTCAATCCGCAGGGGTTGAAGCGGTCGCGCGTGCAGTCGTCATAGTTGGATGCGGCGAGGTGTGCCGTCTTCCCGACTTCGGCCTGCGTTTCGCTCAAGGTGAGAACGCGGTGACAATAGCCGAGGAAGCAGTAGGTTTTGCCGGGGGTCTTGGCGGCGGCCGGCGCGGAGGCTGCGGCGAGGGCCATCAGCATCAACACGGTTAATGCAGTATATTGCTTATACAAGACTAAATGTGCTCGCGTAACCATCGGACCTCCATCAGCGGGCGGATCAGCGTACCGAACAGCCGTGCACGGTACAGGCGTGCGGGTGAGCTACTCCCACCCGCTGCGCCAGCGTTAACCTTGACGGTGTGAAGCAAGTTCCATCGCGTCTGCGAACCCCTTAACCCGCCGTATGGTTAATGCTGCTGCGGAATAAGTCCGCGCTCGGCTAGGTTTGCGATCAAGCCGCGCTCTGCTTCCGCGAGACGCTGGCCATCGACCGAACGCAGCACCAGCTGCGTCCACAGCCGTCCGTCCGTGCGTTGCGGGTAGCTGCCCATCGCGACGTCGGGAAAGCTTGCGGCGTAGGCGCGAAAAATATCGGCGATCTCGCCTTCCGGGTGCGGCACGTCGATCGAGCGGCTTTTCACGGGCGTGCCACGCTGCAGGTATTGCGTCGCATCCTCCAGCATCACGCGCATGATCGAGGGCACGCCCGCCATCACGATTACGTTGTCCAGCATGAATCCGGGTGCTGCCGACAGCGAATTGTGGATGAGCGTCGCCCCCTGGGGAATGCGCGCCATGCGCAGCCGCGCCTCGGTCAAGGGAAATCCGCGCGCCTCGAATACCGGCTTCATGACGGCGACCGCCCGCGGGTCGACCCCGATCGGCACATCGAACGCCTTCGCGATGGCGTCCGCCGTGATGTCGTCGTGGGTCGGGCCGATGCCGCCGGTCGTGAACACATACGCGCAGCGTCCCCGCAGCGCGTTCACCGCTTCGACTATTGCTGCCTCGTCGTCGGCGACGATGCGCACTTCCTTAAGGTCGATGCCGAGCGGCAGCAGGTGATCGGCGATGTAGCCGATGTTGGCGTCTTTGGTGCGCCCCGAGAGGATTTCGTCGCCGATCACCAGGATTGCGGCCGTAACCCGCTGCGAAGATTGAACGTTCTGCGACATGGTTGTGCTTTCTGACGGGGCGCTGGCGGCTTCAGTGATTTCGAGCGGCGGCTTTTTGATGACGGGTGCACCATTCAAAAGTTGGAGGGGTTTTCACGATGTTGGCTGCGCTCCATTTACCGGATACGTTGGCTCTGCTTTTGTTTCGGTTCTCATCGGTCGCTGCCCATGTGCTCGCGCTATAGCCTGACCTCGCCGCCCGAGGCCGTCCGTTCCTATTTCCGCGTGCACGATACCACGACCTTTCCGCCCCGCCACAACATCGCGCCTACCCAGCCGGTGCTGATCGTGCGCAAGGGCGGGCGTGAGGGCCGCGAACTGCGCCTCGTGCGCTGGGCGCTGCTGCCGCCTTGGGTCAAGGATCCGCGCGAGTTTGCCGTCATCATCAACGCGCGTGCGGAAACGGCAGCCGAAAAGCCCTCGTTTCGCGGCGCGCTGCGGCACCGGCGCTGTCTCGTGCCCACCGACGGCTTCTACGAGTGGACCGGCGTTGCCCGCGCCAAGGTTCCTCACTTGATCCGGCCCCGCGTACAGGCTGGCGGTTCGCACCTGATGGCCATGGCCGGACTTTGGGAGCATTGGGTCGGCGCCGACGGCAGCGAACTCGAAACCATGGCCATTCTCACCACCGCTGCCAACGCAACCCTCTCCGCAATTCATGACCGCATGCCCGTTATCCTCGCGCCGGCCGATTTCGACCGTTGGTTGGACTGTACGCCCGGCAGCGCGGAAGGGATCATGGACCTGCTCCGGCCGGCCTGCGACGACCTGCTCGAAATCGTCTCCGTCAATCCAAAGATCAACAATTCGCGTTACGATGGGCCGTTGGAAAGCACTTGAAGACTATGATGCTTCACGCAAGACGCGTCACGCAAGACGTTGGCCCAGAGTGGGGGCACCCCCTCGCCTTCACTCCCGGTTGGATGTTAGAGTTGATCCATGAATGAGCACAGCCCCGCCTCCCGTACCGGTCCTCGCGAGCTGCCTACTACGCAGGCCGCCGAAGGCCTGCCGCGCTATGCCTGGACACTCGAACAGCTCGATCGCCTCGCCGAACTTGGCATTTTCGGCGAGGACGACCGCATCGAACTGATCGAGGGAGAACTGGTGCCTATGTCACCTAAATGCAATCGGCATGAGCGGATCAAATCACGACTGCTCAATGCATTCGTGCGCAGGTTGCCTGAAGGTATTGATGTCGAAGTCGAACTCGGCTGGCGACCTCGCTCGGGGTGTTATTTCGAGCCCGATATTCTGCTCCATGCGAGGGCAAATGCGGCTCCGGAAATCAAGGGCGGTGACGCCTTGCTCGCCATCGAAATCGCATCTTCCAGCCGCGCTTACGATCTGGGGCGCAAAGCCAAGCTCTACGCCTCGCTCGGCGTGCGCGACTACTGGGTGATCGATACGACCACGCTTGTGACCCGCGTCTTCCGCGAACCAACGATCGATGGTTACGCCGTCAGCTTCGATGTCGCCCCCGATAACGTGCTGACACCGCTTCTGATCCCGGCGCTCGCGCTTTGCTTGCGGAGTTTGAATGTTGGGTGATTTGAAAGCAGCCGGCGCGCTTTGCGGGCTGATCGTGTGGCTCGGCATCGGCGAGGCCGCAGCGTGCCGGATCGCTCCTGGTATCGGCTCGTTTGGTACCGAGCGGACGGCTTCGGCTGGCCATCCGCTGACTGGCGGCATCTGGGACGGCTCGCATTTCTGGCCCAATCGCGAGATCGACGGTTGCGGCGTTACTGGCGGAGAACGATCGCTCTCCGAGGCGGTGACGAAGGCGCAAATCGTGCTGTTGGGCGAAATCCACGACAACGCCGGTCACCATCAGGGGCGGGCCAACTGGCTCAACAGCGAGCGCGGCGGACCGACGAAACCGCTCCGGCATTTTGCCATCGCCTTCGAGCAGATCCGCGCCGATCAGCAGGCGGGTTTGGACCAGTTTGCCGACTTCAATGCCCACGCCGCGCGGCTTGCCAATTCTGGCGACCTGAAACGGTTCCTCGAGTGGGACAAATCGGCGTGGTCGAAGATGGCTGACTATACGCCGCTGTTCGACGCCGCGATTACCGCCAGGTTGCCGATCTATGCCGCCGATCCGCCGCGCGACACGATGAAAAAGGCGGCGAAGGAAGGATTGACTGTCGCGCTTTCGCACGATGAACGTGCGCGGCTCGCGCTCGATACGCCGTTGGGAGACGCCCACGACGCCGCCTCGCTCGCCGAGATCGAAGGCAGCCATTGCGGGATGATCCCGAAGTCCGCCCAGCCCAACATGGCGCAGGCGCAGCGCTATCGCGATGCCCACATGGCCGATGTGCTGCTCAAGGCTGCGGAGGCGCATGGGTCTGCGATCTTGATCGCCGGCAACGGCCATGTGCGCACCGACCGAGGCGTGCCGTGGTACATTCGCGCGCGGCGGCCGGACGTCAAAATCGTTTCGGTCATGCTCGTTGAGGTGGAGGATGGCAAGACCGATCCCGAGGCGTACATGCCACGCGGACCTGACGGAAAGCCTGCCGCCGATTTTCTCGTCTTCACCCCGCGTGGTCCCGACCGGGACAAAGACCCCTGTGAAGGCATGAAGGCTGCCGTGAAGAAGCCCGGTTGACGCGGCGCGCGTGTGGCCGGGATAAAGGCCCGCCGGAGACCGCCTTCGGGACATGGATTGTCCACAGCCGGGAGGGGGGGTGCGAATTTTCGAGCGGGGGGCGACAGGGTGGCGTAATTTGGCGCATGAACGCACCGACTCGAACACCTGATCCGGGCACCTCAAGCCCCCTCAAACCGCGCGCGCGCTTCGTGCACCTCAAGGTGCATTCGGCGTATTCCTTGCTCGAAGGTGCGCTGCCGATTCCCAGGCTTGCGAAGCTCGCAGACGCTTACGGCTTTCCCGCCATCGCGCTGACCGACACCAATAATCTGTTCGGCGCGCTCGAATTTTCCGACAAGTTGTGGGGGGCCGGCATCCAGCCCATCATCGGGCTCAATATCGCAATCGATTTCGGCGACATGGTGCAGGGCGACAGCGTGCTGCGCGCCGCCAGCAACCAGCCCAAGAGTTCGCCTGCCGGCCAGATTGCACTGTTGGCCATGAATGAGCGCGGGTTCAACAACCTGATGAAGCTCGCGAGCCGCGCCTATTTCGATCCGGAGGACACCCAGGGTCCGCACGTGCGCATCGACCGGCTGGAGGCCCACGGGGACGGCCTCATCGCGCTCACGGGCGGGCCGCTCGGCCCCATCGACAAGGCGCTTGCCGGCGCGCAAACCGAGCAAGCCGCCGCACGGCTCGGCAGCCTTGAAAAAATCTTCGGCGACCGGCTTTACGTCGAGCTGCAGCGCCATGGCACGCCCTCCCAAGCCGAGGTCGAGCCGCAACTGATCGCGCTTGCCTATGCGCGCGGGCTTCCTATCGTTGCGACCAACGAAGTGTATTTCGCCAACGCGTCCGATCACGAGGCGCACGATGCACTGCTGTGCATCGCCGAAGGGCGCTATGTCGTCGAGGACGACCGGCGGCGCGCCACCACTGAACACCATCTCAAGTCCGCCGACCAGATGGCGGCGCTGTTTGCCGACCTGCCCGAAGCGCTCGACAACACGATCGAGATCGCCAAGCGCTGCCATTATCGCCCGCTCGGCAAGAAGCCGATCCTGCCGCGCTTCGTCGCCAGCCAGCCCGGGGCATCGGACGCCGATCAGCTCGCGGCCGAAGCCGTAGCTTTGCGTCTTGAAGCCGAAGCGGGACTTGCCGCGCGCCTTGCCGTCATCGAGCTTGCGCCCGGCTTTGCGCGCGCGGACTACGAAAAACGCCTCGCGTTTGAACTCGACGTGATCGCGACGATGAAGTTTCCCGGCTACTTCCTCATTGTGGCCGACTTCATCAAATGGTCGAAGGCCAACGGTGTTCCGGTCGGACCGGGGCGCGGGTCGGGGGCTGGTTCACTCGTCGCGTACTCCTTGACGATCACCGACCTCGATCCGCTGCGCTTTGGGCTGCTGTTTGAGCGCTTCCTCAATCCCGAGCGCGTGTCGATGCCGGACTTCGACATCGACTTCTGCCAGGAGAACCGCGAAAAAACGATCCTCTACGTCCAGCAGAAATACGGCCACGACCGCGTCGCCCAGATCATCACCCACGGCAAGCTGCAGGCGCGTGCGGTGCTGCGCGACGTCGGTCGCGTACTGCAGATGAGCTATGGGCAGGTCGACAAGCTCTGCAAGCTCGTGCCCAACAATCCAGCCAAGCCGGTCACGCTGCCGGAGGCCATTGAGGGCGAGCCCAAGCTGCAGGAGGCGCGCGACAGCGATCCGATGGTTGCGCGGTTGATCGAGATCGCGATCAAGCTCGAAGGGCTTTACCGCCACGCCTCCACGCACGCAGCCGGCATCGTCATCGGCGACCGGCCGCTGGACGAATTGGTGCCGCTCTACAAGGACCCCAAGTCCAACTTCCCGGTTACGCAATACAACTGGAAGCTCGTCGAGCAGGCGGGGCTCGTTAAGTTCGACTTCCTCGGCCTCAAGACCCTCACCGTGCTCGAAAAGGCCGTGCAGCTCGTCAAGCGCGGGCGGGGGATCGATCTCGACCTGTCCACGCTCGCCATCGCGGGCTGTGACCCCAAGGTGGTCGCGGCCTATCAGCTGCTCGCCAAGGCCGATACCGTCGGCGTGTTCCAGCTCGAATCGACCGGCATGCGCGAGAGCTTAAAGCGATTGAAGCCCGATCGCTTCGAGGACATCATCGCCATGGTGGCGCTGTATCGCCCCGGTCCCATGGACAACATCCCGACTTACATCAACCGCAAGCACGGCGAGGAGCCGGTCGACTGCCTGCACGATATGCTCAAGGGCATCCTGACGGAGACCTACGGCGTCATCATCTACCAGGAACAGGTGATGCAGATCGCGCAGGTGCTGGCTGGCTATTCGCTTGGCCAGGCCGACCTGCTGCGGCGCGCGATGGGCAAGAAAGACAAGAACGAGATGGCCAAGCAGCAGGCGCTGTTTGTCGAGGGCGCCAAGAAGAAGGGTGTCAAGGAGAAGGAAGCCGCCTTCATCTTCGAGCTGGTCGACAAGTTTGCGGGCTACGGCTTCAACAAATCGCACGCCGCCGCCTACGCGCTGATCAGCTATCATACGGCCTACATGAAGGCGAACTTCCGCGAGGAATTCATCGCCGCATCCATGACGCTCGACATGGGCAACACCGACAAGCTCGCGGTGTTCGCGGCGGAAGCCAAGAAAAGCGGCATCCGCGTGCTGCCGCCGTGCGTGAACGCCTCCGAAGTCGACTTTCTGGCGGAGGCGCCGTCACGGGGGGCAGGCGAAAAGAGGGGCGCGATCCGGTATTCGCTGGCGGCGCTCAAGAACATCGGGGCCGGGGCGGTGCAGTCGATCGTCGAAGAGCGGCAGGCGTCGGGCCCTTACAAATCGCTCGGTGACTTTGCCGCGCGGCTCAATCCCAAGGCGCTCAACAAGCGCGGGCTGGAAACATTGAGCGAGGCGGGCGCGTTCGATGCGCTGGAGCTTAACCGAGCGCTCGTGCTCGGCAACGTCGAGGGCATTTCGGCGCTCGCCGCCCGCACCGCCGCCAACAAGGACGCCGGCACAACGGACCTGTTCGCCGGCGGGGGGGCATTGTCCGCGCCCGCGCTCGATTTGCGGCCCGCCAAGGGCTGGACGCCGATGGAGAAGCTGCAGCACGAGTTCGACGCCATCGGTTTCTTCCTGTCGGGCCATCCGCTCGACCAGTACGGGGCCGCCCTCAAGAAGCTCGGCGTCAAGACCATTACCGAATTCGAGGCCGCTTCCGAGCGGGGGGCGACCTCGGCGCGTTTGGCGGGCATCGTGCTCAACGCGCGCGAGCGCAAGTCCGCAAAGGGCAACACGTTCGCGTTCGCCATGTTCTCCGACACGACTGGGCAGTTCGAGGCGGTGATCTTCTCCGACACGCTGGATGCCTGCCGGCACCTGCTGGAGCCGGGCACGCCCGTCGTCGTCACCGTCGAAGCCGAACGCACCGAGGATACGCTCAAGATGCGCGTGCAGGGCGTCGAGGCGTTGAATGCGGCTGCGGCGAACCTTCAGCGCGGCCTGAAGGTGGTATTGGACGCGCGTGTTTTGGCGTCCGGCAAGGCCGACCTCGCGCAGATCAAGGCCATGCTGCGGCCCGGTGGCGGTAAGGGTGACGTGCGATTCGTGGTCGCGTTCAACGCGGTCGGCGGCATGAGCGGTGCGCGCGACGTCGAGATCGCCATTCCCGGCCGCTACGACACCAGCCCCGAAGCGCAGGGCCTGCTTTCCGCCATGGCCGGCGTGGTCGAGGTGTGCGAAGTTTAGGCTCCGAGGCTAAGTGCCCCTCCGCGCAACAAACCCAGCCATGCCGGCGTATCCCCAGCGTCACCGGCGGATCGGTTGCCGCAGTCGCGTTATGGTGCGATGCACGCTAGACTGGGCGCTGTAAACTGGGCGCTGTAGAATGGCCGCTGGTTTGTTCGATGCGCCGCCGGGTAGCTAGGGCTGGCGCCGTTTTCAGGGCGCGAGGGATACAGGGAGACCATCGCCATCCGCGAGGATTGGACCAAGGTACTGGCGCGTGGTGAAGAGGCGATCCGCGAGCGGCTGGCCCGGATGCCGGCTGGCGCGTCTGGGGCTGCGTCTGGGGCTGCGCCTGCGGCCCCGTCAACGACTGTGGCTCCCCATGCTGTGACCGACGCGCGCCCGCTGGCGGATGGGCGGCTGGCGGCGGTCGCGGTCGAGCTTGCCACCCATGGCCTCGCGGCGTCTGAGCCTGGCGAGGGCGGTGTCGCGAAGGGCTCGTCTGAGGTCGAGCCACTTGGTGTCGAGCCCGCCGATGCTGGGGTCTTTGCTCTTGCGCCGGCCGCCGCACGATCCGACCCGCCGTTTGGCGCGGCGCAGGCTATCCAATCCGCCTCGTTCAACGATTTCGTGCCCGGCTTTGCGCCCGTCGCCGATGCCGATGGCTCGGTGGATGAGCCCGGCCCGCAAGATCCCTCGTTTGGATCCTTGGAGTTGGCGGCCGCCGTCCCGGCCCGGCCCACGTCCGGACTGCCGTCGCTGCCGTTTGCTACGCTGACGGCGTTCGATCGCATTCTGCAGCCCTCCAAACAGCGCGACCGGACGTTCTTCATCGCGCTCGGCATCGTCTTCCTCATGCATCTGGGGGCGCTGGTCGGCACGTTGGAGATGGGCGAGGTGATTCCCGATCTTTCCGAGCGTCAGGGGCAGGTCGAGCACTCCAAGGCGATTGCGGTGGAACTCGTCGAGGCGCCGTCCGAGAAGTCGCCAGAGAAAGCGTCGCAGATGGGCAAGGTGCAGCCGCCTGCGCCGCCGCCGCAAGAGCCGCCGCCGCCCCAGCCGCCTCCGCCACCTCAACTGCAACAGCCGCCGGTCCAACAGCCGCCGCAGCCCAAGCCGCTGGTGAAGGCCGAGACCAAGCCCATCAAGCCGCCCGAAAAGCCGGTTGAAAAACCGGCCGAGCCTAAGGCTGCGGAGGACGGGATCGAGCCTACGAAAGACCCGATCGAACTCGCCAAGGCAACGCTGGACGAGGCGGCGGAAGCCATGGACGCGCCGCCGCCTTCTCCGCCATCGCCGCCCACACCGCCGCCTCCGCCGCCCAAGCCCGAGGCGACCGAATATCTGGGGGCCGCGCCCGAAGGCAAGGAGCGCGAATACGGCCGCGCCGTTCGCGAAATCCTGGCGCGTACCAAGCCGCAGCTGTGGATCCGCAAGGCCGAAGTGCGGATTGGTTTTCTGCTGTCGCCGACGGGCGAAATCCGGCAGATCAAGATCTTGCAGTCGAGCAACGATCCGGTGTTCGACGATGTGGTTACGGAGTGGATCAAGCGGGCGAAGTTCGGCCCGCCGCCGCCCAATCCCAAACCGGACGATCTGGCCCATGTGATCCACTACGTGGTGCAGTGACGCGCCATTGTTGCGCCGAGACGGCTTTCGGGCCGAGTTCGCGTTATGGTGCGACGCACGATAGGCTGCGGGTGTTAGCAACGGCACAGGAGGTTCACCGCCATCCGCGAGGACTGGACCAGGGTATTGGCGCGTGGCGAAAGCGCGATCCGGGAGAGGCTCGCGCGCATGACGCCGCCGGCTCCGGTCGCGGATGGACGCAGTGAAGCGCCCGAACCACCCGCGCTGCCGCTCGCGACGCTGACGGCGTTCGACCGCATTCTGCAGCCATCCACCGATCGGGACCGCACGTTTCTGATCGCGCTCGGTCTGGTGTTCGGGCTGCATCTGGTGGCATTGATCGGCGCGCTCGCGCTTGGCGATGGGGTGCCCGATCTTTCGCAAGCCGAACGCCGGGGCCAGGTCGAGACATCCCGCAGCATCGAGGTAGAACTGGTCGAAGCGCCTTCGGAGGACGCCGAGCGCAGGCCGTCCCAAGTGGGCAAGGATGTGCCGCCTGCGCCGCCGATGCCGGAGGTTGCTCCCAGCCCTGCGCAACCCGAGGTGCAGGAAGCCAAGGCTGTTCCGCCGCCGCAACAGCCACGAGCCGGGACGCCGCCTGAGCCAGACGCACAGCCTGCCAAGCCGGAGGAGGCCGTTGCGTCCGAGGAGCCAGCGCTCGCGCCGCAAAAGCCCGCGGAGAAACCCAAGGAGCCCCCTAAGGACAAGCCCAAGGACCAGCCACTCAAGCCGGAGGATTTCGATACCTCGATTGCCGACTATGCGAAGGCTGTGGAGCGCTCCGCGGCCGCGCGCAAGCAGTCGCAACAGGCCGCGTTGGCCTATGAGCGGGCGCAGGAATTCGGCGCTGCTCCCGTCGGCCGGCAGAGCGCCTACACCCGGGCAACGCTCGCCATGCTGTCGCGCACCAAGCCGGACCTTTTCACCACGCGCGGGCAGGTCTACATCAGCTTCGAGCTCGACCGGGCGGGTAAGCTTACGTCGATCAAGCTCGTCAAATCCAGCGGCGACCTGCTGCTCGATACGACGATCTACGATTGGCTCAAGCGCGCGAAATACGACGTGCCGCCGCCCGACGCCACCCACGACGACCTGCACTACGATATTCATTTCACTGTGCGGTAGCCGGGAGCCGGGGAGCGCCCGGCCGTCAATGCTTCCAGAAGCGGTCGTAGAGGTTCAGCGCGATCTCGAGCGAGATCAGGAAGATGATATACCACTCGAGCTTGTGGCTGGTGCGCGTCGAGATCAGGTCGACGATCGTGTCGGCGGTTTCGCGGATGACCACAAGCTTGCGGTCGATTGCGCGGGCGCGTTGGGGAAGGTCGTACTCGTCGACGAGCTTCGCCCAGAACCGCTCCAGTTCGGGGTGATCCCAGAGCACGTCGGGCTTTTCGTCGAGGTCGACGCGGGAGGCCATGCGCTGCTGGATGGAGAGCGCCTCGCCGATCTGGCCCAGCAGTTCGGACTGGCGCGCGCTCGGCAGGCCGCCCTTGGTCAGGCCTTCCGCAATCGGCGTGATGCGCTCGAATGCCTGGGCGATGCGGCGTTCGTCATAGGCGAGCGCGACCGACACCGCCAGCACTTCGGCGACCAGCAGCAGGCGGTTAGGTTCGGCATTTTTCAGCTGGATCGCGCCGGACGACGACAGCAATTCGTCGTCACCTGGCTTGATGACGAGCTGGGCGGTTTCGATCTCGCGCTCGGCCAGCGGGGCGACGACGCGTTCTCCGAGGCCCCGGATCAGATCTTCCTCCTCGATGGGGTTCAGCCCCACAAAAACGGCCGCGCCCGACTTGAACAGCATCACGGAGCCGCTCGACTGGGTGCGGAACGCCAGTGGATCGGACGAAAACGCGTCCTCGCGCTCCAGCCCTTTCAGGTCGATGCGCTCGCCCAGTTGCAGCGCGCGGACGGGGATGGCGGTCGCAGTGATGGTCTTGATGATCTGGTTCATGTCTCTTCGGGTGCTTGCCGTTGCCGATGCATAGCACCGATTTTTGCTTCTTTTGCGGTGTTTCCGCTTGCCCTCATTCCCATGGATTGAGGATCTTGACCCCGGTTGGTGCAAAATCAGCAACGTTGCGCGTTACCACGGTCATCGCGTGAACGAGCGCCGTTGCAGCGATGAGGCAATCTCGTTCTGGCCGCCGCACTGGAACGTGTAAGCGCGCGCACGTAACGGCGACTGGCAAATCGACCGACAGAACGCGCCCCGCAAAATGCCGGACGATCCGCTCTTCGATCCAGAGGCGCAACTGCCGCCCACGGTCCGCATCCTTGCGCTCCATCAGCAAGGTTCCAAGTTCGATCTCCAGCATCGTGATGGCGGAGAGAAACATCGCCGACATCGGCGTTGCGGCAGCCCAAGCCAGAACTTTAGCGTCCGCCTTTTCCGGGCGGCGCAGCTCTGACAGCACGTTGGTATCGAGAAGATAGCTCACGACAAATCAGCGTCCTTCCAAACCTCACCAAGCCGTGGCGGTTCGAATTCGAAGTCCGTGTCCTCGGGCTGAGCTACGGCGTCGGCTAAACTCAGGCTGCCGCCCGTCAGCTGGCGATAGTCCTCGATATTCATCAAAACATGGGCCGGCCGTCCGCGGTCCGTGATGAAGACGGGCCCGTCGTTTGCCGCCTTCTTTGCCCGGCTGGCGTCCTGATTGAACTCGCGGCTCGTCATCGTGGTGGGCATGGCAACGGCTCCGAGTTAAGTAGTTACGTTACTACATTGTGCGAGCGGTGGCAAGGCGGATGGAGAAGCGATGAACGTTGGGGTGCTCATGGGCGATTTTCGCGCCCAAGTGACATGAAAGCCGATGGGATGGCCGACGGGATGGCCGACGGGATGGTCCAAGGGCGGGCCCATTGGAAACCCTTGACCTGAGGGGTGGCCGCACCCTATAAGCCCATCCTATCACGCACGTGACCCACTGCGGACGGCCGGATTCAAGACCCCGGTTGCTCGCTCCGGTGGGCTGTTTTCGTTTTGTGGCATTCAGCCATAGGCAAATTCAGCCTTCTTACGGGTTGCGGAGGATCAACCGGAAAAGGATACAACGTTTATGGCTGTTCCCGCCTTCAATATGCGTCAGCTGCTGGAAGCTGGCGTTCACTTCGGTCACCAGTCGCATCGCTGGAACCCCAAGATGGCGCCTTTCATCTATGGCGCCCGCAACAACATCCACATCGTCGATCTCACGCAGACCACGCCGATGCTGCATCAGGCGTTGAGCAAGGTGTCGGATACGGTCGCCAACGGCGGCCGCGTGCTGTTTGTCGCCACCAAGCGCGCCGCATCCGATTCGATCGCGGAAGCCGCCAAGCGCTCGGCGCAGTACTACATGAATCACCGCTGGCTGGGTGGTACGCTCACCAACTGGAAGACGATCTCCGCCTCGATCCGCCGTTTGCGCCAGCTCGACGACATCCTCGCCGATCCGCAGGGACGCCCCAAGAAAGAAGTGCTGCAGATCCAGCGCGAGCGCGACAAGCTCAACCAGTCGCTGGGCGGCATCAAGGACATGGGTGGCGTGCCCGACCTGCTGTTCGTCATCGACACCAACAAGGAATCGATTGCGATCCAAGAAGCCCGCAAGCTCGGGATCCCCATCGTCGCGATCGTCGACACCAACTGCGATCCCGACGGCATCGACTTCCCGGTTCCTGGCAACGACGACGCCGGCCGCGCCATCACGCTGTACTGCGATCTCGTTGCGCGCGCAGCCATTGACGGTCTTGCCCGCAGCCAGCAGGGCAGTGGCGTCGATATCGGCGCGATGGAAGCGCCTCCGGGCGAAGATCTTGCTGGGGCCGAAGTCAAGCGCGTGTCGTTCAAGGGCATCGAAGCCGCGCGCGGCGAGGCCGACGATCTGAAACGCATCCTGACGATCTCGCCCAAGCTCGAACAGCGCCTCAACGACGCCGGCGTGTTCCATTACTGGCAGATCGCCGATCTCGATGCCGACCAGATGGGCGCGCTCGACCGTCAGCTCAAGCTGCGCGGGCAGATCGCCAAGGAAGAATGGGCCGGCCAGGCCAAGAAGTTCGTCGACGCCAAGGTTGTCTGATCAAAACCGCCGTCTCCTGGTCCTGTTCCGGGGGGCGGCACCTGCAATTCCGGGCGTGCGTCGCACGCCTGTGACAGTGCGTGATTAAGCGCTGTTTGCTCTTGCGTACTACAATCGCCGCCGTTTCCGCGCGGCCAGCCCAAACGAAAAGGCATCCCATGACGACGATTTCCGCGAACTTGGTCAAGGAACTGCGCGAAATGACAGGCGCTGGGATGATGGATTGCAAGAAGGCGCTGACTGAGACCGCCGGCAACATCGAGTCGGCTGTCGACTGGCTGCGCAAGAAGGGTCTTGCGAAGGCCGGCAGCAAGTCGGGGCGGATCGCAGCCGAAGGGCTTGTCGGCGTGCTGGCGGAGGGGCGGTCCGCCGTCGTCGTCGAGGTGAACTCGGAAACCGACTTTGTTGCCCGCAACGACCAGTTCCAGGACATGGTGCGTAAGATTGCGACCGTTTCGACGCCTGCTCACGGCGATGTTGCCAAGATTCTGGCGGCACCCTATCCGGGCAAGAAGACTTCGGTCGACGAGCACGTGAAGGAAATGATCGCAACCATCGGCGAGAATATGAACGTCCGCCGCTCGGCCGTCGTCGCCGTCACCGACGGTGTCGTCGCCGACTACGTCCATAACCGGGTCGCCGATGGTTTGGGCAAGATCGGCGTGCTCGTCGGGCTCGAAAGCAAGGGCGACAAGCCGGCACTGTTCGAGCTCGGCCGCCAGATCGCGATGCATGTTGCGGCCCGCAACCCGGTCGGCCTCGATCTCGCAAGCGTTCCTGAGGATGTGCTGGATCGCGAGAAGGCGATCATCATGGACAAGAACAAGGGAAAGCCGCCGCAGGTGCTCGAGAAGATCATCGCCAGCTCGATGAAGTCGTATGCCAAGGAGTACTGCCTGTTGGATCAGGAGTTTGTCATCGATCCGTCGAAGACCATCGCGCAAGTTTTGAAGGAAGCCGAAAAGACCGCCGGCGCACCTGTCGCGCTCACAGCCTATGTCATGTTCAAGCTCGGCGATGGCATCGAGAAGCCGAAGGACGACTTCAGCGGCGAAGTCGCTTCGATGGCCAAGGGCTGAACGTTCAATCCCGGGCGTTTTGGGCCTGCGGGTCACAGTTCGTTCACAGAACGAGCAACAGCCTCTAGTCGAATCTCACCATTTCGCGTTAGGTCACGCCGGCTGCGCCCCACGGGTGCGGCCGGTTTTGTATGGAGCTTGCCGCGATGACCGCCGCCGCCGTCCCGCTGAAATATAAGCGCCTGCTGCTTAAGCTGTCGGGTGAGGCGTTGATGGGCTCCAACGGCTACGGCATCGACATGCTGGTCGTCGACCGGCTGGCGCGCGATGTCGCAGAGGCCGTCAATGCTGGCGCGGAAATCGCGGTCGTGGTCGGCGGGGGCAACATCTTCCGCGGCCTGTCGGGGGCCGCCAAGGGCATGGACCGGGCGACAGCCGACTACATGGGCATGTTAGCGACCGTCATGAACGCGCTCGCGTTCCAAAACGCACTCGAGCACGCCAATACACCGGCGCGCGTGCTGTCGGCCATTCCCATGACGTCGGTATGCGAAACCTACGTGCGGCCGAAGGCGCTGCACCACATCAAGCGCGGGCGGGTGGTTATCTTTGCCGCAGGCACCGGAAATCCGTTCTTCACGACCGACACCGCTGCCACACTGCGCGCCATCGAGATGGATTGCGGCGCGGTTGCGAAGGCCACGCAGGTGGATGGCGTCTATTCTGCGGACCCCAAGAAGGACCCCTCCGCTCAGCGCTACGACACTTTGACCTATGGCGAGGTGCTCGCTCGTAACCTCCAAGTCATGGACGGCGCTGCGATCGCGCTTGCTCGCGACAACAAACTTCCGGTAATCGTGTTTTCCATCACCGAACCTGGGAACCTGTTGAAAGTTCTGAAGGGAGAGGCGCGCGCCACCCTGATCCAGGATGGTGCTTGACTGGACTGCTCCGGATCATGGCCCGATGGCCGCCGGTTACCGCCGACACTACGACACTGAGGAGAGCCGATCATGGCCACGTTCGATATCACAGCTCTGGAAACGCGGATGCGCGCGTCGCTGGATGCGTTGAAGCGCGAATTCCAGGGCCTCAGAACCGGCCGAGCCAGCGCCAACCTGCTCGATCCCGTGCAAGTCATGGTCTACGGCTCGCGGATGCCGCTCAATCAGGTCGCGACGGTCTCGGTGCCGGAAGCGCGCATGATCGCGGTGCAAGTCTGGGATCGTACCAACGTGCAGGCGGTCGACAAAGCCATCCGCGAAGCCAACCTCGGTCTCAATCCGATCATGGACGGCACCACGCTGCGGCTGCCGATCCCCATGCTGACCGCCGACCGGCGCACCGAACTCGTCAAACTCGCCCATAAGTATGCCGAACATTCGCGCGTCTCGGTGCGCAATGTGCGGCGTGAGGGCATGGACCTGCTCAAAAAGCTAGAGAAGGATGGCGATATGGGCGAAGATGACCATAAAAAGAACTCCGCCAAGGTCCAGGAACTCACCGATAAGCTGATCAAAGAAGTCGACTCGACACTTGCCGCCAAGGAACTGGAAATTCAAAAAGTCTGAGCAGGCGCCGTCGAAACTTACCGGCCGGCGCACATCCGGTTGCAAGGTTCGAGGGAGCTTCATCAGGCCCAACCACGAGATCGCCGGTCCGTGACAGACAACACAGTGAGAGCCCAAAACCAGAGCTTGACCGGTTCCCGTGACTTGGGGCCTGTCGCGCATGTGGCCATTATCATGGACGGTAACGGGCGGTGGGCCAAGGAGCGCGGGCTGCCCCGCATCATGGGCCACCGCAAGGGGGTCGAAGCCGTGCGGCGCACGGTTAAGGCCGCGATCGAACTCAATATTTCGTACCTGACGATCTACAGTTTCTCCTCGGAAAACTGGTCGCGGCCGGCGGACGAAGTCAGCGAACTGATGTCGCTGATGAAGCGTTTCATCCGCCAAGACCTCGCCGAGCTGCATCAGAACAACGTGCGCATTCGCGTCATCGGCGAGCGGCAGAACGTCGACCCCGAGCTGATGGCGCTGATCGACGAAGCGTGCGAACTGACCGAACTCAACAACGCGCTTACCCTCGTCATCGCGTTCAACTATGGATCGCGCAATGAAATCGCGTTGGCGGCACGCCGGCTGGCCGAACGGGTCGCGAGCGGAACGCTGCAGGCGTGCGATGTGACGCAGGAGACGCTGGCCGCCTGTCTCGATACGGCTGGCATTCCCGATCCCGATCTTCTTATTCGCACCAGCGGGGAGCTTAGGATATCGAACTTCCTGCTATGGCAGCTTGCCTATACCGAATTCGTGTTCCTCGATGTCTACTGGCCGGATTTCGGCCACGACCATTTGGAGACCGCTCTCAGCGAATTTCACGCGCGGGATCGCCGCTTCGGCGGTTTGAGCAAACGGTCATCCGCGTGAGCCGTGTCATGCCCGATGACCGGCTGTCCAAGCCCTCAGGGCCGGGAGCCAGTGCATTGGCGGCGGCCACAGCGCGCAATCTCCAGCAGAGGGTGACATCCGGGCTCGTGATGGTGCTGGTGGCGCTGGCGCTCGTATATGCGGGCGTCGTGCCGTTCGCGCTGCTCGTGTTTGCGGTCGGGCTTTTGATGAGCTGGGAGTGGGGGCACCTCGTGCGCGGGGTGCGGTTCGATAGCGCCATCGGGGTCCAGGCGGCCGCCGTCGCCATCGCGATCGGGCTTGCGTGCGCGGATTACCCGCTGCTGGCGCTGCTCGCCCTTGTGGCCTGCGGTATCGTGGTCGCTTCGCTGACGCTGCATGACCGCTGCCTCCTGTCGGCAGCCGGCGTGTTCTATGTCGGGTTGCCGGCGGTCGCCATGATTTGGCTGCGGGCCAACGAGCCGCTCGGCTTTGCGGCGGTGATCTTCCTGTTTCTCGTCGTCTGGACCACGGATACGATGGCATTCGCGGCGGGCCGCGCGATCGGCGGACCCAAGTTGTGGCCGGCGATCTCGCCCAACAAGACCTGGGCCGGCTTTCTCGGCGGGGTTGTTTCGAGTGCTGCGTTGAGCGCGTTGTTTGCGCAGGTGGTGCCTGGCGCGCAGTCCTGGCGGCTGTGCTTGATCGGGCTGGTGCTCGGGGTCATTGCACAAGGCGGCGACCTGTTCGAATCGGCCTTGAAGCGGGCGTTCGGCGTCAAAGACGCGAGCCATCTCATTCCGGGGCATGGCGGCGTCATGGACCGGATGGACGGCATTGTCGCGGTTGCGGTCGCGGCTGCATTGCTCGCGCTCGTGTTCGACGCTTATGCTCCTGCAACCTTTCTTCTGATCGGCAGGTAAGCAATGTCCGTTGCGCCCGGCACACATCCCCCAGAACGTAGCGGCGTCCGTCTTGACGGGCCCATTCGTACGGTGAGCGTGCTCGGCGCGACCGGGTCGGTCGGCACGAGTACGCTCGATTTGATCGGGCAGACGCCAGACGCATTCGAGGTCGTGGCGCTCACGGCGCAAAACAACGCGAAGGGCCTCGCCGAGCTTGCGATCAAGCACCGGGCGCGTTTTGCCGTGATCGGCGACGAGGCGCGCTACGGCGAATTGAAGAGCCTGCTGGCTGGGACGGGGATCAAATGCGGGGCGGGCGCCGACGCCGTCGTCACGGCCGCGGGTGAGCCCGCCGATTGCGTGATGGCGTCGATCGTGGGGGCCGCCGGACTGCGCCCTACGTTTGCTGCGGCTGCACAGGGGCGGCGGGTTGCGCTTGCCAACAAAGAGTGCCTGGTTTCGGGCGGCGCGGTGTTTCTCGCCGAAGTTGCGCGCACGGGCGCCGAGCTGCTGCCTGTCGATAGCGAACATTCGGCCGTGTTCCAGGCCTTAGCCGGCGCTGCGCCTTCGGCCATAGAGACCATCACGCTGACGGCGTCCGGCGGGCCGTTCCGGACCTGGGCACCCGAAAAAATCGCAGCGGCGACGCCGGAAATGGCGCTACGCCATCCCAACTGGACGATGGGGCAGAAGATCACCATCGACAGCGCGACACTCATGAACAAAGGACTCGAACTGATCGAAGCGTATCACCTGTTTCCAGTGGGCGCGCATCAACTTGCGGTCGTGGTGCACCCGCAATCGATCGTCCATGCGCTGGTCAGTTTTACGGATGGTTCGGTGATGGCGCAGCTCGCCGCGCCCGATATGCGAACGCCGATCGCGCTGTCGCTGTCGTGGCCCGCGCGCATGAGCGCGCCGACGGCACGGCTCGATCTCGTGGCGCTCGGATCGCTGACGTTCGAGGCACCCGACGAGGTGCGGTTTCCGGCCTTGCGGGTGGCCCGGGAGGCGCTGGCGCGTGGCGATACAGCGCCCGCGATCTTGAACGCTGCCAATGAAGTTGCCGTGGCGGCATTTCTCGGCCGGCGGATCGGGTTTTCCCAGATATCCCAGTTGGTTGCCGAAACCCTCAACGCGGCCGAGGCGCGTCACGCGATCGTCAAGGCCGACAGTCTGTGCGATGTGCTGGCGGTCGACGCGGAAGCCCGCCGGTTGGCACAGGCGTTGCTGTCTGATAGCGTGGTTTTCGCGTCGTGACGGCGCCGGGGTGGCATAGTTGAGCGATTGTTCCTATCTCACGATCACGTATTTCGATTCGGCGCTGGGGCCCGTGAGGCTGCCAGCGTCTCGAACCCAGCAGCAGAAAGTCGTTTGAGCATGGCCTGGATTTTCGTACTCGTCGTCGTCGTTTTCATCCATGAACTCGGACACTTTTTGGTGGCACGATGGTGCGGCGTGAACGTCAGCACGTTCTCGATCGGTTTTGGTCGCGAGATCTTCGGCTTTACCGACGCCAAGGGCACGCGCTGGAAGCTCGGCTGGATTCCGCTCGGCGGCTATGTCAAATTCATGGACGACGACAACGCGGCCAGCGTGCCGTCGCGCGAACGCCTCCAAAACATGAGCGCCTCGGAGCGGCAGGGCTCGTTTCACGCCAAGCCGCTCTGGCAGCGCGCGGCGGTGGTCGCCGCGGGGCCGGTCGCCAATTTCCTATCGGCCATCCTCATGTTTGCGGGCACGGCCTATGTGCTCGGCACCCAGGCAATCCCCGCCATGGTCAAGGTCAAGCCGCTCAATCCAGCCATCACTGCGGGCATGAGGACGGGCGATGTCGTGCGCCGCGTCGATGGAAAAGATGTCACTGATTTCAAGGCTTTGGGTGCTGTTATCGCCAAGGCTCCGGGGCGGTCGCTGACGTTTGATCTGACGCGCGATGGGGCGCCTCTCACGCTGCAAGTAACGCCTGAAAAGCAAGTCATTCCCACACCGGGGGGGGGCGTCGAAGATGCCGGCACGCTCGGTCTTGAAGCAGGCGACGCGACGAGTGGGGGCGTGGCCGTCAAGGTGCGGCCCAACTACGCGGCGGTGCTGGCCGGTTTGAAGACGGGCGATCTCGTCACCCGGGTCGACGGGCAACTGGTCGTTGGATTTGCCGAGCTGTCGCAGATGATCGCGAAGGCTGCCGGGCGCGAGCTGACATTGGACGTCGTGCGCGACGGGGCACCGGCCGTCGTTAAGGTCACGCCGGACAAGCAGAAAGTACCTGACGGGTTTGGCGGCGAGGAAACGCGCGGCATCATCGGCGTGGAGCCGGGCGCGGACCGGTCCAAGATTCCAGTCGTGTTTCCGAGCCTGCCGGCAGCCCTGGGCCTCGGCGTAGAGCAGACGTGGCAGGTCATCACCTCAACTTTAGGTTATTTCGGGGACGTGTCGCGCGGCCAGCAGTCGGCGGAGAAAATCGGCGGCATTGCAACCGTCATCGATGTCTCCAACAAGATTGCAACCTTCGGGTTTGGTCCGCTGATACAACTCATTGCCCTGCTGTCGGTCAGCATCGGCCTGCTCAATCTGTTCCCGATCCCGCTGCTGGATGGTGGGCACCTCATGTACTACGCGGCCGAGGCGATCCTTGGTAAACCGCTCAGTGACGAAACGCAGGAGTTCGGTTTCCGAATCGGTCTTGCCCTGGTTTCGATGCTGATGTTCCTCGCGTTGTGGAACGACCGGTTCCGCATCTTGAAGTGGATCAACAACCTGGTCAGCTGGGTCAGCTGAAATTTGCCGGAATACGGCGTTTTTCGGGCGCTTCGACCCGCCAAACCGGCGATATAAAGAGGGCCGGTGACGTATTCTTGCCACTTCCCCCGGAGTTGCTGAATCGTTAAAAGTCAGGTGTTGAAGGTGGCGTGTTGTTAGGGGACGGCGGTCTAAGGACCGTTTCGCCAGCTTCGATCTTGCAGATGGCCGGTTTGCGGTCTGCTGGGGGAATGAGTTTTAACACGAGGGCGGATCCGCGAATGATTGAGTTACGGATCGCATTTATGCGGGTCTGTCGCACGGTGTGCGCAGTATTGACGCTTTCGGCGGCTGTGGGGATGGCGAGCGCCACCGCGCCGACTGTGGCAATGGCGCAGTCCGTGGTTGTGCGGGACATCAAGGTCGCCGGTAACCGCCGCGTCGAGCCGGAAACGGTTCGCTCATATCTCAAATTCTCGGTTGGCAGCGGCTACGATGGCGCCAAGGTCGATCAATCAATCAAGGCGCTGTTCGCCACCGGCCTGTTCTCGGACGTCAAGATCGACCGCGACGGTTCGTCGGTTTTGGTTACGGTCGTTGAAAACCCCATCATCAATCAGGTCGCATTCGAAGGTAACAGCGAAGTTGACGCCGCGACGCTCGGCGCGGAAGTTCAGTTGAAGCCGCGCACGATCTTTACCCGCGCCAAGGCGCAGGCCGACGTGCAGCGCATCCTCGACGTGTATCGCCGTCAGGGCCGCTTCGCCGCCAGCGTCGAGCCCAAGTTGATCGAGCTGGAACAGAACCGCGTCAACGTCGTCTATGAAATCACTGAAGGTGGCGCCACCAAGGTCAAAGGCATCAGCTTCGTCGGTAACCGTGCGTTCTCCGATCAGCAGCTGCGCGATATCGTGTCGACCACGCAAACCGGTTGGTTCGACTTCCTCAAGGGCACCAGCATCTACGATCCCGATCGCGTCAGCCTCGATCGCGAGCTGCTGCGCCAGTATTATCTCAAGAACGGCTATGCCGACGTGAACGTCGTCGCCGGCAACGCAGAGCTTGCGCCCGATGGTGGCGGGTTCTACATCACCTACACGGTTGAGGAAGGCGCGCTTTACAATTTCGGTGCCGTGACTGTCGAAAGTGCGCTGCCGAACGTGCGGACCAAAGACCTTAATGCCGAAATCCTGACGGTGTCCGGCTCGGTCTATAATGCTGCCGACATGGACAAGACGGTCGAGAAGCTCACGCTTGCGGTTGCCGAGCAGGGCTTTGCCTTCGCCCGCGTCCGCCCCCGCGCTCAGCCCGACCCCGTCAACCGCACGATCGCGGTTACCTATCAGATCGACGAAGGTCCGCGCGTTTACATCGATCGCATCGACATCGTCGGCAATACGCGTACCAAAGACTTCGTGATCCGTCGCGAGTTCCGCTTGGTGGAAGGCGATGCTTACAACCCGCTGCTGGTTGATCGCGCCAAGAAGCGCCTCGTCGGCCTCGGCCTCTTCAAGACGGTCGAAGTCAAGCGCACGCCGGGTTCGGCGTCCGACCGGGTCGTGCTGAATGTCGAAGTGGTTGAACAGTCGACGGGTGAGCTTTCGTTTGGTGCCGGCTACTCGACGAGTGAAGGCGTCATCGGCGACGTGAGCATTACCGAGCGCAACTTGCTCGGTAACGGCCAATTCCTCCGCCTCAAGGTCGGTGGATCGCTGGATCGCGCCCAGGTCGACCTCAGCTTCACGGAGCCGCGCTTCCTCGATCAGAACATGTCGGCCGGGTTCGACCTCTTCTACAAGCAGGTCGATCAGACCAGCTCATCGGGTTTCAAGAACAAGACCGCTGGCGGCAGCTTGCGCCTCGGCTTCCCGATTTCCGAGAACCTCTGGGCGCAGACTTCGTACACACTGGCGCAGAACGATATCTACGGTGTGACCGATACAGCCTCGATTGGTATTCTTCAGGCCGCCGATCGCAACAACGGTTCGTCGCTGACATCCAGCATCGGCACTTCGCTGACCTATGACGCACGTAACCATCCCAAGAACCCGAACCGCGGTTACTTCTGGCAGGTTGCCGCCGACTTCGCTGGCGTCGGCGGGGACGTCCAATATGTCCGCGTCACGGGCGAAGGCCGCGCCTACTATCCCGTGACCGAAAAGATCACGCTGGTCGGCCGCCTTACCGGCGGTCACATCGAGGGCTGGGGTTCGGATGACGTGCTGCTGACGGACCTCTTCTTCCGCGGTGGCGAGACGATCCGTGGCTTCAACAAGTCTGGCTACGGTCCGCGCGACACCAATACGGGCGACGCGCTCGGCGGAAAGACCTTCTGGGCTGCCAACATTGAAATGCGCTTCCCCTTCCCGCTCATTCCTGATGAGCTGGGCATGAGCGGCGCCGTGTTTGCGGATGCCGGTTCGCTGTATGACTCGACGCAGGACATCAAGAAGCTGGCGGCTTCAACGGGTTGCGGCGGTTTTCTTAAAGCTGGCACTTTCAAAAACCAGACCACCGATCGTAGCGGCCTTTGCCTCCAGGACGACAACTCGATCCGTGCGGCCGCTGGCGCCAGCGTGATCTGGAATTCGCCCGTTGGTCCGCTTCGCCTCGACTTCGCCAAGGCGCTGCTGAAAGAGACCTACGACAAGGAACAGTTCTTCCGCTTCGGCGCGTCGACCAAGTTCTAAGTTGCAAATAGACACTGTGATCAAACGGCGGGCCTGGCCCGCCGTTTTGCTTTGTCGGTTCGAGACGGGGCAAGCGCGCTATTGCGGGCAGCCTGTTCGCTCGCGAGCGAGGCTAGCTTCGCGCTCCGCCGGCAGGACACCCGCCGGACCGCCCGTTGTTTTGGGACCATATCCGTTGCGTTCTTCTTGCTGGCCGCGTGCTGGGGCGGTAAGAACCACTGATTCGCACTGCGCGCGTTCCGCGCTGGTTGGCATTTGGCCCGAAAGACCCACATCGGCATGGATCATCCCGGCTTTTTCGACCGCGCAGGTCCATTCACAGTCGAGCATATCGCCGCAGTCACTGGTTCGCAGCTGCCGCCCGCGGCCGCCATGTCAGCCCTGATTGCCGACGTCCGGCCGCTGACCGAGGCGCTCGGCAACCACGTTACCTTTGTCGACAACCGCAAGTTTCTGGTTCATCTGGCGGGGACCAGGGCCGGCGCTTGCTTTGTGCATCCCAATTTCGCCGGCCGCGTGCCCGCCGGAACCGTCGCGCTGATCAACAAGGCGCCCTACCGCGCGTTCGCGCTCGCGCTGCAGTTGTTTTATCCAGATGCCAAATGGCCCAAGGCTGCCGGCACCGGGCGTGACGCCATCGACCCTACGGCCACGCTGGAAGAGGGCGTCGTCGTGGAGCCGGGCGCGATCATCGGCCCGCAGGCCGTTATCGGACGGGGCAGCCGGATCGCTGCCGGGGCGGTCGTGGGATACCGCTGTCACGTTGGGCGGGGCAGCTATATCGGCGCGAACGCCACGGTGTTGCACGCCCTGATTGGCGACCGGGTCACGCTGCATTCGGGCGTTTCGATTGGGCAAGACGGGTTCGGCTTTGCGATGTCGGGCGAGGGCCACATCAAAGTCCCGCAAATCGGGCGGGTGATCATTCAGGACGACGTCGAAATCGGCGCAAATACCAGCATCGACCGCGGCGCTCTTAAGGATACGATCATTGGCGAGGGCACAAAAATTGATAATCTTGTGCAAATCGGGCACAACGTGATCATGGGCCGTCATTGCGTGATCGTCGGCCAGGTCGGAATCTCAGGTTCTTCAGAGCTTGGCGATTTCGTCGTGATGGGTGGTCATTCGGGGTTGGTCGGGCATATCAAGGTTGGTGCGGGCGCCCAGATCGCGGGTTCCTCGCACGTCAACGAGGATCTTCCCGCGGGCGCCCGTGTCGGTGGAACACCGGCGGTTCCGTTTCGAGAGTGGGCGCGCCAGATCGCGGCCATCAAGAAACTGGGGCGCAAATCCGGGTCAGGCCGGGACGGTCCTGACGAAGACTGACCGTTGGCACCTATTTCGCCGAGACGACGTGGAGCACCTAGGACGATGAACGAGCATACCCCCACGCCTGCAACCGCCGCTCTGGGCACAGCGGACATCGGGCGCGTCATGAGGCTGCTGCCGCATCGCTATCCGTTCCTGCTCGTCGATCGCATCTACGACATGAAGGGCGACGAGAGCTGCGTCGGCGTCAAGAACGTGACCATGAACGAGCCGTTCTTCCAGGGCCACTTCCCCCAGTTCCCGGTCATGCCGGGCGTGCTGATCATCGAGGGGCTCGCGCAGACGGCGGGCGCGTTGTGCGTGCACAGCCTCGGCGAGGACTACAAGGCCGAGCTCGTGTATTTCATGGGGATCGATAACGCGAAGTTCCGCAAACCTGTCGTACCAGGCGATCAATTGCATTATCATGTGCGCAAGATCCGTAATCGGGGGCGGGTCTGGCGGTTCTTCGGCGAGGCCAAGGTCAACGGCCATGTCGTGACCGAGGCTGAAGTCAGTGCCATGCTGGCCGATACGGCCGATGCCCGGGCATTTGCGAGCAAGCATGGTTGAGCCACACGTCCACGCTTCGTCGTTCGTTTCGGCGCAAGCCAAACTCGGCGAAAGCGTGAAGATCGGTCCTTTCTGTTACGTGGGCGAAGGGGTAGAGCTGGGTGACGGCGTCGAACTGGTCAGCCATGTCGCGGTCGCCGGCCGGACCAAGATCGGTGCGCGAACCAAGATCTTTCCGTTCGCCTCGATCGGTCATGAGCCGCAGGATCTCAAGTATCACGGCGAGCCGTCGACCTTGACCATCGGCGCCGATTGCAAGATCCGCGAAGGCGTCACCATCAATCCCGGCACCGAAGGCGGCGGGATGTCTACGAGCGTGGGCAACGCTTGCGCGTTTCTCGCCAATTCGCATATCGGTCACGACTGCCACGTCGGCAACAACGTCATCTTCTCCAATAACGCGTTGCTGGCCGGTCACTGCACGGTCGGCGATTTCGCGATCCTCGGGGGTGGGGCGGCCGTCATCCAGTTTGCCCGCATCGGTGCGCATTCGTTTCTTGGCGGCATGTCGGGGCTGGAAAACGATCTCATTCCCTACGGCATGGCGGTCGGCAACCGGGCGCAGCTGGCCGGACTCAATATCGTGGGGTTGAAGCGGCGTGGTTTTGCCAGCAGCGATATCCACGATCTGCGGCGTGCTTACCGGGCGCTGTTTGCCAACGAAGGCACCTTGCAAGAGCGCATGGACGACGTCGCGCAGCAGTTCCAGAGCCACGCGATCGTGCAGGAGATCGTTGCCTTCATCCGCGCGCCCAATAAGCGGTCGCTCTGCACGCCACATGACGGCATCGAGCCGCGGGCCTAAAGTCGCTTTCGTTCCTGGGGAATGGGAAGATCGCTCCAGGACTTTGTTTCATCGTATTTTCTTCGCCGATGCGGAGCTTCGCTTCGCGATGGCGAACCGGAGTTCACTTCGGCCGGAAAATGCTCCGGCCTGAAGTCACGAGAGGCGATCGTCGTGACAGCGTTTGGTTTCGATCTTGCTCGGCCCATCGGGCTGCTGGCTGGCAACGGAAGTTTGCCCGGCGAGATCGCGCGCGCGGTTCATGCCCGGGGCGGCCGGGTACGGATCGTCGCCATCGACAAGAACGTGGACAAGGACCTGGCCGCGTTCGACCTGACCCACGTCGGCCTCGGCCAGATCGAGCGCATCCTCACCACGTTCCGATCGGCCGGGTGCCGAGAGCTGGTGATTGTCGGCGGAGTATCGCGGCCTGACATCTCGCGGCTGAAGCTGGACTTCGGCGTCATCCGCCATCTGCCGGACGTGCTGCGCGTGCTCTATTCGGGCGGCGACGACGGCGTGCTGCGGGCGGTGGTGCGATTCTTCGAGGCCAAAGGGTTTCAAGTCGTCAGCCCGTCTGAAATCGCGCCCGAACTGGTGGTGGGGGCGGGTCCGCTGACGGCTGTCGCCCCCTCGGTCGCCGAAACGCAGGATATCCTGCTCGGGTCCAGCGTCGTGAAGGCGCTCGGTGTCTACGATATCGGGCAGGCGGTGATCGTGTCGGACGGAAAACTGATCGCGATCGAGGCGGCGGAAGGCACCGACCGGATGCTCGCCCGCGTGGCCCTCATGCGCGGCAGATCGGATGGGACGCGGGTGGCAAAGGGCGTGCTCGTGAAGCGTCCCAAGCCCTCGCAGGAGATGCGCGTCGATCTTCCGGCGATCGGGCCGGCAACGGTCACGCGGGCGGCGGAGGCGGGACTGGCCGGGATTTCGGTGCTGGCTGGCATGACGCTCGCTGCGCAGCGCGATGAGCTGACCGCGCGAGCCGTTGCTGTGGGCGTGTTCGTGTACGGTTTCACGGAAGGCGATCCGCCGCCCCGTGTGCCCGGACCCAGCGAATGGGCCGACGCAATCGCGCAGGCGCTCGGACGGTATGCGCCCAGCCAATCGCAACTCGCCGACGTGCGGCGTGGGGCGGCGGCACTCGGCAGCCTGGCCGGTCTTGCGCACGCTGGTGCAGCTGTCGTCAATCGCGGGTATGTTCTGGGCCTCGATCCGGCGGGCGATGTGGGTGAACTCATCGAGCGCTCCGTGCGATTCAAGCAATGGGGCGAGGGGAGGTTGCGGCGGCGTATGGGGGTTCTCGTGCTGGGCGAAAAGCGACAGGTGGACCTTGGCACAATTGCGCAGGCGCGGGCTTTGGAGCTCGCCGGCGTTGGGCTGATGGAGACTGCGCAGGCCACGACCGACGAGGCGCTGGTACGTGCGGCGAACGACGCACGGTTGTTCCTCATTCGTCTCACTCCGTCGGTGCGCCTGGCTCGCGGCGAGGCCGGCGCATGAGCGAACAGCACCCCTCGTCCATACCCCATGTGGTGCACGGTCACGCCCGCAGCTACACGATCTTCATCGTCGCGGGCGAGCCTTCGGGCGATGCGCTTGGGGGCGCGCTGATGGCGGCGCTGAATGCGAAGCTGCCCGGCCGGGTGCGTTATCTGGGCGTCGGCGGCGACCGGATGGGGCGGCAGGGGCTGTCGTCGCAGTTTCCGCTCGCCGACATCGCCGTCATGGGCGTTTCCGCCGTTCTCAAACGGTTGCCTCTGCTCGCCCGCCGCATTACCCAGACGGTTGCCGCCGCCGTCGCCGCCGAACCGGATGCCGTCGTCCTCATCGATGCGCCGGGGTTCACGCACCGGGTGGCCAAGCGCATCCGCAAACGGAGGCCGAACCTGCCGATCATCAACTACGTTTCGCCGACCATCTGGGCGTGGCGGCCAGGGCGCGCGAAGAAGATGAAGCCTTACATCGATCATGTGCTGGCGCTGCTGCCGTTCGAACCGGCGGCGCATGCAGAGTTGGGCGGACCAGCCTGTACCTATGTCGGGCACCCGTTGCTGGAGCGATTGCCTTGGCTGCAAGCGCTCGACACTGAGCCCTTCGCAAAGGCTCATGGGCTTGCCGTGGATAAACCGCTTCTGCTCGTGCTGCCGGGCAGCAGGCGCAGCGAGGTCGAGCGGCTGATGGACGAATTTGGCGCGTGCGTTGGTTTGGTTGCTCAGCGCCAGCCGGGGCTACAGGTCGTGATCCCCGTGATGCCGAACGTGCGGGCGCTGGTCGCGGCCAAGCTTGCCTACTGGCCCCCAGCAGCCGGCCAGCCGCTGATCATCGACGGAACGGACGAGACCGCGAAATACTCCGCTTTCAAGCTGGCCCGCGCCGCGCTTGCCGCCTCTGGAACGGTCACGCTGGAACTCGCGCTCACCAAGACGCCGATGGTGGTCGCCTACAAGGTCGACCTGGTGATTTCGACGCTGCGCTACCTGATCAAGGCCAAGACGTGCGTGCTGCCGAACCTCATCACCGGCGAACGGGCGGTGCCTGAATTCCTGCAGGAAGACTGCACGGCGGAACAACTCGCCAGCGCCGTCTATCTCGTTATGCGCGAGGGGCCCGAACGGGCAGCACAGCTTGCCGAACTCGAACGCGTTCCGGCCGCGCTGGCGTTGCCCCAAGGCACGGCCAGCGAGGCGGCTGCCGCCGTCGTCATTGCCCACATGGAGCGCGGGCGGCGCCCGTAGCTGCTCGATCCAGGGCCGGGACACGCGTATCGAAACATTAATTCTAGTGTTGACAGTGGCGCATTTGCCGCCATTGAGACGTCAGTCCGCCGTGATCGCATCACAATCAAATCTTACGGCTACGTCACACTTGATTTCGGGAACGTGCTGCGGAACGCGCTCAAAGGGTCTGTATTTCCGGGCTTTTAGGACGATCTTACGGCTACTCCAAGGGGCGGGGCAACACATCTCACTGGGTCTTAACGACCGGTTAACCTCTTAAGGGTTAACATTTGTGGGAGTAGAGGTGCGTGATGTGGCAAATTGATTTTAATCTTCGCTGCGCGGGGCGCGAATGGCGTCGCCGTTGGCTGATGATACCGTTGTGCGCGAGCGGCGCACTGGCGGGATGCAGCGCGGACGTGATCCGCCTGGATGGTCCGTCCAATTTCTCCTTGAGCGATAATTCCGCGCCGCGGCCGATGGCGCCGATGGCGCGCTCTGGTGCAGGTGCGAGTTCGCTCGAACCGGCACGTCCGCCGCCGATCCCGGACACTTATGTTGCTCCGCGTCCGGCTGGCGGCGAGGGTGTCAAAATGGCGGCCCTGCCCGAACCCGTTCCCGCCACGCCCTATGCACCGTCCCCTGCTGCGCAGGCCGCACCGAAGCCGATCAAGGCCGCCGCTACACCCGCCGCCGCGGCGGCTGCTGCGCCCGAAAAAGGCGAAGGCATCCAGGTCAAGCAGGGCGATACGCTGTTTGGTCTTTCCAAGCGCCACCATGCCTCGGTTGCCGAGCTGATGGCCGTCAATGGTCTCACGTCGCCGAACCTGAAGCCCGGTCAAACCCTGTATCTGCCGCTCGGAAAGCCCGCCGGCAAGAAGCCGCTCACGCGTGCGGGCGATGCCGTGGCTGCCGCCGCGCCCGCCTCGGCTATCGCACATCCGATAGCGCCACTCACGGCTGATCAGATCGCCAAATACGACGGCGCTTACACCGTCAAGAAGGGCGACAGCCTGTATGCGCTCGCGCTGCAGCTGAAGGTTCCCTACGCTGAATTGCAGACCGTCAACGGCATCACGGACGTGCGCAAGGTGCGGCCGGGCGCCGTGCTAAAGGTGCCGGCTGCGAGCGTCGCCCAATTGCCGGCGGCGAGCACGCCGTCTGTTGCTGCCGCCTCGATTGCGCCTGCCATCAAGGTTCCGGCGGCCGTCGTTGCCACGGAAACCGCCAAGACGATCGCGTCGTCGACACAGCCCGTGCTGCTCAACGGGAAGTCGGTTGCGACGGCCGATGCCACCAAGTCCGACGCGCCCGATGTCACGGCAGCCCCCGCTGCGCCGCTCGAAAAGGGCACGCAGGTTGCCGCCGCGGGCGACGCGACGGCTGCCAGCATGGGCAAGCTGCGCTGGCCGGCCAAGGGCCGGATGATCGGCTCGTTTGGTCCGCGCCCAGATGGCACGCATAACGACGGCGTCAATCTGTCGGTGCCGCTTGGTACCGAGGTGCATGCGGCCGAAAGCGGTGTCGTCGCCTATGCCGGCAGCGAACTCAAAGGCTATGGCAACTTGATCCTGGTGCGCCACGACAACGGCTGGATCACGGCCTACGCTCACAACGAAGAACTGCTCGCCAAGCGCGGCGACAAGGTCAAGCGCGGACAGGTGCTCGCCAAGGCCGGCAAATCCGGTCAGGTCGATCAGCCCCAGGTGCACTTCGAGCTGCGCCAAGGGTCGAAGCCGGTCGATCCGACACCGTTCATGGAAAAGCTGTGAGGCCAGCGGCCGTTCAGGCCCCGGCTACGTCCAGCCGCTTGCGCATGAGGATTTCGGTGCGGCCATCGCGTACGAGATCCTCGAAGTCCGCCTTGCGGACAAAGCCGAAGCGCTCGTAAAAGCGCTGCGCGTCCGTATTGAAATCGGAGACGCAGACCCAAAGGTTGGCGTCGCCCCCGAGCCGCGCCTGTTCCTCGACGAACTTCAGGATCGCCGTGCCAAACCCGCGGTTGTGGCTCATGGGCGCAAGGCCGATCAACTGGATATAGGTGCCACACAGCCAGTTCTGTCGCACAGCCAGCGCACCTGCTAGAATTCCGCCGTGGACGATTTTGTAGCGCGGCGCGCCTGGTTCGACGCGGACCAGGAATGCCGTCAGGTCGTCTTCGCCGATCGGGTAGCTCGCCCACGGCTCCATGGCCGACAGCAGCGAGCCAGCTTCGGGCGCATCCTCCTTGGGATCGAGGACGACGAGTTCGACGCTCGGCGTTACGCGGTAGCGGTCGAGCGAAAACGGTTCTTCAGCATCGTCTCTCGGCATGGCGGTCGCTCCGGTTCATTGGGGGGCGAGACAGGAAGGATAGCGGTATGCTGTTGGATCAGCCAAGGGGGCGGTTTTGCACCGCGGCATGGGGCGCCCTGCGCGGACAACGGCGCCCGGTGCCATATCAGCAAAGAACAGCACGCTGGTTGACCGCGCCCGCTGCTTCCAAGATATCCGCGAACATGAAGCCGTCGCGTTCCACGACAGCTCCCATTTCGATTGGGATTGCCTCGCGGAACATCGGGCCGGCATGGGCGAAAGTATGGAACTCGCCATTCTCGCCGCAGGGGTCGACGCTCGCCGGAAGCCGATCCAGAAATGCTGAATCGAAGCTCGCGCCTGCCAATTCGCGCGGCATCAAGCGCGTATCGAGGCAGACGATGCGGGCCTGCAGGCCGCCCGCCATCATGTCGCGCGCCAATTTTTGCGTGCCGATCTCCCACAGCGGAAACAGCGGCGTCATGCCGGTGTCTTTCAGTTTGGCCTCGCGGTAGGAGCGGATGTCGCGCAGGAACAGATCGCCGAACGCGAACGCTTCGACGCAGTCGGCCTTGGCGCGTTCCACGAACTCGGCCATGCGGGCTTCATAGACCTCGTTGGGGCAGGGATAGGGAATGGGCACCTCGTAGAGCGGCAGCCCGGCTGCTTTCGCCTGGGCCTGCAGCAACGTGCGGCGAACGCCGTGCATGGCTACGCGGTCGAACTGGGTGTTGATGGTGGTGAGCAGGCCCACCACCTCGATATCCGGGTTCTGCCGCAGGATGTGGAGCGACCACGCCGCATCCTTGCCCGTACTCCAGCTCAAAATCGTCTTCACGGGCCTGCCTCCGAGTTGCGTTTTGCCATCGACGTTCAACTGATCAACAGCAGCCTGGCTTGTCCACCTGGCAGCGTAAGCGGAGCCCGGTGGATGCATGGGAGGACAGGGGAGCCCGGGTACGCAATGGCAATCCGCCATAAGTTGCCGACCCCGAATGTATAGGGCTCAGCACCGGGTCGTGGCGAATAGTGCAGGTCGAAGCTGTGCTCACCGAGGTAGGCGGCGAAGGCTTCGTCGTCGGGGCCCCCGTAGAGTTCCAAGAGTTGAGTTCGGGTTTGCGCCATGTCGACCCGGCGGATGGCCGTTTCGTTCGAAATCCCTTCGGATGGCGGTCCTATGTATGTGCAGAGGTAGGTATCGGCCTGGACCGGGGCACGATCCACATGAAATGAGTAAACGTCCGTTGGAACCGGGCCGTCCGCTGCATCCCTCGGGTAGCCGGTAATGCAGTCGAGACTGGGTATCAGGTTGTGGCGACGCAGCAGGGCCTGGTCGGCGAGCAGCACCTCGCGGGCCGCAGCACCCGCTGGGCTCAGGTCGAGTGCTCGCAGGGCGGCATCCTCGATCGTGGTCATCTCTTCGTCCACCTGGAGCCGATTAATGATTTCCTGGAAATCCCCCGGCAACTGGCGGGGCCAGCAGAGGGCATTGATGTCGCCTCCAAAGGGCGTGGCGATCAACTCGTCGAAGCTGTGCACGATGCGGACGCGGTGGCATGTCATGTGGGCCTTCTAGGCGATTTCCGAGCAACAGCTCACGGCGCATGGCATTGGTGATCCTAAGGATACCATACCGGTTTGAGCCTATCGGGGATGAAGGTGTGACCCAACAAAACCGGTATGCAACGGACATTCTGTTGAGAGTGACATTGGGCGATATGCGGAAGGGGAACACGATGGCAGACGTGATGGAGACCACATTACAGGCGTTGGGAGCGAGGATCGACACCTTGGAGATGAGGGTCACTTATCAGGACCAGGTGATCGAGGACCTCAATACCGTGATCGTCGAGCAATGGAGCAAGTTCGGCCAAATTCTGGGGCGGATCGAAAGGCTGGAACATCGGATCAGGGATGTCCAGGATGGCGCGGGCCAGGATGGGTATGACGAGCCGCCGCCCCCTCACTACTGATCCAAGGGAGCGACCCGGCCGCGCAGGCGGCCCCCGTTATAAGACGCTTTTGCGAAGCTGGAAAACGAGCAGCCTTGGTCCGTGCGGTGGTTCGGGTCGGCTGCGTGCCTCACAAGATCGCTCTCTCCTTGCCGCAGCGGAATTTCGCCACGAAGAGCGTTCAGGGATGAACACTGATTTTTTGCACCGAGGGACGAACGACACATGCTTATGAAATATACGCGCATCCTGATGCTGGCGCTGGTCGCCATGGTTGGGTTCACAGCCCCAGGCCAAGCGGAAAGCGGGCGCGAGATCGACGATCACGTCAACGCCACGCTCGAACATTTCTACAGCCACGTCCGCGGCGGGCATGAGCTGGCGCGCAAAGCCCGCGGCGTACTGGTGTTCCCGGCCATCATCAAAGCCGGCATCGGCATCGGCGGCGAATATGGCGAAGGCGCGCTGCGCATCGACGGTCAGACGGCCGACTATTACAACTCGGTTTCCGCGTCGATAGGGTTCCAGCTGGGTGTCGAGCAGCGCTCGGTCGTCATCTTGTTCATGACGGATGGTGCGCTGGAGAGCTTCCGCCATGCGCACGGCTGGAAAGTCGGCGTCGACGGCTCGATTGCGATCATCACACTTGGTGCGGGCGCTTCGGTGGACAGCTCCAAGATCACCAGCCCCGTGGTCGGCTTCATCCTCGATCCCAAGGGCCTGATGTACAACCTTACCCTCGAAGGCTCGAAGATCTCGCGAATCTCGAAGTAAGCGAAGGCCAGGGGACGCTCGTTCGTGGCGGGGTTCACAAGCCCTCCGGTTCCCTTGCCCCCTAACCAATGAGAACTTCAGGCGCTCGCCGCTACTTTATCCGCGGCGGTGCTTTCGTCGAGCGCGCGCAGGATGTCTTTGCGCGACAGAATCCCAGAAAGCCTGCCGGCTGCGTCGACCACGGGGAAGCTGCGGGCCTTGGTCTCCGCCATCAGCTGAAGCGCGCGGGTCAAAGGCGCGGTATCCTCCAGGTGGATGACGGCTTTCGACATCACGCTCTCGACTTTGAGCGACATGAGCGCGTCGTAGTTCGGCATCATCTGAGTTGTCGTGAACCCGAACGCCTTCAGGAAATCGAACATCGTCACGAAGCCGACGATGCGTCCGCTGTCCATAACCGGAAAGGCGTTGAAGTCGAACGTCGAAAACAGCGCGTAGAGTTCGTGGAGGGTGATATCTGCGCCGACTGTCTTGGGATTTGGGGTCATGTATTGACCCACTTTGCATTCAAAGAATCTGCGCATCGCCATGGCTGTGTGTTCCCGTTGGACGCCAAACCATGGCATTGATTTGGTTGGGTCCGCGGGAGGCATATTGTCCCGTCAGGCCCCGCCTTTAGTTGCGGATTTTTCCTCGCTCGCCCACAGTTCCTTCAGGATGTCGCGGGCGCGCACGGGCGGGGCTTCGATGAAGGGCATGGGGCGGATGACGTCGAGGGCGGCTGCGCCCATCCGCACCGTCAGCGCGCCGTTGAAAACGCCTTCGCCCAACCTGCGCGACAGGCGGCGCAGCACGTCCTGGCCGAAGAACTGGCCCAGCAGGTCGTCGGTCAGCGCGACGCCGCCGGTGCCGACGATGTGGGCGACCACGAGTTTCGCCAGCCGCAGCGATCCCAGCACGCCAGGGCGGCCGCCATAGAGCGCTGCCAGCTTGCGCAATAGGCCGATGTTTTCGATGAGGACGTAGCCGACAGATATGAACGCCCAGGGAGACAGAGCGGTCACTTTCGACACGCGCTTGGCCGAGCGCAGCACCAGCTTGCGGGCTTCGCCATCGAGCGGGGCCATCAATTCGCGGTCGGCGAGCGCGAGCAGGCGGCCCGCATCGTGGATGTCGCGTTCGTGCGCGCTGAAGCGGTCGAGCGGCCAGCGCAGATCCGGGCGGCCCGCGTACAGCGCCTTCAACCGCGTGAGGCCTTCGCGCTCGGCGACCGCATCCTTGGCGGCGAGTGCTGCGTCCATGTCGCGACGCAGGCGGCCCAGGCGGGCAAGCCGCAATAGGCCGATCAGTTCGCGCCCCGCCAGCACAAGGCCTGACAGCGCCGCCAGCGCCAGCAGCGCCGCCGCGGTCCAGCCGATCCAATCGTCGCGTGCCAGCGCCACCGAGACGAAGCGGAGGAACGAGAGGGTCGCGGCCAGCGTTGCGAGGCTCACCAGCGCGGAAACGAAGATCGCGCCAAACCGCACGCCCTTGGAGACGCCGGCGAGGGTCGGCAGCGACAGCTTCGGTCTGCGTCCGCGCGGCGCGAGCTGCTCGTCGTCGCTGTCGATGGGTTCGCTGGAGACGGCGACAGGCTCCGGCGGGGCCACCAGATGGGGGTTGGCGGGGTCGAAGACGCGGGGCCGCCGCAGGTTTTCAGGTGAGTTCTCGGGCGTGGTCATGTGAGTTTGTCACCGATCAGGAAGTCGATGGCCCGGTCGAGGCGGATATGGGGGAAGACCGCGCCCGATGCTCCGGGGGAGGACACCAGCCTCGGCGGGCGGAAGCGAATAAACGCGTGCTCGCCAGCGCGCGCGATTTCAGGCGAAAAAGCTGCAGCCGGATCGGCCGGCAGGTCGCCCGGGAAAATGCCGGCTTCCGCCTTGCCATCGAAGGTGCGGGCGTCCAGCGTTTCGCCCGGCAGCGGCACGCCCAGGATCACCGGAAAGGTCTGCTTGCCTTCGGTCATCTGCGCTTCGCGGGTGGCGCGGACTGCGGCGATCGCCAGCACCTGGACGGAGGCGCCCGCACCGGCTGCCTTGCTGCGCGCGCGGTCAGTTGCGAGGCGCAGGATCGCTTCCAGCCGGTCGTGGGCGGAATGGTGGAGGTGGTCGGCCTTGGTCGCGGCAAACAGCAGCCGATCGATGCGGGCGCCGGTCAAGAATGCGAGCCAGCTTTCGCCGCCGGGGCGGAAGGCGCGCATCACCGAGCTCAGTGCGCGTTCCAGTTCGCCGACCGCGCTACCGCCGCGATTGATTGCGCCGAGGGCGTCGATCAGCACGATCTGCCGGTCGAGGCGCATGAAGTGGTCGCGAAAAAAGGGCTGCACCACGTTTGCCTTATAGCTCTCGAAGCGGCGCGCCGTCATCTGGTAGAGCGGCGAGGGCTTTGTGCCCGCGGCAGGGGCGGGGAGCGGGAAAAACGTCAGCGTCGGCGAACCTTCGAGATCGCCCGGCATCAGGAACCTGCCCGGTCCCAAGGTTGCCTGCGATTCATCGCCCGCCCGGTCGGCCTTGAGGTAGGCGGTATATAACTTTGCGCCGGCGATCGCCGTCGGCTCGACTTCGGGCGAGGTTTGCGCCGAAGCGATGAACTCCGTAAACGGCTTGGCCGTGGCTGCGCGCGTTCCCGCGCTCGAAAGCTGCAGCGCTTCGGACGACCAATCGGCATAGGTCTGGTCGAGCAGCGCCAGATCGAGCAGCCATTCGCCGGGGTAATCGACGATGTCGACGTGGAGCTTGGCGTCGCCCAGCCAACGGCGCAGCAGCGACTTGGGCTCGTATTCAATCGTCAGGCGCACTTGCGAAATGCGCCGTGTGCTGTCGGGCCAGGTGGGGGCTGCCGCCGTCAGGGCTGCGAGATGGCTTTCATAGTCGAAGCGGGGCAGCGTATCGTCGGGCTGCGGCTCGAGGTAGACCCTCAGGATGCGCCCTTCCGCGTCCGGGGCAAAGAACGGCAAGCGTCCACCGTCGACGAGGTTGCGGATCAGCGAGGTGATGAAAACGGTCTTGCCCGAGCGGGCGAGTCCGGTAACGCCGAGCCTGACGGTCGGCGTCATCAGATCGGTGACGTAGGTCTGGGCCGTCTTCAGCACATCGGCTGCGTGAGGCAGGATATCGTCGGCGCGCACGATGGGCTTTCCCTCCAGGAGAACCCTAGGTAAGCAAGCCGTGTGACGCCTGCAAGGCTGGCTATACAATGCGCGGCAAAGCGCGGCGGCGGAGTTCAGGCCCGCAGGCTAATTCCTTCAGCCGTAGAAGACCACCAGCACGCCAGCGGCCATGACGGTCAGCGACATGAACACGATAACGACGGAACGCGCGATTTCGGCCATTGGGGCCACTCCATGATCGGCACTACAGTGTGCCCGACCATGATTAACAATGGCCTGCTTAATCTACCCTGACGGGGAACTTCATCTGCCGTTCAGCCGCGGGTCACGGTTTGGCCGCAGGATCGGCAGGCACCTGCGGTGCTTCTGCCGGCGTGGGCTCAGCCGCTGCCGGCTCCGGCGGGGTCCAGCCCGGCTCCTTCATCGCGATGGCGATGCGGTTGTTGGAGAGTTGCTGGAACGAATACCAGGGCAGGTTGCGGGTGAAGACGATCGGCTTGGGTGGCGCATGCCAAAACCAGGATAGCACGTCGTTGGCGGCCGGCTTCACCGTCTGCAGCGTCAGCGTGAACTGCACGTCGCCGGCATCCTCCAGCACGAAGGGGCGCACTTTGCCGGACGGATAGAACCGGATCGTATCGGAAAACGTCGAGCGGCCCTGGACGCTGATCGGCGCGAAGGCACGTGGCGTCGTCGTTGTGACCCGGGGATGGTCGCCGAAATAGGCCGAGTAGAACTTCAGCCGCGCCTTCGTCTTCACGTTCTCGGCGACCAGATCCATCGACAGCACCGTTCCGGTGCGGGCGCCGTCGTTGGCGATCGTGAGCGGAATGGCGAACAGCTCTACGTCGCCGTTGCCGTCCTGGCCGTAGTGCAGCACCGGGGGAACGTAAACCGCGAGCTGCGGCTGCTTCATCACAGTTTCATAGAAGCTCACGCCGGAAAACGCGAATGCGAAGGCCGATACGACGGTTGCGAGCCGGTTGCCGCGCGTCGCCATGCGCGCGAGGTTGGGGAAGCTTGTCATGCCTGACAAGCTTGGATCGGGTACCGACATCGTAACGCCCCCTGAGAACGGACAGTTCTTGTTACAAAGTCAGCAATAATGACGGCGATCGTGGGGCAGGGGCCTCTCGCGCGCTTATTATCTAAAAAAATGGGCGACCGCGCTGGAGCGATCGCCCGGTGTCCTATCACGTCCGACGACGTGCAACGAATTCCGCGTCAGTTGGGGCCAACTTTCACGGACGGCAATTGAATCTGAATCGTGTTCTGCTGCTGCTGATAAAAGTAATAGCCCAGCACGGCGACACCTACGACAAGTATGCCAATGATCATTGATTTCATATCCATTGTATTCCCAATCCCTCGAATTCGCCGCGTCTGGAAATGCTCATTGGGCGGCCGCGCGGCCAGCTCACGTAAACGTTTTGGCGGTTGACTGGTTCCAGCGCACTGATCGGCAGCGGCTCTTGCACAATGCGGCGGGTGGATCGATGGTGCGGCTCTCACCTCAGCGCCGGAGTTCACTTGCCACACATCGTCGAGACCATCGTCACCACGCTCAATCGCGACGGCAGCGCATACATCGCGCCGCTCGGCTTGATCGGCGAGGGCGAACACTGGGTGATCGCTCCCTTCACGCCGTCGCGCACGCTGGACAACCTGCGCGCCAATCCATTTGCCTGCGCAAGCCATACGGTCGATGTCCGCTTGTTTGCGGGTGGCGTGACGGGGCGCAAATCATGGCCGACCGTGCCCGCAACGCACATCAAGGGCGCCAGGCTGGCGCAGTGCGTTTCGCACTGGGAGCTGGCGGTCGACCGGGTCGTCGACGACGAGCAGCGTCCGCGGTTTGTGTGCAAGCTCGTTGCGAGCGAGAGCCACGCGCCCTGGAGCGGCTACAACCGTGCGCAGGCTGCCGTCATCGAGTGCGCTGTTCTGGTCACCCGGCTGCACATGCTGCCGCCCGAAAAAGTCGAGGCTGAGCTTGCGTATCTCGAAATCGCCATCGCCAAGACCGCCGGACCCCTTGAAATCGAAGCCTGGGGCTGGTTGAAGGAGAAAATCGACGCGTGGCGGCAGAACAAGGGGCGCAGCTGATGGACCTACCGGAATTGAAGAACAGCCGCGTCTTGATCAGCAATACGATCCATCTGGTCGAGAATTTGTTCCTGCTGGCGATCGCGGGATTCACGATCGTTGCGATGTGCCAGGAAATCTATCACACGCTCGCGGGCGGCACGGTCGCCCTCAAAGACCTGCTGCTTATGTTTCTCTACGTCGAGGTGCTCGGCATGGTCGGCGCCTACTACGACAGCAAGCGCATTCCGATCACCCTGCCGCTGTTCATCGCGATGACCGCGCTTGCGCGTCTCGTCATACTCCAGAGCAAAGACCTGCCGCCGCTCAACCTGCTCTATGAAACCGGTGCGATTCTCATTCTCGCTCTTGCGTGCGCCATCATCACCTGGCGTCCGGGCGGCAAAAAACGCGACCAGGA
>JANXVY010000056.1 GCA_025351425.1 Hyphomicrobium sp.
ACGCGGTGGTGTGGTTACCTTGTGGTGCGCTTATGCACGTTGAGAGGGAGTGGCGCGCCCTGCACTCGCTATCGGTAAGTCCAGGCCGTCTGGATACTGCCGGTGTGTCCTTGAGGTGCGAAAGCCATCGACAACCCTGCACACGGAGCAGCGCCACCGGTGCTACTCTACCCATCTGCGGAAGACCCGCGCGCCCGTCGCGCTGCTCCACCCCCCGCTTATACCTTCGAGCGAAAGCTGCGAAGCGGTTCAGCTTGCCTTGGAGAACTACCGCCAGACGCCGATCATCGATACCACCCCCTCGACGTCATAGCCGCAGACAACGACGGAAATCAAACCGCCCCCTCCCCAGCAAGCTGGGCCATTGCACAGCTGACGCAAACGGTCGATATCTGATGCCCCTGGCCAGACCGAATCTGGCGTTCCACGGAAATGCGATTTCATGCCCGCCGACCCCCACCCCGAAAAGCGCGTCGAAGTCATTTTCTCTGCAAGCACGATTGCGGCGCGCCTCGATGAGCTTGCGGTCGAGATCGCCGCCCGCAGGATCGACCGGCTGCTGGTCATTGCCGTCTTGAAAGGCAGCTTCGTTTTTGCAGCCGATTTGATCCGCGCGATGCACGCCAACGGGATCGCGCCCGAAATCGATTTCCTGACGCTGTCCAGCTATCGCAAGAGCAAGGTGTCGTCCGGCCAGGTGACGATACTGCGCGATCTCGACCTCGACGTGACGGGCCGCAACATCCTGCTGATCGACGACATCCTGGAATCCGGCCGCACGCTCGCGTTCGCCAAGGACCTGCTGTCGGCGCGCGGTGCGGCCCGCATCCACACGTGCGTCCTGCTCGAAAAAAAGGTTCCGCGCGCGGTGGAAATCGAAGCCGATTTCCGGGCGTTCGATTGCCCGGAAGTGTTCGTCGTGGGCTACGGCATGGACGTCGCCCACCGCTATCGCGAACTGCCGTTCGTCGGCCACATCCGGCAGTAGAGCATTATCCCAACACACCATCAACGTCGAGGAAACCGGCATGGCACGCATTTTGTTGGCAGATGACGAAGCAGCCAGCCGCGATCTGGTTGCACGCGCACTTGAATCCGACGGCCATGCCGTCACCGTCACATCCAGCGGCGCCGAAGCGATGCATCAGTTACAAAAGGGCGGCTTCGACCTGCTGGTGACCGACGTCAATATGCCCGGCATGGATGGCATTGAACTCGCAACCAAGGCGCTCGCCGCTCATGCGTCGATGGGCGTGGTGCTGATGTCGGGCTTCGTCGAGCAGCTGGAACGCGCCAAGACCTTGAACACCACGCGGGCGGCGGTGATTGCGAAACCTTTCACGCTGGATGGCATGCGCACGAAGGTCCGTACCGTCCTTGCCACATGACCCGAAATTGTGCACGGGAACAGTTGTATATCTCTGTGACTTTAGTGTTCGCTGCGCTATACATTTGTCACGGTAAATCCAAAATTAACCCGTGTTGAGCACCATCGGGCGCTTGGGGGCTCCCCTCTACACCTGCCGGTCTACCGGCCAACTCGGAGTAGCCGACATGACGTTTCGTGCCGTTTGCCTGCGTTCGTTGACCACCACTGTCATCGCCGCAGCGCTCGCGCTGCCTTTAGCGCGCTCCGCCAGCGCCGCCGACGACCTGATATCGTTTCTGTGGGGCGGCGGTAGCGAATGGGGCGGTGGACGCCAGACCGTCAGCTTCAACCCGCAATACAAGGCCGGCCAAGTGATCGTCAGCTTCGGCGACCGCCGCGCCTACCTGATCACCCGTGCGGGCGAGGCGATCAGCTACCCGATCGCAGTTCCGCGCGACCAGAGCCGCTGGCAGGGCGCGACCGTCGTCAGCGACAAAAAGATCAATCCGCCCTGGACTCCCACGCCCACGATGCGCGCCGAAAATCCGAAGCTGCCGAATTTCGTCCCCGGCGGCCACCCGCTCAATCCGCTCGGCGTGCGTGCGCTCTATCTCGGCTCCAGCGCCTACCGTATCCACGGCACCGACGCGCCGTGGACCATTGGCCAGGCAGTCTCCAAGGGTTGCATCCGGATGTACAACGAAGATGTGCTGGATCTCTATCCGCGCGTCCCGGTCGGCACCCGCGTGACGGTCACCTGGCAGCGCTTCCAGACCAGCGGCGCCGTGGCGAGCTACGACGCTCCGGTCAAAGCCCACGCCACGGAGCGCCGGGTGATCCGCCCCAGCTCCTACATGCGCCGCCCGTCTCAGGTCGAATAACCGAGCCGGCAGCGCCGATCCATATAGGCCGCCCCCAAAAGGGCGGCCTATTTTTATAAGCCATTCGGTCTCAGTGCGCCGCAGCCAGCTTGCCAAAGGCCGCAACGGCCTCGGGGAATACGGGATAAACGCCGGCGACACGCCCCATCTGCTGGGTCAACGCGAGTACGATGTCGATGGCCGGCGTCGGCACATCCACCATCCGGCCCATCTCCTGGACCGAAGTCAGCAGCGCGTCGAGCTCCAGCGGACGCTTCTTCTCGAGATCCTGCAGCATCGACGTACGATGCGCGCCGACGGAGGCAGCGCCGTTGATCCGCCGTTCGATATCGACGCGGAAATCTGCGCCAAGCTTACGGGCCAGCGTCTCGGCTTCTTCCATCATCGAACGCGCGACCATGCGTGTGCCGGGATCGGTCGCCACCACGTCGAGCGTCGCGTGCGTCAGCGCCGAAATGGGGTTGAAGCACAGGTTCCCCCACAATTTCAGCCAGATGTCGTTGCGGATGTCGTCGTAGACCTTGCACTTGAGGCCGGCCGCGTCGAACGCCTTCGCTAGCGCCGTAACACGAGGCGTGATATGCTTGGTTGGTTCACCGATGTTGTAACGGTCGCCATAGGTGTGGCGCACGACGCCAGGCGCGATGATCTCTGCCGCTGGATAAACCGTGCAGCCGATCGCGCGGTCCGGCCCGATCGCCGCCCACTGCCGGCCCTGGGGGTCGACGCTTTCCATCTGCATGTCCGCATAGCGGCCGTCGAGCCCATGGAAGTACCACCACGGCACACCGTTCTGCGCGGTGACGACAGCGGTATTGGGGCCCAGCAGCGGCCGCATCTGCTCGGCGGCTTCCCATGCCTGATGGGATTTCAACGCGATGATGACATAGTCTTGCGGCCCGAGGTCCGCCGGGTTGGCGGTCACCGGCATGCGGGCAACCCATTCGACATCGTGGCCATCGACCGTCGAGATCAGCTTGAGGCCGTTGTGCTTGATGGCCTCGAGGTTTGCTCCCCGCGAGATCAGCGATACATCGATGCCAGCCTGCTTCATCAGCACGCCTATATGGGCGCCAATTGCTCCTGCACCATAGATGCACACCTTCATAAGCCGCACTCCCATAGATCGTTTTTTGATTTGGTATACCCAAGACCAAGCTACAACTTTGGTAGTGGGTCAAGCGGTGCGACTTGCGGCGCGCCGTTCCGAGACTAAAAGGCAGCATGAAACTGCAAATCGAGTAGGAGCATTGCGACGATCGGGTGGAACGGTCCTACCCTCACGGATAGTGCGCTCGAAACCTTCTCCATCGTCCACGAAACTGAGCCTGAGCCAAGCGATTGTGATAACACGAAAATGAGGCCCTGCTCATCGTCTCCAGGTGTTGAGGTTCGCATGATCGTTATCACACGCAACGGCAAGACGATGGTTATCACGGGCTGGCGCGCATGGTTTCTCGGCGCTGCCGCCATCGTCGCAGCCTGGATCGTGCTGGCGCTTTTCGTCTTCCTGATGATCGGCGCGGCCGTAACGGTGAGCCTGTTCCTGCTGCTCGCGATCCCCGCCTTCGCCCTTGTCGCGCTGATAAGCCAGTTCACCTCCCGTCAGGGGTGAAACGTATCCAGCTCCGGCATCAGCACGACGCTTTCCTGCTCATTGGGGTCGGTCCGCGAAATGATGGCGACGCACGGCTCGCTCGTGCTCATATTGAACGGCAGATGGGGAACGTTTGCCGGGATATAGACGAAATCGCCAGCCGCACAGACCGCGTGATGCTCCAGCCGGTCACCAAACCACATCTCCGAAACGCCCGAGAGGATGTAGATCGCGGTCTCGTGGTTCTCGTGCTTGTGAGCCTTGGCGCGCGCGCCCGGTGCGAGCGTGACGATCTGCAGATGAATGCCCTTGGCGCCCACAGCCTCGGCGGAAATGCCGGGCTTATACTGGAGCGCCTGCTTGCCGGTGAATTCCGCGCCCGCCCGCACCACGCGGCAGGTGACCTTTGAATGCCAGTCGTCCATCACAATCACCTTGGGTTCGGGGTCCACGCGACGGGGCCCCTAGCCTTCACTGCGCTGCTAGCAGCTGTGGGGTCAAGCATCGCTGGGCATCGAAACTTGACCCAACTTGAACCTCTACTCCGCCGCTTCCATAAGCTTGATCTTTTCCACCCGGCAGGCGCAGAACTTGAACTCGGGGATCTTGCCCACCGGATCGACCTGCGGGTTGGTGAGCGTGTTGGCCGGCGCCTCGGCGAATGCGAACGGAATGAACACCATCCCCGGCGACACGTCGCGGTCCGACCTCACCTTGAGCGTGAGCTCGCCGCGCCGGGTCGATACCTTGACCTTTTCTCCAGCCGTGATCCCGCTCCGCTCCATGTCGCGCGGATTGAGGCTGACGATGGCTTCCGGCTCCAGCGCATCGAGCATGCTCGCGCGCCGCGTCATCGAACCCGTATGCCAGTGTTCGAGCAGGCGCCCCGTCGTCAAGACCAGGGGGAACTCGCTGTCGGGCAGTTCGTCCGGGGGGACCAGATCGGCCGGCACGATCTTGGCGCGGCCCGATTGGGTCGGGAACGAATTGACGAAGATGATCTCGCTGCCGGGCCCACCCTCGTGTTCGACGGGATAGGTCAGGCTGTCTTCTTGGTCGATGCGCTCCCACGTGAAGTGCTTGAGCGAGGGCATGACGGACACCATCTCGGCAAACACTTCCGACACGTGCTTATACGACCACGGCAAGCCGATGCGCCGTGCCAGGTCCTGGATCAGCAGCCAATCCTGGCGTGCCTCTCCCGGCGGATTGACGACCGGCCGGCCCATCTGCACCTGCCGGTTTGTGTTCGAGAACGTCCCGAGCTTTTCGGCATGCGCGGAAGCTGGCAGCACGACGTCGGCGTGCCACGCCGTTTCCGTGAGGAAGATATCCTGCACGACGAGGTGTTCGAGATCGGCCAAGGCTTGACGCGCATGAGTGACGTCCGGGTCCGACATCGCGGGGTTTTCACCCATGATGTAGCAACCCTTGATTTCCTTGTTATGCATCGCATGCATGATCTCGATCACGGTGAGGCCACGCTTGGGATCGAGAGGTACGCCCCACAAGGCTTCGAATTCGCCGCGAACCTGCGGATCTTCGACCGAGCGGTAATCAGGGTACACCATCGGGATGAGGCCAGCGTCCGATGCGCCCTGCACATTGTTTTGGCCGCGCAGCGGATGCAGGCCCGTACCCGGACGCCCGACCTGACCCGTTGTCAAAGCAAGCGCGATGAGGCAGCGCGAGTTATCGGTTCCGTGCACGTGCTGCGAGATGCCCATGCCCCAGAAGATGATTGAACGCTCCGAGCGGGCGTACAACCGCGCGACCTCGCGGATTTTTTCCGCTGGAATGCCGCAGACCGGCTCCATCTTCTCCGGGCTGAACCCTTTGACCTTGGCCTTCAGTGCGTCATAGCCGTCCGCATGCGCCTGGATGTACTGCACGTCGGCGAGGTTTTCCTCGACGATCGTATGCAGCATGGCGTTGAGCAGCGCGACGTCACGGCCCGGCTTGAAGTTGAGCACGTGGCTGGCATAGCGCGCGATGCCCTGGTTCTGCCCGCGCGGGTCCATGACGATGAGCTTGGCGCCGCGCTTGGCGGCAGCCTTCAAATACGTCGCAGCGACGGGATGATTTTCCGCAGGCCGCGCGCCGATGACGATGATGCAATCGCTGTCCTTGGCGGCCGTGAACGGCGCCGACACCGCACCCGAGTTCAAGCCCTCCATGAGTGCGGCCACCGACGAGGCGTGGCACAACCGCGTGCAATGGTCGACATTGTTGGTCCTGAAGCCCTGCCGGATGAACTTCTGGAACAGATACGCTTCTTCGTTAGAACCCTTGGCCGATCCGAAGCCCGCCAGCGCCTGACCGCCGTCGCGGTCGGCGATCTTTTTCAAGCCGCCGGCAGCAAAATCGAGCGCTTCTTCCCACGTCGCTTCGCGAAACACCTTGGAGATGTCCTCGCGTGCAAGCTGCATGGTGCCGCTCTTGGCGACGCCTTCGCGCCGGATTAGCGGCTTGGTTAGCCGGTCGGGATGATGGATGTAGTCGAACCCGAAGCGGCCCTTGACGCACAGGCGATTGTTGTTGGCGTCCCCGTCGCGCCCGTCAACATACAAGATCTTATCGTCGGCCACATGCACCGTCGTCTGGCAGCCGACGCCGCAATACGGGCAAACCGTATCGACCGACGTGGTTTCGAACTTGACCCGCGTCTGCGTGGTCTTATCGAGCAGGTTAGCTTCCATAAGCGCGCCGGTGGGGCAGGCCTGGACGCACTCGCCGCAGGCAACGCACGTGCTCTGGCCCATGGCCTTGTCGAAGTCGAAGATGACCTTCGAGTTGTGGCCGCGGAACGCCATGCCGATGACGTCGTTGGACTGCACTTCGCGGCATGCTCGCACACAAAGTCCGCAATTGATGCAGGCATCCAGGTTGACCGCAATCGCCGCATGCGAACTGTCGGTGGCGGGACGATGATCGGCCTTGGGCAGCCGGCTCGTCGTGGCGACGCCCATGCTGTCGACCCAGGTCCAGAACTTGGAATTTGGATCATGGCAATCCGACTTCGCCGGCTGATCGGCAACCAGCAGCTCAAACACCATGTCGCGCGATTTTTTCGCCCGCTCGCTGGCCGTCTTCACCTTCATGCCAGCCGTAGCCTTGCGCTGGCACGACGCCGCCAGAACGCGTTCGCCCTCGACCTCAACCATGCAGGCGCGGCAGTTGCCATCGGCGCGGTAGCCGGGTGCTGGATTGTAGCACAAGTGCGGAATCGTGGTGCCGTGGCGCTGCGCGACCTGCCAGATGGTTTCGTCGGGCGCTGCTTCGACTTGCCGGCCGTCGAGTTCGAACGTAATTTTATCAGTCATTGGGGCAACTTCCCGTGTGAGCTCAGGGCAATAAACCAAACGTAGACCGGGCCAAGCGCAATCGTGGTCAGGCCAGATCCTCCGGGAAGAACTTGATGACGCAAGTCAGCGGATTTGACGCTGCCTGACCGAGGCCGCAGATCGAGGCATCTCGCATGACTTGGCTGAGATCGGCGAGCAGGTTTGTGTCCCAGCTTTTCGCACCCATCAGCTTGACCGCTTTTTCCGTGCCGTTGCGGCAGGGCGTGCACTGTCCGCAGCTTTCGTCCTCGAAGAACCGCATCAGGTTCAACGCGACATCCTTCATATTGTCCTTGTCGGACAGGATCACAACTGCGTGCGATCCCACGAAACAGCCGTGCTTTTCGAGCTGGCCGAAATCGAGCGGAATATCGGCCATCGTGGCGGGTAGAATGCCACCCGATGCCCCGCCCGGCAGATAACCTTTGAACGAGTGACCAGGAGCCATTCCGCCGCACAACGCGATGAGTTCATTTGCCGTCGTACCAGCTGCCGTCAGAACCACGCCCGGCTCTTTGACCCAACCTGAAACGGAATACGACCGCAATCCCTTTGCGCCGTTCTTGCCCTGGTCGGCAAACCACTGCGCACCCTTCGCGAGGATGTCGGGGATCCAATAGAGGGTCTCGACGTTGTTGACGAGCGTCGGTTGTCCGAAAATGCCGACCTGGGCCACATACGGCGGGCGATGACGCGGCAGGCCGCGCTTGCCCTCGATGCTCTCGATCATCGCGCTTTCTTCGCCGCAGATGTAGGCGCCGGCACCGCGCCGCACGTGAATCTTGGTATGCTTGGCCAGCCCGGCATCTTCGAGCTTTGGGATCTCTCTGGCGAGGATTTCGAGGATGGCTGGGTATTCGTCCCGCATATAGATGTAGACGTCGGTTGCCTCGACGGCCCAGGCGGCGATGAGCATCCCTTCGAGGAAGGCGTGCGGATTGTGTTCGAGGTAATGACGGTCCTTGAACGTCCCCGGTTCGCCCTCGTCGCCGTTGACGGCCATGAGGCGCGGACCCTTGGTCTGACGCACGAGGCCCCACTTGCGACCCGTCGGAAAGCCAGCGCCGCCGAGCCCGCGCAACCCGCCGTCCGACAGAGTTGCGATCACGTCTTCGAACTTGCGGTCGCCAGCGAGGCATTCACGTAGAATCTTGTATCCGCCCTGTGCTTTGTAGGCGTAGAGCTTCTGATAGTCTGGCATCGTGGCATGGGTTTCACCGTCGGCGACGAGGCTTTTAACCTTTGCCAGGCTTGCATGATCGACGTGGTGATGACCGATCTCACAGGCAGGTGCCGTGTGGCACGATCCGATACACGGAGCGCGAACAACGCGCACATCTGCCATCTTCTCCGTCTGCAGTTCCCGCAGCAGCGCTTCCGAACCGGCCAGCATGCACGAAAGGCTGTCGCACACCCGGATGGTGATTTTGGGCGGCTTGGCTTCGCCGTCGCCGGTCACGTCGAAATGGGCATAAAACGTCGCGACTTCATACACTTCCGCCATCGGAATGCGCAGAAGTTCGGCGAGCGCGTGCAGGTGTCCAGCAGGCAGGCAGCGTTCTTGATCTTGAATGAGGTGCAAATATTCGATCAGCAGCGCCCGCTCGTATGGGCCCGGCCCGATCAACGCCTTGACGGCGGCAAGCTCCGCCTCCGCCAGCACGCGGCCTTTTGGATGCAGCAGCGCATTGCGGCGGCCTTCACCGGGATGAATGGCGCGCGGGTCTGCGCTGCCTTTGCCATTACCCTTTTGGCCATCCGACATGTCGTTCATATTCAAGGCAACCTTCCGCCAAAAGTTGAATGCAGGCAGTGCATTTTGATGGTCCATACCACCACTGCACGCGTCAAGCCACCACCCAGCGCTTCATTTGACGTCAATCGAGGGGGCAATGGCGACAGGGCGTGGTATACAATATGCATTATAAAATGCAACGGATTGTCGCGCTTCCCGGCGTCATCGCGCCCTCAACCTAAAGTGATCGGATGGGTTCGCTTTTGGCCCGGTGCAACTGCAGAGCGACGGTCTGGCCTACGAGCGCAGCGTTAGGCGAAATCGAAACGCCGGCAGCTTGAAGAGCTGCGATCTTGGGGTTGGCCGCTCCGCCGCCTTCCGTGCTGAACGCCCCGGCATGTCCCATGCGGCGCTCCAGCGGCGCATGCCGGCCCGCGACGAATGCAACGATCGGCTTACCGGGTCTGACCGCTGCCACGAACTCGGCGACCTCCTCTTCCCCATAACCTCCGATTTCGCCGATAACAACGATCGCCTCAGTTTGGGGGTCTTCGAGGAACAGCTCGACACCGTCTTTCAGGCTGAGCCCGTGCACCGGATCGCCTCCGACGCCCACCGTTGCCGATTGGCCGAGCCCGGCACGGGTTGTCTGCGCCATAACCTCGCTCGTCAACGTGGCCGAGCGCGAAACGATTCCGACCACGCCGGACCTGGCGTTTACGGTGGTCATGACGCCCACCTGGCATACACCGGGAACCAGGATACCCTGACTGTTGGGGCCGACAAGCCGCGTCTTGGACCCTTTCAGCGCTTGTCGAACGCGCACCATGTCCATCACCGGAACCCGCTCGGTCACCACGACCACGAGTGGGATTTCCGCTTCGATCGCCTCGATCATCGCCTTGGCCGCCGTCTCGGGCGGCACGAACAGCATGCTGGCGTTCGCCCCGGTCGCATCGGCCGCCTCCCGCACCGTATTGAATACGGGCGCATCGAGGTGGTTGCGGCCGCCCTTCCCCGGCGTGACGCCGGCCACGAGCCTAGTGCCATAGGCAGTCATGCGCGCCATATGATAGGTTGCCGCCCTGCCCGTAAGGCCCTGGCACAACAAACGCGTGTCGCCCCCCACCAGGATCGCCATTACGCCGCCGCCTTGGCAACGATTGACATGACGTGAGAGACTGCGTCGCTCATGTCGCGTGCGTCGATGAAAGAAACGCCCGCGCCTTTGAGGCGGGTGCGCGCGAAATCCGCATTGTTGCCAGCAAAGCATACGACCAGCGGCACCTGCCGCCGCGCCCGCCGCAGCGCAACCGCGACGCCTTCAGCCACCGTGTCGCACCGCTGCATGCCCCCGCCATGAATGTTGATCAATACCACTTGCGTCGCCGGATTTTCCAGAATGACCCCGACGCCGTACGCAATATCGAGGCTCGACGCCGTGGTTCGGATATCCATGAAATTGGCGGGCTTCCCGCCGGCGTCGATCAGCATGTCGTTGGTCGCCAGCGCCAAGCCCGCCCCGTTGACGACGACGCCGATCCGCCCGTCCATCTTTTGATAATTGATCTGGTGGCGGTCCGCCGCGAGTTCCTTGGGATCGCCCTCGTCCATCTGGATTTGCGCACGTAAAGCGGCAAGCGCCGGATGGCGGAACAGCGCGTTGGGATCGATAGAAAGTTTCGCATCGAGTGCGATCATGCGACCGTCCGTCGTGATCGCCAACGGATTGATTTCGACCAGCGTCGCGTCCAAACCGGTCGCCACCCGAGCCATATTAGCAAACACCTCGGCAGCCTTCTGCGCTATTCCACCGGTTAGCCCCACCGCGTGGGCAGCCCCGATAAAATCGCTCTCCGGCGGTGACATCGTGACGTCCACTGGGAAGCGGGCGATGACTCTGGGATCGGCGGCCGCGCGCTCCTCGATATCGACGCCACCTGCCGCACTGACCAGCAGTTCCAGATCGCCACGCGCCCGGTCGACGACGACGGCTGCGTAGATTTCCTGCGCGATGTCGAAGGCTTCTTCGACATAAACCCAACGCACCCGTTCGCCTGACGGCTTGGTCTGGCTCGTGACCAACGGCTTGGCTAACAACTCGCCGGCAACAATTCGCGCATCGTCCGGGCTCGACGCAAACCGCACCCCGCCGGCGATGCCACGCCCGCCGCCGTGGATCTGCGCTTTGATCGCAAACCGGGGAAACGCCATCCGGCGGGCCAACCGCTCGGCGTCGTCAGCGCTTCCCGCAACCCGCCCGCGCGGGATGTCGATCCCAAAACGGCCGATGAGTTCTTTTGCTTGGAATTCGTAGAGGTTCATGGTGGTCGACCTTAGTCGAAAGCGTCGCAGCCTGTCGAGGCAAAGGAGATCGCCGCGTCCTACCACGCGCCATGACAGGAGGCGCCGACCGGGTTAAGCATGTTGGTTCGATGACGACGACAACAGGAACGTTGAATGACGGTTGATTTGACGACTCTCGGCGAGCAGGCCTTGCCGTGGTTGACGGCACTGCTCGGCAGCAACGGCGTCGCCCTCGCCCAGATCGTAGCCATCGACATTCTGCTGTCGGGCGACAATGCGGTCGTCATCGCAATCGCTTGCCGCTCGTTGCCCCCGCGCAAGCGCTTTCTCGGCATCGTACTGGGCGTATCCGTCGCCATTTTGCTCCGCGTGCTTTTCACCTTTGGCCTGACGTTCGTCCTCAAATGGCCTTGGCTCATGCTGGGCGGGGGCAGCCTGCTGTTGCTTATCGCCATCCAGTTGCTTGTCGAAGCGGACACGAGCGACAAGCTCATCGCCGACAGCAAAACGCTGGCCAGCGCCATCTGGACCGTCGCGCTTGCCGATCTGGTCATGAGCCTCGACAATGTGATTGCGATCGCCGGAGCGGCCCGGGGCGCGCCCTTGCTCATCTTTTTCGGGCTCGCACTCTCGATCCCTCTCATCATGGGCGGCGCGACGCTTCTGATCAATCTTCTGACGCGCTATCCAGTCCTCGTCTGGGCCGGCGCCGCCCTGCTCGGCTGGATCGCAGGCGAACTCATCGGCAGCGAACCCATGCTACTGCCTTTTTACCAACAGGCGATGTCCGCGATGGGTATAGCCCCTGCGCAATGGCCGCACGCATGCGCGGCGGCAGGCGCTGTTTTCGTCGTCGCAGCTGGCGCGATTGCCTTGTGGGGCCGCCGCCGGACAGCCTGATCCTCGAGCCACAGAAAAAGGCCGCTGCAAACCCAGCGGCCTTTATCATTGTGCGAAGCTGAAGATCTTCAGGCGGCAGCCGACCGCCGGATCACCGCGGCGCGCCACGGCTTGAGCACGAACAATGCAAGCAACGCTGCCAGAATGTTGGCGGCCGCCGCAATCAGCAGCACGGAATCCCAGCTTCCCGGTGGAACGCCGAGCCACGTCACGCCTTCCTTCTGCATCATGTTCGCAAGCGGCAGCAGCAGCGAGGCCGTGCCCTTCGCGGTGTATAGAAGCCCCGCGTTCGTTGCCGCGAACTTCGACCCAAAGGTATCCGTGCACGTGGAGGGGAATAGCGAATAGATCTCGCCCCAGGCAAAGAAAACGAGGCCCGTGAGAATGACGAACAGGACCGGGTCTTTGCCGAAGGCGTACAGGAGATAGATGCCAATCCCTTCGATCATAAAGGCGACGAACATTGTGTTCTCGCGGCCGATTTGGTCCGACACCCAGCCGAAGAACGGCCGCGTGATGCCGTTGAGGAACCGGTCGATTGTCAGCGCGAAGGTGAGCGCCGCCATTGACACCCCTGCAATCGCCACCGGGGTTTTAGCGATGCCGTAATCGCCTGCAATCGAAGCGAGATTGGCTGTCGCGACCAGTCCCCCCGCACCCACCAGCACGAACATGAAATACATCAGCATGAACACGGGCTCGCCATTAATCACCGTCGCGATGACGCCAGCGAGCAGGATGAGGCCGACCAGCATGACAGGCACGAATGGCTTGATCGCGTCACCAAAAACGTTGCCGAATCCGAGATAGTAGAGCGACAGCAGGAACGCGGCCACGAGGAAGGTGCCCAGAACCCAAGGCGTACCGGCGCCGATGATCTCCTCCGGCGCGTATTGACGGCGCGACTGGAGGTTGCTCCCTCCAGCCATGACCGTTGGAACCTGGCCGGGTTTAGGCGAAAACAGCAGGAACGCGAGCAGGCAGATGACGGCGCCCTGCACCAAACCGTAGATCATGAACGTATCTTGGAAACCGCGTGCTTTGATCATGTCTTGGATCGGCTCGACGGTGAACGCCGATCCGATGCCGAAGCCGGCGGCTGTAAGGCCCGCAGCAAGACCGCGCTTATCGGGAAACCACTTCAACGCATTGCCGACGCAGGTCCCGTATACGCCACCCGCACCGATGCCGCAGATGATCATCGCCGCATAGTAGCCGGTCGGACCCTCCAGCGTGGTGGCTTTTGACGTCATGTACCAGCCCAGCGCACACAGCACGCCCGACACGAACACAACCATTCGCGGTCCGTATTTGTCGACCAGCCACCCTTCCACCGGGACGAGCCATGTTTCCCACAAGACGAACAGAGTGAATGCAATGGCAATTAACGGCCGCTTCCATCCAAACGTTTTTTCGATTTCTGGGACGAACAGCGTCCAGCCGTATTGGTAATTCGCAATCATCACCATGCAGGTGATGCCGATGATGAGCTGTGCCCACCGAAACCATTCACTGACCCGCGCAGCAGGCGCGTCCATCGTCGTTGATGCCATTAAACTTTCCTCGGTTCTTCCCCTGGATTGATACGCACCGTTGATATCGGCGATTATTCTAATATGGTTCGCGCAATTTTATGCGCAACCCGCCTGATGTTTAGGCTGGTATACCTTATACCGGCCGAGCGCCCATAAGCAATCCACTGAAAATGGCGCATTGCAACAATTGCTGCAATTGCGAAATCCCCTGATCTCTGGCACAAAACATGCCCCCCTCAAAAACTCGTTGGCCGACTGCCTGGCATACGGTATGCCGTGGCTGGTTTTTTTCGCCGCACTTGCCAATCAAGCAAGACAACGCTCAACTGAGTAAAAACATCCCAGGGGAAGGAACAACGCCGTGGTAAAATCTGACATTGAAGTTGCACGCGAAGCCAAAATGAAGCCGATCGGCGAAGTCGCCGCCAAGATCGGCATACCGGCTGATGCGCTCGTTCCCTTCGGCACCACCAAGGCCAAGATTTCCTTCGACTTCATCAACTCGCTGAAAAGCAAACCCGACGGCAAGTTGATCCTCGTGACGGCAATCAGCCCGACGCCTGCGGGCGAAGGCAAGACCACCACCACCGTGGGTCTCGGCGATGGCCTCAATCGCATCGGCAAGCGCGCAATGAGCTGCCTGCGCGAGCCCTCGCTCGGGCCGTGCTTCGGCGTAAAGGGTGGCGCGGCCGGCGGCGGCTACGCTCAGGTCGTACCGATGGAAGACATCAACCTGCATTTCACCGGCGATTTCCACGCCATCACCAGCGCGCACAATCTGTTGGCGGCGCTGCTCGACAATCACATTTATTGGGGCAACAAGCTGGGCATTGATGCCCGCCGCATCGCCTGGCGCCGGGTCATGGACATGAACGACCGCGCGCTCCGCCAGATCGTCAACTCGTTGGGCGGCACTGCGAACGGCTTCCCCCGTGAAGACGGCTTCGACATTACCGTCGCTTCCGAAATCATGGCGATCTTCTGCCTCGCGACCGACCTCAAGGATCTCGAAAAGCGCATCGGCAACATCGTCGTCGCCTACACCCGCGACAAGAAACCAGTCTTCGCCCGCGATTTGAAGGGCGACGGCGCGATGACCGTGCTCTTGAAGGACGCGCTCTCGCCCAACCTGGTGCAGACGCTGGAAAACAACCCCGTGTTCATTCACGGCGGCCCGTTTGCCAACATCGCCCACGGCTGCAACTCGGTGCTGGCCACCTCGACGGCGCTCAAGCTGTGCGATTACGTGGTGACCGAAGCCGGTTTCGGCGCCGATCTGGGCGCTGAGAAATTTTTCGACATCAAGTGCCGCAAGGCTGGCCTGAAACCCGCAGCGACCGTGATCGTCGCGACCATCCGTGCGCTCAAGATGCACGGCGGTGTCGCCAAGGACGAACTCAAACATGAGAACGCCGCCGCCGTTACCAAGGGCTGCGACAACCTCAAGCGCCACATCGAAAACGTCGCCAAGTTCGGTGTCCCCGCGGTCGTCGCAATCAACCGCTTCATCACCGATACGGAAGCCGAAATTCAAGCCGTGATGGCCGCCGCTGAAAGCGTCGGCACCAAGGCATTCCTTTGCACCCATTGGGCGGACGGCGGCAAAGGCACCGAAGCCCTCGCCCATCACGTCGTGGCCCTGGCCGAAAGCGGTGCGGCCAATTTCAAGACGCTTTATCCTGACGACATGCCGCTGCGTGACAAGGTGAAGACCATCGCCACCGAAATCTATCGCGCCGCCGACATTTCCTGTGACAGCTCGGTCGAAACCCAATTCAAGGACCTGCAGGCCGCCGGCTATGGCCACTTGCCCGTGTGCATGGCCAAGACCCAATACTCGTTCTCGACCGACCCCAACAAGCGCGGCGCACCCACGGGCCATATCGTGCCGGTCCGCGAGTTGCGTCTGTCGGCCGGCGCCGAATTCGTCGTCGTCGTCACTGGCGATATCATGACGATGCCGGGCCTGCCGAAGGTGCCCTCCGCAGAGGTCATCCGCTTGAACGATTCAGGCCAGATCGAAGGCTTGTTCTGAGACCCCCGCGTTTCTGATCATGAAGCCCGGCAGCCAGCTGCCGGGCTTTCTTTGCTCAAGAGGCGAGTGCAGGATGAATGCATGACACGACCGGAACGATGCCGCCTTCCGTCGCGGCGCCGAGCGGTGTGACAGCGGCAAGGTTCCGCCAATCTGGCGCGATGGCGTCGAGAATCGCATCGCACACCGCATCCTCCCGCCAATAGTCGACGTGCCCGCCAAGTCCCAGTTCCACGTTGCGCACAAATCCCCCGTCGACGATGTGCACCGTGCTGCCGATTGGATCGTCGAGGCGCCACAGATTGGTCCACGCGGCCATCCGCGGATTCATGTCCTGCGCGGTCGGATGCGCCCTCCCATACTCTTCGAAATAATATTGATAAAGATGCGTCAGCGGCGAGCCGACCGTGACGACGTCGATCCGGCTCATCCCCGCCATGTCTTCGTTGTCGTCGCTCGACTGGAGATATTCGTAGAGGATCACCGATCCCTGACTGTGCGCGACCATAACGACCCGGTCGAACCCCTGTCTGCGTACCAACTGCTCGACCAACACATTGAGCCGCTCCTGCACGCGCGCGCGGCGCGGCCAGCGGCTTTTCGTGCGGATGGTCTTGGGCATGATGAACCGGAGGCTGTCGAACCGCGGCCGGTACTGGTGATCCACGATATCGCGGAAGATGTGGATGATGCTCGCGGTCACCACTTGGAAAACGTTGAAGAAATACGCCACCACGATGATCATCGTGATCAACGGCGGCCACAGCCAGAAATGGCGCAGCAGCGGCAGGTTGTTGATGAAAACCTCGTTCTCGTAGAGCTTGCCGCCGTAGATGTAGAGGTTGAACAAACTGCCAGCCAGCAGGAACAGAATGATCGACTGGCTCATGATTACGCGCGGCATCAACCGGTTCTTGGTCGCGATGCTGAATCCGGGCATGCGCGCGATCAGCAGCCGCCCGACAATGATCGCGATGAACAGCGCGGCCGTGTAGAGAGCGAGCAGCGAGTTGTAGACGAACACGCCCTGCAGCCTGGAAACCGCGTCCGCCAGCACATCTTCGGGCGACTTTTCGAACGCAAGGCAAACGAGCCGCGCCGGCTCGAACGTGAGGTCAGCACACCGGTTGAGACCAGCCCCGAGCAGCGGCAACACGCGTGCGGAGGGCGCAGCGTTGATATCGCGGATGGCGCCGATCTGTTCGATGATCCAGATGCTGGGCGGTACCACGAGCACCTTCCAGATCAACCCCTGAAGCAGCACCAGCCCGAGCGCCGCCGCCGGCCGCGCCAGCGGAAAGCTCGCCGCCGGCCGGATGCCCGCCATCCGTTTGAGATAAACCGGAATGAGCATCGCGATCGCAGCCGCGATGACCGCGCTCCACAGCACCCAGATATAGAGGATCGGCGGCAGACACAGCGCGAGATAGGCGTCCGGCGTCGCGAGCAGACGAGCCGGAAGCACCCCGTTCAGCATGAAGATGAAGGCGATCGCGATGATGGAGAATAGCGCGGTCGCGAAGCTGACGTCCGTCAGCCACAGATCGTGATGCATCCGCCAATGGGCGATCGCGAATCCGGCGATGGCAAGCAGCGTGAGTATGGCGCACAACGTGACCGGCAGCGGCACCAGGCCGAGCCACCCCGCGCGATTGAGCCCGATGACAGCGAGCGCACAGACGAAGGCTGTCGTATTCATCCCCGCGATCGGCCACCGCAGCAGCCAGGTTGCCGCCAGGATGAGGCGCTTCAGCACATAGTGATAACCCGACTTGTTCTGGTGCATGAAGCTGTGGGCGAGAATGAACGGCGCCTCGTAGAACAGCCGCAGCGCCGCCAGAATGTAATAGAAGGGGCCTTCCGTGGTCTTCGACAGATCCGCCCAATAGAGTTCGAGAAACGAAACCGGCCGTCCTTCGCCTAACGACGCCCTGCGCACATAGGCAGGAAAGAACGACCCCGGTTTTGTCCGGCCGCGATCTTCGAGCAGATAGGATTCGAGGAAAACCTGAGCCTGCAGCGCGGAACAGCGCGCCCTCAGCCGGTCGACGATGTAGTGGCTGGTCCAGCCCGGCTCGCATTCGCCGACCCCGTGAATGACGATCACCCCAACCGAGCAGGGCTTGTCCTCCTCGCTGCCCGGCGTGCCCTCCTGGCTGCCCGGCGTGCCCCCCTGGGTTGAAGCCGCCTCGCCCGGTAACGATGCGCGCGGCAAAAAAGCCGTGTCCGTAGTCATCGCCAACCTCAACAACGCATTGGGCCCCCGCAACAACGCAGCGGCAAAAATCATGTGGAATAACAATTCGATCTATAAGGTAATATACGCAGATGTCGCAGGTATGTCGCGCCCCTTTTGGCAAGGCACGCCGTCAGATATCAAGAACCAACAGTTGCCCACCGCGCCATTTTGGCTGACTTTGCCGCGCTGAAATCCACCCCCCCTGTCACGCAGCGTGTGCGTGTCCATCCCGTGTCCCACCTCAAGGCGCCCATGCCCTTTCTTGTCGCCCTCTCGTTGTGCTGCTTTGCAGCGGCCTTTATCATCCGGCTTGTCGATCCCCTGGTGCCTGACATCGCGCGTGATTTTGGCGAGACGCCACAGCACATGGCTCTGCTCGCGTCCGCGTTCGCCTTCCCCTATGCCCTCAGCCAGCCCGTACTCGGGCCGCTCGGCGATGCAATCGGCAAGGCGCGCATCATTCAAGGCTGCCTGATCGTGCTTGCGGTCGCCATGGCGCTGACTGCACTCGCCCCTACCCCGGAAGTCCTCTTCGCCGCCCGCATTGCTGCCGGCCTTGCCGCCGGGGGAACGGTGCCGGTTTCGCTTGCCATGGTTGGTGATCGTGTGGCGATCGATCAGCGCCAGGTTGCACTGTCGCGGTTGCTGGTCGCGATGTTGACCGGTCAGCTGGCAGGCGCTCTCGGCGCTGGCGTGGTCGGCAGCCTCTTTGGCTGGCGGGTTGTGATGGGATTGGGCTTCGTGACGATCCTGGCCGCGGCAGTGCTTGCCCATTTCGCGCTCACCCCGCGCCTCGCCGTGGTCCGCAAGCCGTTCAGCCTTGCTTCCATCCGCAACGGCTACAAGCTGGTGTTCGCCAATCCGCGGGCGAAGATCTGCTATGGCGCAGTGTTCGTCGGCGGCGTCTGCCTGTTCGGTGTTCTCCCCCACGTCGCGACGCTGCTGGAAGCCCGCGGCGCAGGCTCGATCCGCGAAGCCGGCTTCGTGATTGGCGCAATGGCGGTCGGCGGGGTCATCTATGCCCTCGCGGTCCGCAAACTCCTCGCTATTCTTGGCGGGCAAATGAACATGATCCGCGCTGGCGGACTGATTGCGGGCCTCGGCTTTGCACTCGCGAGCCTCCACCTGACGTGGCCCCAGGAGGCGGCCGCATTCGTCGTCATAGGCATCGGCTTTTACATGATCCATAATTCGCTGCAGACTCAGGCGACCGAACTCGCACCCACGGCGCGCGGCGCGGCCGTTTCACTCCATGCGTTCTGCTTTTTCATGGGACAGGCCTTCGGGCCGCCGCTGTTTGGGGCGGGCTTCGCGGCGCTCGGCAACGCGGCTACCCTTGGTGTCGCGGCCGCCGCCATGGCGGCTCTGGGACTGGTGCTCGCAGAGCTTCTGACGCGCACGAACGTAGTCTCGCGGTCTTCCTGAAACGTGCCTGCTCGTTTCGTGGGCATTTGCCGCATCAACCGGCAAAATCGCGCCATGAAAGGCTGGTGCGCACCTTCGATTAATGATCAGATCAGGTTGGCGCGTTCCTTGCCTCATCGAGGTCTTACGCACTGCAAAATACGCGTGCCGCTTGAATTTGGCATTGGGGGAACGAATGCCGGCTGCCTTTGACGAGATGACTGGAACCGGCACTTTGGCGAGTGGGTCGGCGCGCCAGCCGTACGGTGGCTTAGCCGATTGGATAGCAGCCCAGCCGCTGGAAGCGCTGCAACGCAAGCGCACTGACGCCGAGAGCGTGTTCCGCCGCACGGGGATCACGTTTGCTGTCTACGGCGACCCGAAGTCCGCCGAACGGCTGATCCCCTTCGACATTATCCCGCGCATTATCGCCGCCAACGAATGGCGGCGCCTCTCGACCGGGATCGAACAGCGCGTGCGCGCGTTGAACGCATTCATGCACGACATTTATCACCGCCAGGAGATCCTTAAGGCGGGTCGCATCCCCGAGGAACTGATCATCAATAATAGCGCCTTTGTTCCGGAGATGTTGGGTGTCAACCCCGCGCTCGGCATCTACAGCCACATCATCGGCATCGACCTCGTGCGCACGAGCGAAAACGAATTCTATGTGTTGGAGGACAACACGCGCACCCCGTCCGGCGTGTCCTACATGCTGGAAAACCGCGAAACCATGATGCAACTGTTCCCCGAGTTGTTCGCCGCCAATCGCGTCGCGCCGGTCGACACCTACCCCGAAGATCTGCTGAAAACGCTGGTTTCGGTGGCCCCCTCGAATCTCGACGACGATCCGGTGATCGCGGTGCTGACGCCGGGGCTCTATAACAGCGCCTACTATGAGCATTCGTTCCTGGCCGATCAGATGGGAGCCGAACTGGTCGAGGCCTACGACCTCGTCGTGCTCGACGGCGCGCTGCAGATGAAAACGACCCAAGGGCTGCGCCGCGTGGACGTCTTGTACCGCCGCGTCGACGATGACTACCTCGATCCGCTTGTATTCCGCCCCGACAGCCTGCTGGGCGTGCCTGGCCTCTTCGACGTCTATCGCGCGGGCCGGGTGACCATCGTGAACGCGCCGGGCGCCGGCATCGCGGATGATAAGGCGATCTACAGCTACATTCCCCAGATCATCGAATTTTACCTGGGCCAGCAGCCGATCTTGAAGAACGTGCCGACCTACAATTGCCGCAACGCGTCCGATCTCACCTACGTGCTGGAGCACATGGCAGAACTGGTGGTGAAAGAGGTCCATGGCTCAGGCGGTTACGGCATGCTGGTTGGCCCTGCCGCCACGAAAGCCGAAGTCGAGGCGTTCCGCGACAAGGTCAAAGCCAACCCCAACAACTACATCGCCCAGCCAACCCTGGCTCTCTCGACGTGCCCAACCCTCGTCGATGGCGGCTTGGCGCCCCGCCACCTCGATCTGCGTCCCTTTGTGCTGATTGGCGACAAGGTCCGCCTGACGCCAGGCGGGTTAACTCGTGTCGCGCTGCGCGAGGGCTCCCTCGTCGTCAATTCGAGCCAAGGCGGCGGCACCAAGGACACGTGGATCTTACAAGACTAAATTAACAGGACGATAGAGTATGCTCGGACGCACGGCCAATGACTTGTTCTGGCTCGCCCGCTCCGTCGAACGCGCCGAAAACATGGCGCGTCTGACCGAAGTGGGCTACCGCATCATGATGCTGCCCCAAGCAGCCGACAACCCGCATCAGGAGTGGCGCTCGACCTTGGCGAGCGCGGGCTGCACCGACTTGTATTTCGCCAAGTATGACAATGTGGAGACGAAACACGTCGTCAACTTTCTGCTATTTGATCCAGATAACCCCTCAAGCGTCTATAGCTGCTTGGCCAACGCGCGCCGCAACGCGCGTGCGCAGCGCATCGCGATCACCCGCGACATGTGGGAGAGCATGAACTCGGCCTGGATCGACTTTGCCGGTTTCAATCCAGATACCTTGTCCGTCAACGAGTTGCCGCGCGTGCTCGACTGGGTGAAACAGCGCTCCGCCCTCTACCGCGGCGCGATGTTGAACACGATCTTGCGCAACGACACCTACTGCTTTAGCCAGCTCGGCACCTTTCTGGAACGCGGCGACAACACGGCGCGCATTCTCGACGTGAAGTATTATGTGCTGCTGCCGAGCATCGGCTTGGTCGGCACGCCGGTCGACAACGAGCAGTGGGCCGCAATCCTGCGCTCGGTCACCGCCCATCGCAGCTACCGCTGGGTCTACAAGGAGAATTACCGGCCAGCCAACATCGCGGAATTTCTGATCCTCAACCCGCAAATGCCGCGCTCGCTCCGCTACTGCTATAGCGAAATCACCGGAGCTCTCACCGACCTCGGCCACATCTATGGTGAAACGCACGCATGCCATACCGATAGCACCGTCACCGCGAACAATCTCGCCCGCTTGAGCGTCGACGAGATTTTCGCAATGGGCCTGCATGAATTCCTGCTCGAATTTACGAGCTGCAATGCAAAGCTCGCCGCCGAAGTCTCCAGCGCTTACAACTTCACCGGATAAGAAATACCAAATCCCCCATGCTGATCTCCGTCCGCCACGTCACCCGGTATACCTACGATGCTCCGGCGCGCTATGCGATCCTGTCGCTGCGCCTGCAGCCGCCGGTCTTTGCTGGCCAAAGCGTCCAGTCCTGGACCATCAGCGCGCCCGGCATCGAAAAGGCGCTCCGTTTCACTGACGGATTTGGCAATTCGGTCGCACTCGTTGCTATCAAAGACGAGCATACTGAGATTGAAATCGTCGCCGAAGGCGTTGTTGAAACGGTTGATTGCACCGGCGTCGTCCGCGGCCTGAAGGAAGCGGCGCCCGTGCGCATCTACCTGCGCAACACGCCCGCAACGCTAGCCGATGCGGCGATCAAGGAATTGGCGGCCGAAACGCCGGCCGAAAAGGGCGGCCTCGCCCGCCTTCATGCGCTGATGGACATCATCCGCGACCGCGTCGAGTACGAAACCGGCACCACCTCGCCGCTGACGACCGCAGCCGAAGTGCTGGAACAAGGCCGCGGCGTCTGCCAGGACCACGCCCATGTGTTCATCGCCGCAGCCCGCGTGTTGGGCTTTCCTGCCCGTTACATCAACGGCTACTTCCTGTCGGGCGCAGCCCAGCCAGAATTGGCTCACCACGCCTGGGCCGAAGCCCACGTCGATCACCTGGGCTGGGTCGGCTTCGATGTCGCCAATCGCGTCTGCCCCGACGACCGCTACGTGCGCCTTGCTGTCGGCCTAGATTCCGCAACCGCAAGCCCTATCCGTGGCAGCCGCCCGTTGCCCCTTGGCACCTCCCACGTCGAAGAACGCCTTGACGTCTCCGTCGAAGTCCACCAGCAACAGCAGCAGAAAATGCAGCAGCAATAATTCCCGCGAGAGTGCTTCCGGGAAAAGTGTGCAGCGGTTTTCCCGGACGAAGCACGACAAAACAAAAAACCGGGGTCTTTCCGTGCTTCATTCAATTCCGGCAAGGCCCTAGTTCCGGAGATTTCGTCAAATGACGTATGGCGTCGCGCTGCGCTTGGAGCGCGGACTTGTATTCGGTGCCGATACCCGCACCAATGCGGGCATCGACAACATCGCCCAATATCGCAAGCTGCAGTTCTGGCGCAAACCCGGCGAACGGGTGATCGTGCTGCTGGCGGCGGGCAACCTGGCCGTCACCCAGTCGGTGGTCAGCCTGATCAACGAGCAGCTGTCCTCAGGTGAACCCGATCAGCCGAACTTGCTCAATCAGCCGAGCATGTTCCGCGTCGCCCGCCACATTGGCGATATCATCCGCAGGGTCCGCGAAACCGATGGCCCCTCGCTGGAAGCCAGCAAATCAGGTTTCAACGCCAGCTTCATCCTTGGCGGCCAGATCGGCAGCGAGCGGCCGACGCTGTTCCAGATCTATGCCGAGGGCAACTTCATCGAGGCCTCCGACGACACGCCGTTCTTCCAGATCGGCGAACACAAATACGGCAAGCCGATTTTGGACCGTGTGGCTCAACCCAAGATGCGGTTGGGAGAGGCCGCCAAGTTGATGCTGCTGTCGTTTGATTCGACGTTGCGTTCGAACCTCTCCGTCGGCATGCCGATCGATATCCTGATCTACGAACGCGACAGCCTCGACGTCCGCCGCGAGAAGCGCATCGAGGATGACGACGAGTATTTCAAGAAGCTTTCGGCTGCCTGGTCGGACGCGTTGCGGCAGGCCTTCGCCAAGATCGACGAGTTCAAGGTCTGACCTCGACGCCGGCTCAGCCTGCTCGGAGCAGGGCGACCAGATCAATATAGGCTCGCATGGCATCATCACGGCTCATGCCGCTCAATGCGTCCCAGGCATCGTATTTCGCGGTCGCGACCATATCGAACATCTCGGGCCGCTCGCCGGTCGCGTCACCTATGCTTGCTTGTTTGAACAGAGCGTAGAGCCGCAACAGCGTCGCGTTGTCCGGGCGCTGCGTAATCAACCTTGAATGGGCAACCGCCGTGTCAAATAGGGCGACAAGGTCAGACATGATGGGTCTCGGCTGTAAGTGACGATTGAGTTCCTGTTCAATGCCTGCATATGATCCGTCAAGCCAATTAGACACTAAAAACGATATGAGAAATAGAGAATATCGGTCGTGAAACGACGGTTTGCGATTACGCGTCGCTTTAAATGATTGATTTTACCGCAATTGAGCACCGCTCATGTCACCTGAAACAGCCCTTTGCGGCATTTGGGCCTGCTGGCAGGTGCGCGGTCGCACCCAGTTCCTGACGTATTTCTCCGCAGACGTGGAGTACGCCCTGTATATTCCGCAAGACACAGTGCCCTTCGGCGGCGTGACGGTTGGCAAGGCAGCGTTTTCGGATCGCTTGCAGACCATCCTCGATCAGTTCGAGATTTTGAACTACGAAGCTGTTTTTCTCGGCGCGACCGAGGATACGGCGCGCGGCATCGTCAGGTTCAACTACCGCCACAGGGCAACAGGCGAGTGCATCGACGGCATGATGCGTCACGTCATCAAGCTGCAGGACGGGCTGATCGTTCGCATCGAGGAATATCACGATGTGGACCGCGTGCGCGCGTTCATGCGTCTGGTCGCCCACACGGCCGCCACCAACCCCCTTCTGGTCGATCAGCCCGCCGACGAGACTTGACCGCAAAGCGGCCGGTGTGCAACTCCGCTAGCCACAGCAGGATTTCCCATATGTGCACTTGCGGTTTTGCGTGAAAATCCTGCTCATGTAAAAATATCGAAGTGATTAGGGGTCGCAGGCATGAAGCTCGTTCGATTTGGCGCCGTGGGTCACGAGAAGCCAGGCCTGGTGGACGCAGATGGCGCCATTCGCGATCTATCGGCCCACGTGGCCGACATCACGGCTGAAACGTTGGCGCCCGCGTCTCTTGCGAAGTTGAGCAAGATCGACCCGAAGTCGCTTCCCCTGGCGCCGGCTGACGCGCGCCTGGGCAGCCCCGTAGCCAAGGTCTGGAACTTCATAGCCATTGGGCTCAACTTCGTCGACCACGCCAAGGAAACCGGCGCACCGATCCCGCCCGAGCCGATCCTGTTCAACAAGGCCGGCAATGCCATTGTCGGCCCGAACGACAACGTGATGATCCCCAAAGAGAGCAAGATGCTCGACTACGAGGTCGAGATCGCGCTCGTGATCGGCACTCGCGCCCGCTACGTCGCCGAATCCGATGCCCTGAAGCACATCGCCGGTTATACGATCTGCAACGACGTGTCCGAACGCCACTGGCAGAAGGACCGCAAGGGCCAGTGGGTTAAAGGCAAGAGCTTTGAGACTTCGGGTCCGCTCGGCCCTTGGCTGGTGACGCCCGACGAAGTACCCGATCCGCACGCCCTCGCCATGACGCTCGACGTCAACGGCGAGCGCCGCCAGAATGGCACCACCGCGAACATGATCTTCAAGATCCCATTCCTGCTCGCCTATATCAGCCAATTTATGGTGCTGGAACCGGGCGACGTGGTGACGACGGGTACACCCGCCGGCGTGGCGCTCGGCATGAAGCCGCCGGTCTGGCTGCAGGCGGGCGACGTCCTGACGCTGTCGATCGACAAGCTCGGCCACCAGCGCCAGACCATCGTGCCGTTCAAAATGTAAAGAGTAGGTTGGGTTAAGCGCCTTCGCCGTAACCCAACAGCTTAACTCTAATTGAACCGCGGCTTATCGCTGCCGTTCTGCGGCAGCGAGGCGTGCGAGGCCGGCGGAATTTGGAGCGCTCGGCCCAGATGCTGCCACGCGGCTTCCGAATTGCGCGGATTGTCCACCAGCGCAGCCCGCAGCTGCTTGGCCGAGTGCAGCAGTCCGCGATGCGACGGTGAAAGCGCGCCCTCCGCCTCGGCCGGCTCGAGCTGTTCGATCAACTCGCTCAACACCTGCTCGTACTGCCCGCCCGGCATCAGCATCAGGATCGACCAGTTCTGATGCACTTCCTGATAGGCGTCCTTCAACAGCTGCCCGTTGTGCGTATCGTCCGGCCGAAGCGAGCGCTGGAGCTTTTCGAGCGCGCGTTCGACGCGCACGCTTGCCTGCTCGTCGCGCGCAATGAACTCCTCATCGAGGTCCCGGTGATCGCGGCGCAGGTCCGCCAGCGCGTCGGCCGCAATCAGCGCCGCACTGAAGGCTGAATCGGGCAGATTGAGATAAGCCTCGGGACGCACTCCGAGCGCGGAAATGAGCGCCGTGATGAAATCCCGGCTTGAGGCGGCGGCGTTGGCCGTCAGGAAAAGCGGCAGATCTTCGGCCTTCTTGGCAGGCTCGGCATTCGGCAGCGAGCGCTGCTGCGGTTGGGCTGCCAGAATGGGTGTATCGGACTGCAGCACGCCGCCCTCGATGACGCCGCCGGACTTGCGATGATCGAGTTCGGCGAAGAACCGCGCACGGCTCGCCTGGAAACCTTGCGGATCGGCATCGCTGTGCGCAAGCAAGGTCTGCAATGCGTGCACGAAGTCCGGCCGGAAATAATAGCGGCCCTTTTCCGACTTGTCCGGCACGATGGCGCCCGTGGTAGCCCCCGCGTTGATCACCCTCTTGATGATGCGGGCGTCATAGGCCTCGATCCGGCTGGTCAGCGCGGCCAGCGAAACCTCCGACGTGAAACCGTCTGTGGGCTTGATGGGGTGCAAGTGGTTGATGACGAGATCTGCGTGCTCGTGCACATGCGGCTTCAACGCGATCGAAACCACTTGTTCGAGCCGCGCCTGCTGCGCAATCGACTTGTCGGCCTTGAAGTGGCGTTCACAAACGCACGACAGGTATTCGCGCAGTTCGCTGCGCACGCGATAGTAATCCGGCGTGGTTGCGTGGGCTTCGACCGCATGAATGTCGGCTCCCGCCGTCAGTACGCCGCGAATCCGGTCGGCGGTCAATCGGTCGGCGCCGCGCAAATCGATTACGGCGGAGAACCCATCCGTATTGGTGATCGGCCGCATCGCGTTCAGCACCAACACAGCTGTCTCATAGGGCAGCTTCCCGAGCGCGGCGTTGATCGTGGCTTCGAGCTGCTGTGCAGACCGCGCCTTGCTGCTGGGCACATCCGACAGCGGCGAGCGTACAGCATTGGCGCCAAACAGACCCGACATGAACACGAGGCTGTCGATCGCGATGGCAATCGCGAGCGCGAGATACGCCAGCCGGTTGCCGTCCTGGAACGCATTCCAAGTCACCACGAACCGGTGGGCCTTGTCGTCGCGCGCCAGTTCGATTCCGTTGATCTTGGTGCGCAGCGAGTCGGTTTCCTTCGACGGCAGCCCGCTGTCGGCAAGACACTTGCGAGCAAACCCGAATAGCGCATCCGCCGAAGTGTACTGGTTGAGCTTGTCGCCGCCCTTGCAGGTCTGGTTGAACGTCTCCGTGCCCGCATTCAGCGCGAACACAACGGAGGCAGCTTCCGCAGCCTGCTTGGGATCGCAATCGATCGCCGCCACCGCCTTCTTGGTCTGCGGTGTGGCCGTTGCCATCGCGGTATAGATTTGCGCGCACAGCTGCTGCACCTCCGCAAGACCCTTGACCGTCGGGTCCTGCCGGAAATTCGCCCGCGCGTTTTCAAACGTCGGAATGATGCGCGACGGGTCGATACGCTGACCGGCTTCGCTCGGCAGTTGTTCCTGGGTCAGCTTGATGCGCTGTTCGGCAGTCTCAGCTTCGCCCTTGAGCTTTGCGAGATCGCCGTCGAGCGTCGACTGCTCGCGTTCGATCTGGGTAATCCGGGTTTCGGTGACAGCCAGGCGCTTCTTGGCGTCGTTCGAGCGTTCCTCGGCGATCTTGATCGCAGCCTGCAACTTGGCCAGTTCGTCCATCCGCAACCGGTAGATAGGTCCGTGGCCTTCCTTGCCGGTGCCCTCCACGCCGCCGGCTTCCGCCATCGCTTCGACGCGCTTCGCGTCGGTCTCTTTGATCTTGGCGTCGAGATCGGCCTTTTTCTGCGCGTGTTCAGCAGCAAGTTGCGGCCGGTCGGCCTTGAGCCGCGACAGCTCTTCACCGAGCGCCAGCTTGCGCCCGGCAAGACCCGCCTGCCCGCCCTGCGCGGTGCTCATGCGCTCTTGTTGCTGCTTGATGGCGCGGTTGCGTTCTTCGAGCTGGTCGCTCCAGTACTTGTCGATCGTCGCTGACGCGCTGCGCGCCTGTTCAAGCAGCTGGTCGGTCTGCTTTTCATAAGCAAGCCAACCCGGCGTGTGGAACAACGCCTGCGCCTCTTCCAGGCGGCCGTCGGTGATTTTGGTCTCGATGTCGGCGACAATGCCCGCCACCTGGTTTTGCGCCCGCAACTCGGCCGCGCGCACACGTTCAGATTGCGGGAAGATCGCGGTGAACAGGCTGTCGAACGAAAAGAACACAGACGTGGCCATGCACGACAGGAACATGACCCAAAGCACGGAATTCTTGATGATGACTCGCCCGCTCTGCAAGTAGGGCCGGACAAGATCCGACGCCGCGTAGATCGCGATGAGGACGACCATCAAAAGCCCGGTCGCGATGATGAGCAGCTTATCGGAAAACTTCGACCAGCTGGCACCCGTCACCACAGCCGAACGCGTATCGACCACGCTACTCGATTGCAGGAAGAACACCGCGACCGCGATGAACAGTGCAATGCCGGTAACGGACCCAACGACGTTGGCGACCCACGGTTCCAGCAACGGATCACGCTTGGCGAGCGACGACCGCTGATTCATGCCGACGGCGAAACTTTCCCCGATCAGCCATGCCGAAACCAGCATGACGCCCTGAATGCCGAACGTCACCATCATCGAGAGCACGGCTTCGCCGGTGAAGTTGCGCATCCCGTCCCACGTGGTGTAGCCGGAAGCCAGTGACAGCACGAAGGCGGTGGCCGCCATCAACGCCAGCAACCAATTCGAGAAGAGTGTCTCTTCCAGGGCATTGTAGATGCGTCCGCGCAGCCGCCACAACAAGCCGGCAATCGACATGAGCACGACACTGGCCAGCGTATAGCTGATGAACGAGCCGGGGTTCGCGGCAATGGCGCTGCCGACTTGATTGGCGGCAGCCTGCGCTGCCTGCGCCGTGTCGTTTACCTGCGCAGCCGAGGGCGTGGGCACGGCATCGATCGCGGCGAAAACGCGATCTGCGGTAGCTTTGACGTCCCAACCCATCAAGATCCTCCAACTCGTGCCGTCACGTGTAGCGTAACCTTCGCCATTTTGTCATGCACCGCTGAGGAACGCAGGACCATCCGGCAGGTCCTACTGCCGTAACATGCGTCCGCAAGTTGCACGCGTCTACCCGCGCGGCTCTCCAGCCACACTACTATGCAACATTCACGATCGTCCTGTCGATTTCCCGGCAAGATTGCGGCTAATCTGCATCCGATTATGGAAAATGTTCGCATTCAGCGCATCGCGATCAGGCTATCGACGGACTTTCCTTTCCGAAAGGATCGCCGTTGCCGCAGCGATGCGCCACCAAGATCAGCGCATCGCGATCCGGCTATCGACGGGCGTTCCCGCCCTGAAAGTCCGGCAATGCCGCAGCGATGCGCCACCCAGATCAGCGCATCGCGATCCGGCCATCGACGGGCGTTCCCACCCTGAAAGTCCGGCAATGCCGTAGCGATGCGCGAATAAGGTACGCATCAAGTTGCTTGAAACAGGGCAGCCGAACCCAGTCCGCCGGCCGCACTAAGCGCTGCAAGGCCAAGCGCACCACTGCTATGTTGCGTTGCACCGTTGCCGGCCCCTGCCCGCACCAGCAGCGAGAACAACCGGACAACCAGAACAGCGCCGGCCGCAGCAAACGGATGACCGCGCGCGATCGCTCCGCCGCAGCTGTTGATCATGGCCGGATCGACGCCGAACTGGCGTGCGAACGCGATCAGCTGCGCCGCCGACCGTTCACTGGTCTCGATAGCGGCGAAAGCTCCGAAGTCGAGATCGTTATGCAGCCCCAGCAAACGTTGGGTGGCGGCGATTGCGGCAAAGGCTTCCCGGTCGGGGGCGACGCCGACATTGGCGGCGCTAACGAGCCTGAGCGCTCTCGGCTGGCCTAATTCGCTCCAGATGCGCGGAGAAATCACAACGGCCAGGGCCGCCCCATCAGCTTGAGAACTCGTATTCCCTGCAGTCAGCAAGCCGCCGGAGCCCAGGAACCCTGACTGGCGTTCCAAATCGTCGAGGTTCAGATCGCGCACCATCTCGTCGCGCGCTTCGTCCGGCGTCGTGCGCAGCGGCACGATCTCGCCTACGAACCGCTTGGCGTCGCGTGCCGCCAGCGCGGCCATATGGGAGCGCAGTGCCATGGCATCCTGCTCGGCACGGCCAATGCCGGCCTCCCGCGCCAGCCGTTCGGCCGCTTCATAGGGCTGCGTGTCGTCGTCCGTCTCCGGCGAAGCCAAGTCAAAGCCGAGAAATCGCGGCAATTGATGCAGATGCTTTGGTCTGGAAACCCGCCATGGCGCGGTGGAGAGCGACTCGGCCCCACCCGCGATCATCACGTCTGCATCGCCCGCGCCCACCATCCTGCAGGCCTGGACAACAGCGTCGAGCCCCGACGCGCATTGCCGGTCGATGGTCAGAGCGCTGGCCGTTTCGGGTAGCCCCGCCGCCAGCGAAATGAGCCGCGCGGGATTGGAAACTTCGGTCGCATTGCCCAGGATGATGCCGTCTACCAGCGCGGGATTGACCTTGCAGTCGCCAAGCACCGATCGCACCACGGGCGCCGTCAGGTCCTCGATCCGCCGCCGGGCGTGCACGCCACCGACCCGGCCGACAGAGGTCCTTCGCGCCGCGACAATGTAGGCGTGACTGGAGGAGAGGGCTGACATGGCGTACCTGATCCTAATACGCGAACACAAGCACGGCGGCGCGAAGGCTGGTCCCGGCGGTTCCGCCGCTCAAGCCTGCACCACAAAAACGATCCGCGCCCACAGACTCGAGTTCGAGTCTCGTTCCCGTTAAGCATGCGATGGTGGCGAAAAGGCGAAGACCGCCGGCAACCTTGGAATGGGACCCAGTAAAAATCTGGCCCGAACCGATACGTTATAATATAACAATACCTATGACATCGAAAACAACGACACCCCGCAAGCACGCACATCCAGCCTTCCCCGGCCCCGGTCACAACCACGTCGCCTGCCTGTCGCAGACGCTCGACCGCGCGAAGTCGGCTTTTGAAACCCGCGGTCTGCGGCTGACTGATCTGCGGCTGCGCGTATTCACCGAGATCGCGGCCTCCCATCACGCGATGGGCGCCTATGACATCATCGAGCGGTTGGGCGCCAAGGGCACGCGGCTGGCGCCCGTCAGCGTTTACCGCGCCATCGAGGCGTTAACGGCAGCCGGCGTCGTCCACCGGCTGGAAAGCGCGAACGCCTATTTCGCCTGTCACGCGGCCCACGCGAGCCAGCGCCAGCACATTGTGTTGTCGTGCCGGACCTGCCGGACGATCGCGGAAGTCGCAGCCGAAGCCGTGTTCGACGCTATCGAAGACATCGCAAGCGTCCACGGTTTCAAGGCCGATACGCGGATCGTCGAAATTTCGGGCCTTTGCGCCCACTGTGTCGAGAAGGCCTCGCAATGACACCCCACGACGCCCAGCAACCCCATCATCACGACTGCGGGCATGATCACGGGCCTGCAGCCGTGGCCGCCGCATTCGACCCCAACGCCCTGCTGTCGGGACGCGGGATCACCGTTGTGAAGAGCGGACGGACGCTGTTGTCGGGCATCGATATTGCTCTCCACGCGGGCGAAATCGTCACCCTCATCGGACCCAATGGCGCCGGCAAGACGACGCTCGTGCGCACGCTGCTCGGACTTGAAACACCGAACTCGGGAGATCTGGTCCGCAAACCGGGCTTGATCGTCGGCTATGTCCCACAGCGGTTCGACGTCGACCGCACCATTCCGCTGACCGTCGCCCGCTTTCTGAACCTCGGACTGAGCAAGACCGACAGCGAAACCGATGCGGTGCTCGATGACGTGGGGGCTTTGCGTGTACGCGGCTCCCAGGTCGCCAACCTGTCGGGCGGCGAATTGCAACGCGTGGTGCTCGCGCGCGCCCTGCTGCGCGGCCCGCAGCTGCTGGTGCTCGACGAACCCGCGCGCGGCGTCGATCACATCGGCGAGGCGGATCTGTACGCGCTGATTTCGCGCCTGCGCGACACCCGCGGATTCGGCGTGCTGCTCGTCTCGCACGACCTGCACATCGTGATGGCCAACTCCGACCGCGTAATCTGCATCAACCGACACGTCTGCTGTTCGGGCCACCCCGAAGCGGTTGCGCGCCATCCCGAATATGCGCGCCTGTTCGGCGACGACGCCGCCCGCGCGTTCGCCGTCTACACCCACCATCACGACCACGAGCACGACATGGCGGGCAAGCCTATCGACAAGGCAACAGCACCATCGGCGGAGCCAAAGCGTGTTTGAACCCTTTTTCCTGCGCGCGCTCGCGGCCGGCATCGGCCTGGCGATCATCGCGGCTCCCTTGGGCTGCATCGTCGTGTGGCGGCGCATGGCCTATTTCGGCGAGACCATCGCGCAGGCGAGCTTGATCGGCATCGCGTTGGGCCTCGCCTTGCAGGTCAACCTTACGGTTGCCGTACTGCTGACGGCCACCGCCGTCGCCTTGCTGCTGATCGGGCTCGGCAAGCAGACGCTGATCCCCATGGACAGCCTGCTGGGGCTGCTGCACCACGCAGCGCTCGCCGCCGGCATCATCGCCACCGCCTCGTTGAAGGGCCCCGCCGTCGATCTTGTCGGTTACCTGTTCGGCGACGTACTTTCGGTGACGGTCGAAGACCTGTGGTGGGTGTACGGCGGCGGGGCGGTCGTGCTGGCCGCCCTCGCGTACCTCTGGCAGCCGCTGCTCCGCATCTCGATCCACCAGGAACTGGCGGCGGCCGAAGGCATTCCCGCCGAGCGCGTCCGCATGGCGTTCACGCTGCTGCTGGCGCTGACGATTGCGCTCGCCATGAAGATCGTCGGCGCGCTGCTGGCGATTGCGTTCCTGATCGTGCCCGCCATCGCGGCCCGCGCGTTCGCCTCGACCGCCGAGCGCATGGCGATCCTCTCCGCCGCCATCGCCGCAGGCAGCGTGGTCGCGGGCCTGATGCTGTCGAGCGTGTATGACGTTCCAAGCGGCCCCGCGATCGTCCTCGTCATGGCTGGCTGCGCGGTCGGCTCACTCGGCTGGAACGGCCTGCGCGCAGGCCGCGCGTAAATTTTCGTCTCGAGGTCGAGCGGACCGGACAGCTACTAAGCCCGACCCTGCACAAGTCCCCTCGCCTTCACTCCCCTTCGCCCACCACTTCCCCGCCGCGCCAATGCGCCATGGCGTCGACGGGCGATGGGCTATAGCGCACCAGCGGCTGTCGTAATCCGGCAATGAGAAGCGTACGCCGGACGGAGACCCGCGCGCCCGAGAAATAGACCACGGTCCCGGCGTGGTGCAGCTTGTGGACGAAGCCCTCGAGCGCCTTCGCCGCGGTGCTGTCGACGAGCGGCACCTCGGTAAAATCCAGCACGAACATCTTCGGGCGTTCGCCGATCCGGTCGAGAACGCCGCTGACGGCCGCGGTCGCGCCGAAGAAGAACGCGCCCGAAATCCTGTAGACGACGGCGTCGCCGTTAAGGGTGTGCGGATCATAGACCACCCGCGCGGACCCCGTCGCATCCGCCACGTCGTCGGCTGCAAACCGCCCCCCACTCTCGACCTCGACGGCCTCCGCCATCCGGTGCAGGAACAGGTATGCGCCCAGCGTGACGCCGACCGAAATGGCGACGATGAGATCTTCGAAGATGGTCAGCAGGAAGGTCGCGAGCACGATGGTCGCGTCACCCCAGGAGGACCCGACAAGCGAGGCGAACTCCCGCTTCTCCGCCATGTTCCAGGACACGACCGCCAACACCGCGCCGAGACAGGCGAGCGGAATATAACGGGCTAAGGGCGCCGCCACGAGCATGAACGCCAGGATGTAGAGCGCATGCAGCATGCCCGAAACGGGCCCGTGCGCCCCTGTGCGGACGTTGGTCGCCGTGCGCGCGATCGTTCCCGTGACGCACATACCGCCGAACGCAACAGCTGCGATATTGGCGACCCCTTGCGCGACCAGCTCACAGTTGGATCGATGCTTGCGGCCGCTCATCCCGTCGGCGACGACCGCTGAGAGCAGCGACTCGATCGACCCCAGCAGCGCAATCGCCAGCGCATCGGGAAACAGCGCGCGCATCTTCGCGAAGCTGAACGCCGGCATCGACGGCGCGGGCAGCGTATTGGGCACGCCGTCGAACCGCGAGCCGATGGTCGCAACATCGAGATGCAACAGCGCGGTCAGCGCCATCGTCCCACCCGTAGCCTTCGCGCAAGATGGTGACGAGCTTGGGCGTAAACAGCTCCGCGAATGTCGGCTCGGGCCGTCGCAGCGGCGCTGCGGCAGAAGCGTCCATGGTGATCCATCCCTATTCTTGATGCCCTGATCGCTCCGGCAATATGAGCCCCCTTCGACCCGGGGTCGAGGGGATGAGTCCCCTCGCCGTCTCTTCCTTTGTCCCCCCGCCTGCGCTACCACTCGGCGCAAACGGAGAGCCCGCCCCATGCCTTCAACGACAACCGGCACCACCATGTCCCCCCGACGCATGTCCACGCCCGTGATAGTGGGCGCGGTGCAAGTCGGCGGCGGCGCGCCGTGCGTGGTTCAGTCGATGACCAATACGGATACAGCCGACATCAAGGGTACTGTGGAGCAGGTGGCGGCCCTTGCCCGCGCAGGTTCGGAACTCGTGCGCATCACCGTAGATCGCGATGAAGCGGCCAAGGCCGTACCCCACATTCGCGATGCATTGGCCAAACGCGGCGTAACCGTGCCGCTGATTGGCGATTTTCACTACATCGGCCACACCCTGCTGACCGAGAACCCGGCTTGTGCCGAAGCGCTCGACAAATACCGCATCAACCCTGGCAACGTCGGCTTCAAGGCCAAGCGCGACACCCAGTTCTCGCAGATCATCGAGACCGCGCTGCGCCACGACAAGCCGGTGCGCATCGGCGTCAACTGGGGCTCGCTCGACCAGGAGTTGCTCACCCACCTGATGGACGAGAACGCCAAGTCGCTAGCGCCCTTGTCGGCCCGCGCCGTGATGCACGAGGCGATGGTGCAGTCGGGCCTGCTGTCGGCGGCGCGTGCGCAAGAACTCGGGATGGGCGCGGACAAGATCATCATCTCGGCCAAGGTCTCGGCGGTGCAGGACCTCGTCTCCAGCTACAAGCTGCTGGCCGCACGCTGCACCTATGCACTGCATTTAGGCCTGACCGAAGCCGGCATGGGCTCCAAGGGCATCGTTGCCTCGTCGGTCGGGATGGGCATCCTGCTCCAGGCCGGCATCGGCGATACCATCCGCGTCTCTCTGACCCCCGAACCCCGCGGCGACCGCACGCTGGAAGTGAAAGTCGCCCAGGAAATCCTGCAGACCATCGGCCTGCGCTCGTTCGTGCCCGTGGTCGCCGCCTGCCCAGGCTGCGGGCGCACGACCTCGACCACTTTCCAGGAACTCGCCCGCGACGTACAGAACATGATCGCCGACCGCATGCCGGAATGGAAAACACGCTATCCCGGCGTCGAGCAGCTCAACTTCGCGGTCATGGGCTGCATCGTCAACGGCCCGGGCGAAAGCAAGCACGCCGACATCGGCATCTCGCTGCCGGGCACGGGCGAAAGCCCGGCGGCCCCCGTGTTCATCGACGGCAAGAAGGCGATGACGCTGCGCGGGCCGAATATAACGACGGACTTCAAAGCGCTGGTCGAAGACTACATCGAAAACCGCTTCGGCGCGGGCGCCAAACTCGAACCGGCGAAGGCGGAGTAACCCGCCGGTTTGGCCTGAGACTCAAACCCAAGACTCCGTCACGTTCGTCCGCTAACCTCGGCTCGTCGATGGGGCAAGTGCATGGGGGGCAGACGATGGCGCGGCGGGTTCTCGACGTCTTCTTGAGTTCGACCGCCCGCGATCTCGCGCATCACCGCGACGCCGTCTACAACCGGCTGAAAACCACCGGCCTGTTCCACTGCATCCGCCAGGAAGATTTCGGCCCCCAGAATGCGGACGCGGTCGACTTCTGCTGCCGCAACGTGCAGGCGTCCGACATGTTCGTCGGGCTCGTTGGCCTGCGCCGCGGCTGGGAGCCCGACGGCGACAACAAAAAGCGCTCGATCACCGAGATGGAGCACGATTGGGCGCGCGAAGCGGGATCACGCCGCTTCCTGTGGGTGTCGCCCGATGATTTCCCGGTGCCCGGCGACCTGCGCGAAAGCGACAGCGAGCATGAGCGCCAGCAGGCGTTCCGCAAACGCACGATGGCGGGCGGCGAACGGATCGTCTCGCAGAAAGGGTTTGCGACCCCGGAGTTGCTCGCCTCCGCAATCGTCGAGCGGCTTCAGCTCGAGATCATCACCACCGACCTCATCGCCCTGCTGCGGCCGGAAATGGAGACAAGACCGGCAACCGCGCCAGCCAACGCTCCGGCGCCCTCCATCGAGGACCAAAAACCCGCGATCGCCGCCGCCGTCGAGCAACTCGCCGCCGACAAAGACATCGACCTGCTGGAACTCGCCCGCAATCCAGCCGGTCTCGACGTCGCAGACCTGGAAGCCAAACTGAAAGCCCGCGCCGAGGCCCACGAAGCCGAAGGTCACCCCCTCGTCGACCAGGGCACCCGCGCCCTGCAAGCCAGCGCGGAATACTGGCGTCACCTCGGCGCGCTCGCCTTCCTGCACGACACGGCCAAGGCGCTGACGGCTTACGAAAAGGCAACGGTGCTCGACCCCGCCAACGCCGGCGGCTGGTGCTACCTCGGCGAACTGCGCTTCCGCCGCGGCGAGATCGAGGCCGCGGAAACCGCGTTCGACGCTCTGTTGAAAATCGGCGTGACGCAAGCCGATAAACGCGCGCAAACGATGGCATGCATGCGCTTGGGCTGGATCTTCCTATTGCGCGGCCAACTCACCGAGGCAGAGGAGTTTCAAACCGAGGCGGCCCGCCTCGCCGGCCAGATCGAATGGACCGAGGGCCTTGCACGCGCCTACGCCAACCTCGGGGTCATCCACCAGACCCGCGGCAACCTCGCGCAAGCGGAGGAATTCTACCTCAAGTCCCTCAGACTCGACGAGGAACTCGGCCGCAAGGAAGGCATCGCCGCCGCCTACGCCAACCTCGGGGTCATCCACCAGACCCGCGGCGACCTCGCGCAAGCGGAGGTATTCCAACTCAAGTCCCTAAAACTCGAGGAGGAACTAGGTAGCAAGCAAGGCCTTGCACGCGCCTACGGCAACCTCGGGGTCATCCACCAGACCCGCGGCAACCTCGCGCAAGCGGAGGAATTCTACCTCAAGTCCCTCAGACTCGAGGAGGAACTCGGCCGCAAGCAAGGCATCGCCGCCGCCTACGGCAACCTCGGGGTCATCCACCAGATCCGCGGCGACCTCGCCCAAGCAGAGGTATTCCACCTCAAGTCCCTAAAACTCAACGATGAACTCGGCCGGAAGGAAGGCATCGCCGCCACCTACGCCAACCTCGGCATCATCTACGACGCCCGCCACGACCGCTCGCGCACCTGCGAATATTGGCGCAAAGCCCGCGATCTCTACCGCGAAATGGGCCTCGCCGAAAAAGCCGCCGAACTTGACAGCTGGCTCAAACACCGGAAGTGCCCGCAGCCTTGAAACCAGGGTGGAAACTGAGTGCTTCTAAGGAAAAGTGTCGAGCGGTTTTCCTCAAAAGAAGCACGACCAGGCAAAGAGAGTGCTTCTGAGGAAAAGTGTCGAGCGGTTTTCCTTAAAGACGCACGGCAAAGCAAAGACCGATAGTCCTTACGCGATTTTGTCTAAAGCGGAAGTACTCTGGCCCCGAGAAGCGTCAACGTTTCCGCTGCGATACGAATCGCGCCGCGGCCTTGAGCGTCGCCGCACGCGCGCCGAACGGAGCGAGCGCTGCGATCGCAGCAGCCTCCGTCTCCGCGAGCTTCCCACGCGCCGCATCTATTCCTAAAATCGAGACCAGCGTCGCCTTGCCGGCAGCCGTATCCTTGCCGACCGCCTTGCCGACGGTGCCAGCGTCACCCTCCGCATCCAGCAGGTCATCCGCGATCTGGAACGCAAAACCCAGGTGGTCGCCATACGCTTTGATTGCCGCACGGGCATCAGGCGCCGCCTGCCCCAGAATTGCGCCCGCTTCCACCGCATACGTGATCAGCGCGCCGGTCTTCATCGCCTGCAACCGGCGAATGTGATCGCGGTCTGGCAGCGCGGGCACGCCGAGCTTGTCGGCCTCCAGATCATACGCCTGCCCCCCGACCATGCCGCCCGCCCCCGCCGCACGCGCCAGCGCCAGCACCAGGTCCGCCCGCACGCCGGGGTCGGGATGGGTCGCAGGCCGCGCCAGAATGTCGAACGCGAGCGTGAGCAACCCGTCGCCCGCGAGGATCGCCGTCCAGTCGTCATAAACGACGTGCACCGTCGGCCGCCCCCGGCGCAACGCGTCGTTATCCATGGCCGGAAGGTCGTCGTGCACAAGCGAATAGCAGTGCAGGCATTCGAGGCTCGCCGCCGTATCGAGGGCGTGCGCGACGTCGAGCCCGAACAGAGCCGCACTTTCAATCACCAGGAGCGGCCGGAAGCGCTTGCCCCCACCGAGCACCGCGTGCTGCATGGCAGCCGACAGCCGCCGGGGGGCCGGCCCCACGGAGCCCGCATACGTCGGGCCGCTCGCCTCCAGATGGTGCTGAAGCCGTGCCTCGACGCGCGCTGCGGCATCCGCCAGCCGCTGGGCAAAGGTTTGATCGGCAGACGGCGCGGAAGACATCGGTTAACCTTGCGGGGCTTGCAGTTGAACGCGGGCCGCGTTAGCCCTGGATGGCAAGGGTATGGCGGTCGCGGTGGTTGCGTTGGGGGTATAGCATCGGTGTCCGGGAAGCAAAGCCTCGAAGGCGACTTCTCAGATCTGGACAGTGAGCGCGCCGCGGACGACGCAGCAGCGGGGCAAACACGCTCACGGCTCCATCGCCCCGCCAGTCCCCAGCTGCCCCGTCTTTTGCCAAGCGTCGGGGTCGATCCGGGTCCACGCCCTGGTCCCCCGGCAACCGTCGCGCCGCCCCCCGCGCCCGCTGCTGTCACGGTGATCGCGACTGCACCCTTGAAATCGAGCCCGGCCCGTCTGCCCGATTGGATGATCCCCACCTCGCAGGACGTGCCGATCGTGACTATCGCGGCCGTGGCCGGCGCGACGCAACCGTTACAAACAGGTCACTCGCCGCTGGACAGCATCCACCTGCTGCCCGAACCCCCACCCGTACTCACCGAAGTACCGGCCACGCCTGCAACTCCGCCAGCGACGACGCCCCGCGCCACGATCCCCGATGACAAACCAGTCCATGCGCCAAGCATGGAAGCGGTGCGCACGCCCGCGCCGCGGCCTAAGCCCGAATGGACGCCGCCCCCAGTTTCCGCGCCGTCAACGCCGCAGCGGCCACGCGCTGCACCCGCGTTTGCAATGCTGCCCGCCATCTGGCGCTGGACGGTATGGGCGGTCCGCTGGACTGCAATCGTGTTCGGGATTTGGCTGGCAACCGTACTGCTGCTGATCGGCCTGTTCCGGTTCGTGGATCCGCCCGCGTCGATGCTGATGCTGACCAAGCAGCTCGCCGGCGAAACACTGGAGCACGAGTGGGTGCCGCTCGACCAGGTTGCGATCGCGCTACGCCGCGCCGTCGTCACTTCGGAGGACGCCAAGTTCTGCCGCCACTGGGGTTTCGACCTGGGCGAGATCAGGGCTGCGATGCGCGCGAACGAAGGCTTCGGCCGCGGTGCGAGCACCATCACCCAGCAGCTCGCCAAGAACTTGTTCCTCTGGCCCGGCAAGAGCTACGTTAGGAAGGCCCTCGAAGTGCCCCTAACACTGGCGATCGAAGCGACGTGGCCCAAGCGGCGCATCCTCGAAGTTTATCTCAACATCGCCGAATGGGGGCCGGGCATCTTCGGCGCGCAGGCGGCCAGCCACTATTATTTCAACAAGCAGGTGAGCAGCGCAACCGATCGCGAAGCGGCACTGTTGGCCGTATCGCTGCCCAACCCGATCGCGCGCGATGCGTCCGACCCCGATCCCGCTATCGCGCGCCGCGCCGCGACCCTGCAAACGCGAATGCGCGTCGCCGGCATCAGCTACTGCGTGCTGGGGCCCACGCCGCGCGCCCAGGCCAACCATTGAAATCTAGCTGGCGGCGCGCTGGAAAATCATAGAGGCGGCAAGACCCGCACTCGCCGCCAACAGAACGGCGGCAAGCCCATACCAGACCGGATGCTCGTGCGCGTAGTCGTAGACCAGCCGCTCTAGCCCCTCCCGTTCGAGCATGAGATTTGCGGAATTCGACGCCAGCAGGCGGCCCTCATGGAACAGGTACACGCGCCCCTGCAGCGGGCCGACCGGAATGTTGGCGGGCAGCTTGATGCTGGCGCGAAACAGCGACCGGCCGATGAAGGCGACGCCGTAGTCATTGCGGACGTAGAGGCCATCCTGCTGTTTCAACCGCAGCACCGCCCACTTGTAGTCTTCGAGCGCTTCCGGAGCGACCCGCGATGAGCCGCGGCCGGGGATCATGCGCTCGCGGCCAAAACCGATACTGTTGGCGGTAAGCACACGCGCCTCGGCGATCTCGTCGAGCGGCCGGGTCGACGCGATGGCAGAGTAGAGCGGCAGGTTGTCGAAGCGCACCGATTGAGCGTTGATCCAGAGCCCCCCCACATTGCTCTTGAGCCGGACGATGGAGGGCGCGCCCTGCCCCTCCACGACGACGGCCACATCGTAGAAACCGGACTCGGCGCTGACCTGCCGGCTGTTCGCGACCGTGCCGAAAATGATGATCTCGGTGCCGCTGAAGCCCGACGTCACGGCAATGTTGCGCGTCGACACGTCCGCTTCGACGCGTTCGGGCGGCGTTTCAAGCGGTGGCGGCGCAGCGCCAGTGGGCGGCGTGCCGGAAGTCTGACCCTTCGGCGGGTCGACGGACGGAACAGCGGGCGCCGGTGCGCGCGGTGGTTGCGCCGAAGGCGCGGCGGGCGGGGGCCGTTTCTTGACCAGCACCAGATCGGCTTCCAGGGCCGCCGGCCGCAACCCAAAGGGCAGCGCGGTCACGGGCCCGTTGGGCAGCGAAACAATCGCCAGCGACACGGCGGCCCAAGCAAACCCGATCCATCGCGCTATCCCGCTCATTCGAGCCCCCCCACCAGCGGCGTGATGGAGTAGAGTTCGGCAGGCATCGCCACGAGATCGTACCCGACCCGGAAGCAGACGAGAAGCACGAGAGCGGCAAGCCAGAACCGCAGCTGCTCTCCCTTGAGCCGCACGCCGGCCGCAGCGCCCAGCTGCGCGCCAATGACGCCGCCCGCGACGAGAAAGAAGGCGAGCGGCAGATCGACGGTCTGGTTAGTAGCCGATTGCAGCACGGTGGTCGCGGCGGTCACGAACACGAGCTGGAACAGCGACGTTCCGACCACGATGTTGGTCGGCATACGCAGGAGATAGATCAACGCCGGTACGATGATGAAGCCGCCGCCGATCCCCATGATGGCCGCGAGGAAGCCGACGAACGCGCCGATCGTCATCGGCGGCACGGCGCTGGTGTAAAGTTTCGAACGCCGAAAGCGCATCTTGAACGGCAGTCCGTCGAGCCAACTGTGCGCGTGGGCCCGCCGCTTGAGCGCAGCCCCGCCCGCCTTGACCTTTTGGATTGACCGCATGCTTTCGAGCAGCATGACGGTGCCGACGGCTCCTAGAAATGTAACGTAGGCGAGCGACACGACGAGATCGAATTGTCCTAGCCTGCGCAGGATTCGGACGACCTGCACGCCGATCACGGTGCCGACGAGGCCGCCCGCGATCAGCACGAGGCCCATCTTGACATCGACGTTATCGCGCCGGTATTGCGCGACGGCCCCCGACATGGACGAGGCGACGATCTGCGCCGACCCTGTGCCGACCGCGACCGCGGGCGGAATGCCGAGAAAGATCAGCAACGGCGTTATGATGAACCCGCCGCCGACGCCGAACAGCCCGGACAGAAATCCGACCGCCGCGCCCATGCTGACGAGTAGCCAGCCATTCATGCTCATTTCGGCGATCGGGAGATAGACGTTCATCGGGAAGGACGTACACGCTGGCTTTGGGATGCTGGCTCTCAGACCAGTCATTCAAGGACCATCGCGCACGGCCGGGCAAGTCATTTTGCCATGAAAAAAGCGAACCGTTGCCTGTTCGCTTTGAATTTCCACAAATATGGTGCCAGACCTTACCCGTTGTCGGGGGTCGCGGCCTGCCGGCTCTTCCACACTTCGCCGGCGAACCGGGGATCGTTGGCGAGCTTTTCCGAGACCATCGGCTGCCAGTTCTTGGCGAGATGATCGGCGGCGGCAAGCCCCGCGGTATCGAGCTTCGACTTCATCAGGTCGCGGCGGCGAACGGCTTCCTTGTCGCCCGACTTGGCGGCAACGGTGAACCACATGGCTGCCTGCACGAGGTCCTTTTCGACGCCGAGGCCGCTTTCGCAGAGCACGGCGAGATTGAACTGGCTGTCGGCGAGGCCATAGCTGGCCGCCTGAGTGAACCAGTGGGCAGCCGTTGCATAGTCCGGGCTTTCTGACGAACGGCCTGCAGCGAGAACGGCGAGGTTATGCATCGCCTTCACGTTGCCCTGATCGGCAGCGCGTTGATACCAGGTACGCGCCCGGCCCAGATCGGGCTTCAGCCCAAGGCCGCGCTCATAGAACGTGCCGAGCCGGTATTGCGCCTGCGCAAACCCTTGCGTCGCCGACCGTTGATACCAGCGCACGGCCTCTTTAAGGTTCTGATCGGTGCCCTTGCCCTCGGCGAGGCGGCTTGCGACCTCGAACTCGGCCGAAGCGTCGCCCTGGGCCGCGGCCAAGCGCAGCGACAGCGGACCAACGGTTGCAGGCGGCAGATCGAGCGTGCCGCGCACGGCGCCTGCTGCGCCGCCTTCGGCCGGCGGCTGGCCCGTCAGATCGTCGGGGCGAGCCGAAGCCGCAACTGCTGGCGCAGTTATGTCGCCCGCCGTGGCGTTGGCGAGCACCGGCAATTCGGCTTGCTGGTAGTCACCGGTCGCCGTCTTCTGAAGGAGGATGCCGGTGACCGGCGCCTGCTGCGTGTATTGGCTCTTGGCGAAATTGGAGCGCACGTTGTTGCTGTCGGGCACGCGATCGACCTCGCGCACACTGTCGGACTGCCCGATATCGTCGGTCACCGTCTCCGGCATCAGGCGCGGATTGACGATATCAGGCAAGCCATCCTTGCGCGCCAACTGCGGCGGCGTCGCCTGCATACCGTTCAGCACCTCGCTCCCGCCTTCAGCTGCAGCGCGCAGCTTGGCTTCACCCGTGGCCGCGCCGGCTTGTGCCGGCCGGGATGCCTGTCCCGCGAGCACTGGTGCAGGCGCCGGCTGGGCGGCCACGATTGGGTTGGCCGCAGGTTCGGAACGCGGCATCGTCATCAACAGCGCCCCGGCGCTTCCGGCTGCGACGACGGCGAGCGCAAGGCCGCTTACCATCAAGCGCTTGGCGCCGCCCGCTGCCTGCGGCTTGACGGTCCGCATTGCAGCTTTGCCGGCGGCCGCAGTTTCGGGTCCATTCTGAGCCTTTTCGCGCTGCGCCATCGCCGCGCGCTGGACGCTCGCCTGCATCTTGGCGCGCTGCTCCGCGAGATAGTCCTTGGCGCTGACGGGCGCCGCAGCCTCGGCCGGCTCGTCGTAGGCGGGAGCGGCGGGTGCATATTGAGCGGCCGCACGCGCGGGATGCTCGTCGCGGGCGTCGTAATGCTCGCCCGCGAACGTTGCCGCACCTTCCATGGTCTCGACCCGGTCCAGCATGCGCAGCATCGCTTGCTGCAGCGTATCGAGCGTGTGTGCGGTCTGTTCATCGCCCTGGCGGCGTTCTTGGATGAAGTCCGTCAGCAGCGAATGAACGTCTCCGGACCGGTTGTCGCGTTGTCCCAGGGCGACACGCGCAGCTGCAGCCTCTGCGGCGGCGATCGCCACCCCGTGGAAGTCGGCATCGGTGCGCGAGGGCGCGGCCGCCGCAGCCGGGATCGCGCGGGCGATGACAGCGTTGAGGCGTTCTTCCGTTACCTGTTGGGCAATAGCGTGCAACTGCTGCTCCAAGCCGTCGAGCCGCTCCAGTTCGCGGTTGGTGTGCTCGAACTGCGCACGCAAGTCCTCGAGATGGTTTTCAGCCAAACGCAGGCCCTCGACGTCCGCCCTGCTTGCGACCCCCTTGAGCGTGACCGACATGCGCTGCTCGAACAGGTCCAGCCGCTGATCGAGCGACTCCAGACCGGCCTGAGGCCGCGCCGCAAGTGACGTCTCGATGCGTACGGCGATATCGTTCAGGCGGCGCTCCAGCGCATCCGTGTTGCCAGCGCGTGGCAAGCCGACGAGCGGCAGAGCCGTGTTGGCGGCCGACGGAACATAGGCGGACGCTGTATCCTGGACCAGCTCGGCCGAATCTCCAAACAGCGCTTCACGGGTCGAATAGAGGCGGCTCAGCGCGGCTGCCTGATCTGGCGACCACGGTTCGGCCGGATTGCCGGGCAGGCTTTCCACGACGTCGAAGGTATCGACATCGGCGCCATATGCGCCGGCGCGCGCACGCATTTGGCCGGGCGACGACGAACGCAGCGGATTGGGCTGACTGAACGTCTGTGGCGCAGCGAGAGCAAACCCTGCTTCGACGTTCGCAATGGCCGATTGGGGCAATGTGACAGGAGCAGCGCTGGCGGCTTCGAGGTGCGCGTCCCGAGCGGAACTGAAGGCATGAGCTGAAGCGGCAGCTGGCACGGCCGCCGATGCGCGGGCGAAATAGGTTTCCGCAATCCGGTTCGCGAGCAGCGACATTCCGTCTTCAATACGCTCGAACCCCGGCCGGTATTCTTCAGGAACCTTCGGGCGAACTGCACGAACGTCCTGACCAAGGCTCGCTAGACGCTCCTGCATTTCGCGCAAAAGTTCGCCGTTGCGGCGCTCGGCGTCGCCAATCTTATCCAGAACCTGGTTCATGAGGTCTGCGAGATTGGGGGCGTCCGTTTCAGCTGCGGGCCATCCGCTCACGTGGTCGCCGGCGCTGCCTGATGTCATGGCTGTTCTCAAGTCCTATTGCCGCGCAATGCGCATCTGAGGCTCAGACTCAATACGAACAGAACCGTTCAGCAGCGAAGTTGGCAGCCAGCCGTAAATGTTCGGTTAAGCGGTGTCTTAAAGCGAGGAAATGCCGCCAAAATTTCGAAAAGCAAGCACCCGATTCTGATTCGCACAGGTCAAGCGGCAAATCAGTCCTGCGCACCGAACGCGGAATGGGCTGGAAACACCGGCTGGTTTGTTTCGTTTTTGCCATAGTCGCGGTTTATTGTGGGCCGCAGTTGAAGGAGACCGAACATGCGCGCTGCCCCATTGACGCTTCTGCTAGCAGCCTCGCTGTTGGCCTGCCCAACAGTGCGCGCGGCCGACGAAAAACCGGGGCGTTTCACCATGACCCCGGCCGAAGGCGGCGCCTTGAAGCTCGACACCGTGACCGGCGCAACCTCGTTTTGCACCCGTGCTGAGGGCGACTGGTCCTGCAAACCGACCAAGGACGGCGAGCAGATCCTGCGCAAGGAAATCGACGGACTCAAGGGCGAAATCGACGTCTTGAAGGAGCAGCTGACCAAGATGGAAGAGATCGCCGGCATCGGCGATCCCTCCAAAGCCGACGGTGGACGCCCCGGCGAACAGAGCGATGGCCCGCGTCCGCACGCCAAGATGGACCTGCCGACCGAAAAAGACGTGGACCAGGCCTTCGACTACTTCGAGCGCATGGTCAAAAAGCTGCGCGAACGCCTGAACAAACTCGAAGGCGAAGGCAAAAGCGGCACGCCGCTTTGAGTACGGTTTAGCCGGAGTGTAAGCGGTTCGGCGTTAAGTGCCGCTCCAAAGCGAGAGAGCATTACACCTCCGGCAACCCCGCATAGCGCCGGGTGGCCGCGATGAGTTCGTGGATCGTACCGGGTTCGGTCATGGCATGGCCTGCGTCCCCGACAATCCTGAGATCAGCCTGCGGCCACACCTGATGCAACGCCCATGCATTCGTAAGCGGCGTCACCACGTCGTATCGTCCGTGCACGATGGTGCCGCGTATGCCAGCCAAGCGCTGTGCCTGCACCAGAAGCTGATCGTCGGCCTCCAGAAACCCGCCGTGCTGGAAATAGTGGCATTCGATGCGAGCGAACGCGATCGCAAACTGATCGGCGCCGAACGCCCGGATGCGGCCCTCGTCGGGTTTAAGCGCGAGCGTCGACCCCTCCCACATGCTCCACGCGCGTGCCGCCCGCAGCTGCTCGGCCGGATCGGAACCCGTCAGCCGGCGATGGAACGCCGCCACCATATCGGAGCGCTCTCCGGCTGGGATCACGCTGCTATAGGCAGCATAGGCGTCGGGGTAGATCGCACTTGCGCCTTGCTGGTAGAACCACTCGACTTCACACCGGCGAAGAAGAAAAATACCACGCAATATCAATCCAGTAACACGTTCCGGATGGGTTTCGGCATAGGCGATCGAAAGCGTCGATCCCCACGACCCGCCAAACAACTGCCAGCGCGAAATATGAAGGTGCTCGCGCAGCCGCTCGATGTCGGCCACCAGATGCCAGGTGGTGTTGTGTTCGAGGCTCGCATACGGCGTCGAACGCCCACAGCCGCGCTGGTCGAACAAGATGATGCGGTAGTGGCTTGGATCGTGGAAGCGCCGCATGGTTGGGTTGGCGCCGCCACCCGGCCCCCCGTGCACCAGCAGCACGGGCTCGCCCTCGGGATTTCCGCACTCCTCGAAAAAGATCACATGACCATCGCCGACCTCCAGCGTGCCGGTCCGATAAGGCTCAAGGGCCGGATAGAGCCGCAGCCGGACGGCGGACGCAGCCGCTTCGGTCACGGGCACGACGGCGGATGGAGGCGCGGACGTTTTGGTGTCATGCATGGGACGAAGTTCTCAAACCGGATCTGCTGTGCGCTGGCGTTTTTTCAACCGCAGCAAGCGCATCTCGCGGTCATACAGAATTTCCCCGCCCGGCACACGGATATCGCGCACGAGTTCGAGCGCATGCCGCCCGGGGTAGGGCGTCGCGAGACTGGCCGCGATGCCGGCAACCAGGGCAGCCGGAATGCCGAACACGCCAGCCAGCGCAGGGTCGAACGGCAGCCAGTCGAGCCCGCCCAGGATCATCGCCAGCAACGCGACCGCAAAGCCCGATACGAGCGCTGCGACCGCGCCGAATGCGTTGGTCCTCTTCCACCAGATCGACATGACGAGCACGGGGAAAAACGCCGATCCGTTGAACGCGAGCGCCCCCAGCAGAAGATCGAGACTGTCGCCTGGCAGCAGGAGTGCACAGGCAGCGCCGCCCGCAATCGCCAGCGCGAGGCAGGTCTTGGCCAGCGCCAGCCGCTGCGGATCAAGCGGCGGCTCGGCCTTGGCGCCGTGAATGATGTCTTCCGCGAGCGTCGCGCCCAGCGCCGTGGCCGCGGCTCCCCCGCCCGCCAGACAAGCAGCCAATGCCCCGATGGCGGCAAGCCCCGAGAACACCTGCGACAACCCCGCCGCCATCGGCAGCGAGAACAGGACCGCATCGCGCGAAAAGGCGAGGCTCATGAGCACGCTTCGACTGGCATCGTTGCCGGTCGCAAGCTTGGGGTCGAGGTCTGCGTAACCAAGGGCTGCGAGTTGCCGGACCCACTCGGGGACTGCGCCCGTCATCGTGGTCTCGAAGAGCAAGGCCCGGTAGAATACGGCGATGGACGCCGCCGTCAGCATGACGATACCGAACACGACGGTCGCCCAGCCGAGTGATTTGCGCGCTTGATAGACGCCCGGCGCAGTCGCGATCCGCGGCAGCAGCCAGGGCGCACTGGCGACCCCCATCATGATGGTGAGGACGGCGGCGACAAAACCCGCCGGCCCGACCGCACCAAACGTCGTGGCATAGCGCTTGCCAATGGCCGACAGCCCGTTGCCGGGCAGGTCGAAGGCCATGCCCTGGGCCAGCAAGATCGGCAAACCCTGCAGGGCTTCCTGCTTGGCGATCACCCGCATCAGCGGCCCGTGGCTGAGTTGGGCGATCGGCAGATTGGTCCACATGACCGCAACGACGGCGACCGGCACGATCAGCGCCAGTAGAGCGGCAATTGCTTGCGCGACGCTCGACCAGGTGAGCGCGCGCGTACCCCCGCTGAGCAGCGTCGCCATCATCGCGCCGGCGATCAAAAGCAACAGGCCGCTGGCTGGCGCACCGGTCAGGAATTGCGCGCAAAACGCAGCCATTTTTAGCTCGGCCGTCAGCATCATGGTGAGCGGCACAAGCACGATCACCGCGGAAACCCGCCGCAAGACGGGGCTTTCGAACCTCCGGCCTAGGTAGGTCGGGATCGTGTACGCGCCGAACTTGCGAAAGAACGGCGCGAGCAGAATGCCCATTACGACAAAGCCCGAAAGTCCGCCGATGACGAGGCACAGCGCATCGAACCCGATAAGAAACAGCGCGCCCGTGATCGCGACGATGCCGGTGCCCCCAAACGCGGAGAAGGCGAGCGTAAAACCGCTGTAGACCGCCGGAACCCGCCGCCCGGCCGCGAAAAATTCAAGTGAATCGCGCGTCGCACTCGCAATCCCGATGACGGCATAGAGGCCGAGCGGAATGGCAAACAGCACCCAGCGCAACCCGTCCTTGGGCGCACCCAGCTGCTCGGCGATCAACACCAGCAGCAGGAGCGATACGAAGGCGCTGGCGAAGATGCCGAAGTAGGCGCCGAGCTTGGGGTTGACGAGCCGCCGGGCCGGAGTGAATGACATGGTTTGAACAGTCCCTCAGGTGTCTTCGTGCGCGCCATGCCAATGGTCGATGGCGTCCTGCCGGTTGACGAAGCTCGCAACCGTCACGATCGCGATCAGGACCAACCCGTGCCCAGCCAGGAAATATCCGAGCGGGAAGCCCATGAACCGGTTCGAATTCAATTTATCAGCATACAGCGGAAGCACGATGATGACGGCCAGGAACGGAATGAGACTGGCGAGCATCTGCCATTTGGTGTGCTGCCAATAGGGCTTTCGTTCCTTGCGTTCGATCATGGAGTTCCCCGTTTTGCCGCCGGCCCGGCAGCGGTAACCAACAATCGTGCTGAGACTTTGGCAGCAGGCGGGTCTGATGTCGGCCCTCGATATTCACCCTTCGCCGAATTCGCGTCGCACGAATCGTCGTGCCGGTTTACTGTTGCGCCACTGTAGTGCACTTTAGTACTGCGACCATACGTGTTGAGGTGGAACTGCTGCAATTTTTTGAAAGGCGCCCGCCATCGACGCCGAGACCGGAGACGTTCGTGACGGCCACACGATTGATCATCGTCGACGACCACCCGCTATTTCGCGGCGCTCTCAGTCAGGCGCTGGCGTTGACGTTTCCGCAGGCGAACATCCTTGAAGCGTCTTCCCTGGAAGCCTTGACGCAGATCCTGACCGGCGGCGAAGAGGTCGACCTCGTGTTGCTCGATCTGGCGATGCCTGGCGTGATGGGGCTGTCGGGTCTGCTGTTCCTGCGTGCCCAATACCCGGAAATTCCAGTGGTCGTCGTGTCGGCCACGGAAGATAGAGTGACCATCCGGCGGTGCATCGAGTTCGGCGCGGCCGGCTTCGTACCCAAGTCGGAGCCGGTGGACAACATCCGGAGTGCGATCCAGGCCGTTCTCGCCGGTAAAGTCTGGACCCCCGCGGATGTCGAGCTGAACATCGGCCAACCGTCCGAAAGCAATGAACTGCTCTCCCGCATCTCGACGCTGACGCCCCAGCAGCTGCGCGTGCTCATGATGCTGTCCGAAGGACTTCCCAATAAGTTGATCGCCTACAAGCTCGGCGTGTCGGAAGCAACCATCAAGGCTCACGTCTCACAAATCCTGACCAAGTTGGGCGTAGACAGCCGCACCCAGGCCGTAATCGCGATCAACCGCCTTGACGACCGCGAGTGGCGCGCCAACGCCAATTGATCAGGACGCCGTTTCGGGTTCCAGGCTTCTGGCCCGCGCGAGGCTAGCGGCCAGGGCCGCCCGCAGCGCCGCCGGCTTGATGGGTTTTTTCAGGTAGGAAAACCCGTGATTGCGGATTTCGCGCTGCACGTCGTTGGACTGATCCGCGGTGATGATGATCGCGGGAATCTGGCTCTTGCTAGCAGCCCTGAGCCGCAAGATGGCCTCGATGCCGGTGCCATGATCGAGATGATAGTCGGCCAAGATCACGGTCGGCCACAGGCTGCTCATCTGCGGGAACCCCATGCGGCGCAGGATGACGGCCTCGGCGCTGCCGGTTGTCTCCACCGAACACTTCCATCCCTTCAGTAACGCATCCATTCCGGCGAGCACGGCCGGCTCGTTGTCGATGCACAAGACCCTGACCCCCTCGAAACTCCCAAGCGCAGGACCGGTGGCAGCGCCAGGTGCGCAAACCAGCGCGCGTGCAGCCGTTCGCTCGACATGCACGGCAAACATGGATCCGCACCCGACAGTTGAAACCAGTTCGAGCCGCGCCCCCAGCATCTTGCAGATGCGCTCCACGATCGACAGTCCCAGGCCCACGCCGCGTTCCGACCCAGCGGTTTCATCGAGGCGCTGGAACTCCTTGAAGATCAGGGCGCGGTCGGCCTCCGCAATCCCCGAGCCCGTATCGAAGACGGCGATCTTGACGTTCTGGTCGCGGGCCTGGGCGCCGATCAGCACCCCGCCGCGCGTGGTGTACTTGATCGCGTTGGCGAGCAAATTTTGCAGCACGCGCCGCAGCAACCGCCGGTCCGACGAAACCCACATCCGTGTCGGGATGACGGTGAGCCTCAGCCCCTTGGCTTTCGCGATCGGTTCGAACTCGACGCGGAGCTGATCCAGCAACGGCGCCAGCGCAAATGCCTCGATCTCCGGCTCTAGCCGGCCCGCATCGATGCGCGACATCTCGATCAGCGCCGAGAAAATCTCCTCGACCGCCTGTAACGAAGCGTCGAGATTGCCGACAAGATGAGCTTCCGGACCCGGCAGCGGGCGTTCGACGAGGCTCGCAGCATAAAGCCGTGCGGCGTTCAGCGGCTGCAGAATGTCGTGGCTGGCGGCCGCGATGAACCGGGTTTTGTCGAGGTTTGCAGCCTCCGCCTCGGCTTTGGCTTCCGCCAGCGCCGTATTGACGGCGACGAGCTCGCGCGTGCGCTCCTGCACACGCCGCTCCAGCGTTTCATTCGCCCGCGCGAGTGCCACGTCGGAGGCGACCCGGTGGGTGATGTCGGAAAACGTGATGACGATGCCGCCTTGCGGCATGGGGCTCGTCCGCACCTCGAGAATCCGGTCGCCCGACAGCTCACGCTCGTGGAAGATCTCCTGCCGTACGGCAAGCTTGAGCACTCTATCGCCAATGAGCGTATCGAGCATTGGGCTCTCAAGTCCTGCGCGCGCTGCCGAGACGCGCAGGATGGTTTCGAGCGAAACGCCCAGCTGCACCATTTCCTCGGGCAGATTGAGCAGATCGCGGAACTGCCGGTTCCAACAGATGAGCTGCATGTCCTTGTCGAACACCGAAAGGCCGTGCCGAACCTGATCGAGCGCCGATTGCAAGAGGTCGCGGTTGAATTGGAGCGCCTCGTTGGCGTCGTCCAGCAAACGCAAGGCCGAACCCTGGGAAACATCGCCCCGCCGCAGCAGCAACGACATGATGAGCCGCGCGGAGGCCGCGCCGACCGCACTGGTCAGTAGATGTTCCGTGAACCGGATGGCGTGGACGTCAGCTTCGAGTTTGGGGTCGCCGCCCGCTCCCTGGCCCTGCTGCCGCTGGGCGGCAAACACCGCAAATGACCGGTTCGCGCGCTCGACGCCCAGGTAGCGCGCGGCCGTCTGCTCCAGTTCTTGGATCGTGACGGTGGTGCGCCAGCGGCGGAACGCCCGGCTAGTCGAGGGCTGCGTGAAATCGACGGGCGCAAAAATCTGCGCCTGCATTCGCTCGATCGGCTCCGGCGGCCGCAGCGCCGAAACGACGATATAGGCAGAGAGGTTCGCTCCCAGGCTCCAGATGACGGCATGTGCGATGGGGTCGAATTGCAGAAACAGCAGTTCTTCGGGCCGCAGCGCGCTGATCCCGAACGGCCCGTCATTGACGATACTGAGGGGCAGATATTGCGCTTTGGCCATCCAGGGAAGCACCATGGTGTAGCACCAAAAGGCAAATCCGGCGAGGGTGCCCGCAATCGCACCGCGGGCGGTTCCCCCGCGCCAGATGAGGCCACCGAAAAAGGCAGGCGCGACCTGCGCGATGCCGGCAAACGAAATGAGCCCGATGGTGACGAGGCTCTCGGCCTGCCCGAGCGCCGTGTAAACACTGTAGGCCAACAGCAGAATGATAACGATGGCCGCGCGGCGGATGAACAGCACCGAGCCCGAAAGATCGACGCTTTTCCCGGCCCCGCTCATCGCCCGCCGCCGCAACATCAGCGGCAGCACCAGCCCGTTGCTCACCATAATGGCGAGCGCAACCGCCTCGACGATGACCATGGCGGTCGCAGCCGATAGCCCGCCGACGAACGCCAGCATCGAAACGGCGGCCGAACCTGCATTCATCGGCACCGTGAGCACGTAGAAATCGGGATCCGCGATGCCCCGTTGGAGCAGCATCATGCCGGCCGCCGCCAGCGGAATGACGAAAATGTTGATGGCGACGAGATAGAGCGGGAAGAGCCAGCGCGCACGCGCCAGTTCGCGCTCGGAATTATTTTCGACGACAATAACGTGGAACTGTCGCGGCAGCAGGATGACGCAAACCGCGCTGATCAGTGTGACGGCGAGCCACTTGCCCCCGTTGAGGCGGCCAGAGAAAATCTGCACCACCTGCGGATCTAATCCAGCCCGGTCGAGAAACGCCGACGGCCCGCCGAACATGGCGAACACGACGAAGCAACCGACCGCCGTGAGCGTTGCGAGCTTGACCGCGCTTTCCACCGCCAGCGCCAGCATCAGCCCGTCTTGATGCTCGGTCGCATCAACGTAGCGGGTGCCAAACAGAATAGCGAACGCAGCGAGCGCAAGGGTAATGACGATCGCGGTATCGGCAAACGGCAGCGCGCCATGAGGGACGGTGGTGAGCGGCCCGCCGCCCAGTAGCGTTTCGACGGACACCGAAATCGCCTTCAGCTGCAGCGCGATGTAGGGCAGCGTGGCTAGGATCAGCACAAGCGTGACGACGGCGCCCACCAGTTGGCTCTTACCGTAGCGTGCGGCCATGAAGTCCGAAACGGACGTCAGGTTCTGGCTCTTGGAGAGCCGAACGATCCGCTGCAGCATGGGATAGCCGACGGCAAAGGTGAGCAGGGGACCCAGGTAGACGGGGATGAAATCATATCCCGAAGTGGCGGCGAGCCCCACGCTGCCGAAAAACGTCCAAGATGTGCAGTAGACGGTGGTGGTCAGGGCATAGATCATCGGCCGGCTGACGGCCCCGTGTTGTAACCCCGCCGCCCGGTCGCCGATCCAAGCGACCGCAAACAGCGCGCCGACATAGCCCAGCGCCACCGCAATCAAGAACCAGCTGTCGAACATCGGAGGCGTCATTGGGCAGTGCGATCCAAACCTGTTGTCGAAAAGACCAGTTTGGGCGCTCGCCCGATGGTTTGTCCATGCGGCTTCCGGCTTGTCGGCACCGCAGCAAATTCGGCAAGAAACACTTAGCACCCTGCGCCAGTCGTATTCTGTGGAACTCTTCTAGATAAGGAGATGCGTCACGATCCGAATCGGTGGCGTGTGATAGCCAACGAGCGGTTCACGGATGGGATGACGCAAAAAACAAGGGGACTACACTATGAGTATTATCCAGGAATTTAAAGACTTCGCCATGAAGGGCAACGTCGTCGATCTCGCCGTCGGCGTGATCATGGGTGCCGCGTTTGCACCCATCGTCGGCACGCTCGTCGACAACGTGATCATGCCCCCGATCGGCCTCGCCATGGCCGGCCTCGATTTCGCGTCGCTGAAGGCTATTCTGCAAACCGGCGATGCGACGAAGAAGATCCCTGAAGTTGCGATCGGCTACGGCTTGTTCCTGAACGCGATCATCAAGTTCCTGATCACGGCCTTTGCGATATTCCTGCTGGTCAAGGCGATGAACGCCGTGAAGAAGCCGGCCCCCGCCGCAGCACCCGCCGCACCGCCCCCAAGCGAAGTCTACCTGAAGGAAATCCGCGACGCGCTCGTCAAGCGCTGATCGGAAGCCTTTGATTGAAATCAGCGGCGGTTGCTTCCGGGCAACCGCCGTCTTTTTGCGCAAAACCACCCGTCTTCGGCGCTCAATGCGAGAAGATATCGTCGTCTGGAAACCCGGCGAGATCGAGCGCCGCGCGGGTAGGCAGGAACCCGAACGCAGCTTCGGCAAACGCCCTGCGGCCCTCGCGGTCGAGCATCATGTCGAGCCTGGCCTTCATCGCGTGCAGATGCAGCACGTCGGACGCCGCATAGTGGCGCTGCTGATCGGTGAGCGTGACCGCACCCCAGTCCGAACTCTGCTGCTGCTTGTTCATCTCGACGCCGAGCAGTTCGTTCGCGAGATCCTTGAGGCCGTGGCGGTCGGTGTAGGTGCGAACGAGCTTGGACGCGATCTTGGTGCAATAGACGGGCTGCGTGACGACGCCGAGATACTTATGCAGCACGGCAACGTCGAAGCGGGCGAAATGGAAAATCTTCAGCACGGCCGGGTCGGTGAGCAGCGCCTTGAGCCGCGGCGAGGAATAATCCTTGCCGTCGAACTGCACCAGATGCGCGTTACCATCGCCCGCCGACAGCTGCACGAGGCACAGCCGATCGCGATTTGGATTGAGCCCGAGCGTTTCGGTATCGATGGCGACGCTGCCCGTGAACGTGACGTTAGCCGGCAGATCGCCCTTATGGAGCTTGATGATCGGGCTCAACGGGCAACTCCTGCGCGCACCGTGCGGCGCTCAAAACGAGGGATCAATGAGATTGTGTGGTGCCCAGGAGAGGACTCGAACCTCCACGCCTTGTGAGCGCTAGTACCTGAAACTAGTGCGTCTACCAATTCCGCCACCAGGGCAACCGAGCCGCATGGGTTAGTGATGTGACGGGGCCTTGTCAACCGCGCAGTGACGCCGGACAGTTCAACCCCATCGCGCTTGCGGCTAAGGCAAGCCTTCACACCGCGCCGCCGCCTGTGTATTGCAAGGGCCGGACAAACTTTCAGCCGGACTTCAAGGAATTTAGGCATGGCAGAGCGCGGCGCAGACAGGTTGGCAACGGTGTTCGGCGGCTCGGGCTTCGTCGGCCGCCACGCGATCCGCGCGCTCGCGCGCACCGGCTGGCGGGTACGCGCTGCCGAGCGCCGGCCGGACCTCGCAGGCCACTTGCAGCCGCTGGGCTCCGTCGGCCAGATCATGGCGGTGCAGGCGAACCTGCGGTTTCCAGCCTCCCTCGAACGTGCGGTGGCAGGCGCGGACTGCGTGATCAATGCGGTGGGCGTGCTGGCGGGATCGGGCCGCCAGAGCTTCGATGCACTCCACGTCCAAGGCGCGCGCGCGGTGGCAAAGGCGGCCCGCGAAGCAGGCTGCAAGCGGCTGATACACGTGTCCGCCCTCGGCGCAGACCTCAAATCGAAATCCAACTATGCCCGCAGCAAGGCCGAAGGCGAACGCGCTGTGCTGGAGGAATTCCCGGACGCAATCATCCTGCGGCCCTCGATCGTGTTCGGCCCCGAGGACCAGTTCTTCAACCGGTTCGCCTCGCTCGCACAGGTATCGCCGCTCCTGCCCCTGATCGGCGGCGGCAAGACCAAGTTCCAGCCCGTGTTCGTGGGTGACGTAGCAAGCGCCATCAAGGCCGCCGCCGACGGCGCGGGCAAACCCGGCACGGTGTTCGAGCTGGGCGGCCCGGAAGTGGCAAGCTTCCGAGACCTGCTGGATCGCACGCAGGACTGGACCGGCCGCTCGCGGGGCTATCTGCCGCTGCCGTTCTGGATGGCGAAGCTTCAGGCGCTGATGACGTGGCCACTGCCGAACGCCGTGCGCCCGATCACGGTCGATCAGGTCCGCATGCTGGCGGTCGACAATGTGGTGAGCAACGAAGCCAAGCAGGAAGGCCGCTCGCTGGCAGCTTTCGGCGTCAATGAGGCGACGCCGATGGCAGCCGAAGTTCCCGGCTACCTGGAGCGCTTTAAAGCCCGTGGCCAGTTCTCACACTATCGGGGCTGAAGCTCGAAAACGGCCGCCGCCGCGTGCGCTTGCCGAAGAATTTATCCCGCAATATTGCGGGAGGCTTACAACGGACTCTGCCCACAGATCGCCACCACCCCGGCCCTCCCCGCAAGAGGGGGAGGGGGAAGAAAGTGCCAATGCCCCCACCCGACCCAGGCTTCGGCGTTTACGTGCACTGGCCATTTTGCGCGGCGAAGTGCCCGTATTGCGACTTCAACAGTCACGTCCGGTTCGGCGGAGTGGACGAACCGCGGTTTCTGGCTGCCTACCTCCAAGAACTCGCCAACACCGCCGCGCTGACCGGACCGCGCAACGTCGCCAGCATCTTCTTCGGTGGCGGCACGCCCTCGCTGATGAAACCGCAGACCGTCGGCGCGATCATCGACGCCATCGGCACGGCCTACACGATCTCACCCAACGCCGAGATCACGCTGGAGGCGAACCCGTCGAGCGTGGAGGCCGAACGGTTCCGCGGCTATCGATCAGCGGGCGTCAACCGGGTTTCGATGGGCGTGCAATCGCTGCGGGATGCGGAGCTGAAGTCGCTGGGCCGGATTCACTCGGTCGCTGAAGCCAGGGCCGCGATCGAAACCGCCGCCAGGACGTTCGACCGCTATACGTTCGATTTGATCTATGCCCGCCCGGGCCAGACGCCGGCCCAATGGCGCAAGGAACTAACTGAGGGTCTGGCGCTCGCCGGTTCGCACATCTCGCTCTATCAGCTGACCATCGAGCCCGAGACGCCGTTCGCCGTACTCCATGCGGCGGGCAAGATCGTCGTCCCCGATCAGGACGCGGCGTTGGCGCTGTGGGACGTAACCCACGAATTGACGGAGGCGCACGGCCTGCCGCTGTACGAGATTTCCAATCACGCACACCGCGGCGAGGAAAGCCGCCACAACCTGCTCTATTGGCGCTATGGCGAGTATGCCGGCATCGGACCCGGCGCGCACGGGCGAATCATGACAGGCGGTACGCGCCATGCGACGATAGCCGAGCGCAACCCGGAAGGCTGGCTTGAGCGTGTCGAGAGCCACGGCCATGGCCGCACGGACCTGACGGCGCTGACGCCAGCCGAGGAGGCGGACGAGATGTTGCTGATGGGCCTACGCCTCAACGAAGGGCTGGACCTCGCCCGGCTGGCGCAAGTAACGAGCCGCACGCCCAGCGGCGCAGCGCTCGCGGAATTGACAGACTTGAAGATGATCGAGCCCATCGGCAACAGCCGCATCCGCGCAACGGGCCAGGGCCGCTTCGTGCTCAACGCGATCGTCGCCAAACTAAGCGAGGGGCTTCAAAAAACATAATCCACGTAAGCATCGTAAGAACCTGGCTCGATGCTCGCGCCGCCCCGGGAACCAAGGTTTTAGATGTGCAGGGCCAGCCATGCCCATGACCCGCAGGGCCATCGGGTGCGGCGCGACCCGGCCACGATTGGCCGCCCCGCCGGAGCGCCCGAGCCCAAGCGAGGAACGGCGCGTGAGGCTAAACTACGGCTCCAGCTCGGTATCCCAGTAGAGATAGTCGAGCCAACTTTCGTGCAGGTAGTTCGGCGGGAACAACCGGCCATTGCGATGCAGCTCGAACACGGTGGGCCGGTAAGGCTCCTGCATCGGGATCATGCCGCACACGTTTGGCATCTCGCCGCCCTTGGCGAGATTGCACGGCGCACAAGCGGTGACGACGTTGTCCCAGCGGGTCAGGCCGCCGCGCGACCGCGGGATGAGGTGGTCGAACGTGAGGTCGTTGCGGTCGCCGCAATACTGGCAGGAGAACCGGTCGCGCAGGAACACGTTGAACCGTGTGAAGGCGGGATACAGCGCCGGCTTAACGTAGGTCTTGAGCGACACGACCGACGGCAGCCGCATCTCGAAGTTCACGCTGCGGACGTAGCTATCGTACTCGGAGACGATGTTCACGCGGTCCAAAAACACGGCCTTGACCGTGTCCTGCCAGCTCCAGAGCGATAACGGGTAATAGCTCAGAGGCCGGAAGTCGGCATTCAAGACCAGTGCCGGACAGTTTTCCGGCGTTGCTGCGTGCGCGTTCAAGATGTGAATTCCTGTGTCGCCCCGACTTCTTAGTAATTCTCCGCTGACCCGAAGTTCCCTCACGCCCGGATACTAGCCGTCCATGTCAACTCTGTGAAGCTGCCCATTTCGCGCCACCAGCCGGTGGATAAGTCTGCTCAGACACTTAGCGTGACACACTCAGCGGCCAGTTGGGGCGAATCCGGCTTTGGCCGCGCCGTAATAGGCCCAGATGAGCCGGGCGGCGACGCCGCGCCAAGGCCGCCAGCGTTCGGCGATGGCTTCAAGTTCGGCAGCGGTCGGCCGCTCGGGCAGCTCCATCAGCATCTGGGCGCCGATCTGGAGCGCGAGATCGCCCGGCGCGAATGCGTCGGCGTCGCCCCGGCAGAACAGCAGGTAGATGTCGGCGGTCCAAGGCCCGATCCCACGCAGCGCCGTGAGTTGCTCGCGCACGGCCTGAGTGTGAGCGCCCGCCAGCACTTCAAGATCGATATGGCCCTCGCACACGGCCTCGGCGACCGCGCGTAGCGTCGCAACCTTGCTTACCGACAGACCCGCTGCGCGCAAGTCGGCGTCGGTCGTGGCCCGCAGGTTTGCAGCATCCAGCGGATCGACGAGCAGTTTCACCCGGCCAAGAATGGCCGCCGCGCTGGCGACTGAAAGTTGCTGGCCGATCACGATGCGGGCGAGCCCCGCAAACCCGTCGTTCCAGCGCCGCAGCGGCGGATACCCGGCCAGCGCATGAGCCCGTGCCATGTGCGGACAGGCACGCTTCAACTCCCGCACGCCGGCCTGGATATCGGCCTCGGCGGCGATGATCCGGCGCTTTAGCGGCCGCCCACGCGTTTGCCGTATTGTCATGATGAAACTCCCGCCACGCTTGGCTATGGTAGTGTGAAAAATAGCTCCCACATAGGGTCCCGGGTTTAGTGAAGCCGGTTGAGTGAATAACGATGCATGTCCCCCGCCTGAACACCCGCACTTGGAGCCTGATTGCGCTGGCGCTCGTCAGCGCTACGGATGCCGTGGCCTTCTCCGATTGGGCGACGATCCATAACAAGCGCTTCGGCTTTTCGATCGCCTATCCCGCCAACATCTTGTTTCCCGCTCCAACGCCGTCCGGGCAGGACGGCCGTGTCCTCCAATCGAAGGACGGCCGCGCGAAAATGCTGGTCGCGACCTTCGAGAACGGCGAGAACCTGTCGCTCAGCGGCTACCGCGACTTCCTGCTTTCAGACATTTATGCCGGCACGAAGCTGGACTACGCCCCGCAAAAGGCGCGCTGGTTTGTGCTCTCCGGCGTGCGCGGCGACCAAATGTTTTACGAGCGGGTGACCTTTTCGTGCGGCGGAAAACTGATCAACAGCTGGGCGATGCTTTACCCGACCGCCGAACGCAAACTTTACGACAAGGTGGTGGAAGCCATTGCCCGCACCTACACGGCCGGCAGCGGCGCCGATGGCCAGTGCGGAGACCTGAACGCGGGCGACGAGCCGGCAGCGCCTGCTGCCGGCGCAGAACGCAGGTAAAGTCGTGCGAAAGCCCGCGTTCCGCTTTGCGCCGAGCCCGAATGGCGCGCTCCATTTGGGACATGCGCTGTCGGCCTTGACGGGCAGCCTGATGGCGCAACGCTGCGGCGGCCGGTTTCTGCTGCGGATCGAAGACATCGATCTGACCCGCACGCGCGAGCAGCATGTCGCCGGGATCGTCGACGATCTGCGCTGGCTCGGGTTGATGTGGGAACAGCCCGTGCTGCGTCAGTCGACACGATTTCAGGCCTACACGGCAGCGCTCAAGCAGCTTTCGGCGGCGGACCTGATCTATCCGTGTTTTGCTACCCGCTCGCAGATACAAGCGGCGGTTGCAGACGACCCCGATCCAACGCGCGACCCCGACGGAGTAACGTTGCCGCCGCCGGCCCTGCGCCGGGTGTCAAGCCGCGAGTTCGAATTGCGCCGCGCGACCGGCGAGCCGTATTCCCTGCGGCTCGACATGCCCCGCGCCATCGCCGCCGCGAACGCGAAGCTGAATGGAGCCCCGCTGACCTTCCGCGAGATAACCCCAGCCGGGACTATCGAAACCCGCACCTGCCGCCCTGATCGATGGGGCGACTGCATCATTCGCCGCAAGGACATTCCCGCGAGCTATCATCTGGCGGTCGTGATAGACGATGCCACCCAAGGCATCACGCATGTGACGCGCGGCCTGGACCTGCTCGCCGCAACCGATATCCATCGATTGTTGCAGGTGCTGCTCGGCCTGCCCGAGCCGCTCTACCACCATCATGCGCTGCTGCTGGGACCCGGCGGCACAAAACTGTCCAAGAGCGCGGGCGACCGCTCCATCGCCGATCATCGGGCCGCAGGCCATACTCCGGAAGACCTGAAGTTGCAGATCGGCATCACCTTGCCGCAGGAAAGCAGCCCCTCGAAGGACAACATTTCTGTTTTAAATTAAGCAGTTACACGATACAGTTACTCTGCACGTGTGCGAACGATTTCTTGAACCGGGTTTCGCGTGAAAAAACCGCCTCGTAAAAAACCGCCGCCTCGTAAAAAACCCAAGGCCGGACACACCCGGGCGACACCCGAGGCGGTGAAGCCGCTGCGCGCGCGCGGCCCGGCTCCGGCGCGTACGACCGCCAACCCCGCCAAATGCGATCGGAGCCGTTCTTCGACCTCACACGACACGAAAACGCGCGCGGACCGCAAGAATACCGCGCCGCGCCGCGCTTTTGCTGGCGCGAGCGCGATTTACGCCAGTTATTCGAGCGACGAGACCGCATCTCTCCTGCTGTTGTCGTTGCCCGTCCTGGCAATGATCCTCGGCGTTGGCATGACGCAGGCCCTGAAGCCGCACCACGCACCAGACGTCGCCCATCTGCCCGCACCCGCCAGCATCGCGGCGGCACGCACCCCCGCAAGCCTCGCCCCCGCCCTCACGACCCTCACGCTTCGGGCAGCACGGCCAGGAACGGAGATCGCCGCCGCAACCCCGCCCCCGCTCGCGGCCCGGCCCGGCGCATCGCTTGCGGCCCAATCCGCCGTGGCGGCCACAGCGCCGGTCGCGCCGGCGGCGACGATCCGCGTTGCAAACCAGAGCGCAGATATCGCTTCCGCGACGCCAGCCCCTGCGAAGGCCGATGCTGGTCCGTTGCCACCGCTCGCCGAACCGACGGCAGGCGCGGCCACGTTGCACACTGCACCGGCCCAACTCGCGATGTTGGCCCCGGCCACACCTGCACCCATCGAAGTGACGCCGGATCGCCAGCAACCGCCGGCGCTGGCCACTCATGAAGAGAACCTGCGGCCGCCACCAGCCTTGTGCAAAGCCCCGGCCAACCTGTTCGCGAACGCGAAGCGGGCAACGCTTGGAGCCCCGGCAACAGGTCTGACGCCCGCGGCTTTCGGCCTTGCCCTGGCCAGCGCGGCCCGCGAACAGACCCATGACCTCGTCATCTACAACGACAAATACCGGGCAATTTCCTATCCCCTTGGCGACGTCCAGCCGCTGTATGGCGTCTGCACCGATGTGATCATACGCGCCTATCGCGTCCTTGGCATAGACCTGCAGCAGCGCGTCCACGAAGCCCGGATCGGCGGCGGCGACATCTCGATCGACCACCGCCGCACCGAAACCCTGCGCCGATTTTTTGCCCGCTTCGGTCACACTGTCCCTGCAACGACCTTCGCGGAGGATTACCGGCCGGGCGATATCGTGACGTACAACCGCCCGCAGAACCGCCATTCGCGCTCGCATATTTCGATCGTGTCCGACGTAGTCGCCCCCTCGGGCCGCTATATGATTGTGCACAATCGCGGCTGGGGTCCCCAGCTAGAGGACGGGCTCTTCGTCGACGAAATCACCGGTCACTACCGGTATGACGGCGGATCTGATGACGGAAGGGAGCTGCCCGCCAGCCTTCCTGTTGCCACGATTTCCACGCCGATTGCGCAGCAGGTAAACCACGATGTGCCCATCGCTGAGCCAACACGCTCGCAAACATGCCGCCCAGGCCTCAACGGCCTCGCCCGGGCAACGTGCATCAAACGCGAGCGCGTCGCCGCACGGCAGGATGGCAAGCCAGTGAAAGGCCTTGGCCGTTAGGATGCGTATTCCGATGTTTGCGCTTGCAGCCTTGGCGCTGCTGGCGCGAATCGAGCCCATAAGCGCTGAAACGAACCCGGCAGGCCAAGCCGGGGCAGCGCCCTTCGGCGCTAGGTTGACGGCCGCAGCCCGAGCCCAGGTCGATCCAGCCGTCGTCTATGTGCCCGACTACGTCAAGCTCGCCTACCCAAATGGCGATGTCCCTCCGGGACAAGGCGTATGCACCGACGTGGTCGTTCGCGCTTATCGGGCCGTGGGGTTGGACCTGCAGGTCGCCATCCACGAAGCCCGTGCCGGATCGGGCGACGCCAACATCGACCATCGGCGTGTCGAGGTCCAACGCCGGTTTTTCGCGCGCTTCGGCCGGTCCTTGCCCGTAACCGCCAACCCGGCCGACTATGCCCCAGGAGACATCGTTTCCTATAGGCTTCCAGGGCCATACCCCACCCACATCGCGATCGTGTCTGACCGGATGGCTGGTAGCGCGGCTGGCCAGCGGCCACTGGTGATCCACAACCGCGGACAAGGCGTGCAGGAAGAGGACTGGCTGTTTAGCGCGCAGATCACGGGCCACTATCGCTACGACCCCGGTTTTCCGTGAGGATTGAAATCAGAAAATTCCATAGGTTAATTAATTGAGATGAGACGAGTTGTAGATATAACAGAATAACAACTTGTTTTTCATAACAAATATGGGCATGTTGGAACTCCTGACGGAGTCAGTTTCCCATGATATTTGAGCCCGAAATCCTGCTGCTGGCCGTGATCGTGGTGTCCATCACCACGATGCTGTGGTCGAAATCGATTGCTCTCGACCCGGCCTTCTCAGGCCTCGCAATTCAGCGCCTTGGCGGGGTTGAACCTGCCATCGCCGCCAGGATTCTCGCGCACCGGAAGCCGCTGCTGCTCACATCGGCTCCTCGATCCGACGGCGCGGTGAGCCTGCCCGCGCACATGCCGCTCCAATTGCAAGCGCCGACGGAACAGTCCGGGCAAAGCCAGATCGTACGGCTGTCGCAGATCGTGAACGCCGCGATTGAAACCGCCGGCCACGCCGAACGCCTCCAGCGCTCCGCCCACGAGCAGATCGACAGCGCGCACTATGCGCTCCAGAACCTGCTCGACGAATTGTCCGCCATCATGCCGGCAGCCGTGGCACCGGCCATGCGCGAGTTCAGCCCGGTCATCCGCGCCGTCAAGCATACGCCCCCCCGCTTCGAAACCGCGCTGGCGGCTTAAAGCGCCGCTCTGAAGCCCACAATCAGTGCAGCCAGCGTGACAGCCGAAAGCGCAGTCCCGAGCGCAACCGCCCCCGAGGTCGAATTGGTGGCCCGACCGCTCTGAACGCTGAACAGATAGGCGTTCGCCCCGGCAGGAAGCGCCGCCGTCAGCACCACCGCCTCGGCCGACATCTTGGGCAGCCCGAACGCAGCAGCAAAAGTGGCGGCAAACAACGGCAGCACCAGCAGCTTCAAGAACAGCATGGTCGACAGCGTGGCGGCGTCACCCTTGATGACGAAGGACCTGAGCGACAACCCCAGCGCAACGAGAGCAGCCGGAACGCCGGCCTTCGAAAGCATTTCGACAAGTGCGAGCATCGGCTCGGGTGCAGCAATCCCGCTTGCCCGCCAGAGCGCCGCGCTCACGATCGCGACCACAATCGGTTGCCGGCTGAGCTGCCGGAAAATCCCAGCCACCGCCGCACCGATCGGCTGTCCGTCCCGCGGCCCGACCATAGCCGTGTGGAGCGTGGCGGTCAGCAGGAACACCGGCGCATGCACGGCAACGATCACCGAGATCGGCGCGAGTACATCAGGCCCGAGCGTAGCGACGCCGATCGGCAGTCCCAGCATGATCGTGTTACCGAACACGCTCGACATGGCAATCGATGGCCCATCCGCCGCAGGCCGGGCGAGGACGAACCGCGTCGCCAGGATGCTCAACAACCAGACCAGCGCCCCCGATCCAAAAAAGCTGGCGAGAATACCCAGCGGCGCGACGCCCTCGAACTTTGCCAGCAGAATGGTGCGAAACAGCAGGGCAGGGATTGCGATCTTGAAGGCGAACTCTGCGATCCCGCTGGCGGTCGCATCGCTGAGATAGCCGAACTTGCCGGCAAGATATCCCAGCGCGATAATGCCGAACACCGGAGCCATGATGGCAAGGATGGCCAACATGCGATTCAGTTGATCCTTGGCGGAGTGCTGGCCGACAGCTTCGCGCCTTCACCCCCGCCCGCCCGCCCGCCCGGCTCGATCACTTGGGAACCGGTCTTCTGGACTTCGAGGATGGCAAGTTCCCGTTCCGCGGCGCCCTCGGGCAGCAGGCGGATCATACCATCGACGCCGGCAAAACCAGCAGCCCGTGTCAGGTTCGCCACCGTGAAGCGCTGACCCTGCGGTTCGCCCGAGAGCGAAATGGCAAGCGTCATCGCATCGTATGCGGCTCCCGCCATCCGCGGCGGCGGCTGGCCGAAAGCCTTGATGAACCGGCCCGTGAACGCCCGCCATCCTTGCGGATCGGGTCCCGGATACCAGCCTCCGACAAACATGTCGTTGTTGCCGATATTGGCGAACTCCCAGGCGCCCGACCCCAGCAGCTTGACCTTGGACGCGTCAAAGCCCGCATAGGCGAGCAGCGGCCCGAGTTGCGGCAGCACATCCTGACCACCTGGAATAAACACCGCGTCGATCGGCGCTCCCGCACCCTCGGCGGCCCGGACGGCCTCGACGATGCGCCGCGAGGGCCCGATCATGGCATTGGCGCCCACCGGATAGGTCTCGCTCATGACGACGGTTCCGCCGGACTTGGCGACCCCATCGCGGAACGCAGCGCCGATCACTTGGCCATAGCCGTCGTCGGGAAGCATCGCGGCATAACGCTTTTTGTTTTGTTGCGCAGCATAGCCGACGATTCGGCGCGCATCCTGCTCAGGCGAAAAGCCGAGGATATAGACACCTTGGCCAGCAACCTGGCGGTCATTCGAGAAGCTCAGCATCGGCACGTTCGCGGCCCGCGCGACCGGCGCGGCGCCTGCGACCGCGCGTGAGAACAGCGGCCCTAGCACGATTTCCGCGCCTTCCTTGATCGCTTCGTCGGCCGCCGTGCGAGCGCCCTCCGCGTTGCCCTTGTCGTCCTTGACGATCAGCTGGATGTTGGGCCGCTCGGCCTCGAACAAGGCCATTTCAGCCGCCTGCTTCATGCCCTTCGCGATCTGGGCGGTCTGATCGATGCCCCCGAGCGGCAACAGCAGGCCGATTTTCAGCGGCTTGCCCGTAAAGCGGGCCGCAGCCGGCGGCGCGGTCGTGCCATCAAGGGGCGAGGTTTGCACCTCGTCCAGAGTATTGCGCGTAACGGGCGTGATCGTGGCAATCGCGGGCGCAGGCGCTTTGATGCTTTCGGTGTCGCTGGAACAGGCAGCCAGTAAGCAGCCGGCAGCCAGCGCGGCGAAAGCGCCTGCACCCGCTGTCCATTGTTTTGCGGCTCTCACATTCATGTCCACGTCCTGATAGGTTTCAACCGCGAATAACGCAGACGGGCCTGTTCCAATCAAGGCACGATTGAGGGCTTACAAACCCATCCGTGCTGGGGCAAGAGACAAGCCGTCACCCCCAACAATGGTAGGCTGTTGTTATCGTAGAACCAGCCCGATTTTTGACTGGGCTTGCAACGTTTGGCGACCCTGCCGTTTCAATGCGCCGGCACATCAGCTATGTGTAGGATCATGATCAGCGAACCTCCAAACGCACCCCAAACCGCGACCCGCACGTCCGAGGCATCGAACCTGTTGATGCCGGCCGCGCGCGCGCAGGCCGAAGTGGCGCGGCTTCTTGCCGAGCCGCTACCGCCGGGGCTTTATCTCGTAGCGACGCCGATCGGAAATCTGGCCGACATCACCCTGCGGGCGCTCTCGGTTCTGGCGCGCGCCGACATCATCTACTGCGAAGATACCCGCCACAGCCTGACGCTGACGGCCCATTTCGGCATCACGACCCATCTCGCCCCGTATCACGAGCACAACGGTGCCCGCGAACGGCCCAAGATCATGGACAGCCTCGCAGACGGACGCCGCGTCGCGTTGATTTCAGATGCGGGCACGCCCTTGATATCCGACCCGGGCTATAAGCTCGTTCGCGAAGCGGTCGCGGCGGGTCATAAAGTTGAAAGCCTTCCGGGTCCTTCGGCGGCCTTGGTGGCCCTGACCGTATCGGGCCTGCCGACGGACGCGTTCTTTTTTGCAGGCTTTCTACCCACGAAAACCGCCGCGCGTCGCGCCCGGATCATGGAGTTGCAACAGGTCCCCTCGACGCTGATTTTTTTCGAAGCCCCATCCCGTGTCGCCGACACCATAGGCGATCTCGCGCAGGTGTTGGGGGCCCGTCCCGCAGCCCTCGCCCGCGAACTGACCAAGCGCTTCGAGACGATCGAACGCGGCTCCCTTGACGCGCTGGCGGCGGCAGGATCTGCGCGCGAGCCGCGCGGCGAATATGTCATCCTCGTCTCCCCCCCGGTCGCCCGCGAGATCACCGACGAACTGATCGAAGAGCAACTAGCGGAAGCACTGGAGACCCAGACCCTGCGCGATGCGTCCAAAGTGATCGCTGCCGATTTGGGCGTCCCGAAGTCTCGCGTTTACGATCTGGGACTGAAGTTGCGCGCCGCGATCCGGTCATCGTTTGCGGCCCCCGACGATGTGTCATAGAACTCGTATAAATTTCCCATCTGCGGCAGCCATCAGCTGATCCGAGGAGCATCACGTCTCGCCATGCGTATTGCGTTGATCCATGCCTTGCGGCATTCGCCCCCGCCGATCGAGGCTGCCTTCCGCGAACTGTGGCCCGAAGCCCAGTTGATGAACCTGCTCGACGATAGTTTGTCCGCCGATCTGGCGCGCGTTGGCCGCCTGACGCCGGCAATGACCGACCGGTTTCTGACCCTCAGCCGCTACGCCAAGGGCACCGGCGCCGACGCCATCCTGTTCACCTGTTCCGCGTTCGGGCCCTGCATCGACGCCGTCGTCAAAGAGCTGGCGCCGATGCCGGTGCTGAAGCCCAACGAAGCGATGATCGAGGAAGCCCTCCAGGCTGGCACGCGCATCGGGCTGCTCGCAACCTTCCCAGGCACCTTGATCAGCATGCCGCAGGAATTTCCAGCCAACGTCACATTGATCACGCAATTGGCTGAAGGTGCGCTGGCAGCTCTCGACCGCGGCGACACCGAACAGCACGATGGCCGCGCCGCCCGCGCAAGCCTCGCCCTCAAGGATTGCGACGTGATCGCGCTGGCACAATTCAGCCTCGCCCGCGCCGCGCCCCGGGTCGCCGTTGCGACGGGCCGCCCAGTACTGACCACGCCCCACAGCGCGGTCAAAAAATTGAAGCGGCTGTTGCTGCCTCAGCAGATCCACATCGACGCCCTGGTCTGAAAATCCAGCCGGCCCAAAGTCAGTGGGTCGCGGAAAGGGCCTTGATCTGAGCCGCCGCAGCGGCGATCCGCATATCCAGCAGGCTCGAGCCTCGCTCGGGGGTTGCAACGCTCGGGTCACCTGAGACACCGGTTGGCTCCAGCCCCATCGTGACCTTGCGATAGCGGCTGAGGTCGACGCCCTTGGGGTTCACCGAAAGCAATTCGGACGTGTCGATGATGCTCGCGTGCTGGCCGATTGTCTCCAGAGTTTGCCCTTCGGCGAGCAGCCGCTTGATCTGCGCTTTGTCGTCGTAATAGGCATCGATCTGCACGACGCGGATGCCGTCCTTTGCCCAGTCCTTCGACAGCCGCGCCGCGACCCCCGCTTGTACGCCCTGGCTCGCGCCATGATCGCCGATGAAGCAGATCGTCTTGAACCCGCCCGCTTTCAGGCTGCGCGCGATACCTTCAAGCACGCCAGCAAACACCGGTTCCGGCAGGCCGAGCGTACCGGGGAACCGCAGATGCCCTGCGGGGGGATCGTAATCGCCCTGGGGCACATACGACACCACGGGCGCGACCAGCGTCTGGCCGACATCCTTGGCGATTCTAACCGCCGCCTGGCCGACGATATAGTCGTGCTTGCCCAGGATCATGTGCGGGCCGTTCTGCTCGATGCCCCCGGTCGGCACGATGACGGTCGTGTAGCCTGCCTGAAGCGCACTGCGCGCCTCGACCCACGTCATGTCCCGCAGCTCCACGACGTTAGGCAAGGGCGCGGTCAACAGCGACTTGGCCATGACGAATGGCAGCGCGGACGCAATGGCGGCGACAAGGGCGAGCTTGCCTAGACGTGAGCGAGCAGCGCTGGTCAACATCGTTTGCGCTCCCCGATGTTCATCAGGCCTGAGCCGAAGCAGCTTTGGCTGCGGCTTCTTCCGGCGTCTTCTGGAACGGATAGACCAACTGGTTGAAGTAGCCTTCCGGATAGGCGTGATCATCGGTCCCAAACACCTTCGGCAGCTTGCCGTCCGGCATGTAGAAGGTGCCAAACAGATAATCCCATAGCGCGAACGTCGGCGCGAAGTTCTTGTCACCGCCCTCTTCGGGCTGCGTGTGGTGCCAGCGATGGAACACCGGCCCGGCGACGATGTATTTCAGCGGCCCGAGCGTCCAATTCACGTTGGCATGAACGAACGCCGCGCTGATGATGTCGAACGGCAGGAAGAAGGCCATCACCTTCGGGCTGATCCCGAGCGTGATCATGATGACGGCGACGAGGCTCGGCTGCAGCATAAGGTTCACGGGATGGAAGCGGTACGTGGTGGTCCAATCGACCTCCTGCGCCGAGTGATGGCTGGCGTGAAAGCGCCACATCGCTGCGCCGTGGAAAATGCGGTGGATCCAGTACAGCAGGAAGTCGCTGCCAATGACATAGATCGCCGCCTGCCACCAGAACGGGAGCTGCGACAGTGGCCCGCGGCCATGGGCGAAATAATCTTCGAGCTCAGGCTTTGACATGACGCCCGACAGCAGCGCGACCATGACCATCAGGGCGGGAAGCCGGAAATAAGGCCCCGCCACCGCATGCAAAAGCCCGTAGGTGATATCGGTCGCAAGGCCGGGATTGCGCCACCAGACCTTGCCGGGGCTCGATTTCTGGCTCTCGAACAGAGCAAGGATCGTAAATGCGATGGCAAGGCCGATCATGACGGGGATCTGCTGCTGATAGATCGCAATCATTTGGCCGAAAATCTGGGAGACGAAATCGAGCGACATGGCTGACCTGCGCGGTTTGATCGATACCCGCAAGCGTGCCAGCGCCGCCTTAACAATTCGTTTTAAAAGGGCACAGCTGGAGGTTCGCTCCCGGCCCGACCCCGACAGGGATCAGGAAAGCGCCCATTTTGCCAAAATGTCGCGCCTTCAAGACCGCGAACCGTGAGGCGCCGGCCTACCGGCTCATGTTGTAGGCAGCGAGCGCCGCCATATTGACGAGGTCGGTGTCCTTCGCGCCCAGCTGGCAGATTTGCACAGAGTGCTCCAGCCCGACGAGGATGGGCCCGATGACAGTCGCCCCGCCGCCGAGTTCCTTAAGCATCTTGGTCGAGATCGACGCCGCATGGAACGCCGGCATGACCAGCACGTTGGCCGGTCCGCTGAGCCGGCAGAACGGATACAGCTTCATCAGATCGCTGTTGAGCGCGACGTCGGCTGCCATGTCGCCGTCGTATTCGAAATCGGCGCCGCGTTCGTCCAGCAGCCGCACCGCTTCGCGAACCTGTTCCGAACGTTCGCCGCGCGGCTGGCCGAAGGTTGAGTAGGCAAGCAGTGCCACGCGGGGCTCCAGCCCGAGCTTGCGGGCCGCCTGCGCCGCTTCAGTGGCGATATTGGCGAGCTGCGCGGCGGTTGGCATGTCGTGCACGCTGGTATCGGCTATCAGCACTGCGCGGCCCCGGCTCAACGCCAGCGAAACCCCGATCACGGTCCGTCCGGGCTTGGCGTCCATCACCCGATGGATATCCTTGAACACGCTGGTCCAGTTGCGCGTCGCCCCCGAGACCATGGCATCGGCATGGCCGTGCACCACCATAAGGGCGGCAAACACGTTGCGCTCGTTGGTCACGAGCCGCCAGCAGTCGCGGCGCAGGTAGCCCCGGCGCTGCAGCCGAGCGTACAGATAATCGGTGAATTCATCGACATGGGGCGATGATCGCGTATCGACCAGCTCGTATTCCGGCCGCAGCATCACCCCGAGCGTCGTAAACGTCTCCTTCACGCGCTCGCGCGAACCGACCAGTAGCGGCTGCCCGAAGCCTTGGTCGAAGTAGGTATGCGCTGCACGAACGACGGCCGGGTCTTCGCCCTCGGCAAAGATGACGCGCTTCGGCTCGGCCCTTACCTTTTCGAACGTCGATTGCAGCCACCCGGCGACGGGATCGAGCCGCCCCTTCAGCCGCGCGACATAGGCATCCATGTCGACCAGCGGCTTGCGGGCGACGCCTGAATCCATCGCCGCGCGCGCAACCGCAGGCGGAATGTGCGTCAAGAGCCTTGGATCGAACGGCGCCGGGATGATGTAGCCGGGCCCGAACGTCGGCCGGCGGCCATGGAACGCGGCGGCAACCTGATCGGGCACCTCCTGGCGCGCGAGATCTGCGAGCGCTTCGGCGGCCGCGATTTTCATCGCCTCGTTGATTGTCGACGCCTGGACGTCGAGCGCGCCGCGGAAGATGAACGGGAAGCAAAGCACATTGTTGATCTGATTGGGATAATCCGAGCGCCCTGTCGCCATGATGGCGTCGTCGCGCACACTCGCGACGTCTTCCGGCGTGATCTCGGGATCGGGATTGGCCATCGCGAAGATGATCGGCTTGGCCGCCATCGTGGCGACCATCTCCTTGGAGACGGCGCCGGCCGCGGACAGCCCGAGGAAGATATCGGCCCCGACCATGATCTCGGCAAGCGCCCGCGCCTTGGTCTTCTTGGCGTACGGCTCCTTGTAAGGGTCCATCAGTTCGTTGCGGCCCTTGTAGACCACGCCCTTGATATCGGCGATCGTGATGTTATCCCGCTTCATGCCGATCGAAACCAGCAGGTTGAGGCACGCGAGCGCCGCCGCCCCCGCCCCACAGCACACGAGCTTGACCTCGCCGATCTCCTTGCCGACGACCCGCAGCCCGTTGAGGATGCCGGCCGCGACCACGATCGCCGTACCATGCTGGTCGTCGTGGAACACGGGAATGTCCAGCAGCTCCTTGAGGCGCTCCTCGATGATGAAGCAGTCCGGGGACTTGATGTCCTCCAGATTGATGCCGCCGAACGAGGGGCCGAGATAACGCACGCAATTGATGAACGCTTCCGGGTCTTCCGTGGAAACGAGCACGTCCATTCCGTCGATATCGGCAAACCGCTTGAACAGCGCGCCCTTGCCTTCCATGACCGGCTTGGACGCGAGCGCGCCCAGGTTGCCGAGCCCGAGGATTGCGGTGCCGTTGGACACGACAGCAACGAGATTGCCCTTGTTCGTATAATCGTAGGCAAGGGCTGGATTTTCCGCGATCGCCTTCACTGGCTCGGCAACCCCCGGCGAATAAGCGAGCGACAGGTCTCTTTGTGTCGCCAACGGCTTGGTGGTCGTGATCTCAAGCTTGCCGGGCTTGCCTTGCGAATGAAATTGCAGCGCTTCTTGAATGGTGAAGGCAGCTTCGGCGAACTTCGATTGCTTGTGTTTCGACACGGTGGTTCCAGATGTTAGAGCATTTTCCGACGAAGTGGATACCGGTTCGTCGTCGACGGCGAAGCCTCGCTCCATGAAGACGGCGAAGCCTCGCTCCATGAAGACGAAAATGCGGCAAATTCAATAACCTAGAGCAAAATTCCGATCCCGTAGGATCGGAATTTGCTCGAGGCGCTGACTGCTGGGCAAGATTGTTCGGCGATCGAATGAAGAGGCGCGACACTAGGCTGCCGCCTTGTCTGAGACAACCGCCAATAGAACCAAACCTGCCTTGCAAGAGCGCGTTAGGAAAAGCGTGAAGCGGTTTTCCGTAAAACGCGCGGCAAAACAAAGAGCTAGAAACTTTCCGCGATTCTATCTCAAGCGGAAAGACTCTAGGTCGAAAGTTGCTGCCGCACCGCGCAGAACCGTTCGATTTCCTGCGGAGTGGCCGGACGGAAGCGGCGCGAGATCAGCCCCTCGCCACCGCCCAGGGCAATCGAAGCAACGCCGAAAGCCGTCCGGCCGAGCTGCTGCAGGGCCCCGCGCGCGAGCACCCGCCAATTGCCCTGCTGTGCGGCATGGCGGGCCAAGGCTGCCAGATATGGCAAGCGGCTCTGGGTGAGGTGGGCGACTTTAGGGATGTCCTGCCGGTACCCCAGCAGAGGCTCGGTGAGATTGGCGAACCGGCTCTCCCGGTAGGCCGAAAGCAGCTTAGACTGATCCTGCCCCCGCGCGATTCTCTCGTTGTAGGGGAAGCGCTGGAACCAGGACGTGCGCCCCATCCAGGTCGGGTGGGGCATCCCAAAACCGATCTCGGGCCGCGCACAAATCTGCTCGTGCGTAGCCTCGACGCGAAAGGCGCCGAGCGCAGCCCCCGAAGGCTGGAACGCGATCGCCGAACTTCCCACCACGTCGATGTCCGGGTTCGTGGTCAGAAAGGCGACCTGCTTGGCAAACCGGTCCGGATAGCTGAAATCATCGCCATCCATCCGCGCGATCAGCAACCCGCGAGCCCCCTTGGCGATCTGATTGAGCCGCCGGGCCAGTCCGCGAGTTTCGCCGTCGGCGATGATACGGATACGGGGATCGGGAAACCGCGCAATCTCTGCGGCCGTCCGGTCGCGCGAACCGTCGTCTACGATCACCAGTTCGAAATGCGGATACGTCTGCGCGAGCACGGAGCGGATGGCGAGGCCTACCGTGTCCGCATTGTTGCGAACCGACATCGCGACGCTCACCAGCGGAGCGTTTGGGTCGCCGGATGGCGGACTACCGGTCCCCATAGAACATCCTCCCCGGCAAACCCGCCGCCCTGTAGGTCCGCGCGCCTGAAAGCCGCCAGCTCGCCTCATGTACAAGCCGCCGCGCAGCCTTTGGCCCCACGATGGGGCCGAACGCAACCCTGCTGAGACCCATCAAGCCCGTGCTTACCGCCTTCAAGACCGGCCCCACTGCATGGCGTTTGATGGCCCCATCGAGCGCCGATGGAGCCAGCGCCCAATCCTTGCGGGAACGGCGCGCGGCAGCGTTTCGCATGGCAAGATCGAACAGCGCCGGCAACCGCGCCCGGTAGGTATGCTCGCGCGCAACCCGCGCATGGGCCCGCTGCGCCATGGCGTCCCGCTCCGCTGGATGACTAAGATAGAAACCGATCTTCGATGCGAGGTCGTCCGCAGTCGCGTACGTCGCAAGCTCGGTCTCAAGGTCGAAGTAGCGCGCGAGCCCCTCGGCCGGCTCGGTCAGCACAAACCCGCCTGCCCCCGGCACCTCGAACGTGCGCGCCTTGATCTGCCGCGAACGCTGGATGCGTCCGCCTGCGAACTGCAAACCGGAATCGGAAAAATTGAGCGAGATCCGCGACCGCTGCACAATGCGCGCAATATCCGCACTCGAGACGACCCCGCCGTCCCAACCTTTGCCGAAGCACGTGACCTTGATCCCGCGGTCAGTGAGTGCGGCGACCCATGCGGGCCGGTTCCCGTAGCACGCGCCGACGAAACTGACGTCATAGTCGCACGCAGCGCTCGCGATCGGCGGACGCAGCTTTTCGCTCGATGCCGCCCACTGCGACAAGGCGATGTGAGCGTCTCCACGCGCCTCGGCGCGCCGCGCCGTCGCAAGGTCGGTCGTGATATGAAGATCGACGAGGGGAGCGACGTACCGCGTCATCTGCGCATATTTCCAGCTGTCGTCCGTCCCCCAATTGATCAGCACGGCCGGGCTCTTCGCCGCGATGATTTCGAACGTCTCAAGCCAGATTTCATAACTCATCAGCACGAAGAAAATGACGTCTGGCTGGAACGCAGCCACTTCGCGCACGAGCGCCACATTGAGCGCGGCGAAATCGGCGTAGGCCGACCGGTTCCAGCTGTCGAACAGCCGCACCTCTCCGCCGCCCGCGATGACCCTGAGGTCGGGCAGGATGTTGGCGTGCTCATAGCCCTCGCCGCGCGCAGGGTCGCCATAAGCGTTGCGGCCGAATACGGCGAGGATTTTCATGGGGCGGTTTTAACCGGGCGGGCCCGTTCGGCCCGCACATGATAGCCGACCGTGAAGTGTTGCGCCTTGTCGAACCGGTCCATGAGCTGAGCGGCGAACGGCACGGCGAGACCCAAAATCGGCGCAAACACCAGCCAGAACGGCAGCCAGGCAAGCTCGGCTGCTAGCCCCATTCCCTGCCGGAACGGCGCGGTCATGCGGACGAAGCGGATCGCCTCCTGACCGAAGTGGCGCAACGAGCCTGCGTTGGCTTCGATGGTGATATTGGAAAACCCGGCCGCGGGAAGAAACCGCAAATACCAATATGGCGTGTAGCCGCCGTAATAATGAAACGGTTGCTGATGAAGCCCTGAGCCCAGCGGTGCGGTCAGCAGCAACACCCCACCAGAGGCTAGCACCCGGGCAAGCTCCTGAACCACACGGATAGGCTCGGGGTGATGCTCGATCACTTCGGTACACAGCACCACGCCGAAGGTACCATCGGCCACCGGGATCGCGGTCATATCGCAGACGTAGTCGATCGTCCCATAGGCCCCATGCCGAAGCTGGTCGTCCTTCAGCTGCGCGAAATCCTGGGTCTCGTAGACGCAATGGGAAAACAGCCCCCGATAGGGCGCAGACCCAGCTCCCGCATCCAAAACCCGGGTGCCGGGTGCAATCGTCGTTGCTTGCTCGCGTACCCACGCATCGCGATTGCGCAGATTGAACGCGAATAGGTCGCTCGATCGGAATGCGGCGGCAAGCTTGCGAAACATTGTCTTATGGCCTCACGAATTCGAACAGGCCGCAGCCATAGTCCAGCCCCCGCGCCCGCGCTGGATCGCAATTTGCGATCAACCGCCCCTCGTCGTTTACGAGCGAGAACGCAGCGAGCGTGAGCGCAGGCAGCAAGCCGATGATCGACTCCGGCGCAAACACGCGATGCGCATTGAAACACACCCGCTCGCGTCCGACGGGCGTCGACAGATACAGCCGCCCCCCCGGCGCAATCACACGCTGCAGTTCAGCTAACCCCTTTCGGGCCCCGTCCGCATCGATTGGGTCCCCGTAGCGGCCCAGGCCGATATGTTCGATCACATGCAGGCACGACACCGAACCCTGGCTCAAGCTTGCAAACGGCAGCGCCGTTATCGTGCCGCTGATCGACGTCAAATCGGCGAGGTCGGTTTGCAGCGGCCGGATATCGACGAACGTCACCGGCACCTGCGCCGACAACACGCTGATCATCATCACGCTCGATCCGACGTCGACATGAGCGGCAGGCTTCGAACTGGCGACCCGCCGGGCGAGCCAAGCCCCCTGATAGAAATAATGCGGATCGAACGCCGTGGCGGTCGTACGGTCGCCAAGGCAGGGATGCGTATCGGCAAGGCGCACGGTGTCGGACTTGGCCATCCGTTGGAAGGCCCGGAATTCCGCAAAATACCCAGGCAAGCGCGCCAGCCGCGCCACTCCGCGTGGATCGAAGAAAGGCAGCAGCCAGCGCCGTGCAAGTTGGCTCATGCGGGAGGAACCTCAAAAATCGGGACAAAACGCCGGCAGCAATAACCCGGCTTGCCGCTCAGGCCACGCCGTGCCGCCGCCGCCAGGCTTCGAACATCAGAATCGACCATAGCGCATACTGGCCGTTACGCACCCCGTCGAGATGCTGCTTCCACCGCGCCCGGATAGGGGCCGGATTGAAAATGCCGGCTTCGCGCAGTTTACGCTCGTCGAGCAGGTCTTCAGCCCAGTCGCGCAGTTCGGCGCGCAACCACCCGCCGACGGGGATGCTGAACCCGCTCTTGGGCCGGTCGACGAGCGCCGGTGGCACGTGGCGGTACAGCACCTGCCGGAGCACCCATTTGGCGTCGCCGTTACGGATCTTGAGCGACAGCGGCAGCGACCACGCGAACGCCGCCAGGCGGTGGTCCAACAGCGGCGCCCGCACTTCGAGCGAAACCGCCATGCTTGCCCGGTCGACCTTGGTCAGGATATCGCCCGGCAGATAGCTCACCGTATCCAGATATTGCATCCGCTCGATCGGGTTGGGCAGCAAGGCATTCAACGCCGCATCAGACTGCGGCCAAACCCGTTCGCGCCCGCCGATGACGACGCCATCAGGCTCGGGCCACTGGCTGGTCAGCTGGCGGTAGACGCCGCTTGCGTCGAGCGCCAGCACGCCCGCGAATTTATGCAGCTTGTCGCCGGGATAGGGCGGCCGTATCCGGCGCGGGAGGATGCCCGCCAGCCGATCGAGCATTTCAGGCCGCGCAGCCGTGATCGCGCGGGCAAGACCAGACCTCACTCCATGCGGCAGCAGGGCCATTCGCCGCCGCAGCGTTTCGCCCAAATGATAGCGATTGTAGCCCGCAAACAGTTCGTCTCCGCCATCCCCCGACAACGCGACGGTCACCTGCTGGCGCGCGAGCTTGGAGACGAGAAACGTCGGGATCTGCGAACTATCCGCGAACGGCTCATCGTAGATGTCGGCGAGCCGCGGGATGACGTCGCGCGTCTCGTGCGGCGTGACCATGAATTCGGTGTGATCGGTCTTGAGGTGCGCCGCCACAGCTCGGGCATACGGGGCTTCGTTGTAGTCGGCCTCGTTAAAGCCGATCGAAAACGTCCGGACGGGCCGGGCGGACGCTTTCTGCATCAACGCAACAACCGCCGAGCTGTCGTAGCCCCCCGAGAGGAAGGCGCCGACGGGAACATCGGCGACCATCCGGCGGGCGACCGCATCGCCGAGCGTCCGCTCCAGCGCGTCGATGGCCTGCGCATCCGTCCCGGTGAACGGGGCAGCGCGCGCCTCTTCGATCTGCCGGGCAAGCGTCCAGTAGGCGGCTTGCGTGAACTCGCCTGCGGCGGAAACGGTAAGGATATGCCCCGGCTCGAGCTGGTTGACGCCCAGATAGACAGTGCCCGGACCCCGGTAGTAGCCGCGCCGTACGAAGCCGACGAGCCCGTCGCGATCGAGGTCTGCCCGGAAGGCCGGATGCGCCCGCAGCGCCCGCAACTCGGACCCGAACATGAAGAGCGCGCCCTGTTGGCTCCAGTAGAGCGGCTTTTTCCCGAGCCGGTCGCGCACCAGCGATAGCTGCCGTGTCTCCCGGTCGAACACCGCAAGCGCAAACATGCCCACGCACTTGGCAATTGCCGCCTCCAGTCCCCAGCTGGCGATCGCCTCGGCCAGCACCTCGGTATCGGAATGCCCGCGCCAGTCGTGGCCCGCGCCAAGCTCCGCGCGAAGCTGCTCCGCGTTGTAGATCTCGCCGTTATAGCTCAGCACGTACCGCCCCGAACGGGACGGCATCGGCTGGCGGCCGGCCGCCGTCAGGTCGACGATCGACAACCGCCGGTGCCCGAGCGCTGCGCCTGAGCTCTCATCCACCCAGACGCCGCCTTCGTCCGGCCCGCGATGGAAAAGGCTGTCGGCCATCGCCCGCGCGATGCCTTCGAGCTCGGCCGCAGGCGTCGCGCGCTTGAGATCGAGAAAGCCCGCTAGTCCGCACATGCGCGCCCCCGCCCCGAGAAATGTAAACCCACGCTAAGCCTGCGCAAGAAACGCCTGATAGGTGGAGGCGAGCCCGTCGCGCAAGGTAATCTTGGGCGACCAGCCGAGTGCGTGGAGCCGCGCGCTGCTCATGAGCTTGCGCGGCGTACCGTCGGGCTTCGTCAGGTCGTGCGTCAGCGTGCCAGCGTATCCGACCGCCTCGCAGACGAGCGTCGTCGCCTCCAGGATCGACACATCTTCCCCGTAGCCGATGTTGATGTGCTCATGCGCCGAATAGGTTTTCATCACAAAGACCAGCGCATCGGCGCAATCGTCCACGTGCATGAACTCGCGCAGCGGCGACCCGGTCCCCCAGACGACCATGGTCGGATCGCCCTTGCGCTTGGCCTCATGCGCCTTGCGGATCAGCGCCGGAATGACGTGGCTCGAATTCAGGTCGTAATTGTCGCCGGGGCCATAGAGATTGGTCGGCATCGCTGAAATGTAGTCGCAGCCGTACTGCTGACGGAACGCCTGGCACAACTTGATCCCTGCGATTTTCGCGATCGCATACCATTCGTTGGTCGGCTCGAGAGGGCCGGTCAGCAGCGCCTCTTCGACGATCGGCTGCGGCGCCATCCGCGGATAGATGCACGACGAGCCAAGGAACAGCAGCTTTTCGACCTGGGTCTCGTAGGCGCTCTCGATGATGCTGTTCGAGATCATGAGGTTATCGTGCAGGAAATCGACCGGCCGCGACTGATTGGCGAGAATGCCGCCGACCTTTGCCGCCGCGACGAACACCGCTTGGGGCTTGTTGTCGGCCATCCAGGCCCGCACGTCGTCGAGCCGCTTGAGATCGAGCGCGTGCCGGTCAACGGTCAGGATCGTGCAGTCCTCGGCGCGCAGCCGTCGCACCAGCGCGCTGCCGACCATCCCATTATGACCGGCAACCCATACCCGCTTGCCGCGGAGATCGTATGACGCGCGCTGAGGTGCCGTTTCTACGAGTGTCTCCGTTTTCAAACCCGTTCTCCAGCAGCGTGTCAGCGAAATCCAATCGAACGCGCATCGCTGAGCGTTGGTCCGCCGGACTCGTGACCGCTGGAACACCCGTTTTCAACCCGGTTGTCAACCAGACCGCTCACCGGCAGCTTTCATCGAGACCAGCAGCCTACTTGGCAGGTGCCTCTTGCGGCACCAAGGCGGGGGCGGCGGGATTGGCCACAGCCCCAGGCGCTGCGGCGGCAGGTGTAGCGGCGGCCGGTGAAGCGGCAACGGCCGGCTGAGCGGGACCGGGGTCTGCGAGCGGCTTGGGAAACACCTCCGGCCCGCACGCCCGGTCGATGCGCGCCTCGCTGGCCTTGCGCATCGGCACGTCATACCCGCCCCAAGGGAGGAACGACAGCCGCGTCAACCGGTCGAGTTCGTTGGTGAACGTTGCGCCGCAATCGAGCGTGAACTGATGCAGATCGGTCATCCGGCACGCGGTGAGCACCGGCAGCGGATCGCCACCCTTGGTCTTCAGATCGTAGGCTTTGGTGATGCACTGGTCTGTCGCCGTCAGCCCGGGGACCAGCAGTTCCTGGAATTGGGTTTCCAGCCGAGTGACCCCGCCCTGTCCCGAGATGTCGCGGATCGTGAACACATTGCGCTGCGTCTTGGCGTTCCACGCGACGAAGGCTTCGTCGTAGACCCGCTTGCGATAGCGCAGTTCGTCGAGATCGGCGTTGCGCTTGAGCGACCACATCACCATCCCGGCGCGCGTCCGCCGTTCGTAGACGAGATCGGCGATCGACTGGATGGCAACCGTCTTGCGCTGATACGCGGCATAGGTCTGGGCGAGCCACGCACCCACTCCCGCGGTGACTAGGCCGTTTACGATGGCCGAAAGGATCGCGAACGCGATCAGCTGGCGCCGCCCGAGCCGGGCGTACCGCGCGAGCCCCAAACCGAATTTCGACATGACCTGTCCCTGCTCGAGCTGTCTGCAATACCTAGGCCGAGCGGAGCTATCAGCCGCCGGTGACACTCATGTGGCGGCTGACGGCGGGCTTCCGGGTCGTCCGGTCGATGATGAAGTCATGCCCTTTGGGCTTGCGCGCGATGGCCTCCGTCACGGCGAGATGCAACGCCGCGTCGTTATCGGGGTTTGCCCGCAGCACCGGGCGCAGATCGGCCGCATCGTCCTGCCCCAGGCACATGTAGAGCGTACCGGTGCAGGTGAGGCGCACGCGGTTGCAGCTTTCGCAGAAATTGTGCGTCAGCGGCGTAATGAAACCGAGCCGCCCGCCAGTTTCCTTGACCCGCACATAACGCGCCGGCCCCCCCGTCCGGTAGGGAATATCTTCGAGCGTGAAGCGGTCCATGAGCCGCGCCCGCACCACCGAAAGCGGCAGATACTGATCGGTCCGGTCGCCCTCGATTTCGCCGAGCGGCATGGTCTCGATGAGCGTGAGATCCGCCCCCCGGCCATGGGCGAACGCCATCAGCGCCTCGATCTCGTGCTCGTTGACGTCCTTCAACGCCACGGCATTGATCTTGACGGCAAGCCCCGCCCGCTCGGCAGCCTCGATGCCCTCCATCACGACGCGAAGATCGCCCCAGCGCGTGATGTCCTTGAACTTCGCCGGGTCGAGTGTATCGAGCGAGACGTTGATCCGCTTGACCCCGCACGCGGCCAGTTCGGCGGCATGCGTCTTCAGCTGGCTACCGTTGGTCGTCAGCGTCAGTTCCTCAAGCGCCCCCGACTGGAGGTGCCGCGACAGCGCCCGGAACAGCCACATGATGTTCTTGCGTACGAGTGGCTCGCCCCCGGTGATGCGCAGCTTGCGCACGCCGCGCGCAACGAACGCCGAGCACAGCCGGTCGAGTTCTTCGAGCGACAGCAGATCGCGCTTGGGCAGGAACGTCATATGCTCCGACATGCAGTAGACGCAGCGGAAATCGCACCGGTCGGTGACCGACACGCGCAGATAGCTGATATGGCGCCCGAACGGGTCGATCATGGTCGGCACGGAAACGTCCGGTTGCAAGGTCATAGCGTCCTTTTTCGGCGAGCAAGCCTGAGCGGGGCCCAGAGCCAAAAATGCCTGTCGGTCGTGATGATTGGAATTGCCATACCACCGCCAGGGTGTTGTAACATATATGCCATCCCGGCAGGTACCGGTAGTAGAGGTGCGCGAATTGCCATGATTTCGATTCTGTTGTTGGCGGTGATGGTCGTTATGGTTGCCACCATGCGGCGGCCTTCAGGCGGCGCGCGTCCCAAGCGCCCGGCAGCTAAGGGGGCAGTGCGCCTGGATACGTCGGGCGCATCTCGCGATAACCGGGACCAGGGCGTCGTGAGCTACCGGCTGCTTCAGGACAAGAAGCTGCCCTCCGCAACCCAGCGCGTCTTGCGCCGCGTGACGCGTCCCTTCATCTGGTTCCAGCGCAAGTTCAGAACGCCAAGGCCCGAGCAGGTGAAAGGCGAACCCCGCTCCACACGCGAGTCGGTCGAGTTGCAGAATTTCCTCGACGCCCGCAATCGCGAGATCGCCCGCCGCAAGTCCGAAGGCCCCTCGAAGCCCGGGCCCGAGGACACCCTGCACTGATCGCAAGAGACTGATCTCAAGGCCACAACTCTCAAGGCCACAACTCGTAACCGCGGCTGCCGGAATTGCCAATCTGCTCACACGATGAGCTGGATGATCTTCTTGTCGACCAGCGCCTTGATCATCACGGCAGCCCCGCACTGCTGCGAAACGGTCGTGCCGGACCACTCGTTGTCGGCGACGAACTTGCCCGCCGTGTAGTGGTTCGAGAAGCTCCACAGGTAAGGCGAATTGGTATTGTGCAGCTCGCGTGACCTAAACCCGTTGTACGCTTCGATGCGGAACAGCATCCGGGCGAGGTTCCAGTCCAGGTGCTCGGTGAATTTTTCCAGCGCCAAGGCGTCTTTCGCGCTCGATTGCCAGTCGGACGGCGGCTGCCAGACGAGCGGCCGCCCGGCCGGAACGTGGGTCGTGCGCTTCGAAAGCGGATCGCCGTTGTGGAGGTGCGCGTCGAAGTTGAAACTGGCTTCCAGCGCGTGCAGCACCCCGATGAAGTACCACGGCACGCAGATGTCGTCTTCGAGCTTCTCGTAGGCAGCCCGGTACTTCGCGTTGGTCAATTTCGACACATACCAGTCGACCGTGGACTGCCGCTCCGGCCGGACCTTGCAGCTGTCGAAGAGCTCGAGATAGGCCGCCTTGTATTTGTCGTAGCGTTGCGATGGATCGACCGTTTCAGCCTGCGCAGCGCCGATCAAGCCGGCGAACGAGAACAAGCTATGGCCGGGCAGTTCTGATTTCTGGTGCGGCGAACGCTCGCGCCCGTTGATGGCGTTGAGCAGCGCCTGCGCGCGCGTCTTCAAGTCGGCCACCACGGCTTTTTCGACCGCGGTATCCACCTCTGGCCCGTCGAGATCGTCGATGAAATCGACGATCGCGCGCACGATTTCGCTGAATTTGGGCGAGTCGGCCGAAGGTACGCTGACTTGGGCAACGTCGATCCCGGCCCTACGCGCCTCGTCCGACATATCCTTGAGCCGCTTCCAATCGTCGATACTGACAGTGGTGGCGAAGGCAACGCCAAAACCCAACCCGCTGACGGCAACCGCGCCGCTCCCGGCCAGACCCTGTCCAAACCGCCGCCGGCTGATACGCATATGACGAGACATAAGGCCGTTCCCCGCGAAACCCACACCACTAGAGTTGGACGTTAACCCGCCGCGCGCAATTCAGGAAGCCATCCCCGCGCACCCCAGGAAGCGATTGTTGTCGCGCTGTGCCATTTTTTGTCTGCCGCAACCCTACGGGCCCGATATATACACAACGGCGCGTGTAACTTTGGAGGCATCGATGGTCTGCGTGTTGAAGTCCGTCCGGTTGCAGGCCCTGGGAATGATCGCATCTCTCCTTGTCGGCCTTGCAGGTGCCGTAACGCCCGCCTTCGCGGACGCCAACGTCGTGCAGGGCCAGCAGATCAAGAGCTGGGGCTATCAATTACAGAACGACGACCCCGCCACGATCGCCAATTCCCCCTACGATCTTGTGGTGATGGACTATCAGCGCGATCCCGCGATCGGGCCGCCGTTCACCCCGGCCGAACTCGCCCGCATGAAGAAGAAGCCGGATGGTAGCCGCCGTTTCGTCATCGCCTACATCTCCATCGGCGAGGCCGAGAATTACCGCTACTACTGGGGCGACCGGAACTGGGGCGACATCCGCAACCGCACGCCCTTGATCGAGAAGGAAAACCCGGAGTGGCCGGGGAATCTTTCGGTCAAATACTGGGAGCAGGAATGGCAGAACCTGATCCTCAACGACGCCGACAGCTATATCAACCGGATCATGGATGCGGGCTTCGACGGCATCTATCTCGACAAGATCGACATCGCCGACGACTACCAGGGCAAGACGCCGGCCGGCACCGTGGCCAGCGACCTGATGATCCAGTTCGTGCGCAAGATTTCGATCGTGACCAAACTGCGCAACAAGAACTTCCTGACCATCGCCCAGAACGCCGAAGGCCTGCTGGACGACGACGATTACCGCGCCGCCATCGACGGCATCGGCAAAGAGAGCGTGCTGTATTCGGAAGGCCTGTTCGACCCCAAGAACCCCTTCAAGGATCCCGTGCGCAACGACGCGCCTTCGATCAAGGAAACGAAGCGCCTGCTGTCGAAGCTGACCGCAGACGGCAAGCTCGTTCTGTGCGTCGAATACATCAACAAGGCCGCGCTGGTCCAAACCGCGGCGACGGAACTGAACAAGGACGGCTTTGTCGCCTATTTCGGCCCGCGGGATCTGGCGCATCTGGCCTACACCGAAGTTGCGAGCAAATAGCCGCACCGTTGAACCGTAGACACTAACCATCTGATCGGAAAAGACTAAGAATGTTCAGCGGACATTCAGATCTAGATCGCTAAAGTACGGGAAACAGTTCGCGATTGCGCCTGATGGCGTGGCGCAATTTGGGATGGGGAGATTGACATGCGTAAGAGTATTCCAGCCCTGGGTCTGGTCGTCGTGACCCTCGCAGCCGCAGGCTTTGCGGTTGCCCAGCAGCCTCCCGCGCCCGAGGCGGCGCCGGTTCCGCCCTTGGCGGCGTCCCCGTGCGCGAAGTTGCCTGAGACGGAATGCGGTAGCACCACGGGATGCGTCTGGTTGCCAGGCTTCAAGGTCGCCGGCGGCGCCGAAGTCCCAGGCTATTGCCGCCCCGCCCCCAAACCGCTGACCGCCCGCCGTCCGCCGTCCGCACCCCAGTAACCCTACCCAGCGGAGCTTATTCGCCGGACGTGTGCGTGCGATCGCCCAGCACGGCGGCGAGCCGCGTGGTCGCTGTGCCCGGCCGCAACGGCTTGGGCTGGCTCTCGTGGGGTACCCACCCCGTCAGCGTTATGATCTCGAACGTCGCTGGAATCCGGCCCCCGGGAAGTCCGAACCGCTCGCTGTAAACCTCGGCTGCGCGCATCAGCAATGCTCGTGTCACGGGCGTGCGGCGGCGCTCGCTGAGCATGTTGGCAGCCCCCATACCCTTGATCTCGCGCATCAGATGCAGCGGGCTTTCATAGGTGACCGTGACCGTATCTGTATCGGCGACCGGCAGCGCAAAGCCCGCCCGCTGCAGCAGCGCACCCAGCCCCCGCACATCGGCGAACGGCGCAACGCGTGGCGAGGCGCCGCCGGTCACCTCGGCTTCCGCGACCAGCCACGCTTCCCGCAGCTCCCGCAGTGTCTCCCCGCCGAGCACCGCTGCCAGGAGCAGGCCATCCGGCTTCAGCACCCGCCGCAATTGGATGAGCGCGCCCGGCAGATCGTTGACGAGCTGCAAGCTGAGCCCGGAAACAGCGAGATCGAATTGTTCCGGCCCAAATGGCAGCGCTTCCAGGTCCGCCTCTTGCACCGGCCCCTCGCAGTGCGCAAGCAGCCTGCGCGACGGCTCGGCGTCGAGCAGCGCGCGCACGTTCGGCAGGGTCCGCAACCGCCGGCTCAGCAGCCCGTGGTGCGCTTCGATGTTGAGGCCCGCCTCGAACGTACGCGTGACGATTCCGATCCGCTCGGCGAAGTCGTCGGCCACCCGCGCCAGCAGAAAATCGTGCTGGGCAGCTGTCGCCGCATGGCGTTCCCGCCGCGAAACCAGCAAGGCCCGATCGAAAATATTGGGCGCGTCGCTCATAGGTGTTTGCGCATCCTACTCGTGTCTCAAGTAGCTCTCGCATCGATCTGCCGCATGCGTTAGCATAAACTGAGACAATGCGAGATGAGACCTGCGCCATGGACATGAAAGCCAGTCTCGGGATGCAGGCTTACGCACTGATGCGCACGGCCGCCATGTCCATCAGTGACGCAGTCCTTCCCCCGGTCTGCCTGAGTTGTCACGCGCCGATGGTGATGCACGACTGCCTCTGCGCGCCGTGCTGGGGAGCCATCGATTTCATCGGTCCGCCCGTGTGCGACCGGCTCGGGATTCCGCTCCCCTACGATACGGGCGGTCTCATGATTTCAGCCGCCGCCAGCGCCAACCCGCCCGACTTTGACCGTGCCCGCGCCGTGGCCGCCTACACCGGCACGATTCAAAAACTGATCCACGGTTTCAAATATTCCGATCGGCACGATACGCGCCGCCTGTTCGGCCGTTGGCTGGCAGCGAGCGGTGCGCCCCTGATCGAGGATGCCGGCCTGATCGTGCCCATCCCGCTCAATCGTTGGCGGCTGCTGCACCGCCGCTTCAACCAGTCGGCGATTTTGGCCTACGAAGTTGGGCGCCGCACTGGGAAGCCGGTCGCCCCGCTCGCGCTCCAACGGGTGAAGGCAACGCCAAGCCAGGTTGGCCTGTCGACAAAGGAGCGCCAGCAGAACGTGGCGGGCGCATTTCGCGTGCCGGCAAGCCACCGCTCCCGCATCGAGGGCCGCAACGTGTTGCTGATCGACGACGTGCTGACAACAGGCGCCACGTGCAACTCCGCTGCGCGCGCCCTCAAGGCAGCCGGCGCGGCCCGCGTCGATGTGCTCGCCCTGGCAATGGTGACCGGCACGCTCGGTTGACAACTTGTCACGTGCGCACGCGCCCACCCTATGACACAATGATTACAAGAGCTTGATGCGAGCGCGCGCGGTTCCGCCCGGACGATCAATGGAAACCGGTCACGAAACGCGGGGAGGGGCACGGTTATGCAAGATGTCTTCATCTACACGACGTCGTTATGCCCGTACTGCCATATGGCCAAGGAACTGCTGCAATCCAAAGGCGTTAGATACGAAGAGATCGACGTTTCCGCAGCAGCCCACCTGCGCGCGGAAATGCGCAACAAGTCGGGCGGGCGCAACACAGTTCCCCAGATCTGGATCGGCGAACGCCACGTCGGCGGGTGCGATGATCTCTACGCCCTCGACCGCGCGGGCCAATTGGACCCCCTTCTGGCAGCGTAAAGGCGGCGCACCCAATGACTTCAACCGACATGACCTCCGCAGACACGACCTCGGCCAAAATGACATCGATCGAACCGGATAAGCCGCAGCCCTTCCGGGCGGCCCTTGTTCAGATGCGGTCGGGCCGCACGATCTCAGCCAATGTGGCCGCCGCCGAAACGCTGATTCGTGCGGCAGCAGCCGCGGGCGCCGACTACATCCAGACGCCTGAAGTCACGACCTTGATGGATACCGACCGCGCCAACCTGTTCGCGCAGACCGAACCGGAATCCGCCAGCACGGCGCTGGCCGCATTTACAAAGCTCGCCCGCGAACTGCAGGTATGGCTTCATATCGGCTCGATGGGTGTGCGCGAAGGCGACCGCATCGCCAACCGCTCTTATCTGATCGACCCCGATGGCGCGATCAAAGCCCGCTACGACAAAATCCACATGTTCGACGTGACGCTCGCCAATGGCGAAACCTACCTCGAAAGCGCCAGCTACATGCCAGGCGATCGCGCCGTCGTTGCCGACCTGCCGTGGGGCAGGCTGGGCCTGACGATCTGCTATGACCTGCGATTTCCCGCGCTCCATCAGACGTTGGTGAAGGCGGGCGCTCATTTCCTGAGCGTACCAGCAGCCTTCACCCGGCATACCGGCGAAGCCCACTGGCACACCTTGCTGCGGGCGCGCGCCATCGAGACCCAGTGTTTCGTGTTCGCCGCCGCTCAAGGCGGCCGCCACGAACACGGACGAGAAACGTACGGCCATAGCCTCATCATCTCGCCTTGGGGCACGATCCTCGCGGAAGGGGGCACCGAACCGGGCATCATCGTTGCCAGCATCGATCCCGCAGAAGTCGCTGCCGTGCGCGGACGCATTCCCTGCCTCGAAAATACCCGCACCTTTTCGCTAAGCCGGCCATGATCAAATATTCGCTGCGATGCGCGCGCGGTCACGAGTTCGAAACCTGGTTTCAAAGCAGCCAAGCTTATGAAAAACTGGCCAAACGCCAGCAGCTCACGTGCGCCAGCTGCGGGACTGTTCGGGTTGAAAAAGCCTTGATGGCGCCGCGCGTAACAAGATCGAAGGAGCTTGATGCGCCGCAGCCCCTCGCTCTAAGCGATGAAATGTCGGCCAAGCGCGCGGCTCTCTCGCAACTGCGCGCCCAGCTGCTCGCAGGCTCCGAAGACGTCGGCCCGAAATTCGCGCAAGAAGCCCGCCGCATTCAAGGTGACGATGCGCCGGCCCGCGCTATCCATGGTCAGGCGACCTTGAACGAGGCAAAATCCCTGCTGGAAGACGGCATTGCCGTGCTGCCCTTGCCGCCGTCTCCGGAAGACCTGAGTTGAACCTCCGCCGTACAGGACGAGGCAGCGCCGGATCGCCGGTTTATGCCGAAAGGATGATGGTCTTCGTGTACTGGACGGCAGCGTCCAAATCGGTGGCCGTATACGTCGGCTCGCCGTAACCAGCCGGCGTCCATCCGAAGTGTCCGTTCATGCAACGCCAGATGCCCCGCACGTGTCCACGACGCGCGATCACGACGCCGCCATGATCCCCCGCAGCGACGGTTTGCCCAGAATGATGGCCTGCAACGAGCGGCTGCAAGCGCCCCAACAGCTCGAGTTCGTGAACGTCCGTCGGCATGTGCCCTCGTTGATGATTTTAATGCCAGCCCGAGCTTCTGCCAGCCCTCGCTTCTTGATGTATCCCGGCGTCATCAAGCGCTCGGGTGTTCGCACGGTCGTATAGCAATCGCCGGTTGATCTCCATGCTGAACAGAGATCAGCATTAGCAAGTTGTTTCTATAAAATTTTCACTATTTTTGATTGAAATGTTGAGGTTGTTGCGGCCTCTGCGCCGGAGCGCCCCCTTGCCGCCGCCCGCCAACGGTGCAAACACTGCGTGAGATTTATCGCTGGAGACACCGTTGACCTTTGCCGCACCTTTGCAGACGCTTGCGAGCGCCCCCACGACCGCTGCTCCCGCGTCCCCCGCTTCGTTTCAGCACGACGTGCGTCACGATTGGACGAGCGCCGAGGCGCAAGCGATTTATCATCAGCCCTTCAACGATCTGTTGTTTGCCGCCCACCTCGTCCACCGGGCGCACTTCAAGCCCAACGCTATTCAAAAGAGCCGCCTTTTGAGCATCAAGACCGGCGGCTGCGCCGAAGATTGCGGCTATTGCAGTCAGTCCGCCCATCACGCCTCTGGCCTCTCGGCCTCCAAGCTGATGGAAGTGGAGCGCGTGATCGAGGAAGCACGCAAGGCCAAGGCCGCCGGCGCCACGCGGTACTGCATGGGCGCGGCCTGGCGCTCGCCCAAAGCCCGCGACATGGCGCAGATCACCGCGATGGTGGCGGGCGTGAAGGCGCTCGGCCTGGAAACGTGCATGACCCTCGGCATGCTCGACGACACCCAGGTGGTCGAACTCAAGTCGGCCGGCCTCGACTATTACAACCACAACATCGACACCTCTAAAGCCCACTACGGCAACGTCATCACCACCCGCACCTTCGCCGACCGGCTCGAGACATTGGCCCGCGTCCGCGAGGCCGGCATCAACGTCTGCTCGGGCGGCATCGTCGGCCTGGGCGAAACGGCGGCGGACCGCGTCGACATGCTGGTGACGCTGGCCAACCTGCCGGAGCATCCAGGAAGCGTGCCGATCAACATGCTGATCGCCATTCCCGGCACGCCGCTGGAAAACGTCGCCAAGGTCGATCCGATCGATTTCGTGCGCACCATCGCCACCGCCCGCATTCTCATGCCGAAGTCCTACGTCCGCCTCTCCGCCGGACGCACCGGGATGAGCGACGAAACCCAGGCGCTGTGCTTCTTTGCGGGCGCCAACTCGATCTTCGCTGGCGATACGCTGCTGACGACGGACAACCCCGGCGAGGACGCCGACAGCGCGTTGTTCGCCAAGCTCGGCCTCGAGACGATGCGGGCAGAAGAGCATTGCGATCAAGCGCACCTACGCCGCAGCAATGCTCCAGCGGAAGATGAGAATATGAGCAGTTGCCGGGAGGACGTGGCGGATGCCGCCACCGCCTGAGCGATCGACGAACCAGCAGCGCGGCGAGCCCCACCACCAACGCGCGCTGGCAGCTCTGGCCAGGCGCGGCCGTCTGCGCGCACTGACTTTGGCCGCTGGAATGGACTTCACCTCGAACGACTATCTCGGGCTTGCCGCGAGCCCCGAATTGGCGCAAGCGGCCATCGACGCCATCAGCCGCGGCGTGCCGCTCGGCGCGGGCGGATCGCGCCTGCTGCGCGGCAATCATGCAGAACACGAGGCGCTGGAGCGCGAAGCCGCGAGCTTTTTCGGCGCGCAGACCGCCCTCTATTTCGGATCGGGTTTCGCTGCGAACGCAACCTTGATCGCAACCCTGCCCGCCCGCGGCGATCTGATCGTGCACGATGAGCTGATCCATGCCAGCGCGTGGGAAGGCATGGCGCTGACCAAGGCCGAAACCGCGAGCGCCCGCCATAACGATTGCCAAGCCTTCGAGGACGCAATTGTTGCCTGGCGCGCGCACGGCGGCACAGGCCAGGTCTGGATCGCGATTGAGAGCCTGTATTCCATGGATGGGGACCAAGCCCCCTTGGCCGGCCTCGCGCAGATCGCTGCCCGTCATGACGCCATGCTGCTGATTGACGAAGCCCACGCAACCGGCGTCCTTGGACAAGGTGGCCAGGGCCTGGGCGCAAGCCTCGAAGGCAGCGATCGCGTCGTAGCGTTGCACACCTGCGGCAAGGCGCTCGGAGCCGTCGGCGCTCTGATCACCGCCCCAGCGTCGATCCGCGACTTTCTCATCAACCGCTCGCGCGCGTTCGTTTACGCAACCGCCCCCTCGCCGGTGATGGCGGCCGTCGTGCGGCGCAGCCTCGAACTGGTGCGCGACGAGCCTCAACGCCGCACAGCGCTCGCCGCCCGCGTGGCATTTGCGGGCCAGCTCTTCGAACAGACCTGCGGTGTGCGCCCGTCCGGCTCGCAGATCCTGCCCGTGATCGTTGGCAGCGACACGCGTGCGGTGGCAATCGCGCAGGCAATGCAGCGCGCGGGATACGACATCCGCGCGATCCGCCCGCCGACCGTTCCCGAAGGAACCGCGCGCCTGCGCATCACCGTGACGCTGAACGCGGACGAGGCAAGCCTTGCCGCAATGTTCGCAACACTGGACGAGGCACTGAAAAACTGGCCGCGCACGGAGAATTTATCCGGTGCCGGCCTCCTCCAGGATGATGTTTCGAAACGGGCGCACCTACCGGACGCTGATGAGCAGCGATCGCAGGACATTGGTGCCCCGATCTCGCCAGCCTTGCCGTCATCCTGGCGCAGGCCGGGACCCACGCCGACCGCAAGCGACGCTCCGACCCGCTTCGTCGTCACCGGCACCGGGACGGGCGTCGGCAAGACGGTGTTTGCGGCGGCCCTCACGGCAGCCCTCGATGGCGACTATTGGAAGCCGATCCAATCGGGCCTGGATGGCCCGACCGACACGCAAACGGCCCGCGAATTGAGCGGCCTGCCGGCCGAGCGCTTCCACGCCGAAGCCTATCGTTTGCGCACTCCCGTGTCGCCGCACACCGCTGCCGAAATCGACGGCGTGAGCATCGACCCCTGCTCCATCATACCGCCCGCAACCACCCGCCCCCTCGTCATCGAAGGCGCGGGCGGGCTGATGGTGCCGATCACCCCCCGATTTTTGATGATCGACCTGTTTCAGCGCTGGAACCTGCCCGTCATACTGGTCGCGAGCACGGGGCTTGGCACGATCAACCACACCCTGTTGTCCATCGAAGCGCTGCGGGCACGCGACATTCCCATTCTAGGTGTGGCGTTCATCGGCGCGGCGAACGCGGACAACGAGTCCTATATCTGCATCCGATATGGCGTCCGTTGGTTGGGCCGCCTTCCCCGCCTGCCGAAACTCGACTCTGAAACCCTGGCCCAAGCGTTCGACATGGGCTTCCCCGACGACACGATCCCAGGGCTAGCTGGCAAGCTATCGCCCAAGCTCGAGGGATGGCGGGCCCCGTCATGACCACGACCTCCCCCGTCTGGCATCCCTTCACGCAGCACGGCCTCGATGAACCCATTATCGAGATCGCGCGAGCGCAAGGGGCATGGCTGGAAACCCAGGACGGAGCGAAGCTGCTGGACGCCATATCGTCCTGGTGGGTGACGACGCACGGCCACGGCCACCCTTCGATTAAGGCCGCCATCAAGACCGCAGCCGATCGCCTCGATCAGGTGATCTTTGCAGGCCTCACCCACGCGCCCGCCGAAACGCTGGCCCGCGAACTGATCAGTTGCGCGCCATCCGGCCTCGCACATGTGTTCTATTCCGACAGCGGCTCGACGGCAGTCGAGGTCGCAATCAAAATGGCGCTCGGGTTCTGGCGCAATCGCGGCGAGCCCCGCACGCGCATCGCAGCCCTGGAGCACGGCTATCACGGCGACACCGTCGGCACGATGTCGGCGGGCGCACGCGGGGCGTTCACGGCAAGCTATGAGCCGCTGCTGTTCGATGTGGCCCGCCTCCCGTTCCCCTCCGCTGGCCGCGAACAGGCAACCCTCGACGCACTCGAGGCCGCTTGCACGGCGGAACCCATCGCGGCCCTCCTCGTCGAGCCCCTGATCCTGGGCGCGGGCGGCATGCTGACCTATCCAGCCCACGTATTGCGTGAGATGCGCGCCATCTGTAGCCGCCACGGCGTGCTGCTGATCGCCGACGAGGTGATGACCGGCTGGGGCCGCACGGGCACGCTGTTCGCATGCGAGCAGGCAAGCATTTCACCCGACATTCTCTGCATTGCGAAGGGCCTGACCGGCGGCGCGCTTCCCCTCGCCGCGACGCTGTCCACGGCAGCCATCTTCGAGGCCCACCACTCGACCGACCGCTCCCGCATGTTCTTTCATTCGAGCTCGTATACGGCCAACCCCATCTGCTGCGCCGCCGCCGTCGCCAATCTGGCGGTCTGGCGCGACGAACCCGTGATCGGGCGCGTGCGGGCGTTGAGTGAAATGCAGACGCGCGCGCTCGAACGGTTCCGGTCCGATCGCAGGTTCACCGCCGTGCGCCAATGCGGAACCATCACGGCACTTGACCTGCGCACGCGCGATGCCGGCTATCTGGCGGCGATCGGCCCCGCTCTGGGCGCGTTCTTCGTCGCCCGCGGCATCCTTCTGCGGCCGCTCGGCAATACGATCTATCTCATGCCGCCCTATTGCATCACCCAAGGCGAACTGGACCACGTTTATGACGCGATCGGCGAAGCGGCCAACCGGTTCGCAACCGCCCCATGACCGCAATCACCCCATGACCGCAATCACCCCCACCGGCTGCGAGATCATCGGCCTTGGACATCATGCGCCCGATCGCGTCGTGAAGAACGCCGAGATCGAAGCCCGGCTAGGCCTCGAAGCAGGCTGGATCGCGCGCCGCACCGGCATCAACGAGCGCCGTTACGCTGCCGATGGCGAAGCCTTGACAGATCTAGCGTTTGCCGCCGCCGATCAGGCGTTGCGGTCGGCAGGCTTGGCGCGCGACCGCGTGGGGCTCACGCTGCTGGCGACCTCGACCCCCGATCATTTGTTGCCGCCGTCCGCGCCGCTGCTCGCCCACAAATTGGGGCTGACAGGCTCGGGCGGCATCGATTTGACCGGCGCGTGCGCGGGCTTTCTCTATGCACTGGCGCTGGCCGACAGCTTTGTGAAGACCCAGCACGTGCCCGTTCTGGTGGTGGCCGCAAACATTCTATCCCGCCGCATCAATCCCGCAGATCGGGGCAGCGCCATCCTGTTTGCGGATGCCGCGGGTGCTGTGTTGCTGGCCCCAACCACCCGCAAAAATGCCGGCGTGCGCGGCGTCAAGCTCGCATCCTCCGGCGCAGACTATGGCTTGATCCAGATCCCGGCAGGCGGCAGCAGAACGCCCTTCGCAGAAGGCGTGCCGATCGACGATACCAAGATGTTGATCGCAGACGGCAAGGCCGTGTTCGCCAAGGCCATCGCCATGATGGTCGATACGTCGACTGCGGCGCTGGCGAGCGCGGGTCTTTATGCCAGCGGTGTAGATCATCTGCTTCCCCATCAAGCCAACGCCCGCATGACGTCAATGGTCGCCCATCAGCTCGCCATTGCGGACGATCGCACGCTGTCGACGATTGCGAATTTCGGCAACAGCTCAGCGGCGACCATCCCGTTCACGCTGTCGGCGCGGTCAGCCGAACGCAGTTACAAGCAGGGCGCCACCGTGCTCATGACGGCCGCCGGCGCCGGCCTCACCGGCGGCGCGATCCTCTGGGGCTGGTGAAACGATTTGGTGCCCCGTCACTCATAAGCAGGCGGGTCCAGGGCACGCGTGCCCTGGCCTTTACTTCATCCAACCGAAACTTTGCGCGGTGGTGGTCTTTGGCTTGTACTCGCAGCCGACGTGGCCAGCGTAGCCGAGCCGGTCGATCTCGGCGAGCACGAACGCGTAGTTGATCTCGCCCGTCCCCGGCTCGTGCCGGCCCGGATTGTCGGCGATCTGGATATGGCCGATGGCAGGCAGAGTGCGTTCCAGCGTCCGGGCCAGATCGCCCTCCATGATCTGCATATGATAAAGATCGTGCTGGATGAACAGGTTGTCCGATCCCACCGCCTCCATCAGCTCGACTGCCTGACGCGTGTGCGTCAAATAGAACCCCGGGATGTCGCGCGTATTGATCGGCTCGATCAGCAGCCGGATGCCGGCGGCCTTGAGCGTCGCCGCCGCAAACCGCAGGTTGGCGACGAACGTCTCTCGCAACGCTTCCTCGGGCACGCCCTCGGGCCGGATGCCTGCAAGACAGTTCACTTGGCCACACTCGAGCGCGTGGGCATAGGCGATGGTCTGCGCCAAACTCGCGCGAAACTCTTCGGCACGCTCCGGCAGGATCGCGATGCCGCGCTCGCCTGCCGCCCATTTCCCGTGCGGCACGTTCAAAAGCACTTGGGCAAGCCCATGCTCTTTCAACGGCGCGGCCAACGCGACTGCCGCATGATCGAACAGGCATACATATTCGACCGCCTCGAAACCGGCAGCTTTCGCCGCGCCAAACCGCTCCAGGAACGGCAGCTCGTTGAACAGAAACGTCAGATTGGCGCTGTAGCGGGGCATGGGTGACCTTGTGAGGCGGGAAGGTGGGGGCTATGTGAGGGCCTGCAACTCGATTAACCCGGATCCCCCCGCATGACCACCGCCCAGCACTCCTGGCACGCAACGACGATCCTGACCGTGCGCAAGGACGGCCGCGTGGTGATTGCGGGCGATGGCCAGGTGAGCCTGGGTGCGACCGTCATCAAGTCGAACGCGAAGAAGGTCCGCAAGCTCGGCCGCGGCGACGTCATCGGGGGCTTCGCGGGCGCGACCGCCGACGCCTTCACGCTGTTCGAGCGCTTAGAGGCCAAGCTCGAACAATTCCCCGGCCAATTGACGAGGGCTGCCGTCGAACTCGCCAAGGACTGGCGCACCGACCGCTACTTGCGCCGCCTGGAAGCCATGATGCTGGTCGCGGACGCAACGACCACGCTCGTACTCAGCGGCACCGGCGACGTGCTGGAACCCGAAGCCGATTGCATGGGCATCGGCTCGGGCGGCATGTACGCGCTCGCGGCCGCCCGTGCGCTGTTGGATCAGCCGATGGACGCCGACGCGATCACGCGTAAAGCCATGGCCATCGCCGCCGGCATCTGCGTCTACACAAACACTAATATCGTCATCGAGAGCCTTCCCTCGACCAAATAAAGGCGACCTCCGATGACGATGGCCTGGACCTATCTGCTGCTGGCGGGCGCCTGCGAAATCGCGGCGACGACCCTGTTCCGCTACACCGATGGCTTTACCAAGCTCTGGCCGTCGATCATCGCCATCGCGATTGGCGCGTTGAGTTTCTATTTGCTGAATCGCTCGCTGACCGGCGTGCCGCTCGGCACAGCGTATGCGGTCTGGACCGGCATCGGTGCGGCCGGCACCGCCCTTGTAGGTATCGCGTTCTACGCCGAACCAACTTCGGCCATGCGGATGGCGTGTCTCGTGGTCCTGATCGCCGGCATTTTCGGCCTGAAACTCTTTGGTGAAGCATGAGAAACGCCACGATGCAGGACCTGCCCCCCAGCTCGACTTCGTCTAACCGGTAACGCCATGACCACCTTCTCCCCCCGCGAAATCGTCTCCGAACTCGACCGTTACATCGTTGGCCAGACCGACGCCAAACGCGCGGTCGCGATCGCCTTGCGCAACCGCTGGCGCCGCCAGCAGATCAAGGGCGACCTGCGCGAAGAAGTGCAGCCCAAAAACATCCTGATGATCGGGCCCACGGGCGTCGGCAAGACCGAGATTTCGCGCCGCCTGGCTCGTCTCGCGGGCGC
>JANXVY010000073.1 GCA_025351425.1 Hyphomicrobium sp.
CCCTTGGCGCGGTATTGCTCCTCGATCTTCCACTCGATCGGCAAACCATGGCAATCCCAGCCCGGCACGTAGTTCGAATCGTGCCCCGCCATCTGCTGCGACTTGACCACCAGATCCTTCAGGATCTTGTTCAACGCATGCCCGATGTGGATGTTGCCATTAGCGTACGGAGGCCCATCGTGCAGCACGAACTTCGGCTTACCCTTGGAACCCGCGCGCAGATGCTCGTAAAGCCCGATCTCTTGCCAGCGCTTCAATAACTTGGGCTCGAGCTCCGGCAGCCCCGCGCGCATTGGAAATTCGGTCTGCGGCAGCAGCAGCGTTTCGCTCCAATCGCGCCCTGTGGTTTTGGGGCTGTCCTGTTCGGTCGTATCGTTGGCCATGATCGTCTTTCGTTTCACCTTGCCGGTCGCCGCAAAGCCGTGCTGCGCCGGAACGTGGGAAGGGCGAGGGTGGGGTCGCACGCCCGGCGGTTTGCTTCGTCCTACCCCTACCCTATCCCTCCCCACAAGGGGGAGGGGAAAGGTCGGGGCCAACCCGGCGCGCTATGCACCCGTATCTCGGGGAATGTTTGCCAGCACCAAGCGCGCTTTCGCGACGTCGATATCCATCTGCGCGACGAGCGCTTCCATGCTGTCGAACTTGCGGTCTCCGCGCAGGAATTCGATGAACTCGACGGCGATGGTCTTGCCGTAGAGATCCCCATCGAAATCGAACAAGAACACTTCCAGCACCGGCATGCCGTCGTCGAATGTGGGGCGCGTACCAAGGTAGGCTGCTCCATCGTGCCAGCAGTCGTCGATCAAAACCCGCACAGCAAAAATCCCATGCGCAAGCGCGGTGCCCTTGGGCATTGGGATATTGGCGGTCGGATACCCCATGCCGGTTCCGCGATGTGCGCCGCCGACGACGCTGCCGGTCACACGCCACCAGCGGCCAAGGCTCTTGGCGGCGCCTGCAAAGTCGCCCTCGGCAAGCTTCAAGCGCACCGCAGTTGACGAAAACACTTCGCCCAGTTCCGCGACCGGCGGCACGATCTCGACGGCAAAGCCACGCCGCGCACCGGCCTCCGCAAGCATTTGCGGCGTGCCCGCCCGCTTGTGGCCAAAGAAAAAGTCGTAGCCGACGACGGCACCCGATATGCCGAGGCCCTGCACGAGAACGACTTCGATGAAGGCTTCTGCGCTCATCTGCGAAAGGCCGGCATCGAACGTCAGAACGCGCACGAAGTCGAGCCCCAGTTCGGCAAACAGCCGCAGCTTTTCCGGCAGCGGCGTCAACCGGAAATGCGGTTCGCCCGGCACGAAGAATTCGCGCGGATGCGGGTCGAACACGATGACGCCGGCGGGCTTGGACGCGCTGCGCGCCATCGCCAGCGCTCGCTCGATCAACGCCTGATGGCCCCGGTGGACGCCATCGAAATTTCCAATGGCAACGACCGCACCGCGCAACGCCGCAGTCCGCTCGTCGCCCGTTAGAACGATCATTGGCAAGCCCTCAAGCGCCCCGCGAAGGCACCATCATGACAGCCTCGCCCTCGACGACCGCCTTGCCGTTGACGGCGCACACCGTGGCGAGCCGCACCCGCCGCTTCGGCAGCATCTCTGCGACCTTCACCGTCGTGACCACCGTATCGCCGATCTTGACGGGTCCCTTGAAGTTCAACGTCTGCGAAACGTAGATACAGCCGGGACCGGGCAGATCCATCCCGATCACCGCGGTGATATAGGCCGCCGACAACATGCCGTGGGCAATCCGCTCCTTGAAAATCGTGCCGGCCGCGTAGGCAGCGTCAAGATGCACCGGATTGCGGTCACCCGAAATATCGGCGAACGCGTTGATCACGCCTTCGGTGACGAGGCAGGAGCGGACCGCCTCCTGTCCTGCGGACATGTCTTCGTAGAAGTGGCCGTGGGTTGGTGCGCTCGTCATGCAGGTCTCGTTGTTGAAGGGTAAAGCCTGGGCAGAAGCTTGGACGCACTCCTAAAGCCTCCCCGCCGCCGAGGGAAGCGCATTGCGTTTCCGGCCCTCGCGGACGTGCCACTTCACCCCTCCCCTTGACGGCGAGGGATGGGACAATCGGCAGGGCTTTAAAAAGGCTTGTTCTTTGGATGTTTCACCCCCGCCACGAACTACGCAATGGGGCCGTACTCAAACCGAGCCCCCCAAAGCTCACGACCCTTGCGAAGTGACCCCCTTTGAGCTATGGGTCCATCATCCCCACACCCTTATTTGCTTAACGGTCCGCGGCTTAACATCCCTGGACCACGCCTGCAAAGCATTGTCCGGAGCTTCCCCCATGAGCGAGCGTTTACCATTGATGCCGAAGGCGACCGCCGTCTGGCTGGTCGAGAATACGGCACTGACCTTCGAACAGGTTGCAGCTTTCTGCGGCCTCCATGTGCTCGAGGTCAAAGGCATCGCCGATGGCGACGTTGCGCAAGGCATCCAGGGCCGTGACCCGATATCCGCCGGCCAGCTGACGGCCGAAGAAATCGAGCGCGCCGTGAAGGACCCGGCCCACGTGCTGGAAATCGCCGCGTTGAAAGTTGCGATCACGCCGTCGACCGCCAAGCGCGGCCCCAAGTACACGCCGGTTTCACGCCGCCATGACCGGCCCAATGCAGTGCTCTGGCTGATCCGCAACCACCCGGAATTGAAGGACAGCCAGCTCATGCGCCTCGTCGGCACGACGAAGCCGACGATCGCCCAGATCCGCGACCGCAGCCATTGGAATTCGGCCAACCTGACGCCGCAGGACCCGGTGGCGCTCGGGCTGTGCTCCCAGATCGACCTCGACGCCGAAGTCAAGAAGAGCGCCAAGCGGGCCGAGAAGGGGGGCGCGGAACCGGAAATGGCCGGCACGCTGCTGCCCACGTCGGAAACCGCCGGCGGCCTGGAAACGCCGCGCGCAACCGCTTCGATCATGCAGCCCAAGGCCGCCGCCGCGCCGCGGGAGGAAACCGAGGCAGAAGAACAGGCCCGCGTGTTCGCCAAGCTCAAGGAATTGAAGAGCGAAAACGACGAGGAGTAGAGGACAGCCGGGGGAGCCGAAACCTCTCCCGGCCCATCGGTGCGTAGCGACGCCGCGCAGTACCGCTGGTTCGCAATAGGGCGTGCCCGTTAGGTGGATTAGGCAATCGGTAATCCACCCCTCGGGCCCCGGAGTTGTCCCAAGACGGCCAACGCTTGAAGATGCGGCGAGGCCGCTACACCTTCGCGATGCCGTGTGCCTTGAGGACCGCGGCGATCTCGCCGAGAATCGCAGGATCGTCGATCGTGGCGGGCACCTTGAAGTCAACGCCGTCGGCGACGTTGCGAAGCGAACCGCGCAGCGTTTTACCCGAGCGCGTCTTGGGCAGCCGCTCGACCACGAACACATTCTTGAACGCAGCGACCGGCCCGATCTCGGTGCGAACAAGCTTGACGGCCTCGGCCTCGATGTCCGCATGCGAGCGCGTCACGCCCTTGTGGAGCACGACAAAGCCCATCGGCAGCTGCCCCTTGAGCTCATCTGCAACGCCGACGACGGCGCATTCGGTCACGTCGGGATGCTTGGCGAGCACTTCCTCCATCTGCCCGGTGGACAACCGGTGGCCTGCGACGTTGATCACGTCGTCGGTGCGCGCCATCACCCACACATAACCGTCCTCGTCACGGAAGCCCGCATCCGACGTCGAGTAATAGCCTTTGAATTCTGAGAGATAGCTCTTAACGAACCGGTCGTCGTTACCCCAGATCGTGGTCGCGACCGAAGGCGGCAATGGCAGCTTGATGGCGAGCGTACCCGGCGTGTTCGGGCCGAGCGGTTCGCCGCGGTCGTTCAGCACGTGCAACACGTAGCCCGGCATCGGCAGCGTAGGCGAGCCGATCTTGACCGGCTGCAGTTCGATGCCGACGGGGTTTCCGGCAATCGGCCAGCCCGTTTCGGTTTGCCACCAATTGTCGATGACAGGCTTGCCGAGATGTGCACCGATCCACTTGACGGTATCGGGATCCGCCCGCTCGCCGGCGAGGAACAGCGTCCGCAGGCTGGAGAGATCGTACTTCGCCATAAGAGCGCCGTCCGGATCTTCTTTTCGGATGGCGCGGATTGCGGTCGGCGCGGTGAACAGCGCCGCCACCTTGTGCTGGGAGCACACGCGCCAGAACGCGCCCGCGTCCGGCGTACCAACAGGCTTGCCCTCGTAGAGGATCGTGGTCGCCCCCTGTAGCAGCGGCGCATAGACGATATAGGAATGACCGACCACCCAGCCCACATCGGACGCAGCCCAAAGGACTTCGCCGGGCTTGACGTCGTAATGGTTCGTCATCGACCACTTGAGCGCCACCATGTGCCCGCCGACATCGCGCACGATGCCTTTGGGCTGGCCTGTCGTGCCTGAGGTATAGAGGATGTAGGCCGGATCGGTGGATGCGACCACCGCGCAGTCTGCCTTGCGCCCCTCGGCCTTGGCCTTCGCACACGTAACCGACCAATCGAGATCGCGCCCGGAGGTCAGCTCGGCCTGCATCATCGGGCGCTGCAGGATCAGGCAATGGGCGGGTTTATGGTTGGCGAGCAAGATAGCCTTGTCGAGCAACGGCTTGTACGCAACGACTTTGGTGCCTTCGATCCCGCACGAACCCGCCAGCATGGCGACCGGGGTGCAATCATCGATACGCGCGGCAAGCTCAGCCGACGCGAACCCACCGAACACGACGGAGTGAACCGCTCCCAGCCGCGCGCAGGCCAACATTGCCATGACGGCTTCGGGCACCGCGGGCATGTAGATCATGACCCGGTCGCCCTTCTTGACGCCGAACTCGTCACGCAGAACGGCGGCGAGCGTCGCGACCTCGTCAGTCAGTTCCGCGTATGAGAATGAGCGGACGTTGTTGGTGACCGGGCTATCCCAGATCAGCGCGGCTTGCGCGCCACGGCCGGCCGCCACATGGCGGTCCAGGCAATTGAAGGCAGTATTGGTTTCCCCTCCCACGAACCAGCGGCCGAAGTGGCCGGCATAGGGGTCGAACACCTTGTCCCAGGCCTTGAACCAGCTGATATCACGGCCGACCGCCTCCCAGAACTCGTTGGGTTTGTCGCGCGCAAAATCATAGACAGCTTTATACCGGCTCCCGACCGCATCCATCTCGGCACTCCCTCGCTCGCATTTTCTTTTTTGGGCCAGCGACACCGGCCTGCAGTTTTTTGCAGCCTGCACCGCATCTGCGCAAGAGGAGTGATGAGCCTAAGGCCTTGAACTTTCGAAAGGCCCCAGCCGGGCAATTCCCGAGCCCTGTGGACCAATGTCGGCCGCAGTTTAAGGAAACTCGATTCCATAATCGGGCAATTGGAGCCAGACCGGATATGCGACCCGCGGCGGCCGGGTGAACTTCCAGCTATCGCCCGGCCTTGAGGTCAATCCGTCAGATAAATACGAGCGATGCGATCATCAGCAGCATCACAAACAGCCAAAGAGCCGCCAATTCGAGCCGTGTCTCAGTCATGAAACCCTCCAACGGTATGCGAAGGAACGTGTCTCGGCGTCACAATTACACAGTATCATAAATTGGCGGCGGAAGTCTCGAATATCAACGATATTGAACGGTAATCGGGGATAACCATGGGGGTCCATCGAGGGGCGTCACGCCCTTTTGCTCATTGCTGGGGCAGTGGAGTTTCGCTAGCCTCGTACGGCAAAGTGAACCGGACCCCCAAATGTCAGAATCCCACGCTTCCGCCCCCCGCGTCTCGGCCCCGTATGCCTCAGCGCCTATGTATGTCAATCCGTACGCTACGCACCTCGACAAGACCCCTGCCAATTATCAGCCCTTGACGCCCATCGTCCTGCTGGAGCGCGCAGCTGCGATCTACCCCGATCATGTCGCGGTCATTCACGGCAACGCCCGGATGACCTACCGCGAGTTCTTCGCCCGCACGCGCCAGCTGGCTTGCGCTTTGTCGCAGCGCTTCATCGGCCCTGGCGACACGGTGTCGGTGATGCTGCCTAATATTCCGGCGATGCTGGAAGCGCACTACGCCATTCCCATGACAGGTGCGGTTATCCATTCGATCAATACGCGCCTGGACGCCGCCGTCATCGCGTTCCAACTCGATCATGCAAATACCAAGGTGCTGATCACGGACCGCGAATTCTCGCCGGTCATGAAAGAGGCGCTGAAGCTCGCCAAGGTCCGCCCGATCATCATCGACTGCCACGACCGCGAATTCCCCCAGACCGGCGAAGCGCTGTCGAGCCTCGACTATGAAGTCTTCGTCAGCAATGGCGATCCCGAGTTCAAATGGCGCATGCCCGACGACGAATGGGACGCCATCGCCCTGAACTACACGTCCGGCACGACGGGCAATCCCAAGGGCGTCGTCTATCACCACCGCGGCGCGGCGCTGATGTGCTACTCGAACACCGTTTCCACAAGCATGCTGAAGCACCCGGTATACTTGTGGACGCTGCCGATGTTCCATTGCAACGGCTGGTGCTTCCCGTGGTCTCTGTCGACGGTGGCCGGCACCCACGTCTGCCTCCGCTGGGTACGCGCCACGTCGGTCTACGACCTCATCACGGAGCACAAGGTCACGCATTTGTCGGGCGCGCCGATCGTGATGGCGACGCTCCTCAATGCGCCCGAGGCAGAAAAAAAGCCGATCGGCCACAAGGTACAGTTCATCACAGCGGGCGCGCCGCCGCCGGCAGCCCTGTTGGGCGCCATGACGGCCGCCGGCTTCGACGTCACCCATGTCTACGGCCTCACCGAAACCTATGGCCCCGCAGTCGTGAACGAATGGCAGGCAGCGTGGAACGCGGCATCGGCAGACGAGCGGGCGCAGAAACAAGCCCGCCAGGGTGTACGCTATCCAGCGCTCGAAGCACTGACCGTCATGGACCCGGTGACAATGACTCAGGTGCCAGCCGACGGCGAGACGCTGGGCGAGGTCATGTTCCGCGGCAACATCGTGATGAAGGGCTACCTCAACAATAAGGCGGCCACCGATGAGGCGTTCGAGGGCGGTTGGTTCCATTCCGGCGACTTAGGCGTGCTGTACCCGGACGGGTATGTCCAGTTGAAGGATCGCTCGAAAGACATCATCATCTCGGGCGGCGAAAATATCTCGTCGATCGAGGTGGAGGACGCCATTTACTCCCACCCGGCCGTGCTCTCGTGCGCCGTGGTCGCCCGCCCCGACGAGAAATGGGGCGAAACGCCGTGCGCGTTCGTTGAATTGAAGCCGGGCGCAACCGTCACCAAGGACGAGATGATCGCGTGGTGCCTGGAGCGCATGGCGCGCTACAAGGCCCCTCGCCACATCGTATTCGCGCCGGTTCCCAAGACGTCGACGGGCAAGGTGCAGAAATACGTCCTGCGCGAACTGGCGAAACAAGTGTGATCGGCGGCGGGGGGACCAATTCATGGCGGCACCTGAGGCATCAACTCCGGAAACCGATTTACGGGCGTTCTTGGAGCGCGCGCTCGCAGGCGGCTTCGACCACCCTGAAGATATCGCCGAAGCGGCCCTCGAATACGATCCCGACATCGGAACCGACGCTGCTGCAGCCTTCGTAGAAAAACTGCTGCCCGAACTCATTCGGGCGAAGCTCGCAGTTCAGGTCGCGTGGCCCGCCGTAACCGATTGCGACAGGCTCGATGCAGCCTTCGAAGAATTGACGAGATCAGGCATCGTCGGCCGGCAGAACTTCACCTGTTGCCAGAACTGCGGCTTCGCCGAAATCGGCGCCGAGATCGATGTCGAGCAAGCCCGCGGCATCTTCCCGCGCGGCTTCGCATTCTATCACCAGCAGGATACGGAGGGCGCCGCCGAAGGTGATGGCAGCCATGGCTTACACCTGAGTTTCGGTGCGATGACGACGGACAAGGCGCTTTACGAGCCGGCCGCCATAGCAATCGGCCGCGAAGTTGTTGCCACGCTTGTCCGTCATGGGCTCGTATGCGAGTGGGATGAAACATTGGGCAAACGCATCGCCGTCAAGCTGAACTGGAAGCGCAGACTTGCGACGTCAGCAACCTGAAGATTGCAATTGTTTAATTCTCGGGTCCAACGGAAAACGCGTCCCACTCCAGTTTATTCCCCTGAGAACGCAGCAGACGGCGTGAGTAGTCGCCGGGCTGGCTGAGCGGATCTCTCAGGAGTTACGATCATGACACGAAACAAAAAGTTATTGGCAGGCGGCTTGGCCCTCGCTCTCATTTCAGCAGGCGGCCTAGCAGCCTCGGCCCACCGCGGTGGCATGGGACACGGTCCCGGCGGCCACGGCATGATGGGCGGCCCGATGATGGGTGCCGTCTGTAGCGGTCGCGGCGCCGAGATGGCCGATCATATGCTGGTTGGCCTTCAGTACAAGGTGAACCCGACCGACGCCCAGAAGCCCGCCTTTGAGGAGCTGAAGGCTGCTGCCAAGACCGCTGCCGCTAAGGCTCAGGCCGGCTGCCCGGCAAAACCCGCGGCGACGGCTGACGGCACGCCGCCCCCGCGCAAAGCCCCGACCGAACGCTTGGCGCTGATGGAAACGGCCCTCGCAGCCCAACTCGATGCGATCCGCACCGTGCGCCCGGCTGCGGAGAAGTTCTACGCAACGCTCTCGGATGACCAGAAGAAGACCGTCACCGAGATGGGTCCGGGCGGCAAGGGCGGCTGGAATCGTGACGGCGGGCGTGACGGCGAGCGCGGCGGTGAACGTGGCCACCACGGCTGGGGGCACCACATGGGCGGCGACCGTGGCGGAGATCGTGGCGGCGACGCTGGTCCGGGCGCAGCGCCGGCCAACCCTGACAAGAAGTAAGCCAGGCCGACGGGCTGCTCCAGAAACGTGACAGACGGCGCCACTCTCGGAGACGGAAGGGGCGCCGTAATTCTTTTCCCTTGGCAAGCAGGCGCACACCCTGGAAAGTGCGGCCAAATCCCAGGAGGAGACATAATGAAACGTGCTTTGATCGCTGCCAGCTTGATTTTGGTCGCGTTGCCCGCAACCGCCGAGGAAAAGAAAAACAAGGGTACGCGGTTCTGGAACCTGACCGGCGAAACGATCACGAAGCTGGAATTGGCCCCCGCCGGCACCGCCACATTCGGCCCCGATCAAGCCAAGAACGATAAGGACGGCGCCGTCGACAACGATGAGCGCCTCAAGGTCACCGATCTGGCGGACGGCAAATACGATGCCCGCTTGACCGACAAAGCCGGCCGCGTGTGCATGGCGACAGGCCTCGACATCAAGGCCGACGGCGTCTTCTCGGTCGAAAAAGACCAGCTCAAGGACTGCAAGCCCTGAGCACGGCCAACACGGATCACTCGCGCTCGCCAGGCTCGGGCCTGATACCGTAGGGCGCAAGCAGGGTCCAGACGTGGGCTGGGATCATCCGCTTCATCCGGCGTGGGTGGGCGCGCCGCAGATGCATGACCGTCTCGACGGCCTTCATCTCGACGCGCGTGCGTGCAAATTCCAACCCGCGAGGGCCGAACCGGGTCTGCATGAAAGATACGATGGGCCGCAGCCAATCGGGCATCCGGTTGACGGGCAAACCGCCTGCCGCTAGTGCCACATTGGCGGCGAAACCTTTGACCGCGGCAGCCCGCTTCCCGCCGCTGCCCGGAGCCGATATCGCAACTTCGTCGCCGAGCAGCGCCAACAGTTCTTCGCCGCGCGCGTTGCGCACAATGAGCCATTGCTGACCCTCCCCGCCCATATAGCCAACCGTGATATCGGCCAGCACGTTGGTGTAGTCGACGCAGGTCCGGCAGGTCAGCGGGAAGAAGTCCGGTGGCAGTTTTGAAATCGGCAGCTGGAGGAAGGGTATCTCCTTCACGCGCCCATCTGTGAACCGCAGCTCGACGTGGTAGTCGGGGCGAAACTCAAGATACGTGATCGTCGCAGGATCGTCCTCGAGCAGCGCGAGGAATGTGTGAAAGTTTTCCGTCGTCGTGTTGTCGGAGCACGGCGTGCCGATCACGTACAGCCGCTCGAACCCAAGCTCACGCTCCAGCGCACGCAGTGCATAGACTTGGCAAGGAATACCGATGATCGCGAGGCGCTTGTAGCCTGCCGACTGCGCTGGTTCGAGCAGCGCCAGTAACGGCGCATAGCCCATCCGCATTCCCCTGCACAGCGCCATATCCTCAGCCCGCGTGATGAGGACCGGCACCGGCTTCCAGCCGTCCTGTGCATCCCGCGCCATGGTCAGCACCGCGTCGACCGCCTCCGTTTCCAACAGCCGCTCGGCGATGCGCGTGGTGATTCCGCTCCATTGCGCCCCTGCCCGCGGCGCTCTGAGTGCCGCCCGCACCATCCTCAGATGCGGCCCGAAGTGCAGCTCGTCCGGCTTGGTTGGATCCCGAGTTCGGCCATGCGCACGCACTTCGAGGGCTGGATAATCGGGGACAATGAACTGGCACGCGCGCCCGCAGCGTTTGGGCTCGGACGACCGCGAAATCCCGCAATCGGTGCACAGATCTCGGAGGCCTGCAGGGCCAGCGGGGTTAAGCAGGAAGAGAGGACGCGTCACGCAAGGATGTCCAGCTAGAATGGGATCACCAAATCCTAGCCGAGATCGGAAGATGTGGCGAGAGCGGGCCTGACCGTTTCCTCCGCGTTGCAAGCCAACCCTCACATGGGCAGGTGAGCGAGCTTGTTGGAGAAGTAGTTGTCGACGGCCGTAACGATCGATTGCGAGACTTCCGCGCGCCAGTCCTCGGACTTGAGGTTTTCCGCGTCTTGTTTGTTGGTGACGTAGGCCAGCTCGATCAGCACGGATGGAAACTGCGCCGTTTTTAACACCCGGAACGCCGCCTGCTGGTCGGGCGAAGAGCGCATGTCGGTTGCATCCGACATTTTCTCGATGACTGCTTCCGCAAATAGCTTGCTGCGGTCCTTGTTGGCATCGACTTCCTGCTTGGCGAGATCTTCCAGGATATTTTTAACTGCCTCGACATCGCCCTCGGAGGCTTTCGCCTGCGATATCAGAGGATTGGTCATCACGCGCTTTGCGAGTTCGCCCTTGGCGGACCGCTTGAGATCGTCGGCCACACCGTCGCGCAGCGAGAAGATCGTAGCCCCCCGGGCGCGCGACTGCGCGTAGTCGGCGTGGACGGCAATGAACAGCGCGGCATTGTTGCGTTCGCCGAACGCCCGCCGCTCATCGAGTTCGACGAACGTGTCGTTGTCGCGGGTCATGATGACTTTATATTGGCCGGTCTTGCTGAGCTTGTCGCGCAGGGTCTTGGCAAACGCGAGCACGACGTCCTTCTCGACCGCACCGTTCTTCGTGGCGCCCGAATCGTGTCCGCCGTGGCCGGGATCGATGACGATCGTAGGCTTGTAGGCGCGTTCCGCTTTTTTCTTGGGGCTGAGCGCCGGCATCGGCAGCGGCGGCTGCAGGCCGCTGGCTCCAAGCCCTACTGGCTGCGGCATCTTACGGCCCGACTTGGACTTGTCGAGCGAAGCAACCGTGACGATTTCCAGCGCGAGGCGGTGCCCTTTGCCGTCAGCGGTCTTCTCGATTTTGGAACTTGCGACGATGACGGGTTCGGTGACGTCGATAACCACGCGCATCTTATCGGCCGAGGAGAGCCCACCGCGCAGCGACTTGACAAGACCGACGGGTTTATCGCCCGCAAGCGTTGGAAGGGAGAGCTTGACGTCCGGCATTTCCACCACCACCCGATTGGGGTTGGAGAGAGAAAACACCTGGAATTGAACGGATTTATCAAGGCCGATGACGAACCGCGTACGGGACTGATCGATTGCGGTGGCTGCGTCTTCGTGGCTGGGAGGAGGTGTCTGCGCGACGCTCGGCGCCGCAGCAAGAACGGCGAGCAAACTCGCCAAAGCACAGGTACGGCCCCGCGGCCGCGACCAACTGGCAATCATATGATTTTCCCCGTGACGCAAAACTACCCGTGAAACAACGGGTTTACTGGGTGTGCCTCAGGATGATGGCGGATTTCGGCTGCTCCTGGGGCATGGTTAAGACCATGCCGTGGCTTGGTTCAAAAACCGTTAATGGGCATTACGAATGCGGAAGATTCCAGCGGGCGAGGGCTGCATCGTCGCTCTCGCGCGCATCGACCCATCCGCCGCTGCCGTCGAGGGCGGTTTCCTTTTTCCAGAACGGCGCCCGCGTCTTGAGATAATCCATCAGGAAGCTCGCCGCCTCGAACGCCGCATGCCGGTGGGGCGAGGCGACGACGACGAGCACGATGCCTTCGCCGGGCATAAGCATTCCTACGCGGTGGATGATAAGCGTATCCTGCAGCGACCAACGCGTATGCGCCTGCGCCTCGACGCGGACAAGCTCGGCCTCCGTCATGCCGGGATAATGCTCCAGCTCCATGGAAGCGAGCAGCTTACCGTGGGCCTCGCCCCGCACCGTGCCCGTGAAGGTGACGATGGCACCTATGTCGGTTCGGCCCATGGTGATCGCCGCGATCCCGGCGGAAACGTCGAACGGCTCGGTTTGGACACGCACTGTCATGGCGTCGAACCCGGATGCCGTCGTTTGCAGGTAGGGTTGCCCCCTCCGACTCCGCACGTTTCAAGACGCAATAAGGGAAGTGGCTTTGGGAAACTCGTTTCCCCAATTGGGTGCGGGCGATTGCCCGCTTGCCAAGCAAGTGCGCAAGCCATACTCACCCCCCAGTCACGGGCGGGAAGAAGGCGACTTCGCGCGCACTCGCGAGGCTAGCCGTGGCTTTGACGTGCACCTGGTTGATGGCGGCGCGTATGATGTCGGGCTTAGCGAACGCGTTCGCATAGTGCGGCCCGCGCGCGGAGAGCCAACCGATCAGGTCGGCGACGGTGGCAACCGATGCGGGCAACGCAATCTCTTCGCGCGCAACCCCGACTTTCTCGCGCACCCACGCGAAATACATTAGGGTTACGGGACGAGTGTCTGAGCCGGCTGCCATGTCAGTCCTCGATGGCGCGGGCGATGCCGGCCTTGAGATAATCATACCCCGTCCACAGCGTCAGCACGGCCGCAATCCACAGCAGGGCGAGCCCCACCATCGTGATTCCCGGCACGATCTTTTCCGCCGCGGGCCCCGCGAGCAGCACGCCGAGCGCAACCATCTGGAGCGCGGTCTTCCATTTGGCAAGCCGGCTCACCCGGATCTTGACGTTGAGTTCGGCAAGAAATTCGCGCAAGCCCGACACCAGGATTTCGCGGCACAGGATGATGATGGCAGCGAAGATCGCCATGCCACTGAGCGTTCCGTCAAAAACCAGCATCATGAGCACTGCGCCAACGATCAGCTTGTCGGCAATCGGATCGAGCATACGGCCGAGCGTCGACTGCTGTTCCCAAACGCGTGCGAGATAGCCATCCAGCCAGTCGGTGATGCCGGCGGCTGCAAACAGCGCGAATGCGGCCCACCGCGCGGCGTCTCCGTGCATGAAATAGAGCACAGCGACCAGCGCCGGTACGGCTGCTATGCGGCCATAGGTCAACATATTGGGCAAGCTCATGGCGAGCCGGCGCTCACCCATTGCCCGCCCGCTGACGTTGGGGCTGACGATTTGATCCATGACGGAAGGGTATAGCAGAAGACGCAGACAGGGGAAGTGCCGCAAAAACAAGGCCTCCTGCACCGCCCCCTACCCCCTACTTCGCATATTTCCAGTATTGCAGCGTGCCCTGTTGCAGCAGCTGGAACTTAGCGCTGCGCTTATTGGGCGGGTGGTCACCTTTGGTGAACAAGGCGGCGATATCGGCGAGCAGCTCGGAACTGTCCGCATAGCTGTCGTGGCCCCAAGAGAACACGGACGTCGGAATGGCGGAGACATCGATGGTGTCGATGCCGGCGACGACGGCCGGACCCGGCGGCATTAGCGACTCTCCCGCCCTGGGCGTGCCGCCGCGCACCTTGCGGGCGAGCGCCAGGGCATTATCGCCTTGCGACGCGTACAGCGTCATGCCCTTGGCGACGCGCTCGACGCTTTTTGCTACCAATTCGAACTGCTGCTTGTCGACATCGGGGGCGGCGAGAATGATCTGGTTGACTTTCGCCTTGGTCTCGTTGCGCGCCATCTCTTGCAGAGCGCCGATCAAGGCGACATTGCCCATGGAGTGGGCAATAATGTGCACGTTTTCGACGCCCGTCTTGTCGATCACGGTGCGTAGGAAGGCTTGTAGGTGCGGCACCGAAAACTGGGCGCTGTCCTGATCGTAGATGTAGGCGGAGGCGTTACCCGCAGACGGCCAGGAATACAGGAACGCAGTGCCGAACGGTCGGCCGTCGGGCGACAGATCGTAGGCGATCTGAGCGGTGCGGTAGAGAGCATTGTCGAACGAGACGTAGAACCCGTGCACGAAGATGAACGCGTGATTCTTGAAGTCGCCTGCGGTCGCAATGTGTTTCTTGGCGGCGGTCAGGAACTCGGCCTCGGTCGAATACACGACGACGCCATTCTTGGGGATCGTGAAGTGGCGCGCGGGGTCGCCTTCCGCAGGCACGCCCAGCACGTACTTGTCCCAGATACCCGGCAGCGGAATAGCCCCCTTGGCGCGCTGCGACTTGGGCACGGTGACGAAGGCGTGACCGAGCGTCAGCTTGTTGGCGCGGTCGCCGCCAAACGACAGCCGGTCGGGACCTGGAACGGCGGCGCGGTCGGTGCCGTAGAAGACGTCCACGATGGTGCAGACGGACTGGTCCACGCACACGTTGGGCTTGGGCGGCGCAGCAATATCGACAACTGGCGGCACCGGCACCGGCGGCCTGCTCCCGCCCGGAGGAGCCGGCAATGGCGAAGGACCGGCGTCGGTAATGCCGCGCGTTGCCGGTGCGGGCTGGGCAGGGGGCGGCGGCGCAGTTGCGACCGGCGGCGACGCTGGCTCGGCGGATTCGATCGCCCGCTTGGCAGCGCCGACGGACCTCTCGCGCGCGCCCTGCGTGGATTTCTCAGCTTCGTCTCGTTTGCTGAGCTGCTCATCCGCCATCTTGCGTTTCGCGGCGGTTGCTTCCTTCGCCGCATCGTCGCGCAGCTGCCCCCAGATTGTGAGCTTTACTGGGCCGTTCGCCAACGAATCAGCCTTCCAGGCGACTTCGACAGTGTCCACGCTGCTGACGATATCGTTGCGAACGAGTTCGGCCTGGTTGCCCGCCACAACAACGGTCAACGTAGCTTTGGAAGCGCCGGGCACAATGGCCCAAGACAGCCCGACACCCCTGTCTGCCACGCACCGCAGCGACTTGAAACGTCCAGCGCCGCCGAGGTCTATGTTCTTTTTACCCGTGACGCGTGGATCGATTTCAACGGAGGCAATCTTGATCCAGGTCGCGGCCGTCTCCGCCCGTGCCGAGCCTCCTGACAGGGCAGAACAGGCAGCAACGACCGCTACAAATGCCAGCAGCACAACACGGATCATGAAACCCCTCCAGCAGACTTGTGTCGGCGCGTGACAACTACCATAGCAAGTGCGACGGCAATTGGACATTCCAGCGTCGCCTGCCAGCGGGGTCAGGATTTTTGTTCGTTGAAGAAATCGTAGACCTTCTGGGCCATCTCGGCGGAAATTCCGGTCACGGCCTTGAGATCCTCGATGCCGGCGCGCGACACGCCCTTCGCCGACCCGAAATGCGACAGCAGCGCCCGCTTGCGCGTCGGACCGATGCCTTCGATTTCATCCAGCGGATTGGCGATTAGCGTCTTGGCACGCTTGGCGCGGTGCGTACCGATGACGAACCGGTGGGCTTCATCGCGCAGCCGCTGCACGAAATAAAGCACCGGATCGCGCGGTTCGAGCATCAGCGACTTGGCCCGGCCAGGAATATGAAAGTGTTCGCGTCCGGCGTCGCGATCGGGTCCTTTAGCGACGCCGACGAGCGCGATATCGGCAATACCGAGGTCCGCAAACACCTCCCGCGCAATCGAAAGCTGACCCAACCCACCGTCGATCAGCACGAGATCCGGCCGGTCGGGGAAAGCCGCGTCGGGCGTCCCATCGTCCAGGGTTTCCAAAGCACCCGTGCTTTGGTGGGGGTGCGGGGGCAAAGCCCCTGCGCTCTCGCCATCTAGATCGCGCGCAGAAAGCTTTTTAAATCGCCGCGTAAGCACCTCGCGCATCATGGCGTAGTCATCGCCCGGCGTAAGGCCGTCGGGCTTGATGTTGAACTTGCGGTACTGGTTCTTGACGAACCCATCCTGCCCCGCGACGATCATCGCGCCGACGGCATTGCTGCCCATGATGTGGCTGTTGTCGTAGACCTCGACGCGGCGTGGAACCTTGTCCAACCCGAACCGCTCGGCGACGCCCTCCAGCAACCGGGCCTGCGACGACGTTTCGGCAAGCTTCCGGCCCAGCGCCTCACGCGCGTTCTGCATGGCATGGGCCACGAGCCCCGTTTTGACGCCCCGCTCCGGCACGCGGATTTCGACCCGCCGCCCGGCCGTAAGCGAGAGGGCATCGACTAGCACGTCGTGGCCGAGGACCGCATGCGAGAGCAGGATCAACCGCGGCACCGGCTTGTCGTCGTAGAATTGCGCCAGGAAAGGATCGAGCACCTCCTCGACGGAAAGTGAACGGTCCGCGCGCGGGTAATACGCCCGATTGCCCCAATTCTGGCCCATGCGGAAAAAGAAGACCTGGATGCAGGTCTGGCCGCCTTCCTGGTAGGCCGCGAACACGTCCGCTTCCTCGACACCCTCGGGATTGATCGCCTGATCCGCCGTGACGTGCGCAAGCGCCCACAGCCGGTTGCGGATGATCGCGGCCCGCTCGTATTCGAGCCGGTCGGCCGCATCCGTCATCGCCGCCTTCAGCTGCACGCGCACCAATTGGCTGTCGCCGCGCAGAAACCGCACAGCCTCATTGGCGAGTTCCAGATAATCCGCTGGCGCAATTTCGTTGGTGCATGGCGCCGAGCAGCGCTTGATCTGATGCAGGATGCACGGCCGCGTAACGGTGTCGAACATGCTGTCGCTGCACGTCCGCAGCAGGAACGCGCGCTGCAGCACGTTGATCGTCCGGTTGACCGCGCCTGCCGATGCGAACGGCCCGAAATAATCGCCCTCGCCGGTGCGAGCCCCGCGATGCTTGGTCAGCATCGGCGCCCGCGAACCGCGTGTGATCAGGATATAGGGAAACGATTTGTCGTCGCGCAGCAGCACATTGTAGCGCGGACGGAACCGCTTGATGAGATTGGCTTCCAGCAGCAGCGCTTCAGCTTCCGTCGCGACCGAGACGAATTCCATGGCGACCGTCGCCGCAATCATGCGCGCGATCCGGGTCGTATGCGGCCCAGACCGCGCATAGTTGGCCACCCGCGCCTTGAGCGAACGGGCCTTGCCGACATAAATTACATCGCCCGCAGCATCGATCATCCGGTAGACGCCGGGCTGGGTCGTGAGATGCTTGAGATAGCCCGCGATCACCTCGTGTCCCGCTGGCAGCACGGTCTTTACGGCAACCGGCAGAACGGGTTCAGGTGCGAAGGGAACCTTGGGTGGCGTGTCTTCGATCATTTTCAACGTTGTGCCAGCTTGATGTGCAAGGTCAAGAGGACGCAAAAACATGAGAGAACGGGTGATATAGGTGGCGTGCCGTGCGCGGCAACGTGAACGTTCACGGGCCCCGCGCATTGGTTTAACTCCCCATCACGGCAAACCCTGCCCCAAACGAAAGCAAGAACGCCATGCCGAACGCAACCTGCAACCCCAATCGCACAGCGGCGGGCCTGCTGGCAGCCGCGATGATTCTGGCATGCAGTCCCGCCCTCGCGGCCCAATGCGGAGAAGGCGGCGGCGGATTTGACGGTTGGCTCCAGCAGTTCAAGGCCCAGGCAGCCGCGAAGGGCATCAAGCCAGCCACGATCGCCGCAGCGCTCTCAGGGGTGAGCTACGATACAACCGTCATCCACCTCGACCACTCGCAGCATTCCTTCAAGCTGAGCTTCGAGAAATTCTACGCCCGCCGCGTCGATGCAGGTTTGATCCGCCGCGGCCAATCGCTGATGCAGACGCACAAAGGCACGCTCGAGCGGATCGAGAAGCGCTTCGGCGTGCCAGGCGCCGTGCTGATTTCGATCTGGGGCCTGGAAACGGCCTACGGTGCCCAGACCAGCGGCAAGTATTCGATCCTGCGCTCGCTCGCGACGCTGGCGTATGATTGCCGCCGCTCCGAGTTCTTTACCGGCCAGCTGATGGATGCGCTGCACATCGTCGAACGCGGAGATCTATCACCCGCGCAACTGCGCGGCGGCTGGGCCGGCGAGATCGGCCAGACCCAATTCTTGCCCACCCCCTACGTCAAGTTCGCGGTTGATTTCGACGGCGACGGCCGCAAGGATCTGATCCACAGCGTACCCGACATCCTGGCCTCGACGGCCAATTTCCTCAAAGGCCATGGCTGGCAAGCCGGCCAAGGCTGGCAGCCCGGCTCTCACAACTACAATGTGTTGGCCGAATGGAACAAGGCCGAAGTCTACCAGCGTACGATTGCAGTGATGGCCAGCAAGTTGGGCGGTGGCGAATAAGCCACCGCGGACGGACGGCAACGCATGCACGCGTGACTACAAAGCGAGCAGAATCGCAGTTCGGTGAACAGCGCGTTGCCAGCATCATTGCCCGCAGCGGCTGCCGCCGCCCGCGCTGCCGGTGGTGGCGTGGCCTTTGCAACACCTTAGCCGTCCGCAACGCTGGCCGAAGGCGCCCGTCATGCCGAACTTGGAACTTGCGGTCCGCGAAATCGCCGGCGAAATGCGGCTGAGAACAGACCGCGGTCAGGTTGCGTCATATATCCCGGAACTTGCCAGGGTCTCGCCCCAGGCCTTCGGTTTGGCCGTGGTCGACGTCGAGGGCAACGTCGCAGCCGCGGGCGATTGCGACGCCCCGTTTTCCATTCAAAGCATTTCGAAAGTCTTCACGCTGACCCTGGCGTTGGGGAAGGTTGGCGACCGGCTCTGGGCACGTGTGGGCCGCGAGCCATCCGGCAGCCCTTTCAACTCGATCGTTCAGCTGGAAAACGAGCGCGGCATCCCGCGCAATCCATTCATTAATGCAGGCGCCATTGCCGTGACCGACCTCATCTTGTCGGGTCACCAACCGCGCGAGGCGTTGGGCGAGATCTTGCGGTTCGTGCGCTACCTCGCCGGAGATCAGACGATTACCATCGACGACGCCGTGGCAGCGTCCGAGCAGCGCACAGGTTTCCGCAACCGCGCGCTTGCAAACTACATGAAGTCGTTCGGCGTCTTGGATAATCCAGTCGACTTCACCTTGGGCGTCTATTTCCACCACTGCGCAATTGCTATGTCCTGCCGGCAGCTCGCTCTCGCCGGCCGTTACCTGGCGCAGTTCGGGAACAATCCAAGCACGGGATTGCCAGTGATCCAGCCCGAGCGCGCACGGCGCATCAACGCCATCATGCTGACGTGCGGCCATTATGATGGGTCGGGCGAGTTCGCCTACCGCGTCGGTCTGCCGGGCAAGAGCGGCGTAGGCGGTGGAATTCTTGTGATCGCCCCTGGTAAGGCATCGATTGCCGTGTGGTCTCCGGGCCTCGACAAGGCCGGAAACTCTCATCTTGGACGTATTGCGCTCGAGCGTCTCACGAAACGGATGGGCTGGTCGGTTTTTGCCGGCCAACCGATCATCGGGGAAAGGCCGTAGGCGGCTCAAGGAAATCGCCCGTCGCACGATCGAGGAGGGCGTGGCGCCCCCCCCTCGACCCCGCTCAGGGTTTCGGAGCGTGTGATGGACCAAGCGGCTTGACTGCTTCAGTGAAGGCAGAGCAGACCGACGAGGTGTTGTCGGGCGACAGCATGAAGCGGGTCTCGCCTGGCTTGAAGGCCGTTTCGCACGCCTGCATGGCGCGGTAGAAGCGCGCGAAATCCGGATCCTGCCCGTAGGCGTCTCCGAAGATCTTGTTGCGCAGGCCTTCCCCCTCGCCCCTCAGAATGTCGGAGGCTTTCGTCGCCTCGGCGCGGATGACGGTGACTTCACGGTCTGCGTTCGCCGTCACACGGTTGTTCTCGGCGGTGCCTTGCGCGCGAAGCTCGGTCGCCACCCTCTCGCGGTCGGCGGTCATGCGGGCGAACACGCTCTTCGAGATGGTGGGGTGAAGGTTCGCCCGCTTCAGCCGCACGTCAACGACCTCGACGCCGTAGCCCTTGCCCTCACGATCAACCGTTTCCTTGATTTGCTTCATAATGGCTTCGCGCTTGTCCTTGACGACTTCCGACAACCGCGCGGTATTGACCACATTGCGGATGGTGGACTCAACGACCGGACCCATAACTTTGGTGACCAGCGCCTGGCTGTGCACCTGCTGATAGAATTTGAGCGGATCGGTGATCCGGTAGCGCGTGTAGGCGTCGATCACGAGCCGCTGCTGGTCGTTCGTCGTGACTTCGAGTTCGGTCGTATCGAGATCGAGAATGCGCTTGTCAAAAATCTCGACCGTGTCGAGCACGGGCGCCTTCCACTTGAGGCCAGGCTGCTGGATGACGATCTTAGGCTCGCCAAAGCGCAGTACGATCGCCTGTTCATTCTGGTGGACGACGAACGCCGACGCATACAGCCCGGCCGCCGCAAGTCCGAGCAGGATCAGAAGAAATCCAAGGAATGTCCGCATGATCAGTTCGCCCCCTCGGTCTTCTTTTTCGTCAGCTCGCCAAGCGGCAGATACGGCACGACGCCCTGCCCGCCCTTGCTATCGATAACGATCTTTTCAGACCCGCCCAGCACCCGCTCCATGGTTTCCAGATAGAGCCGTTGGCGCGTCACCTCGGGCGCCTTCTTGTATTCATCGAACACCTTGAGAAAGCGCTGCGCCTGGCCTGAGGCTTCGGCGATGGTTTGGTCGCGATAGCCTTGCGCGTTGGCCTTGATGCGGTCGGCGTCGCCCTTGGCGAGCTGCACCACCTGTTCGGCGTACTTTTGCGCTTCTTTGATCTTGGTTTCCTTGTCCTGCGCCGCCGCCTGGACTTCGCGGAACGCGGCAATCACCTCCTGCGGAGGATCGACTTCCTTGAGCTGGACCTGATCGATGGTGATGCCGGCCCCGTAACCGTCGAGAATATCCTGCATCCGCTTGGCGACCGACTTCTGCACGTCGGTACGCGCTTCCGTGAGCAGTGCGAGCAGCGGCGTCTGGCCGACGACTTCGCGCATGACGCTCTCGCCGACTTCGCGCACGGTCGCTTCCTGGCTTGCGATGTTGAACAGGTACTTCTGCACCTGATCGAGCTTGATGCGCCAGTAGACCGCGAACCGCACATCGACGATATTCTCGTCGCCCGTCAGCATCATCGTACTGTCGCCCTTGTTGGACGACCCGCCCGTGGTGCGCGTGCCGATGTCCATGATGCGCTGGTCGGTGACCTTCAGCACCTTCACTTCATCGATTGGCGGCGGCAGGCGGAAGTGCAGGCCTGCCGGCTCTTGCCGCTGGAATTCGCCGAACCGCATGACGACCCCGAATTCGTCGGCGTTCACGCGGAAAAAGAAGGCATGCCACGCAACGAGCGCACAGATGGCCGCTGCGGCGAGCAGCAATATGGGACCGGGCAACCCGCCGCCGTCCATAACTTGCTTCATCTTGTCCTGGCTGCGCTTCAGAATATCTTCGAGATCGGGGGGCTGATTACCCCCGCCCTGGCCCCAAGGGCCGCCGCCGCCGCCACTGCCGCCGCCGCTTTTCCAGCCGCCACCGCCGCCTTGATTGTTCCAGGGCATGCCGTTCAAAACCTCATTTTGCAGGGGAACTCATCGCTCGACCCGCGTACGCGGATCGCTGCTGTAGGCGCAAAACGCCCGGGCAGGTCATCAAGTCATTGCCCATATAGGACACGATACCGTTCCACGCAAACCGCAACCTCGCTATTGCCGCCCGGTTCGAGCTTCAAGGGCCGCGTCAGGCCCCAATCCGCTCCAGGGTTACCAATGTGGCGGCGAAATCGTCCTTCGGCCCCTGTGGGAGCGCCTCCCGCGCGGTTTCCCGCCACTGCGAGCGGTCGAGATTGGGAAACCAGGTGTCACCATCGGGATCGGCGGCCACTTCGGTCCAATAGATGCGCTCGGTGCGTGGTAGTACCTGGGCATAGATGTCGGCCCCGCCGATCACCATGATTTCACCTGCGCCACTTTTAGTTGCGAGCGCCCGCCCCCGCATGAGCGCCGCATCCAGCGTCGAAAACACCTCCGCCCCGTTGGCCCGGAAATTGAGATCGCGCGTGACGACAAGATTGGGCCGTCCGTCGAGCGGCTTTGGCAACGATTGGAACGTGCGCCGCCCCATGATGATGGGCTTACCCATCGTCAAGCGCCGGAATGTCTTCAGATCCGACGACAGCCGCCACGGCAGCCCGCCGGCCTTGCCGATAACGCCGTTCCGCGCCACGGCAACGACGAGAGTGATTTTGATCCAGTGGCTCAAACCGCAACCGCCGCTTTGATATGAGGATAGGGCTCGTAGCCCGTGAGCGCGAAATCCTCGTAGCGGAATGAGAAAATATCGCGCACGTCTGGGTTAATCGCCATTTTTGGCAGCGGCCGGGGCGTCCGCACAAGCTGGAGATCGGCCTGCGCCAGGTGATTGAGATAGAGATGCGCGTCGCCAAACGTGTGAACGAATTCGCCGGGCTTGAGGCCAGTCACCTGCGCCATCATCATCGTCAGCAATGCATAGCTCGCGATGTTGAACGGCACGCCGAGGAAGATATCCGCCGAACGCTGATAGAGCTGACAGGAGAGCTTGCCGTCCGCGACGTAGAACTGGAACAGGCAATGGCACGGCGCGAGCGCCATGTCCGGGATGTCGGCCGGGTTCCACGCCGAGACGATGAGCCGGCGGCTGTCGGGGTTGGACTTGAGCTGCCCGACCACGTCTGAAATCTGGTCGATCGTCCGCCCGTCAGGGCAGGCCCAGCTGCGCCATTGCTTGCCATAAACGGGGCCAAGGCTGCCATCGGCCCGCGCCCATTCGTCCCAAATGCCAACGCCGTTCGCCTTGAGATAGGCGACATTGGTATCGCCGGCGAGAAACCAGATCAGTTCGTGAATGATCGATTTGATGTGCAGCTTTTTGGTCGTGACCAACGGAAACCCGCCGGCAAGATCGAACCGCATCTGATGGCCGAACACGGACAGCGTGCCGGTGCCGGTGCGATCGGTCTTGCGGGTGCCGGTGTCGCGCACGCGGCGCATGAGGTCGAGATATTGTTGCATTCCGAGACCTTAGACGATTCCTATCCGAACCCAAGCCTAACCCCGCCACAATTGACAGCCGAGGTTCATGTTCCTGCCCTGTACTCGCTTTGATTCAGCCCTGAGCCAACCCGAATCTGACGCGAATTTATCTCTCGTTAGGTGATTCTCGTTGAGAACTGCTCTTGACCCGCCGCTGCACTAGGAGATGATGATGTTTATGAGTGTGATCGACAACAGTCTTACGTCAGCGCGTTATGGGGAGCTTGCGGGCGCCCGGGTCATGATTACGGGCCTGTCGCCCGTCCACGGCGTCGATATTGCGCGCGCGTTTGCCGATCACAAGGCCCGCCTGGTGCTGCAGACGGCAGCGGGGATGGACGAAGAAACCACCGCCCTGATCACGCTGCTGGCAGAATCAGCTCATGAAATCAAGCTGTTCGACGAGCCCTTGGTGACGACGGCCGAAGCCCAGAAGTTCGCTCAAAACGCAACCCAGACCTACGGCAGCGTCGACGCGGTGATCAACCTGATCCCGGTAAATGCGGCCGACCTCGCTGGACTGCAAAGCCTCGAAGACATCGAAAGCTTTGTGGCCGCCAAGCTTCAGGCGGCGAGCGCCATCACCCGGATCGCGGCCAACCGTATGCGGCTGATGCTGACGGAAGGCCTGATCTTGAATATCGTGGTGATGCCGGACGGCATGACGAAATCGGCCACGATGATTGGTGGCATTCTGCGCGCGGCGCTCGCCACGATGACCCGCCTCGAAGCCGAAACCTGGGCCGGCAACGGCATCCGCATCAACGCCATCGGCCCGCGCGCAAACTTGCCCGGCGAAAATGCCCCGGCGGCGCTGGCCAGCGAGCCGGAAATGGCGGCCGTCGCGTTATATCTCGCTTCAAAGCGCGCCCGCGGCCTGTCAGGCCACGTGTTCGACGCCGAAGGCTCGCTGACGACCTGCGGCTAAGCCTGCGCTGCCCGGTCAGATAGGAAGTGGAACTTGGGGAACGCGTTCCCCAATCGGTCGAGGACTAAAGCTCGCTCGCGCCCGCAGCGCGAATATTCAATTTACCCGCGTCACGCTGATTTGGGCAACGAAAAGCCCAACGAGCATCAAGAGGATACCCCCGAGCCGCATCGGGCTGACGGGTCGAATGGCGGCGCCAAACAGGCCGAAATGATCCATCGCGGCAGACATCAGGATCTGGGCGGTCATTGCGAATAAAATCGTATTGCCGACGCCGAAGATGGGAATGAGCACTGTCACGCTGATGACGTAGAAAGCGACGATCAGCCCGCCGAGATACAGCGTCCCCGGCGCAGCGCTGAATTGCGCGGCGGCAGGAACGCTCTGGCGCAGAACGAAAAACAGCCCAGCCATCGCCACCAGAGCGACCATGAACAGCACGACCGCGGCAGCCGGTGCGCCGCCGAGTTCGCGGGCCAGCCGTCCGTTGAGGCTGCCCATGACCGGAATAAGCGCTCCGGCGGCAAAGGCCCAGGCGGCAAGGACCGGATAGGATGTCATCATGCGCGGCCCCTGATCTTGGCGAACCACCAGCGTAAGCCGACGAACAGGAAACGCCAGTCTTTGAAAAATTCGGGCGGTTTGCCCTCGAACGCGTGGCCGATGAACTGCAGCACCCAGCCCACGGCAAACAGACCAATGGCCCATGGCCAGAACGCGGGCACAAAGATCGCGGCGGCAAACAGCGGCAGCGAAACCGCAATCATGGGAATGCCGAACATATGAGTGAGCCTATTCACAGGGTTCCGATGCGCCTGCGAATATTCGGCGATCCACGATTCCCAGCTTCTGCCGCCCATCATGACCCGATGCTCCTAGCCCGAAAGCCGAAATCTAGGCCGCGTGACGCCCGCAGGCAATCGCGCGGCCCAGAGCGCAACTACACGCCTTCGAGCGCGGGATAGTCGATGTAGCCTGCGGGGCCAGGAGTGTAGAACGTCGCCTGGTTGGGCTCCGTGAGCCCAGCGCCCGTGCGCAGCCGCAACGCGAGATCGGGGTTCGAGATGAACATCCGGCCGAACGCGATGGCCTCCGCGCCGCCCGACGCAATAAGGGCCGCGCCGGTTTCGCTGCTGTAGCCGCCGCACGCTATGACAGGCCCGCGGAACAAGGACCGTGCCATGGTCACCGGATCGGCGTCCGTCGCGTTGGCGAACGGCCGCATGACATGGAGATAGGCCAGACCCAAGCCATCCAGCGCCTTGATGTACCTCGCATAGAGCGCAGGCATATCGGCTTCGACGATGTCGTTGAACGTGTGGCCTGGGCTGATGCGAACGCCGGTGCGATCGGCCCCGACGCGGTCGGAGACAGCCTTGACGACTTGCAACGGCATACGCATGCGGTTCTCGATCGAGCCGCCATAATCGTCGGTGCGCAGGTTGGCGTTCGTCGACAGGAACTGATTGAGCAGGTAGCCGTTGGCCGAATGCACCTCGACGCCGTCGAAACCGACATCGATCGCGCGCTGCGCGGTATCGGAAAAATCCTGCGCGATGCCCGCGATCTCGCTCACCGTCAGCGCGCGCGGCACGTCGTGCGGCTGCAAGCCCTGCTGGTCGGTATACATCATGCCGGCAGCTTGGACGGCGCTCGGAGCGACGGCCTCGGTTCCAGCAGCGCGGTTGAGAGCGTGAGTTATCCGCCCGACATGCCAGATCTGCAGTACGATTTTTCCGCCCGCATCATGCGCGGCATCGACGATCCGCGACCAAGCGGCCATCTGCTCGCCCGTGTGTGCACCCGGTGTGCGGCAATAGCCTTGGGCGGCGAACGAAACCTGCGTTGCTTCACAAATGACCAAGCCAGCGCCTTCCGCACGCTCGCTGTAGTACTGCGCGGCATGGCGCGAGGGCACGCCCTCGGTATCGGCGCGCGAACGCGTCAGCGGCGCCATGACGACGCGATTCCTGAGCGCGATGGCTCCCAGCTTGGTGGGCGTGAAGAGAGCAGCAGTCGACATTGAAAGACTCCATGATGGAACGTCCACGATACTTATGTATCACTTGTTCGGATTTTGAGAACATATTTTTGTGAGCACATCGAGAATGCGCAAGCAGCCGCCATGGTTCCCCGAGGCGGGCAGCGTCAGCGTGTCACCAGCATTCCAACCCCGAACGCGGTCGCGAGCACCGAGCCGATCAGCACGCCGAGCCGTACTTGATCCATCCGCACCCCGTCGCCGAATGCGAGATAGCCGACGAACAGGCTCATGGTAAATCCGATGCCGGCCAGCGCGCCGATGCCAGTCAATTGCCGCCAGTTGGCCCCGGCGGGCGGGCTCGCCAGATCGAGCTGGCGTGCGCCCCAGATGGCGAGCGTGATGCCGGCTGGCTTCCCCAGCGCGAGGCCAAGCACGATCGCGAGCGTCAATGGCGCGAACACATCGGCAAGCCCCATTCCGGCGACCGAAACGCCGGCGTTCGCAAACGCGAACAGCGGCATGATGCCAAACACCACCGGATATTTGAGCGCGTGCGCGAGCCGGTGCACCGGACTGCCCCCGGCCGCATCCTTGAGCGGCACGAACAGCGCAAGGACGACGCCCGCTAGCGTCGGATTGATGCCGCTGTGATAGACCGCAATCCACAGCGCGACGCCAATCGCGAGATACGGCCAAAGCGCGCGGCCCCCTTGCCGGTTCAGAAACGCGAGCACGGCAACGATAGCCAGCGCGGCTACAAGCGGCCCAAGCGCGATGCCGCCCGAATAGAAAACCGCGATGATGAGGATGGCGCCGAGATCATCGATGACGGCAATCGCGAGCAAAAACGCCTTCAGCGAACCCGGTACGTGACGGCCCAGCAGGCCGACGACGCCGATTGCGAATGCGATATCGGTAGCCGAAGGTATCGCCCAGCCCCGCATCAACGCGCCGTGGCCCCCGATCGCGGCGATATACACCAGCGCCGGCATGGCCATCCCGCCGGCCGCCGCAATAAAGGGCAGGATTGCCCGTTTACGGTCGGCAAGCGCGCCCTCGGTGAACTCGACCTTGATCTCCAGCCCCACGTAAATGAAGAACACCGCCATCAGTGCGTTCTTGATCCAGGACTTGACGGGATCGGCGATCGCGAAATCGCCCCAGCCAATCGTCAGCGGCGCGGCGAGCACCGATTTATACAGCGGCGCGAGTGCGGAGTTGGCGCAGATCAGCGCGAGCACCGTGGCCGCGAGCAGCACGAGACTGGCGGCGACGTCTGTGTTGGAGGCGCGGTCGGGATGCTGGCTCATCGGGCAGTTGGTGACATAACGATATTCGACCGGCAAGCTCCAACGTGCCTTTAGCATTTCGAAAAAATGTTCCGAAGCGCTAGAGTTTATTCTAACCGAGAGCATATGTTGTGCTGCTTTGGTGATTGTGACCGCAAGGCCAACACTGTACGACCTGTTCGCATACCAACCATGGAGTGACGACGTGAGCATTTTTGGATCCATCGCATCCGCGATTTTCGGCAGCGCCGCACATGCCGGCGAGCTCCCGCCGGCTCCTGCCGGCCCGAGCGCACCCGCGGACGCACCCGTGGTGACCGCGGCGAATGAAACGAAGCCGGCAGCCAGCGCCGCCACGCCAGCCCCCGCTGCCGCTTCGCCCAACATCGTCGCCAAGACCCCGGTCGACGTGATGGCCGTACTCGACAAACTGGACGATGCGACCGACGAAAAGCTCGACTGGTCGACCTCTATCGTCGACCTGATGAAGCTGCTGAAGCTCGATTCGAGCCTCACCGCCCGCAAGACGCTGGCGCATGAACTGGGCTTCACCGGCGACATGCACGACTCGGCCAAGATGAACGTCTGGCTGCATAAGGCCGTGATGACGAAGCTCGCCGAAAACGGCGGCATCGTGCCGAAAGAACTGACCCATTAAGCGCATCACCCGCGGCTGGTACCAAGCCCCTCGCAGACGAGTTCTGCAAGGGCCTCGCGGTCTGTTGGACGCGGTCAGTTGAAGCTGGCTGCCTGAGAGCGCGAGCTCGAAAATCGCCACCGTCCGTTTTTCTGTGGACACCGTGACCTTATCGCGCGCGCGGCTGTCCTTGTTTGGTCATATTGCACAGCAACAAACGTTCGTGGGACATCCGCAAACCAATACGCTCGCAGCGAGCACTTCGCGGCGGGCGCTTTTGCGTGACGCAGACGACGCGAGACACGAATAACGTCAGCCAAACGCCTTTATTCCAACGACGGGGCCAACCGAATGAATCCGACCGACCTGATGAAGGGCACCATCGCCGCGCCGAGCGATGGCGGCGTGGGCTTCGCCAGCATGTTCTGGCACGCTCACCCGGTGGTGCAGTTCGTGATGGTGGGTCTGATGCTGGCGTCCGTCTGGTCGTGGGCAATCATCATCGAGAAGCTGATGGCGTTCCGCCGCGCGCGGCTTGAGTCGGACCGCTTCGAGCAGTCGTTCTGGTCGGGCCAGTCGCTCGATGAAATCTACAACAACCTGTCTCGAGCCAAGAACATCACCATGGCCGCGCTGTTTGTTGCTGCGATGCGCGAGTGGAAACGCTCGGTCGAAGGCAACATCCGCGCGTTGGGCGGCATCCAGCTGCGCGTCGAAAAGGTGATGGACGTAACCATCGCCCGCGAGATGGAACGCCTCGACCGCCGCCTGTTGTTCCTCGCGACCGTGGGCTCGACGGCCCCCTTCGTCGGCCTGTTCGGCACGGTCTGGGGCATCATGACGAGCTTCCAGGCCATCGCAATTTCTAAAAACACCAACCTCGCCGTGGTGGCACCGGGCATCGCCGAAGCCCTGTTTGCGACCGCGCTCGGCCTCGTTGCCGCCATCCCGGCAGTCATATTCTACAACAAGTTCAGCGCGGATTCGGGCCAGATCAGCCACCGGCTGGAAGCATTCGCGGACGAGTTTGCGGCCATCGTGTCACGCCAGATCGATACGAGGAACTGAGCAGGATTTAGGAAAAGTGTAATCGCGGTTTTCCGTAAAAATCCTCCTCAAACCAAGGAACTACCATGGGCGCCAGCCTGAACACGGGATCATCGGGCGGCGGCGGACGCCGCGGACGCCGGCGCGCCCGCAAAGCCCCCATGAGCGAAATCAACGTCACCCCGATGGTCGATGTGATGCTCGTGCTGCTGATCATCTTCATGGTGGCCGCCCCGCTTCTGACGGTGGGTGTGCCGATTGAACTGCCCAGCGCCAGGGGCAAGCAGCTCGAGTCGAAGAACGAGCCGCTCGCGATCTCGATCAAGGCCAATGGCGACGTGTTCATCGGCGAAAGCGCGATCCCCTTGAACGAACTCGTTGAGAAATTGAAGGCAATCTCCGCCAACCGCAAGGGCGAAGAGGAGCCGGTGTTCGTGCGCGGCGACAAGGGCGTGACCTACGGCACGGTGATGAAGGTCATGGGCCGCATTTCAGCGGGCGGATTCAAGAAGGTATCCCTCGTCACCGAGGTCGAGGACGGAGGCTGATCGCGCCCCGATGCAGCTAGGCTTCATCATATCGTTGGCGGTGCACGTCGCGGTTCTGGGTTGGATGCTCGTCAACCTCCACCAGACGCCGAAGATCGACGTGCCCGACACCGTGACGATTTCGGTCGCGATCGTGACGCCATCCGAAGTCACCCGCATGAAGCAGGGCGACGAAAACACGAAGAACCTCGAATCGAAGGCCGCCGACAAGCCGTCGGAAGAAGACAGCACGAAGGAAGCCGCAAAGCCCAAGGCCGCCCCACCCGCAGCCGCTCCCCCGCCGCCACCGCCCGTGGAAGTGGCCAAAGCCGAGCCGCCGCCGCCGCCGGAGCCGCCGAAAGCTGAACCCCCGCCCCCCGTACCGCCGCCGGAACCTCCCAAGGCCGAAACACCCCCGCCGCCTGAACCCGCGGGTCCCACGCCCGAGGAACAGGCAGCGCTCGCGGCGAAGCTTGCCGCTGAACAGAAGGCCGCCGAAGCCAAGGCGAAAGCCGACGCCGCCGCCAAGGCCAAGGCTGACGCCGCCAAGAAAGCGAAGGCCGACGCCGCCTCCAAGGCCAAGGCTGACGCCGAGAAAAAGAAATTCGACGCCAACAAGCTCGCTGAATTGATCAACAAATCCGCCGACGACGCTCCCCAGAAGGCGCTGATCGACAAATCCAACAAACCGGTCGGCGCCAAGCCGACGGGCACGAGCCAGACCGCGACCAACACGGGGCCGTCGGCCGGCACCAAGGAAGGCCGCGACACCGTGCTGTCGGCACGCGAAGCCGATATGCTGAATTCGTTGCTCAACAGCCAGCTGAGCGCGTGCTGGACGCTTCCGGCGGGCGGTGGCGGATCTCAAACGCCTATTGTTGCGTTGAGCTGGCACTTGAAACAGGACGGCACGCTGGACGGCGAGCCGCAGATCCTGCAGTCGCAGAACACCCCGTTGTTTGCGGTCGCGGCGGAAGCAGCCGTCAAGGCCGTAAAGAAATGTGCCCCGTTCAACTTGCCGCCCGATAAATATGCCAATTGGCGCGATATCACCTGGAAGTTCGACCCCAGTAAGATGCTTTAGGCCGGATTTCGCAAAAGTGCCGCCCAACTAACGAAACAGAAAGCCCTGATGATGATCGCCCGCCAGTCGCTCCGGTCTGTCCGCACCCTCATGATTGCGTTTGCTGCATTGACAGCGCTGGCGTCCGCGCCCGCAAGTGCTTTGGAAGGCACCACGACCCAAGGCCAGATCGCCCCCACCCCCATCGCGGTGCCGGTGTTCGTGAGCGACGACCCCAAGCTCGGCGCGGACGTCGCAGGCGTGATCGCAGCTGACCTCGGAAATTCGGGCCTGTTCGCGATCCTCGACCCGGCATCCTATCTCGAAAAGATCGCCGATGTGAACGCCCCCCCCAACTTCGTAAACTGGCGCCAGATTCGCGCCGACGGCCTGGTGGTCGGCAAGGTCACGCGCGCGCCCGATGGCCGCCTGACCTCGGAATTCCGCCTCTGGGACGTGGTCAACGGCAAGCAAAAAGCCGGCCAGCGCTTCACCACTACCGCGCAAAACTGGCGCCGCATCGGCCATCTGATCGCAGATCAGGTCTATGAACAGCTCACGGGCGAAAAGGGCTATTTCGACACGCGTGTCGTCTACGTCGACGAAACCGGACCCAAGGACCACCGCACGAAGCGGTTAGCCATCATGGACCAGGACGGCGCACCCAGCTCCATCCGGCTGCTGACCCAGGGCAAGGAGCTGGTGCTGACCCCGCGCTTCAACCCCGTTGCTCAGGAAATCGCCTTCATGGCCTACCAGGGCGATAAGGTGAAAGTCTACGTGATGAACCTCGAAACCGGCCAGCGCCAGCAGGTCGGCGATTTCCAAGGCGAGACATTCGCCCCGCGTTTCTCCCCCGACGGCCAGCGCCTGCTGATGAGCGTCTCCGGCGGGGCCGATACCTCGATCTTCGAAGTTGACTTGAAATCGCGCCAGTCGCGCCGCCTGACGCAGACCGCGGGCCTTGATACCAGCCCCTGCTACGCGCCCGACAGCCGCCAGATCGTATTCGAATCGGACCGCGAAGGCACCCAGCAGTTGTATGTCATGAACGCCGACGGCACCGGCGTGCGCCGTCTGTCGACGGGCGATGGCCGTTATTCGACGCCCGTTTGGAGCCCGCGCGGCGACTACATCGCTTTTACGAAGCAGCAGGGCGGCCGCTTCCTCATCGGCGTGATGCGCCCGGATGGTACGGGCGAGCGCATCCTGAGCGAAGGCTTCCACGGCGAAGGCCCCACCTGGGCCCCGAACGGCCGCGTTTTGATGTTCTTCCGCGAGGGCCAGGGCGCCAATGCAGGCCCAGCGATTCGCTCGGTCGACGTGACTGGTTACAACGAACGCACCATCCCCACGCCAGCCTTCGCCTCTGACCCCGCCTGGTCTCCGCTCCTGAATTGAGGCGGAACTTTACCGGATATTAACGGTTTCAGCCCTTAATGTTGACCAAGTTGCCGGTGGTCGGCGACGGCGAATCTTGTATTTTAATCAAGTGCTTCGCCAAGGTGCATCCGCACCCTGGTTAGGCGTGAGGTGAGCTGATCACGGCGTGTCTTTTTCGCATCAACACGTTCGGAAAACAGAGCATTTCGCCCCTCAGTCCTTGATCAAAACAGGCGGCGCCAGTACCCCAATATACGGCTAGTGCCGATAAAGCAGCAGGAGACACTACTATGAAGGGTTACAAGGGGCTGATCGCGATTTCGACGATCATCGCGGCTGTCGCGCTCGGCGCTTGCCGTAAGGAAGTCGAGCATACGCCGATGAAACTCGGCGCTCCCGTTGCTGAGCAGGTTGCTCGCTAAGTCCAATTTACGGCTTCCGTTAAAATTTAGAACTATGGAGAGAAGATCATGAAGAGCGTTCTCGTTCTCGCTATCGTCGCTGCAGTTGCTCTCGGCGCTTGCCGTCGTGAAGTTGAGCACACCCCCATGAAGCTCGGCGCTCCGGCTGCTGAGCAGGTTGCTCGCTAACTAACAACCTCCGGCTTCGGCTGGGGTTTGCTTCTAAGGTCGGCCAAGTGGTGTTCAGCGCCATTCGGTCGACCTTTGACGTTTAGGGGCCTCGCTTTGATGGGAGGCCATGCGTTGTGAGTCCCACCTCGTGCCACACGTGGGGCCTCACTATGTGGCCAAGCAGACTGCCCTCGGTCCGCCAAACCTCCGGCGGATCTAACGGGGATTGAGCCGGGCGCCAATAAGCCGCGATGTTTTCCACCCCGCAGTTGCCGCAATACCCTATTACCAGCTTGCAACGGCCATATTTTCGCACGATCCATCACGTACGCGATGGACGACGCAGGTCCGATCGCCCGAGATCGACGAAAAGGATGACACCGAATGGCAGCCCCCATTAATTCACGCCGCATGGCCCGTGCGCTCCTCATGAGCGCCGCCGTCCTTCTCGTTGCGGCTTGCGCCAACAAGGATGCCAACGGCCCTGACAACGCCTTGCTCGGCCCCAACGGCGGCAAGGGCGGGCCGGTCGTCCCCGGCACGCAACGCGACTTCAGCGTCAACGTCGGCGACATCGTCTACTTTTCATCCGACAGCTCGGACCTCACGCCTGAGTCGCAGGCGACGCTGCAGAAGCAGTCGCGCTGGCTCGCGCAATATCCGCAGTTCACGATCACCGTCGAAGGCCACGCCGACGAGCGCGGCACCCGGGAATACAACATCGCGCTTGGCGCCCGCCGCGCCACCACAGTGCGCAACTTCCTGGCCCAGAACGGCGTCCAGGCTGCCCGCCTCAGAACGGTGTCCTACGGCAAGGAACGCCCCGTCGCAGTATGCAACGACATCTCGTGCTGGTCGCAGAACCGCCGCGCGCAGACGGTGCTCAACTCACGCGCTGGAACCTGAAGGGCAGCGGCATTCGCGCCACAGCGGTGGCCTGATCCGCCCGGCCGCCCAGGACTTACCGGCCTGCTTTTTCTAACCTGATCCCCTACGCTGACGGGGCCTTATGGTTTTGCGAAATCGGCAAGCCTGACCACGAAGCCCATCGCGATTATCACGACGGATAGGTCTCAGATGCCAGATTTGCGCGCTTTTTTTCTTGAGAGCTGGGCAGGGCCCCAGTCTTCGGCGCCCAAGTCTTCAGGGTCCAAGTCTTCGGCGCCCAAGTCTTCGGCGCCCAAGTCTTCGGCGCCCAAGTCTTCGGCGCCCAAGTCTCCGGCACTAAGCAGGCCTTGGGCTTCAGCGTCGGCTAGATACCTCGCCGTGTGCTCGGCGCTGACGATCGCAGCCCCCCTTCAAGCCCAGACGCCGCCCAGTGCCGCCCCCGCCGCCAAACCGGCCGCAAAGACTGCAGCCGCCAAACCCGGCAAGTCCGAGCAACCGCCTTCAGGCGGCGGTGACGCGGCGTTGAAGCAGCGCGTCGAAAATCTCGAAGAACAACTCGTCGACATGCAGGTCGTCGTCGGCACGCTGGAAAGTTTCGCAAAATCGAGCGGCGCCGCCTCCGCGTCTCCGGCCTACCGAGCGGGCGGAGCAAGTGCGGATCCGGCTTCTGGCGCCGGCGTCGATCAGGCCCGCGTGTCCGGCCTCGAAGCCCAGGTGCGAAGCCTGACGGCACAAGTCCAACAGCTCTCCGAACAGGTCCGCGCCCAGAACGCACCGACCCGCCGTATGGACCAAACGCAGGCGGCCCCCGTTGCGCCGCCACCCTCTGCCGCTCAAACCGGGTTCGGCACTGCGACCGTATCGCCAACTAAGGACGACTCGATCGACAGCCTCCTGGAACCGCCGTTCCCGGAAGGCTCGCCCGCCAGCGCCGCGCAGCCAACGCAAATGGCAGCCGTCGCTCCCGATGGCGGCAACCCCAAGCAGCTTTACGAAACCGCCTACGGCTATCTTTTGCAGCAAGACTACGGCGCGGCCGAAGTCGCCTTCGACGATTTCCTGAAACGCTTTCCCAACGATGCGCTCTCTGGGAACGCCCAGTTCTGGTTGGGAGAATCCTTTTTTGTGCGCGCCCAATATAAGCCTGCCGCCAGCGCCTTCCTGAAGGGCTATCAGACCTACGGCCGCAGCTCCAAAGCACCCGACAGCCTGTTGAAACTCGCCATGTCGCTCGGGCGGATGGGCCAGAAGGATGCGGCCTGTTCCTCGTTCAACGAACTCGCGACACGGTTCCCAGCCGCGTCCACCGACGTCAAATCCCGCACGGCCGTGGAAAAGCAACGTGCAGGTTGCCCGTGAACGGTTGATCGAAAGGCCAGGGCGGGTTAGGCGAGGTGACCTGCGGTTCACCGAACGAACTGCACTAGCTCCCAGCCAAAGGCCCCCCATGTCCGAACACGTCGAAATCGCGGCCCGCGGCTCGTGCCTTGAAATCCATCTCAACCGGCCCGACAAGAAGAACGCGATCACCAACGCGATGTATGCAGCGATGGCGGACGCCATGACGGCGGCAGCCGCAAACCCCGCCGTGCGCAGCATTGTATTTGCCGGCAACGGCGCCTCGTTCTGCTCGGGCAACGATCTGCAGGATTTCCTGCAGGCCCCGCCCAAGAATCCAAGCAGTCCCGTCCTGCGTTTCCTCGACTGCATCGCCGCCACGCCCAAGGTAATGATCGCCGCCGTGCATGGCCATTGCGTAGGGATCGGCGCGACGCTGCTGCTTCACTGCGATTACGTCGCGGCTGATCCGACGACGAGCTTGCAATACAGCTTCGTGAAGATGGCGCTGGTGCCCGAAGCCGGCAGCTCTCTGCTTTTGCCGCGCGCGGTCGGCCGCCTGAAAGCGGCCGAGTTGCTGTTGTTGGGCGATAAGATCCCTGCCGGAGAAGCGCTGAGTTTGGGTCTCGTCAGCCGCGTGACGGCCGAGGGTGACCAGTTGACCGCCGCGCGCGCGTTTGCCGCCCGCCTCGACGCGCTGCCCCCGGAAGCGATCGCCGCCACACGCAAATTGCTCAACGCGGATCGTCAGACCGTATCGGCCCGCATGGCCGAAGAAATTACAGCTTTCCAGCACCGCCTGGCATCCAGCGAATTCCGCGAAGCGGTCGCAGCCTTCATGCAGAAGCGCGCGCCCAACTTCGCCAAATCGTAAGCCGGTGTCAAAAGGAACCGCGACGTGACCGACCCTACGGCCGAAAAGAAGACCCTGCGCACCACGGCCAAGACCGCGCGCGCCGCAGCCTTTGCCGAACACGGCCAAGCGGCCTCCGTGCGGCTCGCCCAGCAGGGTGTGGCGCTGCTTGCAGGGATGGCTGGAGCGACGATCGCCGGCTTTTCCGCCATCAACGACGAGATCGATCCAAAGCCGTTGATGGTGCTACTGGCGGGGCTGGGGCATCGGCTGGCGTTGCCGGCCATGCAGGGCAAAGGCAAGCCGCTCGTGTTCCGGGAATGGACGCCGGGGGATGAGATGGCGCCTGCCGTCTGGGGGATAGCCGAACCACTTGCCTCGCGGGCAGCGGTCGCCCCTGACGTGCTGCTAGTGCCGCTGCTGGCGTTCGACCCCCATGGCTTTCGCCTAGGCTACGGCGGCGGCTTCTACGACCGCTCTCTAGCCGAGTTGCGCGCTCAAAAGCCCGTCACGGCCGTTGGCGTCGCCTATGACGAGCAACGCCTGGACGCCGTGCCTCATCTCGACTACGACCAGCCCTTGGACTGGGTCCTGACGCCGTCGGGACACTTGAAATGTCTTAAGGATTGAAATGCGTCTGCTCTTTCTGGGTGACGTGGTCGGCAGTTCGGGCCGCGCCGCCGTTTACGATGCCATCCCCAAACTGCGCGCACGCTATGATCTCGACTTCCTGATCGTGAATGGCGAGAACGCGGCCGGCGGCTTCGGAATCACGGAAAAAATCTTCAATGAATTGATCGACGCGGGCGCCGACGTGGTGACGCTTGGTAATCACGCGTTCGACCAGAAGGATACGCTTGTTTATATCGAGCGCTGTCCCCAGCTGCTGCGGCCGCTGAATTTCCCCAAGGGCACGCCAGGCAAGGGCGCGGGCCTGTTCAAGGCCAAGAACGGCGCCGACGTGCTGGTGATGAACGCCATGGGCCGCGTCTTCATGAGCGAGATCGACTGCCCGTTCCGCGCTGTCGACCACGAAGTGACCGCCTGCAAGTTGAAGCGCGGCGCCGACGCGATCTTCCTCGACATGCACGCCGAGGCGACCAGCGAAAAACAGTCGATGGCCTATTTCATGGACGGCCGCGTCAGCGCCGTTGTGGGCACCCACACCCATGCGCCGACAGCCGACGACCGCGTGCTGCCGAACGGCACGGCGTATCTGTCGGATGCCGGCATGTGCGGAGATTACAATTCGGTGCTCGGCATGACGACGGATGAGCCGATCAACCGCTTCATTACCAAGATCCCGCGCGGCCGCTTTGAACCCTCCGAAGGCCCCGGCTCCGTTGCCGGCTTCGCCGTCGAAATCGACGATAAGACGGGCCTCGCGACCGACTGCTCGCCCTTACGCTCGGGTCCCGGCCTGCGTGCGATCGAGCCTCCGTTCTGGACCACGGGGGCCTGACCTCTGTCGAATTTGCATACCGCTGATTCAAAATGGGAATTGCCGAAATTGCTCGGCATCCTCGCGCCCGTTTTAAGCAATTCGCATAGGATTTGACGCTAAACAGGCAGCTCTCGGACAAGTCGTAGTGGTGTGGAGTTGAGTATGGTGCGCGCGTGTTACGGCCTCGCCTTGAGCGTGGCTCTTGGATTGACCGCTATGAGTGCTCCGCCCGGCTTGGCGGCCGATGCGCCGGCAGCCCAACAGGCCCAGATAACCGAACCAACCCCGGCAGCCGCCACCCCCGCCGCTGGAACAATACCGGTAGCAACGGCACCCGCTGCAGCCGTGAAAACGGCCCCGCCGAAGCCCGAAACGACGCTCGCGATCGATATCGACCTGACGCGCCAGCGTATGACCGTGACCGAATACGGCCGTGAAGTCGGCAGCTGGGCAATTTCGTCGGGCCGCGAAGGCTACCGCTCGCCGACCGGCACATACCGCCCGCTGTGGTCGTCGAAAATGTGGTATTCCAAGAAATACGACAACGCCCCGATGCCCCATGCAGTGTTCTTTTCGGGCGGCGTCGCGATGCACGCGACGCAGGCGACCGGCATGCTCGGCCAACCCGCGTCCCATGGCTGTATCCGCCAAAGCCCGGCCAACGCCGCCACGACCTACAAGCTCGTCGCCAAGCACGGCAACGCCGCAACCCGGATCTTCGTCCATGGCAAACCTCGCCACGACGAACCCCGGCTCGCCCGCCGCGATGCCCAACCCGCAAACCCGCGCTTGGCAGTCGAGCGCCCGAATGGCCGCCAGGTCGCAGCGGCGCCTCGCCCCGCCATGCGCCGCGTCCTCCTGGTCGACTCCAACGGCTTTCGCCAGGTCGCGGAAATTCCCGCCAACGATCCCCGCCTGATCGCCTACTATCAGCGGGTCGCACAGATGCAATCCCGCCGTGCGGCCTACACACAAGCGGGTGGCAACTCCCGTCAGGCGTGGTAAGAAGCCCCGTGCTAACACGTGCTAAAGTGAGGTGAGCTGATACGTCGAACCCGGTTGAGACGGGTCGGCCGCAGCTGCCACGTTCAGCATCATGGCGATGCATCGATATGCACGTCACAGTGAGCAGGAAGCAGCAACAGCCAGATCCGCGGCCGTGCTGTGAATGAACAGTAGGACAGAACGAATGCGCACACGAACAGGGCTGCTTGGAGCGGCCGTGGCAGCCGTTGGCGTCTACCTGATAATGCCTTTGGTAACAGGACGCTCGTGGAACGCCATCCTGGGTGACGTCTCGACGAGCAGCCGCGCCTTGCTCGACAATTCGTTGCGCCCGCCCACCGCCGCGGCTCCCGCAACCGGAGCCCCCGCAGCGCCTGCTGCCGTCGTGACGGTTAGCCAGCCGCTGCGCCGCCAGATCACCGAATGGGACGAGGCGACCGGGCGCTTCGACGCCGTCGAAACGGTCGACCTGCGCGCCCGCGTCAACGGATATCTCGATCAGGTTCTGTTCAAGGACGGGCAGGAAGTGAAGAAAGGCGACACGCTCTTCATCATCGACGCCCGCCCCTACGAACGCGCGCTCGCGCAATCCCAGGCTGAACTGGAACAGGCGAGAACCAAGATCGCCAACGCCAGCCTGGACGTGGAGCGCGCCCGCCCGCTGGTGGAGCGCAAGGTCGTGTCCGAGAAAACCTTCGATGACCGCGCGAACCTGCAGCGAGAAGCGGAATCCGCCGCCAAGGTTGCCGAAGAGAAGGTCAAGTCCGCCGAACTGGATTTGAGCTTCACCCGCATCACAGCGCCCGTCTCGGGCCGCATCGGCCGCACGTCGGTGACGCCGGGCAACTACGTGACGGCCGGCGGCGGCAGCGGCGTGACGACGCTCGCCTCCATCGTCAGCCAGGACCCGATCTATCTGTATTTCGACATCACCGAAGCCGACGCGCTGAAGTACAAGCGCCTGGCCGAACGCGGGGCGGTCTCCGCAAGCCAGGCCGGCGCCCGCGTGGAAGCAGCCCTCCCCGACGAAAAAGGTTTCCCCCACACGGGCTTGATCGACTTCCTCGACAACCGGCTGGACCCCGTAACCGGCTCTCAGAAGGCCCGCGCGGTGTTTGAAAACACGGCGCGGCTGTTCACGCCTGGCCAGTTCGCCAAGCTGCGGCTGATGGGATCGGAAGCCTATACGGCAACGCTAGTGCCCGATGAGGCGATCGGCGCAGACCAAGGCAACCGCTTCGTGGTGGCCGTTGGCGCCGACAATCTCCCGGTTCGCAAGACGGTCAAGCTCGGGCCGCTCGTGGACGGCCTGCGCGTGGTGCGCGAAGGCTTGGACGCCGAGGAGTGGATCGTGGTGAAGGGCCTGACCCGCGTGCGTGCGGGCCAGAAGGTTGCTCCCGTGCGCCAACCCCTCAACGTATCGCAAGACATAGCGCCCGCGAGCGGCGTGACCAGATAGTGACTTCCCTCTCCCCGTACTTACGGGGAGAGGGTTAGGGTGAGGGGCGGCAACAGGTCGAGTTTGCGGCCGCCCCTCACCCCGACCCTCTCCCCATCAAGCGCAGGGATGGGGAGAGGGAGAACAAGATATGCGCCTAAGCCGCTTTTTCATCGACCGGCCGATCTTTGCCGCAGTCATCTCGATCTTCATGATGATCGTGGGCTCGATCGCGTACTTCGCGTTGCCCGTCGCCCAGTTCCCCGAGATCGTACCGCCAACGGTCCAGATCACGGCGACCTATCCCGGCGCGAGCGCTGAGACCGTCGCCGACACGGTGGCGGCCGTCATCGAGCAGGAGGTGAACGGCGTCGAGGGCATGATCTACATGTCCTCGCAATCGACCGGCGACGGCGGCCTCTCCATCGCGGTGACGTTCGACCTCGGCACCGACATCGACCGCGCGACCGTGCTGGTGCAGAACCGTGTTGCAGCAGCCACGCCGAGGCTTCCCGATGAAGTCCAGCGGAGCGGCGTCACCGTCCGCAAGAGTTCCCCCGACCTCCTGCTCGTCGTGCACATGATCTCGCCGACGAAGAAATACGACAACGTCTACATTTCGAACTACGCGCTGCTGAACGTCGCCGACGAACTGGCCCGCATCGAGGGCGTCGGCGGCGTCGCGCTGTTCGGCTCTCGCGAATATTCGATGCGCGTGTGGCTGGAGCCCGACCGGATCGCGGCTCGCGGCATGACAGCCGACGAAGTGATCGCAGCGCTGCGCCAGAGCAACGTGCAGGTGGCAGGCGGCGCAGTCGGCCAGCCCCCGCTCGACAACACCGGCGCGTTCCAGACCTCGCTGCGCCTGAAAGGCCGCCTGCGCGAGCCGGGCGAGTTCCAGGATATCGTGCTGAAGACCGGCACGGATGGCCGCGTGGTGCGGTTGCGCGACGTCGGACGCGTGGAATTGGGCGCGCTCAACTACACGACCTACGGCTATCTGTCGTACAACCCTGCAACCGTTGTCGTCATCACCCAGCAGCCCGGAACCAACGCAATTCGCACCACGGAACTGATCAAGTCCGAGATGAAGCGGATTTCGAGCCTGTTCCCGCCTGGCCTCGAATATCGCATCGAATATAATCCAACCGAATTCATCGAGGTTTCGATCGCCGAACTCTACAAGACGATCGGCGAAGCAGTGCTTCTGGTCGTGATCGTGGTGCTGGTGTTCCTCCAGACGTGGCGCGCCGCCATTATTCCGCTTGTTGCGATCCCCGTCTCGCTGATCGGCACGTTCGCGATCATGGGCGCCTTCGGCTTCTCCATCAACATGCTGACGCTGTTCGGATTGGTGCTGGCCGTCGGCATCGTGGTCGACGACGCCATCGTGGTGGTCGAGAACGCGGAACGCAAGCTGGCGCAGGGACTGTCGCCGGTGGAAGCGGCGCGCGTAACCATGGACGAGGTGGGAACCGCGCTCATCGCCATCGCCATCGTGCTGTCGGCGGTGTTCATTCCGACCGCGTTCGCCGGTGGCATCACCGGGCAGTTCTACCGCCAGTTCGCCGTTACCATCGCGACCGCGACCATCCTCTCCGCCTTCAACTCGCTGACGCTGAGCCCCGCGCTGGCAGCGATCCTGCTGCGTCCCCACGGTCATGATAAGCCGAACCTGCTGATGGCTCCGCTGACAGCCTTCTTCAACGGCTTCAACCGCGTGTTCGAAGGCCTCGAACGGTCCTATGCCACGTTTGCTCGCGGCCTGATCCGCGTTTCGCCCCTGATGTTGCTGATCTACGCCGGACTGATCGCGCTCGCCATCGCCATGGTGACGAGCACGCCGACCGGGTTCATCCCCAAGATGGACCGCGGCATCCTCATCATCTCGCTCCAGTTGCCCGACGGCGCCTCGCTCTCGCGCACCGACGAGGTGGTACGCACGGCAAGCGAGATCGTCCTGAAAACGCCGGGCGTCAAGGCGACGTCGGCCTATGCGGGTCGTTCGGGCGCAACCTTTACCAACGCCACCAACTCTGGGGCCATCTTCGCGGTGCTGGACGACGCCGAACAGCGCCATAGGCTGGGCCAGGATATCGACACGTTGGCCGGCAAGTTACGGATGTCCTTGGGCACCATCCAAGACGCCAGCACTTTCGTGTTCATTCCCCCGCCGGTGCGCGGCATGGGCGGCCAGACCGGCTTCTCCATGCGCCTTCAGAACCGCGCCAACATGAACACGGACGAGTTCGCGGCAACCGCGCGCGACTTCATCCAGGCGGCAAACCAGGTGCCCGGCTTGGCGAACGTCTTCACCACCTTCGCAACCTCCACGCCCCAGTTGTTCATCGACGTCGACCGCACCAAGTCGCAAATGCTGTCGGTACCGCTGTCGGCCATCAACGAAGCGCTGCGCATCTACATGGGCTCGGCCTACGTCAACGATTTCAACATGTTCGGCCGCACGTTCCGCGTGACGGCCCAGGCCGACGCCAATTTCCGCATTGAGCCCGACAACGTCGGCCGCATCAAGGTCAAGAGCACAAACGGCGACATGGTCCCGCTCGCAAACCTCGTGACCATCCGCACCATCGCCGGCCCCGACCGCGTACCCCGCTATAATCTCTATCCCACCATCGAAGTGCAGGGCGCGACCAAGCCCGGCGTCAGCTCGGGCGAAGCGCTGCGGCTGATGGCGGAACTCGCCGCGAGGCAGCTGCCGCAAGGCATCACCTACGAGTGGACGGATCTGTCCTACCAGGAAGCGAAGGCCGGCCGCGCGGGTTACATGATCTTCGGGCTGTCGGTGTTGTTCGTGTTCCTGGCACTCGCCGCTCAGTACGAGAGCTGGACGCTGCCCTTGGCAATCATGCTGATCGTGCCCATGTGCCTGCTCTCCGCCCTGTTCGGCGTGAAGCTGCACGGCCAGGACATTAACATACTCACGCAAATCGGCTTCATCGTGCTGATCGGGCTTGCGGCCAAGAATGCAGTGCTGATCGTCGAGTTCGCCCGCCAGCTGGAAGACCAGGGCCGCTCGACAGTAGATGCAGCCGTGGAAGCCGCGCGCCTGCGCCTGCGGCCGATCCTGATGACGTCGCTCGCCTTCACCTTCGGCGTGGTGCCCCTCTATATGTCGACGGGGGCTGGCGCCGAACTGCGCATCGCGCTTGGCACCGCGGTGTTCTGGGGCATGATCGGCGTCACCGTATTCGGCCTCGTGTTCACGCCGGTGTTTTACACCGTGATCCGCGGATGGACGGTAAAGAAGGACGCCGCGGCCGAAGGCCACACGGGACTGCCCGCCGCGGCTGAGTGAGGCGGCGGAGTAAGCCGGGAACAGTTCAATTTTCGCGTGTTGTGATCCGCACGGCGCCTGTCATACCCGGCTTGAGCAGCAGGTCTGGATTGTCCACATCAAGAACGGCGTCGAACCGGACGTCGTTGTCGGCAACGACGCCGTTCGATCTGATTTGTACGACTTTTCCGGTGAAGGTCTTTTGCCCATATGCCTTGACCGTGAACGTCGCTGCATCGCCAGCCTTCACGCTGCCGATCTCGCTTTCGCTCACGCGGGCAATGAGCCTGATGCGTTTCAAATCGCTGGCCATGACGAACAGCACGGGCGACTGAAGGCTCGCAGCGACCGTCTCCCCGGCCGCGACCTTGCGCGTAAGGACAATCCCGTCGAGCGGCGCAACGATATCCGTGTAGCTGAGATTGAGTTCTGCGGTTTCAAGCTCGGCCTGACGCTGCCCGACCGTCGCGCCGTCGAGGTCGACCTGCGATCTCATCTGCTGGTAGTTCGACTGCGCGTTTTCGAATCCATCCTTTGAAACGACCCCGCGCTGCACGAGTGTCAGGTTGCGGTCATGCGTGGCTTTGGAATACGTGAGCGCTGCCGCGTGCAAGGCAAGCTGGGCATTCGCCGTGGCAACGGCGGCTCGCCGGAGTTCAACCGCACTCTGGTACGGCCGGGGATCGATCTTGGCGCAGACCTGCCCTTTCGTGACGGCCGTTTCGAAATCGCATGAGACGTCCTGGACGATGCCGGACACATAGCTCCCGACCGTCACCGTCGCGACGGGTTCGAGCGTACCGGTGGCCACTACCGTCCGCGCATTTGCGGCAACCGCCGCTGGCGGGATCAGGGCAAGGACGAGAACGGCTGCAGGAAGCTTTCGAACGCAAATTTGCATCATGGCGGCACCGTCGCGATCCTAAGTCGCTTTCGAAGCAAAGCACCTCTAACATGCTAAAGCATATCATGCTCCGGCTTGGCGTGGTTGTCATTTGTCATACGAACGAACGGAGCGGGCGATGACCGCCAGCGAAGGCCCCAGCATTGAACTCGGACCCTGGAATCCCGGGATCGAATCGACGTTGCCGCGCGTGTATCTCTCACTCTCGACGCTCTTCAGGCCGGAAAACACGACGACAAGCGTAGCATCCGTGCTGGAACTGGCCGATTTTTCCGGCCTCCCGCGCGAGGAGCTGTCGGCGCTAAAACCCGAACGGCTGGCGCTTCACGAACTGCTCGTCCGCGTGACGGCCGACCTCTCTGTTCCCGACGGCAACAAGTATGAAGACCTCGGCATCAACTTCCGCTCGATCACCCGCACCATCCTGACGAAGGACATCGCGCCTCACATGGCCGAACTCCGGGCAGCCTATTCGGACATGCGCGGCCGCGCGGCCGAAATTCTCGACGCGGAACTTTCACGCACACTCTTTGCGCAATCCTCAAAGTCCCCCACGCCTCCCGGCCGCGGGCTGTTCGGTTGGCTGAATAGAAACAGCACCGCAGCACAGCCCCAGGCACGCCCCGAAAGCATCGAGGCGCGGGACCACCTGCTGCTGGCGGACTGGACGAGTCGCAGCGCCGCCGAAGCTGACACGCTGACGGACGCCGTATTCGCAAGCCTGGCGCGCGTCGCCGCGGCCATCTACCAGCGCCACGGCCGCCTGATCGGGTCGAAGCCGCTTTTCGAAACCCTGTGCCTCACACTCGTGGGCAACAGCTACGGCAGCGAGCTGATCGGCCGCAGCATCGACCCCTTCGTCGCCGAAGGGGCAGTGCGCGAGGGCTACCGGCGGCTTCCAGTCCAAGACCATCCGGTCGTGATGAACGTCAAGGGCGCCTCTGCCTCCGGCAAAAGCACGATGCGGCCGTTGCATCGCAACCTGGCCCAGGCGCTCGGTGTGAAGTGGGACGAGTTCGCCCTCATCAGCCCCGACATCTGGCGCAAGTATCTGCTCGATTATGATGCGATAGGAGAGGCCCACCGCTACGCCGGGACGCTCACGGGGCACGAAGTTGCGATCATCGACAGGAAGCTCGACCGCTACATGGCCGCGAAGGGCGAGCAAGGGCAGATGTCGCACCTGCTCATCGACCGCTTCCGCTTCGACAGCTTTTCAAGCGACCCCGACCAAGAGGACGGCAGCCGCCTGCTGACCCGCTTCGGCCACATCGTCTATATGTATTTCATGATCACGCCGCCCGAGGCGACTGTCGAGCGGGCCTGGAAACGGGGCCAGCAATTCGGGCGCTACAAGGCCGTCGACGACCTGCTGGACCACAACATCGAAGCCTATAACGGCATGCCGCGCCTGTTCTTCACCTGGGCGATGCGCAAGGACAAACAGGTGCACTATGAGTTCCTCGACAACTCCGTGCCGGAAGGGCAGGTGCCGCGCACGGTCGCCTTCGGCTGGAATGGCGAGATGAACATTCTCGACGTGAGATGTTTCATCAATGTCGATCGCTACGCCAAGCTCAACGTGGCCGCGAAAACGGCAAGCGAGGTATACCCCGCAGCCGGTGCGATGGCGCCGGAGCGCAACACCCAGTTCCTCTGCCAGTGCGCGCGCACGCTGCCCGTGGTGAACTTCGCCGATTTCTCAACCGGCCGGATCTACGCGCGGCTGGAGGAAGGCGCGCTCGCCTGGTTCGACGGGGAAGCATTGAGCGCGGCCGTGAAGGATCCCGAGGTCCATGCCGGTTTGCTCGCCGTGGCGCCCAAAATTACGGACGCCCTGCAAACGCTGGCATCTAGCCCCCAGCGCACCCTCGATCGCGCGAACGCCCGCACGCTCGGCGTTTGGGGCACGCCGGCCTGACGGCTTTCGGCCGCCCGCGCCCGCAGGATCACGCCTTGAGCGGCCGATTGAGTTCGGTGCGCCACTGCGCGGGATCGGGCGTCGACTGTGGCCCGACGTTGTACACTTCCCACAGGTCGCCGGCCTGTTCGTGGCCATGCGCTTTCAACCACGCCGTGAACTCCCCCCACCCAGCCGGCAGCCCTTCGTAGGGACCGCTGTAGATGGTGCGGGCAACCTTGGCCGCGGGAAGCTCGCCCGGGGTCACCCGCCCGCTGGCCGCGACCGGCTTGTCGACCCCCACACCCACGTCGAAATCAAAAGTCTCGTCCGTGATTTTGTAATGGCGGGCGAATACCGCACCGGTGGGCGTCACGCCTTGCGCCTGCAGCACCGCCATCAACTCGCCGACCGCAGGGCCGAACAACTTCATCATCTCGTTGCGCGCAATGGTCAGCCGAATGACGGCCGCCCGCTCGGTCTTGGTCTCAAGGATTTCAGGCGTCGATATCATGAGGCGTCTCCTGGTTGTGAGGTAGCGATGACCATGGTTTCAGCCCATACGCTCGAGCCGCGCGTAGCGAAACGCCCCGCCAGGCCGCGCGTCGCAGATGCAAACCGGCTTGGTCCACCCCTCGGGTCCAAGCAGCCCTTGCTGGATGAACTTCGGCTCGATGTGAGCGCGGAACGCGGCTTCGGCCGAAGCCGCGAGCACGGCCTTCATTCCCCAGTCCTGTAGGCCTAGACTAGCTCAACCCGGGAAGCTGATCAGGATTTTCATTTTGATGAGTTGTGGGAAATAGGCTTGCAGCGCGAGGCCGAGACCGTAGAGCATCGCAATCAGAACGATGAGCGCAGGAATGGCGGCGAACACTGCCTTGAGGAAAAACCCCATCAAGGAGAAGAACGGCACTTTGATCCGTGTGACGGTCGCCTGGGGCAGGTCGCCTGCTTGGGGAGGATAGCCGCTGCCGTAAGAGTTCGCGTGCTCGGACGTGCCGTAGCTGGAGGACTGCGCGGAGGGCATTTGCTCCCGCTCGCGCGCGGCGCGTTCGCGGCTCTCCCGCTCGCGCCGCAGTGTACGCGGCAAATCGTCCATTTCACCGGTCAACGGCTGATATTTGCCGTCAGTCATCGTGCTGCACTCCATGGGCGATGACAGCGATAGCTGTCACCTGGCCCAATTATCCTACCCTACGCGGAAAGGTATTGCTATTTTGCGCCTTCAATTTGACGGGGAATAACCACGCACCGCGATCCGGCAGCCCGAGCTGCAGCTCGCGTCGCGCCAAAAGGGAAAATCGATGAACGACCTGAAAAGCTTGATCCGCGCGATTCCGGACTATCCCAAGCCCGGCATCATGTTCCGCGACGTGACGACGTTGATGGGGCACCCGGCGGGCTTCAAGAGCGCGATCGATGCACTCGCCGCCCCCTTCATGGGCAAGGTCGACGCGGTGGCCGGCATCGAGGCGCGCGGCTTCGTGTTCGGCGGCGCGGTGGCCGAAAAACTCGGCTGCGGATTCATTCCCGTGCGCAAGAAGGGCAAGCTGCCCTGGACTACCATTGGCCAGCAGTACACGCTCGAATATGGCATCGATACGATCGAGATCCATCTCGATGCGATCCAGAAAGGCCAGCGCATCCTCATTGTGGACGACCTGATCGCAACCGGCGGCACGGCGGAAGCGGCCGTCAAGCTGGTGTCGCGCGTGGGCGGAACAGTTGCCGGTTGCGCCTTCGTGATCGACCTGCCCGAACTCGGCGGCGTGAAACTGCTGGCGAGCCATGGCATCGCGTCCCATACGCTGGTAGCCTTCGAGGGACACTAACACGCGAGGACCACCAGATGAGCGGCGACGGAAGCAACACCTCGGATTCGGCGTTGATGGCAGTCGTGCGCGCGTGGCAGGTGGACGAGGTGAAACCCGTCCACTGCCCCGAGTGCCAGACGCCCGCACTTGAAATCACCGACCAATCGACGCGGCCCTACCGGGAGTGGTACGCGCTATCCTGCCCAGCCTGCGGCTTCGAGAAAACGCTCTCGATTCCGCTCGGTGCCGCGGTTCCAGGCGCGGATTGAGGGGCAAAACCTCAAACCAGATAAATTTGAAGCAATTCGATTTACAGCCTTTTATGACACAGATGCGATCATTGCCGGATGGGTGCTGGGAGAGCGCTCACAGTACGGGCGAACGCATATGCAGAACTATAACGCTTCTTCGATGCCGGCCATTGCCGGCCTTCTCAGTTCACCGATGCTGGACGGCGACCGGTCCATGGCCTCGGCCGCGAACGTGGGTCATGGGGCAGCGCAGGCGGCCGTGGATGCAGCTTTCGACGATCTGCTGGCCTCGCCGCTCGATCAAGGCGTGCTGATCATCCGCATCCTCTACCGGATGGTGCTTTTCATGGCGGCGAGCGTTTTCCTGTTCACGACGCTTTTCGGCGACCGCTGCTTCGTCCACTGAGACCACGCACTCGCCTTGAGCGCCGCTGGCCGCCGTTACCCGTGCCGGGAGCGTACACTTAACTCCAAGCTTGACCTGTTCCCGCTGGCGGACGACACCTGGGGCACATTGCTGCGCAGGACCCGACAGTCATGAAAATTCACGGCCGCCCGTATCGCACGATCTGGCTACGCCCCGACGGCTGGTCGGTGGAAGTCATCGACCAGACGCTGCTGCCATTCACGTTCGCAACGGCGCTGCTGACGACGGTGGACGAAGCAGCAAAGGCAATCCTGATCATGCAGGTGCGCGGGGCGCCCCTCATTGGTGCAACGGCGGCCTATGGGGTGGCGCTCGCCATGCACGCCGACCCGTCCGACACCAACCTGAACCTGGCAATCGCGCACCTCGCCAAACAGCGCCCGACCGCCATCAACCTGCGATGGGCGTTGGATGAAATGCGCACCTCCCTGAGCCCGCTGGCGCCGGGCGAGCGCGAGGCGCGCGCCTATGCGCGCGCTGCCGAAATCTGCGATGAGGATGTCGAGAACTGCCGCCGCATCGGTATGCACGGCCTCGAAATCATCCGTGCCATCGCGGCCAGGAAAAAGCCTGGCCAACCCGTCAACATCCTCACCCATTGCAATGCCGGCTGGATCGCCTGCGTCGACTGGGGCACCGCGACCTCGCCGATCTATCATGCCCACGACAGCGGCATCCCGGTCCACGTCTGGGTCGACGAAACGAGGCCGCGCAACCAGGGCGCGTTCCTCACCGCCTATGAACTGGGCGCCCACGGCGTGCCGCACACGATCATCGTAGACAATGCCGGCGGCCACTACATGCAGCATGGGCAAGTCGACCTGTGCATCGTCGGCACCGACAGGGTGACCGCGAACGGCGACGTCTGCAACAAGATCGGCACCTATCTCAAGGCGCTGGCGGCAAAAGACACCGGCGTGCCGTTTTACGTGGCGCTGCCGCACTCGACCATCGACTGGACGCTGCACGATGGCCGCACGATCCCCATCGAGGAACGCTCGGCCGACGAGGTGCTGCGCATCCAAGGCCGCTTGCCCGATGGCACAATCGTGACGACCGAGATAGGCGCGCCCGGCTCCAAGGCCGCCAATCCAGCCTTCGACGTGACGCCAGCCCGGCTGGTGACCGGCCTCATCACCGAGCGCGGCTTGTGCGCAGCCTCGCCCGAAGGGCTCTTGAAACTCTATCCCGAGCGCGCCGCGCAAGCAGCCCCAGCAAAGCGGATGGCCTGAACCATGCCGGTCAACCTCCCCAAAACGATTCCAGACGAGGAGGCCGAAATCCGTTCGCGGGTGCTGCACGCCGCCCGCACGCTCGCAACACGAGGGCTGTCGCCAAATCGTTCGGGCAACATCTCCGCGCGCTACGCCGGCGGCATGCTGATCACGCCCTCCGGTATGGCCTATGACGAACTGCGCGAGGGCGACATCGTCTTTGTGAGCCCCGACGGCCGCGCCGCCAGCAACAGCCGCAAGCCGTCGAGCGAATGGCATTTTCACTTGGCGGCCTACCACGCGCGCCCCGACCGCGGCGGCGTGGTCCATACCCACTCGATGTACGCAACTGTGCTGGCCTGCGCGCACAAACCAATCCCCGCATTCCACTATATGGTAGCGGTGGCCGGCGGCACCGACATCCCGCTCGTACCCTACGCGACGTTCGGAACCCCGGAACTGGCTGCTCACGTCACGGTTGGCCTCGCCCACCGCGACGCCTGCCTCATGGCCAACCACGGCCTGATTGCCATCGGCGCAGATGTCGACAAAGCGCTCGAATTGGCGACCGAGGTCGAAACGCTGGCCGAGCAATACGTGAAAGTCCTGAGCCTGGGGCCCCCGCACGTTTTGCCGGATGCCGAGATGCGCGTTGTGCTCGAAAAGTTCAAATCCTACGGCCAGAACGCCCAGAAATAGGGCGTCCCTCTCGCGCTGCACTGCAGCATGGCGAGCGACGGGTGGCGTAGCTATCGCAACGTCGCTGTTGTACGCTCTGGTTTAGGAATGCGTTGAAATGGTCGCGGGTTTGCGCCGATGAAGACGGCAGCGTTTGGAGGGGCTCGTCTCGGGCTTGGGGCAGTGCTGGCCGCAGCGCTGGCAAGCGGCCCGGCTTTGGCCCAATCTCCTGTGGCGCCGAAAGACCCCTCACTGGGCCAGCAGCCCCCCACCGCGTCAGTGACCTCGCGTGCAAAGCCGTCGGCATTGGCCCCGCCCTCGGCCCCGCCTGCTGCGAAATCCAACCCGCAGTTGAAGCCGATGACGGTGACGCTGGTTCGGGCAGGTGGCGGCTGCGAACCCAATTGCCCCGAATGGATCGCCGCCACCGGCATGATCGACGCCGAAACCTTGCCCCGGTTCAAGAAGGTGCTAAAAACGCTCGGCACCCGCAAGCCGCCCGTGCTGATCAGTTCGAACGGCGGACTAGTCGACGAAAGCTTGGCGATCGGCCGTCTGTTGCGCGCGTACAGCCTCGATATCGCAGTCGCCAACACCATCATCAACCCGTGCGGCGAGAGCGATGCGGCCTGCCGTTCCGGCAAAGCGCCGCCGACCGCTTACCCCAAGGCGTTCCTCGCCCGCTGCGCCTCGTCGTGCGCGTTTCTGCTGGCGGGCGGCGTGCACCGGTACGCTGGCCCGCGCACACCCGTCGGCGTGCATCAGCTGAAATCGTTGCAGACGACGGCCAAGATCGTGCAGAAATTCCGCATCGAGCAGCACTACGTCTGGGGCGTACCAACCGAAACCCGCCGCACTCTGGTCTCGGAAAAGCGCATCGGCGAGCGCACGGTGGAAACGAAGACGCCAGCCAGCGCCTACGCCAAGATAGCAACGTACTTCCACGACATGGGTGTGACGGATGCGGTGATGCCGATGGTCAAACTGACGCCGCATACTTCGATCCATTGGCTGACCCGCGCCGAACTGGTCTCGACGCGGCTTGCGACCGACATGATCGACGGCGAACAGCTGATCTCCGGCGCCATCATGCCTACCAAGGCGAACGCTCCTGCGACCGCAAACGCGGCCCCTGCCAAACCCTAGGCAATGGGGGCCAGGGGATCGGAGGGCTGCTGAGCCCGGCCAACCCAAAGCCTCCGCTGGCCCTCCCTCTCTTTTAGGCGGCCGTCAGCTTCTTGAGCACGTCTTCGGAAATCTCGAAGTTGGCGAACACGTTCTGCACGTCATCGTCGTCTTCGAGTATGTTGATGAGCTTCATGATGCTCTCGGCGTGTTCTTGACTGACGTCGGTCGAGAGATTGGGCTTCCACACGGCTTTCACGCTGGTCGCATCGCCGAGCTTGCCTTCGAGCGCGCCCGCGACGGTGCCCAAGCTATCGAACCCGCACACGATGGTGTGGCCGTTCTCGTCGGTGACGGCGTCGTCGGCACCGGCCTCGATGGCGGCTTCCATCACGGCGTCCGCCGATCCGGCGGCCAGTTTGTAGGTGATCTCGCCCACGTGGGAGAACTGGTGCGACACCGACCCGGTCGAACCGAGGTTGCCGCCGTATTTTGCGAACGCGGCGCGCACGACAGGCGCCGTCCGATTGGGGTTGTCGGTCAACGCTTCGACGATGACGGCAACGCCGCCCGGCGCATAACCCTCGTAACGTACGGTCTTGAAGGCCTCCGTGTCGGGGCTGGTCGCCTTCTTGATGGCGCGCTGGATGTTGTCGTTGGGCATGTTTTCCGCCCGCGCATCCTTTAGAGCAAGGCGCAGCCGCGGGTTCATGTCGGGATCGGGTCCGCCGAGCTTGGCCGCGACCGAAATTTCGCGGCCGATCTTGGTGAAAACCTTAGCCCGGACCGCATCCTTGCGGCCCTTCTTGTGCATGATGTTTTTGTACGCGCTATGGCCGGCCATGGGAGGTCTCGTTCAAGAAATCATAGGCTGCAGCAAGCCAAACTGCGGCGCCACAAACCTTTGTGACAGCTTCCCTAGCTCAAGTTCAAGACGACCTCAACGCTCCGATGACGTCAAGGGATAGCCCGCTGCGCTGATCTTGAGCGCGCCGTCCGCCTTGAGGAACGCCTCGATTTCGGGCGAGATCGGTGGACTTTCGGCCGTGACGCCGATTTCCCGCATCAACCGCCCCGTATCGACAAACTTGCGCTCGGCGCGCGAGTAGATACCGCCCTTGAAGAGCGCACGGGCCGCGACTTGGCCCCGCTGCGGCCCGCTCATCAGCACGAAGACCTGCTCCATGACGACGCTCGCCTCGGCCCAAGAGACGAGCCGGGTCTCCAGCCGGAACCGGACCAACGGGCGCAGTTCGCGGCGGTAGCGGATCGCGACGGCGCTCGCAATCGGCGTCCAGCCGTGCCGACGGACCGCCCGCCACAACCCCGACCGCACGAGAAAATCGAGCCGGCCGAGGTCCATCAGCTGGAGATAGCGGCCGTTGTTCATGTGCAGGCTGAGATCGAGATCGAGCAGGGAGACGCTGAACTCGAGCACGCTGACCGCTTGCGCGGGATTGAGCGCGGGCCGCCGCCACGTGGTGAGCGCATACCAGATCAACCGGAGCCACAAATTCATCGGCGCCTATCCTTTAGTTCGCGGCGTGCAGGACCACCTCAACCCGCACCGGCCACACCGTCCATCAATGGACTATCATCCTGTAGCATAGATTGCCACAATGAGCTTTTATTGGCCCCTGAGTCGGGGCGCATGTGATATGCGGATCACGCTTATCGGTGATTGTGCTGCGGTTAAATATATAGAGACCCACAGGTCATTGATGAAACGCTTGAGCCTGAATGTTGGAAGCTCGTGTTGGCTGGCTTTAGGCCTGCTGGCGCAGACGGCGCTGGCAGCCCCCGGCGACGGCGCGGCGCCCGCCAGCCCGCAGCCCCCAACCGCCTCTGTGACGGCGGCCCAGGAAGGCGCGTCCTCGCTGCTGCGCGGAAACACGGCGCAGGCGATCACCCAGTACACCGACGCGCTGAAGGACCAGACCCTCCCGAACGACCGCCGCGGCGCGATCCTGAACGACCGCGCGGTCGCCTACGCACGCTCGGGCCAGACCAAGCTGGCGATCGACGACTTCAACCGTGCAATCCAGCTCTTCCCCGAACACGCGGCAACCTACAACAATCGCGGCAACCTGTTGCTGGCGCTCGGCCTGCCCAAGGAAGCGGTGCGCGACTTCGACCGCGCAGTGCTGCTGGCGCCGGGTTATGCAGCTGCCTATGCCAACCGCGCCGGCGCTTACGATCGCTTGGGGCTGGCTGAAGACGCGCTGCGCGACTACAGCCGCTCCATTGAACTTGCTCCCTCGAGCGCGGTGCCGCTGGCAGGCCGCGGGCGCGTGCTGCTGTCGCTGGGCAAACCGCACGCGGCGATCCGCGACTTTGGCCGCGCCGTCAGCGCCGACGCCCGCTTTTCGAATGCCTATCGCGGCCGCGCGGCAGCCAAGCTGCGCATCCGCCGCTACGACGATGCCATCGAAGACCTCTCCCGCGCCATCGCCTTCGACAACGGCAACGTGGAACTCTATATCTTGCGCGGCCACGCCTATCTGGGTTTGCGCAACTTTGCCTCCGGCTTGCGCGATTTTTCGCGCGCAATCGAACTCGACAGCAAATCGCCAGCAGCCTACGCGGGGCGCGGTTTGGCGAACGGCTTCGTGGAAGCCTTCGATGACGGCTTTTCCGATCTCAACCGCGCAATCGATCTGGACCCCAAGAACGCGACGGTCTTTGCCTACCGCGCGATCGTCTACAATCTGGCAGGCCAAACCGACGTTGGCCTGAAGGACGTGGAAACCGCCCTGAAACTGGACGCCAACCGCGCCGAAGCGTTCTGGGCAAGGGGCGCGATCGCCGAACAACTGGGCCGCACCAGTGAAGCCGTGGCCGACTACCGCCACGCGCTGTCCAAAAATTCGGAACTGGCGCTCGCGGCCGAAGGGCTGGCGCGGCTCGGCGGCGAAATGCCCGACAGCTCGGAAACGCCAGTGGCAGGCCTCGGCATAGAGGGCTGGACCGTGGTTGCGCGCGGCGCTGATTTTTACGCCGTCAATACGCTGCAACCGGCGCTGCGGGTGCCGCTGGAAAGCCGCGGCATAGGCCAGCCCAGGCTGCTCGATTGGGAGCTGAAAAAGGCGCCCTTCAAGGGTATCGGCGTCCTGCGCTTCTCCGGCGGCACGCTGGCAGGCAAGGACGGCCCGCAGGAGGTTGAAATGATCGCGATCGTCGATGTCGCGGCCCGCTCCGTGATCACGGTCGAGCCCAACAAGCTGGGCTCGAAAACGGCAGCCTGGACCTGGGAAGAGGGCAAGGTGACGGTCGCGAGCATCGACGGCGTCACCGATGAATTCAACTTGCGCCCCTCTGTTGCCGCCGACACCGCGCCGCCCGAACGCACCAAACGGGCGCGGAGTGCCGATGGCCGCTCCCCAAGTGATGACGATGCCGATCCCGAGGACCGGCCCAAACCCGAGCGCGAGCGGCCGCAACGCTCGGCCGGCAACAACCGCTCCGCCCCGAAGCCCAAGTCGATCTTCCAGCTATTGTTTGGCAATTGAGCTGAGCTGATCCGGTCTCGCGCGGAACGCGTTTGACAAACCACCCGTAACAGCTCTGCGAGAGCCAGAAAGACCGCCCATGAAGCCCGTCGTCGTCTGGTTCCGCCAGGATTTGCGGATGACGGATCAGCGCGCGCTGGCGGCAGCCGTCGAAACCGGGCAGCCGGTCATCCCTTTGTATATTCTGGACGATGTGTCGCCCAGCCACTGGCGCATGGGAGGCGCGTCGCGTTGGTGGCTGGACAAGAGCCTGGCGAGATTGGGGCACAACCTCGCCGAGTGCGGCAGTCGCCTTATCCTTCGCAGAGGTGCCGCAGCAGACGTTTTGGACCAATTCGTGACCGAGACGAGCGCCAGCGCCGTTTTCACCCAGGCCGCGTTCGAGCCCTGGGCAAGCGCGCTCGAAACGGACGTTCACACGCGGCTGCTAGGCCGCGGCGTGGAGTTGAAGCGCAAGACGGGCGCACTGCTGATGAGGCCCGACGCCATGCGCACCAAGACCGGCGGCCCGTTCAAGGTCTACACCCCGTTCTGGCGCGCGCTGCGATCTGGAGCCCCCCCGACTTCCCCACTGCCGGCCCCCACGTCGATCAAAGCCCCGGCGCATTGGCCCGCAAGCGAAAACCGGCACGCCTGGAAGCTGCACCCTGCCAAGCCGGATTGGTCCAAGGGCTTCGATGACCACTGGTCTCCGGGCGAACAGGGCGCCCGCGCGCGCCTCGATACCTTCCTCGAAAGCGCGCTGCGCGACTACGGCGCTAACCGCAATCGCCCGGACTGCCCGGGCACATCGAAGCTGTCACCCCACCTCCATTTTGGTGAGATCAGTCCGGCGGCATGCTGGCATGCGGCAGAGGCGGAAGGCCAGCGTCTCGCAGCCGAGGGCCGCAACGCGGACAACGGCCTGGAGACCTTTCTCAAGGAACTGGTGTGGCGCGAGTTTTCAGCCCACCTGCTGGTCCACTGGCCAACCTTGCCCGAGCTACCCTTCAAGCCCGAATACGCGAACTTCCCTTGGGCCGACGATGCGGCAGGCCTCAGGGCGTGGCAACGCGGCTTGACCGGCTACCCCATCGTCGACGCCGGCATGCGGGAACTATGGCACACAGGCTGGATGCACAATCGCGTACGCATGATCGTGGCCTCGTTCCTGGTCAAGGATCTGCTCATCCCCTGGCAGCACGGCGAAGCCTGGTTCTGGGATACGCTGGTCGACGCCGACCTCGCCAGCAACGCGGCGAGCTGGCAGTGGGTTGCGGGCTGCGGCGCGGATGCCGCGCCCTATTTCCGCATTTTCAACCCGTCCCGCCAGGGTGCGACGTTTGACCCCGATGGCGCCTACGTGCGCCGTTGGGTTCCCGAACTTGCGAAGCTCCCAAACCAACATCTGTTCGAGCCGTGGAACGCGCCGTCCCTCGTATTGTCGGCATCTGACGTGACCTTGGGTGTGAGCTATCCGCTGCCCGTGGTGGATCATGCCATTGCGCGCAAGAGGGCGTTGGACGCCTTGAACGAAGTCACCAAGCGCAGGCAGGAAAGTGCTTCGTAATCAGATTGCTGCGATAAACGATTGCGAGCCCGTCTCGCGCGCGTTAACTTTGGGTCCGGCGGTGCGACGCGTGCGGACGAGACGGACCGCTGGTGTGAAAAACCGCGAAGTTGCGTAAAGGAACGGACGAAATGAAAACAGCGGGTTTGGCGCGGGCACTGATGCTCGCAGTTATAATGGCCGGCGCCCTTTTGGGTCAGGCCGGCAGCGCTGAGGCGCGCCGGGCAGCAGGCGAAGGCCTCCAGGTCAACGTCGACGTGGCCGGTCAGACGATGGACGTCTACGTCGATGGCGAACTTCGTCACCGCTGGAAGGTGTCGACGGGCCGCGACGGCTTCGACACGCCAGGCGGCACCTATCGCCCCCAGCGCCTCGAAAAGGAATGGTATTCCAAGCAATACGACAACGCGCCGATGCACAACGCCGTGTTCTTCCATAACGGCTATGCGATCCACGCAACGACCGAAACGCGCCGTCTCGGCCGGGCAGCATCCCACGGCTGCATTCGCCTGCATCCCGAACACGCCGAAGAACTGTTCGACCTCGTGGAGGACTACGGCGTGCGCAAGACGCGCATCGTGATCGAGAACTGATGGGGAGCGCGGGCCTTTTCCAAGCTAAGGAAAAGCCCGCGCGTTCTGTTGCCGCGCTCCATGGCCCCCGGGTCCGGACCGTTATGTAGGAGCGTGTGGCTTATCTTCCGAGGTGACGACCGGCAGCTCCGGTTCCGCGAGCGAACGCACGAGGTCGATGACCGACCGGCGCACTTTCGGGTCTACGAGACGCCCGAACGCCCGGTTGAGATCGATGCCGTCCCGGCTCGACAGGAAATCGACCACGAAGCTTTCGCTTGGACGCTCGGCAAAGCCCGTGATTCCGGAGTGTCCGTTGGCATATCCGGTGTCGGCCGCCGCCTGAGTCAACTCATCATAGAAGAATTGGATTGGTACGCCCAGAACGCGGGCCAAGTCGAACAGCCGACTGGCCCCGATCCGATTGGCGCCCTTTTCATACTTCTGCACCTGCTGGAACGTGAGCCCGAGTGCTTCGCCGAGCTTCTCCTGGCTCATCCCCAGCAGCATGCGGCGCAAACGGACACGTGCCCCCACGTGCTGATCAATCTCGTTGGCCTGACGTGCATCACGTTCGGTGGCGGATGTGGCAACATTTGGTTCGGCTTTGTCGCTCATTAATATGTATCCTGATTAGCGCGTCCAAAATTCGTGACAAAACATTGCAAAAATAACTTCTTGAAAAAGACTGGACCCTCCAAGTTATTTTCGCAATAGCGTTGTAGGTTCTCGACCAGAACTCATCTTCCGACCCGCTTTTTCAGGCCGTAAGCGCACTGAATTTTTCCACACAAATGGCGTATTGAATGTCAAAATCGCCCAGCATTGAATTTGAACTGCCCGTTCTAAAACACGCATGTTTCAATCAGTTTTTTGACGACGTCGCCTAGCTACCCGTTCAGCACGACACTTCAAGAACTTCGATTGTCAGCATTCTGTCTTAAACCGTACACACCAAACTGCAAAAAGTCTCGAACCCGTTGCCCTGCCGCTTAACAAAAAACTGTTCGAGACCAACCAACCCAGTTCGCACGTCTATTTCCTTGAAAGCGGTATTGTGTCCGCAATCATCGAGACGAGAGGAAAGCCCAGCGTCGAAGTCGGCATTTACGTCGCGAAGGCTGAGGCGGAACCGCGATCCTGTTCGGCGTAGATCTCAGCCCGCAGAAGGATTTCATCCAGCTGGAAGGCTCCGGGCATCGCATCGCTGCAGTGGCCACTGTCCAAGATGCTGGGCGAACGCCGGCCGGGGATCACGGAAGCCCTCCATAAATTCGACCACCTCGGGCTGATCAAGGCCCGCCGCGGACGGGTGAAAATTTTAGACCGGGCCGGGCTTTTGAAAATCGCCGGCCCCGTCTACGGCGTGCCTGAAACCGAGGACGCGCGCCTTTTCGGCACCCTCCCTGCACGCTGACCTGGAATAAAGTCTGGCGCCCGGCAGTCTTGTCATGAGCGTCCACGAACGCCGGATACGATAAGGCGTCCCGCCCCAAAGACCTGAAAACAATAGCGAACTTCGGACGAGAATCCGGAGCTGGCGGGATGCAGCACTCGGGTCGCGGACGCCCAACCTGAACGATTGGAGAAACCTCAGATGACCAAGACCTTCGCCCGTTCCACGTCAGCGCTCATGCTGGCAACCGCCGCGATGACGCTCGCGCTTTCGGCAGCACCCGCCGCCGCCCGCATGGACTGCCACGCCGAGTACGATGCCGCAAAAGCAACGATCAACAAGAAGAACGTCAGCGCCGACCACCGCGAGGCAGCATTCCGCCTCGCCCAGCACGCCTACGACCTCTGCACGATCGGCGACGAAGAATGGGCCAAGCGCTTTTTCGACAAGCTGCGCGACGGCGGCAACTGATCGCCAGCCTGCTTAGGACGGCTCAGCAGCGATGATGCGCCGCGAACGCGAGAAGAAATCGCGGCGCAGCAGAATGGCGAGCACGGCGGTGGTGGCGAAGATGAACACGACGGGGTCGAAAAACCACGTCATTGCGGCAGCGGCATAATAAAAGGCGCGCAGCCCGCTGTTGGAATGTGCAGCCGCAAGGCCGTTGAGGTCGGCCGTGTGCATGGCGTGCCGCTCGAGCGCGTCCGGATCCGCAGCCCCCGGCAACGGCATGGCCCCGATCATGATCGCGGTATAGTGCGTCAACCGGAACGCCCACGCAAACTTGAAGAACGCGTAGACGAAGATCCCGATCAGCAGCAGCACCTTGATCTCCACCAGCAACGGCGAAGCTTTGGCGATGGACGGCAACCGTTCCAGGAGGCCGTCCGACTTCTCATGCGAACCAACGATGGCCGCCAGACCGCCTATTGCGATCGCGCAGGTGGACGCGAAGAATGCATTGCCGTTGCTGAGCACACCCAGCAGCAACGCATCGGAATTACGGTTGTCGCGCGAGGCCATGGTGCGCATCCACGCAACGCGGTGGCCTTGGATGGCCCCGGTGATGGAGCGCTGGTACAGCGACGGGATCTGCGTGACGATCTGATAACCGATCAAGGTGACGACGAACCAGACGAAAGCAAAGATGTCGACGAAGTCGATGGATGACAACACGGGCAGCCCTCGGAATAAGAATCAGCGATTGGTCAACTTGAGCTCGATGCGGCGGTTTCGGCGCAGCACGTCTTCGCTGGAGCCGTCCTCAAGCGGGGCGAACTCGCCGTGACCCGCAGGAACGAGCCGCCGGGATGGCACGCCACGGCTGATCAGGTATTTGACGACCGACACCGCACGCGCCGTCGACAGCTCCCAGTTGGAGGGGAACTGCGGGCTCTGGATGGGCCGGATGTCGGTGTGGCCATCGACCTGAAGCACCCAGTCGACCTCCTTGGGGATCGTCTTCTCGAGCTCGACGATGGCTGACGCCAACGGATCGAGCGCCCCGAGCCCTTCGGGGCTCATGGCCGCCTGGCCCGACGGGAACAACACTTCCGACTGGAACACGAACCGGTCGCCGACGACGCGGATGTCCTTGCGGTCGGCGAGCGCCGCCCGGAGACGCCCGAAGAAGTCGGAGCGGTAACGGCGCAATTCCTGGACTTGCACGGCAAGCGCCGCATTGAGCCGCTGCCCGAGATCCTTGATCGCACTCTGGCTGTCCTTGTCCTTGGACTCCGAAGCAGAGAGCGCCTCGTTCAGCGCCGCGATCTGCCGCCGCAACGCAAGCAGCTGCTGATTGAGCAGATCGACCTTGGACAGCGCTTCGGCGGAAATATCCTTTTCCTTGGCGAGTTCTCCAGCGAGGGTGGCGATCTGCGTCTGCGCCCCTTTGACCTTCTCGTCGATGCCAAACCCGCTTGCGGCGAGCTTTTCGTTTTCGGACTTGAGGCTCGACAGCGTCGCCTGCAGCACGGCGAGATCGTCCTCGGACTTCTGGCTCTTGTCCTTTTCCAGACTGAGCATATTGGTCAGCTCGGAAATCTGCCGCGTAAGGCGCTTCAGCGCGTTGTCCTTGCCGCTGCTTTCCTGTGCGACGAAGAACTGCGCGATCATGAAGATCGACATCAGCATGGTGACCACGAGCAGCAGCGTGGACAGCACGTCGACATAGGCCGGCCAGAACTCGCCGTACTCGCCACCGCTGCGTTTGGAGCGTCCCCGTGCCATCGCTGCTGCCTCAAACCTTGCGCAAGTTCATTTGCGAGACGACATCACGCAGCGTGCTGGTGGCCTCGGCCTGATGGTTGGCCTGTTCGTCGAGCCACTCCCGCACGACCTTCTGCTCGGCCCGCATCTGGCCGACCAGCGTATTGACGCTGCGGGCGAGTTCTTTGGTGTGCTCCTCGCCCTGCTCCGTGCCCACGTGCATCTGCTCGAGGCGCGAGGCCAGCCCCGCGACCGACGTGTTCAATGTGCCAAGCGTGATCAGCAGCTGCCGCGTGCCTTCGTCGGCGACGCCCAAGCCCGGCGTCAGCTCGGTGATGTGAGAAAGCCACTCTTCGAGTTCGTTGTAGAAGCGGTTGTGCGCGTGCGACGCTTGCAGTTCGAGAAAGCCCAGGATGAGCGAGCCGGCAAGACCCAGCAGCGAGGATGAGAACGCGGTGCCCATGCCGCGCAGCGGCGCCGACAAGCCAGCCTTCAGGTCATCGAACACCGCGACGCTATCGGTCGACTTGGTGTCGAGCGTGGCGATCGCCTTGGAGACAGACGTGATGGTGTCGAGCAACCCCCAGAACGTGCCGAGCAACCCCAGAAACACGAGCAGCCCGACGAGGTAGCGCCCCGTGTCGCGCGCCTCATCGAGCCGCGAACCGATCGAATCCATGATCGTGCGCATGGCGTTGGTCGACAGCGAGAGCGCGCCTTTGCGGTCGCGCAGCATGGTCGCCATGGGCGCGAGCAACTTGGGCTCGAACGTTTGCGTGAGGCCGGGGTCCGAGATGCGGAACGCGTTGACGAAGCGGATTTCCGGATAGAGGCGGATCACCTGCCGGAAGGCATAGATGATGCCAAGCGCCAGCACACCGAGGATGAGGCCGTTGAGGCCCGGATTGGTGAACAGGGACGTCTTGAGCTGATCAAACAGAACCGCCGCGAGAAACGCGACCAAAATCAAAAAGATGACCATCCGCAGCAGGAACACGCCGGGCGGATTGAGCGACAGGACGCGGTGCTCGGGTGCGATGTCGCCAGTTCGTTTCCGTGCCATGCAAAATCCCTTGAGCCCGCGCGAACGCATCATCCATGCAACAGTACGCCAGTCTTTGCATCAAACCATAATAGCTCCATCATGTGATTTTTGCGGCAGGTGCAGCCCGCCAGGTGTTGCAAAGTGGCGACGATCGGGGGCGCTGGACCACTTGCGGCAGGGAAAGTTCGGGTCAAATCGTTCAGCTCGTCCAAAATCCGCCATCGGCCAGGAACATGACCCGTCCGGCGTCGTTAGGGGGACGAGGGACTTTCTATTCAGATCTACTCGCTTTGGTTGCAGAAGAGCCGGTTGCAACCCAAGAGAGCACGCCCACGGTCAGCAACCGTTCAGCTGCCATCGCGTTTTATGTGATTTCCGTCTCGCCCGAAGTCTTCAACGAACAGGAACAACCGTGTCCCACCGTCATCCCCTTAAAGGCTTGGGCCTGGCCCTCGCGATGTCATGCCAGGCAACCATCGCGCTCGCGCAGCAACCGCAGCCGCCAGTCGATCCCAATGCGGTCGAGAAGCCGAAGCCTGGCGAGGTCAAACCCAAGCCGAAGCCGGAAAATAGCGGTCCGGCCCAGGAACGTCAGCGTCCGCCGGAAAACCGCCAGCCCCCACAGCCCCCGCAGCAGCAGCCCAAAGCCGCGCCCGAGCAACCGCCGCCAGCAAGGCCACCGGTGGCGCGCCCCCCCGTTCCGCCACCGAGCCCGCCGCACGATCAGCCGCGCGCCCAACCCGAACAGCGTCCCCGCTTGGACGATCGCCCACGGCCGCCGGAAGGAAAACCGGTGCCGGAAAGCGCGCCGCCAGTGCGGCCAAACCCGCAGGCGCTTCCGCCCACTGCCCAGCCTCCGGTAGCCCTGCCCCCGCCCAAGCCCGCGGCAGTTCCCCCCGCACAGCCGGTTCCGCCGGCACAACCCGCACCCCCTGCGCCAACGGCCGCACCTGCGCCTGTTGCCCCTCCAAGCCCAGCTCCCGCGCCGCCAGCGCCCAAGCCGAATGCGCTGCCACCGGTTGGAGCACCTCCGGCGCCTGCGACCGCACCCGGCGCACCCGCAAGCACGCCCCCTGCACCCGCACCGGCTCCCCAGGCAGGCGGGGCGACCCCCCCTGCACCGCCCGTACAGGCAGCCAAAATTCCGCCACCCCCGCCGGTCGCAGCCGGTGCACCTGCTGTAGCGTTCGTGCCGGGCTTCCAGCCCACGGGACCAGCCCCGGCCCGGCTGCAGGATGTCCAGAAGGGCCGCACGGAACGCGTAGAAGACGGCGGCAAGCGCACGGTGATCCAGGAGATAGACAACCGGGTGATCATCAAGCAGCAAAACACGACCATCATCCGTCACGACGAGACGCAACGGTTTGCCAAGACGGCAACCGACGTCCGCTCGGAACGGCGCCCGGATGGCACGACCCAGACCGTGATCATTCAGCCCGGCGGCGTCCAGATCTACAACATCGTCGACAACAGCGGCCGGCTGGTGCGTCGCTACCGTCACGACGAGCGCGGCCGCGATGTCGACATCATCGATAACCGCAGCTTCTACCGCAATGGCGCATTGATCGGCGCCGGACTTGTGCTCGGCGTCATCGCGCTCGAACTGGCCGCACCCGAAATCCGCATCCCGCGCGAAAAGTACGTGGTCGATTACGACCGCGCCTCCGACGACGACGTGTATGAAGCCCTGACGGCCCCGCCTGTCGAACGGCTCGAACGGCGCTATTCGCTGGAAGAAGTGCGCTACAGCCACGAACTGCGCGAGCACATGCGCAGGCTCGACCTGGACGCGGTGACGTTCGAAACGGGCTCCTGGGAGGTTGCAGACGCACAGTTTCCCAAGCTCGAACGCGTGGCCCGCATCATGGACCGCATCCTTGCGGACCGGCCCGACGAGGTCTTCATGGTCGAAGGCCACACCGATGCGGTCGGCAGCGAGATCGACAACCTGACGCTGTCGGACCGGCGCGCCCAGGCTGTGGCCGAAATTCTGTCGGGCGTGTTCCATGTCCCGCCCGAAAACCTCGTGACGCAAGGCTACGGCGCGCAATATCTCAAAATCCCGACGCCCCACGCCGAGCGCGCCAACCGCCGCGTCGCCATCCGCCGCATAACGCCGCTGATGTCGAGCCGCGATTAACTCAGACATCGCGAGAAAAGGGCCAAGGGACACTCTCTCCTTGGCCCTTTTTTTTGAGCAGCGCGCAGCCTGCTGATGGAAGGGGCTTGCGCACGGGCTCGGGCGGCGCGAACATCGATGATGTCGCGCCGTCCCGTCAGGCGCAGAGACGCGGCAACGGTTCCCGGCGCCTGGCTGGAGGACTTATGGGATCAAATGTCGCTCAAAATGGCAGTAGGCGCCCCGCCCGCTGCATTGCCCTCGTAGGGCCCTATCTGGCGGGCAAGACCACTCTCCTCGAAGCAATCCTCGAACGCACCGGCACGATCAAACGGCAAGGCAGCGTGGACGCCAAGTCGACGATCGGCGACGCAAGCCCGGAGGCGCGCGGCCACGGCATGAGCGTGGAGCTGAACGTCGCCGATGTAGAATTCTTAGGCGACAGCTTCACCTTCATCGATTGCCCCGGCTCGATCGAGTTCCAGCTGGAAAGCCAGGCCGCACTCGCAGCCTGCGATGCAGCCGTGATCGTGTGCGAACCCGACGCCAGACGCCTGCCCGCGCTCCAGACGCTGTTCAAGCAGCTCCAGGATCGCGGCATTGCCCATTTTCTGTTTCTCAACAAGATCGACACCGCGACCACGCGGGTGCGCGACATCCTGAAACTGCTCGAACCGGCCAGCGCTCGGCCCTTAGTGCTGCGCCAGATCCCGATCTGGGAAAATGGCATTGCAACCGGCTACGTCGATCTGGCGACCGAACGCGCGTTCGTCTACCGGCCCCATCAACCCTCCGAAATGATTGCCATGCCCACAGGCGTGATGGAGCGCGAAAAGGAAGCGCGCTTCCACATGCTGGAACAGCTGGCCGACTATGACGAAACGCTGCTGGAACAGCTGCTGACCGATCAGCCGCTGGATCGCGACCATGTGTTCGCAGACCTCGCGAAGGAACTGCGCGACGGTCTGATCTGCCCGGTTCTGCTGGGCTCCGCGACCAGCGGCAACGGTATCGTACGGTTGCTGAAAGCGTTGCGCCACGAGGTGCCGGACGTTTCGGTGACGGCAAAGCGGCTCGGGCTGGAGCAGGCAAAAAGCGCCGCTTACATTCTGAAGACGATGCACACCGCCCACGGCGGCAAGCTCTCGATTGCGCGCATTCTGGCGGGCAGCTTCGCGGAAGGCACGCTGGTTGCCGGCCCCGAGGGCGAGGACCGGGTAGGCGGGGTCTTTTCGATGCTGGGAACCGAAGCGCGACGCAGGCCGTCGGGCGTGGCAGGCGACACGGCGGCCTTGGGCCGCCTCGACCACATCAAGACCGGCGACACGGTTTCGACAGTCAAGGGCGAACTGGCCCGCGTGACGCTGCCCGATAAGCCCGAGCCGGTATGCGGCACCGCCGTCGTCTTGAAGGACCGCACCGACGAAGTGAAGTTCTCGGCGGCCCTCGCCAAGCTCTGCGACGAGGACCCCTCGGTGAGCGTGCAGCACGACGCCGAGACGCACCAGATCCAGCTGCTTGGCCACGGCGAGATGCACCTGCGCGTGTGCCTGGAACGGTTGCACCGCAAATACGGCCTCGCGATCGAACGGCGTCCGCTGAACGTGCCCTACCGGGAAACGATCCAGGCCGCGACCAAGGTCCGCGGCCGCCATAAGAAGCAGTCGGGCGGCCACGGCCAGTTCGGCGACGTGGTGCTGGAAATCGGCCCGCTGCCGCGCGGCGGCGGCATCACGTTCGGTGAGCGCATTGTCGGCGGCGTGGTGCCCCGCCAATATATTACGGCGGTCGAAACTGGCGTGCGCGACTACCTGAAGTCCGGCCCGCTCGGCTACCCGGTGGTCGACGTGGCGGTGACGCTGGTCGACGGCAGCACCCACAGCGTGGATTCATCCGACATGGCCTTCAGGCAGGCGGGCCGGCTCGCGATGGCGGAGGGCCTGCCGAAATGCCAGCCGGTGCTGCTGGAACCGGTGATGGCGATCGAAATCTCCGTGCCCAACGACGCGACCGCCCGCGTCAACAGCCTGATATCGCAACGCCGCGGCCAGATCGTCGGCTTCGACGCCCGCCCCGGCTGGCTCGGCTGGGACGTGGTGGAAGCGCGCATCCCGGCGTCCGAAATGAACGATCTGATCGTGGAATTGCGATCGGTGACAGCCGGCGTCGGCACGTTCGTATCCAAGCTCGATCACTACAGCGAACTGACCGGCAAGCACGCCGACAAAGCCCTCGCGCGTCGCGACGGAGCATGAGGGACGGGGGCGTGAAGAACGGAGCGCGAGGGCAACCGGCCTCTCCGGCGTCACGGCCGGTTCAACCGATCCCGCGGAACTGATGATTGTAGACATCCCACACGTGCTTGCGGCGCTGTGTGAGCCGCTCGACGTCGGGGCATGAGCCGATCCGCTCGGCCTCCTCGATGGCCTCGGTGAGATAGCGCATCGCGTCCTCATAGTAGTCTTTGACGCCAGCCGGGCGCGCCTCGTACATTGATTCAAAAGCAACCTCGGCCATCGCCTCCAGCTGCGCCAGTTCGGTGTTCGCGTCACTCATGGCCAGGCTCCACGACAGAGTGCTTCCGGGAAAAGTGTGGCGCGGTTTTCCCGTGAGAAGCACGAAAAAACAAAGACCTAGAGTCCTTCCGCGAGTCTACTTAAGTCGGCAGGACTCTAGAAATCGCAGGCTGTGCCGCCCTCAGCCGGTCGCTTGGCCGACGATGGGAGCGGCGGGGTGCACGAGCAGCGGCAACAGGGCGCGGTGGATGTCTTTGTTGCCGACGATGATATTGCCGCTGTCCAACATCTGGTCGGAACCATCGATATCGGAGACGGTTCCACCCGATTCCCGGATCATAACGATTCCGGCGGCCATGTCCCAGGGCTTGATGTTGCGCTCCCAGTAGCCGTCGAAACGCCCGGCGGCGGTCCAGGCGAGATCGAGCGCTGCCGAACCGGTGCGGCGGACGCCAGCGACCTGCGCCATGACGGCGGCGGTTTCCTTGAGGAATGTGGCATGGCCCGTGCGCCCGCGATGGGGAATGCCGGTCGCCACCACGCAGTCGTCAAGCGAACGGCGGGCTGCGACGCGCAGCCGGCGGCGGTCGTTGAGGAACGCGCCCTTGCCTTTTTCGGCGGTGAACAGCTCGTCCGTGATGGGATTGTAGATGACGCCGGCGACGAGCACGCCCTCGCGTTCGAGCCCGATGGATGAGCAGAACAACGGGATCGAGTGCAGGAAATTGGTGGTGCCATCGAGTGGATCGACGATCCAGCGGTGGGTCTTGTCGGGGCCTGGGATTTCACCGCGCTCTTCCATCAGGAAGCCGTACTCGGGCCGCGCCTTCTTGAGCTCGGTGTAGATGATCTCCTCGGCCTTGTGATCGGCGGCCGAGACGAAGTTGGCCGGCCCCTTGATCGACACCTGCAGATGCTCGACCTCGCCGAAGTCGCGGGTCAAGCTTTTACCAGCCTTGCGGGCGGCGTTGATCATCACATTCATTAGGGCAGAGGCGGGCATCCGTGGTCCAGTTCAAAGAGCGGCGCCCCGCGAAGCCGGGCCAATGCGAAACCGCAAGAGTGGCGATGTCTACGCGCTCGCACGCACCGCGACAAGGCGGCGGATCAGCCGGATGGGGCGCAGAAAGCCGCGTTCAGCGGTCTTCGACGACGAACTCGATCCGGCGGTTGAGCGCCTTGTTGGGGCCGCTGTCGTTGGGCGCGACGGGGCGGCTCGCCCCGAAACCCGCGGATTTCACCCGGGTTGCCTCGATACCCTTGGAGATCAGATAGTTGGCGACAGTCTGCGCGCGTGCTTCCGACAGCGTCTGATTCATGTCGGCGCGGCCCGTGTCATCGGTATGACCCTCGATGCGCAGCCCCTTGTCGCGGCAGGCGAGAAAGGCGCTCGCCACGTTATTGAGGGTCGGGATGCTGGATGGCTTCAAGGTTGCCTTGGACGAGAAGAACAACACAAGGCCCGACTTGACTGCGGTCGTGACCGTATCCTGACAGGCCGAAGTGGAAGCGGCAGCCGGGGCAGCCACCAGCGCTGATGCGGCAGGCTTGTATGCGGGGTTGACGATGGCGGGAGCCTCCATCGTCGGCTTGCCGGTGCCGAAATAGCTGGTTGAGCCGAGCGACGGAGCCGCAGCGGCGGCGCGGGCGGCGGCGGAGACTGGCGCGACAGCGGGAGTGACAGCGGGAGCCGGGGCGGCGGGCTTATAATCGGGATTGGCGACCGCCGCCAATTCTGTGACCTGCTTGCCTTCGCCAAAGAAGCTCGTCACCCCTGGAACTGTGGGCACGTCCGGCTGAGTGGTGGCAGGGGTGGCTGAAGCTGCGGGTACGGCAGCTGGCGCAACAAGAACCTCCGCGGCGGCAGGTGCGGCAGGTATGTAATCGGGATTGGCGACGGCCGCCACCTCGGCAACCGTTCGGCCTGCGCCGTAGAAGCTGGTGATACCAGGAACCGCCGGAACGGGCGGCGGCGCGGGCTCGGCAGCGATCCTGGCTGCGATCTCGGCGGGAACGACCGCCTTGTAGTCGGTGTTCGCACGCGCGGGCGCATCGGTCAGCGCTGGCGTATTGCCGAAGTAGGTCGTGACACCGTGCACCGTGGGCGCGACCGCCGCAACCGGTGCGGGCTTGGCACCAGTCGCAGGCTTGGACTCCGCAGTCTTGTCCGAAGTCTTGTCCGAAGTCTTGTCGCCAACTTTGTCGCCAACCTTGTCGCCAACCTTGTCGGAAGTCTTGGGCGCAGCGGCTGGAGCCGGAGAGGGCTTGGCCTCGGGCTTGGCTGCAGCGGCAGGCGCGACGGTCGGAAGAGTGGCAGGAGCGGGCTTGGCCTCGGCTACTTTGGGCGCGACGGCTACTTTGGGCGCGACGGCCACCGCCGGAGCGGGAGCTAGCGTCTGGGCGTTCGAAATGAACGGCGGCGGCGGAGCGGATTTGACCGGCGCTGGATCGGATGCCTTGTTCAGCGAAGCGAGCGTAACCACCAACCCCACGAGGCCGAACAGGATGCCGACCGGGAACACCATCCCGAGGCCGAAATCGGCCACCGGAGCAGGCTTGCGGGCGGATTCCCCGCCGCCGGCTGCCTTTACGGGCGTGGAGGCGGAATGTGTAGCCCCGGTCCTCGCGGAAACAGTGGCGGCGGTCACGGCCGGATGGGACGCGGCAACGCCCGTTGCGGCAGCAGCAGCCGCGGCCGGCAAGGGCGCGCTGAAGATCTGCTCGAACTCGCGCGGCAACGCGGCCGCAATGGCGGAACGCTGCCCCTCAAACAGCGAGGCGAGCGCCGCGGGCGACGCATCTTTGCCGGCCCTGAGCCTGTCGCCCAGGACAGCCACGACATGGGGCGCGAGCGTGCTGACGAGCAACGCTGCCGAGGCTGGCTTCATGCCCGAGAGCAACGCCGTGGTTTGCGTAACCTGAGCAAGCTTGCTGCCGAATATACCGGCGAGCAGCTGAGCGCCGAGGCGGTAGACGGGCGCGCCGGTCATCGTGCCCTGGTAGAGCGCCGGCAATTGCGTGAGCAGCGTGCCGTCGTTGGCGGGATCGTGGATGAGGCGCGCGAGAGTTGCAAGTCCGCCCGGCAAGCGCGCGGCAGCAGCGATCCCCGACAGCATGGCGGGAAGGGCGACGCCGACCGCCTTGGCCGTGTTGGCCGTGGATTCGCCGGTGAGTTTGCCCGCATACCCCGTCAACTGGGGCGTGATGGAGGTCGAAAGCAGCTCAAGCAAGTGAAGCGACATGAAAACCGTCCCCGACGCCACGAAACGCAACTGATACGCACAATTAGCATCCGTTACCCGACGGCGGAAGTTGCTGCTGACACTTTCTTTTTGCCGACTGCCGTCTTGGTAAAGACGGCCAGCGCTCGTGCGTAAGCCCTAGCTATTCGGCCGCTTCTTTGACGAACTGCAACGCGGCCAGCCGCGCATAACTCCCATTGCGGCGCACCAATTCGGCATGGCTGCCTTCCTCGACGATTTTGCCCCGGTCGAGCACCAGAATGCGATCGGCTTTCTGCACGGTCGCGAGCCGGTGAGCGATGACGATCGTGGTGCGGGTCTTCATGACGCTTTCGAGCGCGCGCTGAACGAGCCGCTCGTTCTCGGCGTCGAGCGCGCTGGTCGCTTCGTCGAGCAGCAGGACGGGCGCATCCTTGAGGATGGCGCGCGCAATCGCGAGCCGCTGGCGCTGTCCGCCCGACAGCTGCACGCCGCGTTCGCCAAGCCGCGTCTCGTAGCCGTTGGGCAGCGCTTCGATGAACTCGGCCGCCTGCGCCCGCTCGGCAGCCTTGCGAACAGCGTCCATGCTGGCGTCGAGTGTGCCATAGCGGATGTTCTCAGCGACCGTATCGGCAAACAGCGCCACATCCTGCGGCACCAGCGCGATGCGCGCACGGATCGCCGCCACATCGGCCTGCCGCAGCGGCACGCCGTCGAGTTCGATCTCGCCCGACGCCGGGTCGTAGAACCGCAGCGCCAGCTGGAAGATGGTGGTCTTGCCAGCCCCCGACGGCCCGACGAGCGCGACCGTTTCGCCCGGCTGCACCTTGAACGAGATCTTATCGAGCGCACTGAAGTTGGGGCGCGAAGGGTAGACGAAGCTCACAGCCTTGAATTCGAGCTGCCCGCGCGCGGGCACCGGCAGCGCAGTAGGTTTGGCCGGCGACACGATTTCGGGCGTGACGGCGAGCAGTTCGGTGAGCCGCTCTGCCGACCCTGCCGCGGTGCGGATTTCGCCCCACACTTCGGCCAGTTCGGCAAGCGCGCCGGCGGCAAACACCGCATACAGCAGGAATTGCGACAGCGTGCCGGCGGTCATCTCGCCCTTCACGACGGCGGACGCCCCGTGCCACAGCACGCCGGTGATGCTGGCGATGGTCAGGAAAATGACGAGCCCGGTAAGGCCGGCCCGCGACGCAAGCCGCTGGCGCGCAGCCGCAAACGAGCGCTCGACGGCGGCCCCGAACCGGTTGGCGACGACGCCCTCATGGGCGAACGCCTGCATGGTGCGCACGGCAGCAAGATTTTCGCTGGCGTAGGCCGACGCTTCGGCGAGCGTATCCTGCGCGCGGCGCGACAGCTTCTGCACGGCGCGGCCATAGACGACGAGCGGCAAGACGATCAGGGGAATGGCAAGCAGGGTGAGCCCCGCAAGCTTGGGGCTGGTCACGATCATGAGCGTGAGTGCGCCGGTGAGCATGATGCCGTTGCGCAGCGCCTGGCTCAGCGTCGAGCCGCACACGGTCTTGAGCTGGGTTGTATCGGCGGTCAGCCGGCTCATCACCTCGCCCGAATGGGTTCGCTCGAAAAACGAGGGGCCGAGCGTCGTGACATGGCGGAACACGTCGGAGCGCAGGTCGGCAACGATCCGCTCGCCGAGCCAGTTGACGATGTAGACGCGCGACGCCGAGGCGAACGCGAGGACGGCGCCGAACGCGATCAACGCGAGAAACCAGCGGTCGATCACCTGCCCGTTGCTGGACGTGAACCCCTGGTCGATCATGCCGCGAACCGCCAAGGGAACATAAAGCATGGCGACGGCCGACACGACGAGCGCCGCAAGCCCGCCCGCCAGCGCCCATGGGTAGCGGCGCAAATAGGGTGCGAGCGATCGCAGCGGCGTCAACGACTGGCGCTTTTTGTCTCCCCGCTCGTCGGCGGGCACATCTGCAGAATTGGACAATTGAGAACCCTGTTAGAACCCTGGGCTTTTGCGTTGGCCGGACCATGCCCGACGGCCGCCCCAAGCTCAAGTGATATACCGCAGCACCGGCCAGGGTGGCAGCCGGAACACCACCACAACCCATTGAGCCTGGCCGCCTGGGCTCGGCGCCACTCATCCCCCTTGCCCAGGCGCGTGTTTCGCGGGTATAAGGCGCACTTCCGCAGCGCAAGCTCTGGAAACTGCCCGGCACCCTTGGAGGCCGTGATGCAGCGCAATGGGCCGTCTCCGGGCCCTTTTTCAGTTAGGATATCAGCACCATGGCTCAGCAATCGACCGCTATGAAAGCCACGGTTCGTGCACGTGCCGGCAAGGGGGCCGCACGCCAAGCACGCCGTGAGGGGAACGTACCAGCCGTAATTTACGGCGACAACCAGCCCCCCCAGACGATCAACCTCGTCTATAACGACCTTTGGAAGCAGTATCTGAAGGGCCACTTCACCTCGACCGTGTTCGATCTCGACGTCGACGGCACACACAACCGGGTGATCCCGCGCGACATCCAGGTCGACCCCGTGCGCGACCTGCCGCTCCACGTCGACTTTCTGCGCGTCGGCAAGGATGGCCTGATCCGCGTCGGCATTCCGGTGAAGTTCACCAACGAACTGCTGTCGCCCGGCCTGAAGCGCGGCGGCGTGCTGAACGTCGTGCGCCACGAAGTCGAAGTGACCTGCCCGTATGACAAGATCCCTGCGTTCTTCGAAATCGACATGACCGGCCTGGAAATCGGCCGCTCGGTCCACGTTTCGGCGATCACGATGCCGGAAGGCATCACGCCGGTGATCAAGAACCGCGACTTCACGATCGCCACCATCGCCGGCGCCGTGAAGCAGGAAGAAGCGGCAGCAACCCCGGCCGCCGCCGCAGCAGCGCCAGCTGCCGCAGCAGGTGCGAAGGCCGCAGCCCCGGCTGCCGGCGCCAAGGCCGCAGCTCCCGCCGCTGGCGGCAAGGCAGCCCCGGCCGCAGCAGCGCCCGCCGCCAAGAAGAAGTAAGATCGCCCCGCCGGGGATGTATCTTTTCCAGACGGCACGTAGGCCAGCATGCCCCGCGGTATGCTGGCCTTGTCATGAAAATCGCAAACTCGTCGCGGCCCAAAAACTTGCCTGACGGTTTGGGTCCAGGGTCGAGACCCTGGTTGGGGAGTTTGAGGGGCAAACAGCCCCTCAAAGCCGCGCGAGCAGACCTCCGCAAGATCACACGATGGAAGGCAGCGACGGCATGAAACTGCTCGTTGGACTTGGCAATCCCGGCGACAAGTACGCGCGCCACCGGCACAACGTCGGCTTCAGGGCGGTGGAACGCATCGCGGACCGCTTTTCGTTTTCGCCGTGGAAAAAGCGATTCTCGGGTCTCGCCTGCGACGGCGAGATCGGAGGCGAGATCGGAGGCGAGCGCGCGCTGCTGCTGAAGCCGGATACCTATATGAACGAAAGCGGCCGCGCCGTTGGCGAAGCGCTGCGGTTTTTAAAGCTCAGTGAAACCGATCTGATCGTATTCCACGATGAGCTCGACATCGACCCCGGCCGCGTGAAGGTGAAGACCGGCGGCGGCAACGCGGGGCACAACGGCCTGCGCTCGATCTCGGCCCACATCGGCAACGACTATAGCCGCGTGCGCATTGGCATCGGCCACCCGGGCCACAAGGACGCGGTGTCGGGCTATGTGCTGCACGATTTCGCAAAAGCCGAGCAGGCGTGGCTCGAACCCTTGCTGGACGCGATGGCGGATGCAGCTGGCGCGCTGCTGGCCGGCAAGCCCGACGTGTTCCAAAAGGAGATTGCGCGCGCGACGCAATCACAACCCGAACCGCGCGGCGAGCCCGCAGCCAAAAAAGCCGCCCCCGCCGCAAAAGCAGGTCATCCCGCCGGAGAGCGCGCTAACAAGCAGAAGTCCGCGCTCGCCGAAAACCTGCGCAAATGGCTGGCGAAGAAAGACGATAGCCGGGAGTAGGCGAATTCTCCCTCTCCCCGTAAGGACGGGGAGAGCGATCGAAATGGTATTCTAGTGCCTATTAAAGTAGTCGCTCCGCCTACCGCCGCCTGCCCCCTCGACCAGAGAGCCCCCGATGATCCTCCCCGCCATTCCCTTTCCAAAAATCGACCCCGTGGCGTTCGCGCTCGGGCCGGTGAAGATCCGCTGGTACGGGCTCGCTTACTTGTGCGGCTTGATGCTCGGCTGGCTGTATATCCGCCGGCTGCTGTCGGCGCCCCGCCTATGGGCGGATGAAAAACCGCCCATGACGCCCGCGATGGCCGACGACCTCTTCAGCTGGGTCGCCGCCGGCGTGATCGTGGGCGGCCGCCTCGGCCACGTAGTGTTCTACGAGCCCAGTTACTATATCGCCAACCCGCTGCAGATATTCGCGGTCTGGAACGGCGGCATGTCGTTCCACGGCGGCCTGATGGGCACGGGGCTCGCGATGTTTTGGTTCGCCCGCCGCCACGGCTACCCCGCGCTGAGCGTGATGGATCTGGTCGCTGGCGCCGTGCCGTTCGGCCTGTTCTTCGGCCGCATCGCCAACTTCGTGAACGGCGAGGTGGTCGGCGCGCCAACTTCGATGCCGTGGGGCATGGTGTTTCCCAATTGGGGACCCGATCCGCGCCATCCGGCCATGCTCTATGAAGCGGCGACCGAAGGCATCCTGCTATTTCTCCTGCTGCGCTATCTGACGCATGCGCGCGCGGCCTTGCGCCAACCCGGCACGGTGACCGGATGGTTCCTGATCGGCTATGGAGGGTTCAGGATTTTCTGCGAGCTGTTCAAGTTCGTCGATTACCGGCTGTTCACTCCGGCCCTTCCGATCACCAAGGGGATGGCGTACTCGATGCCGATGATCGCGCTCGGCATCGCGTTCCTGGTGTTTGTCCGCCAGCGCTCGGCGAACGTCACAGCCTGACCCGAACACCGATGGCCGGACGCCGGCTTTCACGAACACATAAGGACACGGACGATGGGCTTTAAATGCGGGATTGTTGGATTGCCGAACGTCGGCAAGTCGACGCTGTTCAACGCGCTGACGCAGACGGCGCAGGCGGAGGCCGCCAACTATCCATTCTGTACGATCGAGCCCAACGTCGGCGAAGTCGGCGTACCCGACCCGCGCCTTGAAAAGCTGGCAGCCATCGCGAAATCGGGCCAGATCATCCCGACCCGGCTGACGTTCGTCGATATCGCAGGCCTCGTGCGCGGCGCATCCAAGGGCGAAGGCCTCGGCAACAAGTTCCTCTCCCACATCCGTGAAGTGGACGCGGTCGCCTACGTGCTGCGCTGCTTCATCGACGATGACATCACCCACGTCGAAAACAAGATCGATCCCTTAGCGGACGCCGAAACGGTCGAGACCGAGCTGATGCTCGCCGACCTCGAAAGCCTGGAAAAGCGTTTCTCCGCCAACGAAAAGAAAGCCAAGGGCGGCGACAAAGAAGCCAAGGCCCTGCTGACGGTCATCGACAAGGTGCTGCCCGCCTTGCGCGAAGGCAAGCCCGCGCGCACGACGCTTGGCCTGATGAGCGAAGACGAAATCCCCGTGTTCAAGGGCCTTCAGCTGCTGACGTCGAAACCCGTCGTCTACGTGTGCAACGTGGAGGAAGCCTCCGCCGCCAAGGGCAACGCGTTTTCCGACAAGGTAGCCGAATTCGCAAAGGCGGAAGGCGCGCAAAGCGTCGTCATCTCGGCCAAGATCGAAGCCGAATTTGCCGGCCTCCCCGAAGCCGACCGCCTGGAGTTCCTGAAGGAAATGGGGCTGGAAGAGCCGGGGCTGAACCGCCTGATCCGGGCCGGCTATTCGATGCTGGACCTCGTGACCTATTTCACCATCGGCCCCAAGGAAGCGCGCGCCTGGACCATCCCGCGCGGCACCAAAGCCCCGCAGGCCGCAGCCGTGATCCATACCGACTTCGAGAAGGGCTTCATCCGCTCGGAAACCATCGGCTGCGACGACTACATTACGTTCAACGGCGAAGCAGGCTGCAAGGACGCCGGCAAGTTCCGCCTGGAAGGCAAGGAATACGTCGTGAAAGACGGCGACGTGCTGCACTTCCGCTTCAACACCTGAAAACGGAGTGGACATCACCGTGCCGGCAAGCGCCCCCCGGACTGTCGTCGAGACGTTCGCCCGCTACTGGTCGGTACAGGACGTGCAGTTGGCATGCTCGGTGCTTGCCGACGACTGCGTGCTGACGATGAACATCGCCGAAACGCTGCTGCCGTTTGCCGGCGAAAAGTGCGGCCGCGAGGCGATCGAGGCGGCACTGCACACGATCCTCGCCGAGTGGGACTATATCCGCTTCGAGTTCACGATTGTGAGCATCAACGGTTCGCTGGCCCGCTGCAAGATCGCCTATGTCTATCGCCACCGCCGCTCCGGCGCCGACCTGCCCGGCACATCGCGGCTCAACATCGCCGTTGGTGACGGTTGCATCACCCGCATCGACGAATATCACGATGCAGCCATGGTCGAGGCCTTCATGCGATCCCTCGCGCGCCACTGATGGGGCGCTTATTCGACGCTTATTCGACGCCGATGCGTACCCGCTGCAAGCCAGAAAAGCCCAGCGCCCGCGCCGCCGCCGGCGACACGTCGATGATGCGGCCGCGCACGAACGGCCCGCGGTCGATGATGGTCACGACCGCCGTGCGGCCATTGGCGAGATTTTCGACCCGCACACGCGTGCCGAACGGCAAGTGGCGGTGCGCGGCGACGAATTCGCTCGGACGTGCCGAACGGCCGCTGGCGGTTTGCCCGGTCGCCGAATACTGCGACGCGATGCCGGTTTCGGCGGACGCAGGGCCGGCAAGCGCACAAGGGATGATGAGGGCAGCAAGGGCGAGGCGTGGAAGATGCATGATGGCCTATGTGATTGAGTTGGCAGCGGTCCCGCTGACAACGGCCATATGCACAAAGTCGTTCCTCACCGGGTCAACAGCCTTGATTTTTCGTTAACGGCGGGTTCGTTAACGCCGGCCTGCTCCGCCGCCGACCTTCACGCGGCGCAGCCGCGTCGGAACGAAGCCAGCAGCACCGACCCATTCCCACGTCAAGCGGCGCAGCCGCTTCGGGAGCGCCCACGCGGAGCGTGGCTCCGCCACGGCGCGACCCGCACCGAGAACGCCCCCACTTCACGCGGCAAAGCCGCGTCGGAACGAAGCCAGCAGCACCGACCCATTCCCACGTCAAGCAGCGCAGCCGCTTCGGGAGCGCCCCCACTTCACGCGGCAAAGCCGCGTTGGGAGCAAGGCGACCCGCGCACGGTTGCGCGCCCCCTGCGGAGCGCGACGAGCGCGTGAGCAGGAATAAAGTGCCGCGAAGGCCGTCGGAGCAATGAGCCCGCGTGGTCCCTACATGGTAGGTGGGCACCGTGTGTCGAAAACCACGGCTTAAGACAGGGACAGCACCCTAGCGGATCTTATAGGCCCCCGGGTCATATGTGCTCCTAACGCACCCCGCAGCATCTTCAACGTAGGCGTTCGCCACGGCAATTCCAAGGTGCAATGGGCAAGTAGCGTTGCTTATCCGGTGTTTTATTGGGCCCCCCGCCAGGGAACGCCGGACGCAAAGGAGGGGAAGGCTCAGCGAGCCTCCCCCTCGGGCACGACGGACCGGACGACCAGCTTACTTGACGGCTTCGGCCGTCTGTTCGAGCGGACGCAGCGTCATCAGCTTGGTCGAGATGGCGCACGAAACTTCGAGCGCGCGGCCATCCGCAGTGTAGACGTGCGACGTAGTGCCGGCTTTGATGGGCACGTTCATGCGGGTCGATGGGCCGGTAACGTGACCATCGGCATCCGGCAGGTCGGCCGACATGACGGTCAGATCGCACACGCGATCATTCGCGAGGTAATAGGCGGCGATTTTCTTGGAACCGACGTCAAGCGAGATGCCGCGGGCGGGTTTGAAGACCAGGGTGTTTGACGTTTCGGCATGAGCGCCGAAGGTCGCGATGCCAAGGGTGATGGCAGTCGCAAGCACAAGTGCGAGAGGCTTCGAGATCGTGACCATGAGGGGTCTCCTATCGTGAAAGCTGGCCCAGTGCCGGGGGCCGGGATGGCGGCACGGACGAGCCGTTGCCGTTGGACTGAGGCGTATGTAACCCCATGACAGGACAACGAAAATCCATAAGTTTGCAGCGCAGCAATGCGCCTGCTGCAGCGCGAAGCGGTCACAGCCCATGCGGGTAGGTAGGGGCGGAACCGTGCGACGTCCGCAATCGCCCTGCAGACGGCCCACATAGCAGGCACCGACACGAAACCCCCACCCCGTTAACCTACCCGGCGCGTCCCCCTGCCGGCCGTTTAGCGCCCGATGGACACTCGTCTCGCACCACATCGGTGGACACTTTGGGGCAAACTGCGGACTTATGCGGTCAGGGCGATGAGGGCACATTGCGCGACGCACGAATCCCCTCTCCCCGTTCTTCACGGGGAGGGGGTCAGGGTGAGGGGCGGCCACACGCGCAACGCAACGTGATGGGCCAAGACCGGCAGTCACTCATTTGCGCGAGAGACCAACACTTTGTGGTTGCTGCCTGTGCCGACAGCGGACGCTCACATCGCTGCGGAATTGCCAGATAGGAAGTGGGTATCCGATCTAGCGCTAAGGCGCCTATCGAAGACGCCCCAATAGGGCTCTCATGTCACCCACCCATTTGGGCCCTTCAGTGTCGGCGAGCTTCCCCTCATGCCAAAGATCGCGAAGTTCCGAGTTTGCCATAACGCGTTCAATTGCGAGTGCAGCGGCGGCTACGTGAGCTGCGGGGGCAAGCTTACTCTTCTGCTTCAGAAAGGCACTCTGAGCAGCCTGAGATAGCTGTGCCACATCTCCATGGTGTGCCGCCGCTACTATTTCAGCTGCGGCAATTGCGGCCGAAGCTTCAGGCGCCTCAAGGTATTCTTCTCGCGAAAGCTTGGTCACTCGGTTCAGCGCGGAACTGATGGCCCACTCACCTTGCAAGTCAAACTCATTGACCCAGTCGGCGGCATCGTCATTTTCAAAGCTTCCACGTCCCCAGGCACCCATGCGTCTCCCCCAGATCAGCTGATCAATCAACGGATGCTCTGATCATAACCGGACCTGACACGACAACTCAAGATCAGCTAACGCCCTGTTCTGCTCCGCACGACCCCTGGCGACATTGGCGGGTTGGGGGGTATAAGGGCCACAGAATCTCATCAGCCAAGGCCAGCCGTCACCGATGAACGCTCCCGTCACCACAGCTCCCGCCGCCATCACGCCCGAAATCATTGCGCAGCATGGCCTGAAGCCCGACGAGTATCAGCGCCTGCTGAAAATCCTCGGCCGCACGCCCTCGATGACCGAACTCGGCATCTTTTCCGTGATGTGGAGCGAGCACTGCTCGTATAAGTCCTCGCGGGTGTGGCTGCGCACGCTGCCGACGAGCGGCCCGCAGGTGATCCAGGGTCCCGGCGAGAACGCGGGCGTGGTTGACCTGGGCGATGGCGACTGCGTGGTCTTCAAAATGGAGAGCCACAATCACCCCTCCTACATCGAGCCCTATCAGGGCGCGGCAACCGGCGTCGGCGGCATCATGCGCGACGTGTTCACAATGGGCGCACGCCCGGTTGCAAACCTGAACGCGCTGCGCTTTGGCGCCCCCGGACACGAAAAGACCCGCCACCTGGTGTCGGGCGTGGTGTCGGGCATCGGCGGCTATGGCAATTGCGTGGGCGTGCCGACGGTCGGCGGGGAAACCAATTTCGACGCCGGCTACAACAACAACATCCTCGTCAACGCCATGTGCGTCGGGCTCGCGCGGACCGACAAGATCTTCTATTCGGCGGCCAAGGGCGTCGGCCTGCCGGTGATCCACGTCGGCTCGAAAACCGGCAGAGATGGCATTCACGGCGCGACCATGGCGTCGGCCGAGTTCGACGAGAAATCGGCAGAGAAGCGCCCGACGGTGCAGGTCGGCGACCCGTTCACGGAAAAGCTGCTGATCGAGGCGTGCCTCGAGTTGATGGCAACCGACATGATCATCGCCATCCAGGACATGGGCGCGGCGGGCCTGACCTCGTCGACGTCCGAAATGGCCGACAAGGGCGGCGTCGGCATCGAGCTCAACATGGACCTCGTGCCCCAACGCGAAACCGGCATGACAGCCTATGAAATGATGCTCTCCGAGAGCCAGGAGCGGATGCTGGTGATCCTGAAGCCGGGCCGCGAAGCGGAGGCGCAGGCGATTTTCGTCAAGTGGGGTCTCGATTTCGCGGTCATCGGCAAGACGACCGATACCGGCCGCATGATCATCACCCACAAGGGCGTGGTCGAAGCCGATATTCCGGTCGCGACGCTCGCCGATTCGGCCCCGCTTTATGAGCGCCCCTGGTATCCGTGCGTATCGCCCAAGGTCATTCTCCCCGAATGGGTCGCAGCCCCGGGTTCGATCCTGGGCGCGCTGAAGACGATGATGGGCGGCCCCGAACTGTGCTCGCGCGCCTGGATCTGGCAGCAGTACGACCACATGGTGATGGGCGACACCATCCAGCGCCCCGGTGGCGACGCCGCGATCGTGCGCGTCCACGGCACGAGGAAGGGCATCGCCGCGACGTGCGACGTGACGCCCCGCTACGTGCTCGCCGACCCCGAAATGGGCACCAAGCAGGCCGTGGTCGAAACGTGGCGCAACCTGTGCGCAGTGGGCGCCGATCCGCTGGCGATCACCGACAATATGAACTTTGCCAACCCCGAACGCCCCGAAATCATGGGCCAGTTCGTAGCGAGCGTGAAAGGCATGAGCGAAGCCTGCCGCGCACTCGACTATCCCGTCGTGTCCGGCAACGTGTCGCTCTACAACGAAACCAACGGCGTCGGCATCCCGCCCACGCCCGCGATCGGCGGCGTCGGCCTGGTGCCGGACGTATCCAAGACCGCGGATTTGAAACTCAACCGCACGGGCGATCTGCTGATCCTGGTCGGCCGCGAGCAAGGCTGGCTCGGCCAGTCGCTGTATCAGTCGATCATTGCAGGCAAGCTCGAAGGCGCGCCGCCCGCAGTGGACTTGGCCGACGAGATCAAGGCCGGCCGCCTGGTGCGCGCACTGATCCGCCAGGGACTCGTATCCGCCGTTCACGACTGTTCGGACGGCGGCTTGCTCGTGACGGTCGCGGAAATGGCGCTCGGCGGCAATATCGGCGTCGAACTGTTCCCCTACGAAGGCAAGCTGCCCGCCCACGCGATCTGGTTCGGCGAGGATCAGGGCCGCTACGTGCTTTCCGTCGCGCCCGAACGCGCCGAAGACGTGCTGGAACGCGCCCGGCTACTGGCCTTGCCCGCCCGCATCATCGGCCGCGTGGGTGGCGATTGCGTCGCGCTGAAGGGCGAACCGCCGTTACAGCTCTCCGACCTCCGTACAACCCACGAAGGCTGGTTCCCCAAGTTCATGGGGTAGGGGTGAGACGACCGCGCCTAGAGCATTTTCCGACGAAGCCGGATACCGGTTCGTCGTCGACGGCGAAGCCTCGCTCCATGAAGACGGCGAAGCCTCGCTCCATGAAGACGGCGAAGCCTCGCTCCATGAAGACGGCGAAGCCTCGCTCCATGAAGACGAAAATGCGACCAAATCAAAAACCTAGAGTGCGCATCCGATTCCGTAGGATCGGAAAGCGCTCTAGCCTTTGCGTGCGCGGGGGACGGACATGTTGGCGGCTTGCTGGACGGATTTCATGGGCGGTGCAGCAGAATCCACGTGGGCTTCCGCGTTCATGCGCGCATCAAACAACTCATCGGCGATCATCAGCGCGGCCATGACGAGCATGCGGTCGTCGCCGGGGCGGCCCGCGCCGTGACCGAGGCTGTCGAGCTTCGCCCGTAGGTATTCGCCAAGCGCCAGAATTCGCGCCTCCTCTCCGTCGCCGCACACGAAGCGATAGCTCTTGCCGTTGAGAGGAATTGCGACCTGGCCCATGATTTTATCCCTCAGGACTTCTCCTCGAGCGCACTCGACAGGCTGCCGATCACCCAATCGATTCGGTCGACGGCCTCTTTGCGGGCTTTTTCCAGCGCCACAATCTGCTCCTTCGCAGCAGCAAGCTCGGCAGCCATCCGGTCGCGCTCGCAGCGCATCTGCTCGACGCTGGCCTCGAGCCGCTCGACGCTCGTCTCGAGTGCATTGGACGCAGGCCTGCTGCCAACCTTGGGAACCGCGGGTCGCGGGACCGGCTGCGGCAATCCCCTGCCTGGTCGTCGTGGTTTGGTCATGTTCTGTCCGGCCATGCTATTCGAGTGCCTCATGCAATTCAGGTATGACGGCCGAATCCATCGCCGGAAACAGACTAGAGGCCACCATCAAAAGCCGTCAATGCATGCGGCACGATCTGCCGCAGCATGTTCTGGACAACTATTGCGACACTTTAAGTACAGTCTGGATGACGGATTGACAGACAAAGGGCTGATTCCGTTAATGCGCGCGGAATGCCGTGGGGGCAAAGGACACAACCGGGACGCACCGGTTTGAGCGCCTTTGTGGTAAGGGCACCACAACATCTCAACTCGATCATCGAGTGAACAACCACAAGACTGGAGACATTGGAATGACCGTGAACGTCGCGATCTCGGGCTTTGGGCGCATTGGCCGCAACGTGCTGCGCGCGCTCGCCGAAGCCAAACGGACCGACGTCAAGGTCGTCGCCATCAACGATCTGGCGTCCCCCAAGGACAACGCGCACCTGTTCAAATACGATAGCGTGCACGGCACGTTCCAGGGCGACGTGAAGGTCGAAGGCGACACGATCGACGTCGGCCTCGGCTATCCCATCAAGGCGCTGGCCGAAAAAGACCCCAAGAAGCTGCCGTGGAAAGAACTCGGCGTCGACATCGTGATGGAATGCACGGGCATCTTCACCGACAAGGACAAGGCGCAGGTTCATTTGGACGCCGGCGCCAAGCGCGTGCTGGTTTCCGCCCCCTCGAAGGGCGCGGATTTGACCGTCGTCTACGGCGTCAATCACCACAAATTGACAAAAGAGCATCTGGTTGTATCGAACGCCTCATGCACAACCAACTGCTTAGCCCCCGTCGCCAAGGTGCTGAATGACCTGTGTGGCATTCAGGCCGGTTTCATGACGACGATCCACGCCTACACCAACGACCAGCGCATCCTCGATCAGGTTCACAAGGACATGCGCCGCGCCCGCGCCGCCGCCCAGTCGATGATCCCGACCACGACCGGCGCCGCCGCTGCCGTTGGCCTCGTGCTGCCCGAACTGAAAGGCAAGCTCGACGGCACCTCGATCCGCGTGCCGACGCCGAACGTCTCGGTGGTGGACTTGTGCTTCATCCCGGGTCGCGAAACGACGGCGGCCGAGGTGAATGCCGCTCTGAAGCACGCCGCCGAGACCGGCCCGCTGAAGGGCATCTTGAGCTACGTGACGGAAGAGCTGGTGTCGATCGACTTCAACCATTCGCCCTATTCGTCGAACTTCGACGCGACCCAGACCGCTATTGTCGACGGCAAGATGGTGCGTATCCTGACTTGGTATGACAACGAGTGGGGCTTCTCGAACCGCATGATCGACACGGCGGTGGCGATGGGCAAGTTGATCTAGAGCATTTTCCGACGAAGTGGATACCGGATGGTCGCAGAAAATGCGGCAAAATCAAGAACCTAGAGCAAAATTCTGATTCAGTAGGATCGGAATTTGCCCTAGGCACAACCTGCAGGCAGGAACCGATGTTTCAAGACACCACGCTACGCACCATCCTGGGCGGGATCATGCTGGCGCTCGGCCTGTGGTTCCTGTCGGGGTACGCGCCCGAGCTGGGCACGCCGCACAACACCAAGCTCGCCGGCTGGCTGTCGATCGCCGTCGGCGTGTGGCTCATACCGTTTCTGAAAAGCCGATAACTAAGACCAACGTCTCTTCCCTTCCCCCTTTGCGGGGAGGGGGAGGGGTGAAGTACCAGGGCAACGTCCCTGGACCCAGACGATCCAGAGGAAACCCATGGCCCGCATCACCCTTCGTCAGCTTCTCGACCACGCCGCCGAGCACAACTACGGCGTTCCCGCGTTCAACATCAACAACATGGAACAGGCGCTGGCGATCATGGAGGCGGCGCACGCCACCGACGCGCCAGTGATCATCCAGGCGAGCCGCGGCGCGCGCAGCTACGCCAACGACGTGATGCTGAAGCACATGATGGACGCCGTGACGGAAATCTATCCCCACATCCCCGTCTGCGTGCACCTGGACCACGGCAACGAAGCCGCGACCTGCATGACCGCGATCCAGGCCGGTTTTACGTCGGTGATGATGGACGGTTCGCTCAAGGCCGACGGCAAGACCCCGGCCGACTGGGACTACAACGTCGCCGTCACGCGCCAGGTGACCGAGATGGCCCACCTTGGCGGCATCTCGGTCGAAGGCGAACTGGGCGTGCTCGGCTCGCTGGAAAGTGGCGAAGGCGAAGCCGAAGACGGCCACGGCGCGGAAGGCAAGCTCAGCCACGACCAGCTGATCACCAACCCCGACGAAGCGGTAAAGTTCGTCGCCGCGACCAAGGTCGACGCCCTCGCCATCGCGATGGGCACTTCGCACGGCGCCTATAAGTTCACCCGCAAGCCCGACGGCGCGATCCTCGCCATGACCGTGCTCGAAGAAATCCACGCCAAGCTGCCGAACACGCACCTGGTGATGCACGGCTCTTCGTCGGTGCCGCAGGACCTGCAGGATATCATCAACGCGTTCGGCGGCAAGATGAAGCCGACCTGGGGCGTGCCGGTGGAAGAGATCCAGCGCGGCATCAAGCACGGCGTGCGCAAGATCAACATCGACACGGACAACCGCATGGCGATGACGGGCCAGATCCGCAAGGTGCTGGCGGAAAACCCCGGCGAGTTCGACCCGCGCAAGTACTTGAAGCCAGCCATGGAAGCGATGGCCAAGCTCTGCAAGCAGCGCCTGCAAGAGTTCAACACGGCCGGACAGGCGAGCAAGATCAAGCGCGTCGCAACGCCCGCCGAAATGGCCAAGCGCTACGCGAAAGGCGAGCTGGAACCGGTGTTCGGCGCCAAGAAGGCGGCCTGATCTAGGGCATAGGGTCCCGGGGACAAGTCCCCTGGCCTTCACTTGCTGTATCAGGCAGCAGGCACCTGCGAAATCTGGTCGATGGCGCGCTGCCCCGCGAAGGTCCTTGCATCCAAACATTTTTGACTTCATCCAGCTGCAAACCGCAGCTGGCGGCGGACCCCGGTCCAGATTTTGGCCGTCAGACTTCGAAAGGAACCACACGTGGCGGCATCTGAGCCCGCAGGGCTTTATCTCATCGTCGAAGCGATGACCGGGCATGCAGCGCTCGAGCGGCTGAAGGCAGCGCTGTCGGCGGCACGGATCGCGAGTGTGCTGATCGCGGGCGAGAAGCTGGATGCGGCCTCCGCTCGCCCCTTCGTGGAACTGATCCAGTCGCACGACGTGGCGGCGCTGATCGATGGTGATGCGCAGCTCGTGCGCACGCTGCGGGCGGACGGGGTACACCTGCGCGCGAGCAAAACGCTGGAAGCCGATGTGACGGAAGCGCGCGAGGTGTTGGGTACGCGCTATATCGTAGGCGCCGAGGCGGCGTCGCGCCACGATGCAATGATGCTGGGCGAACAGGGCGCGGATTACGTGGCTTTCCCGCCGGGGCCCGCGCATGGCGATCCGGCCAGCTTGGGCGGCAGCGATGCGCCGGCAGAATACGATCAGGCGGAGTTCGTGTCCTGGTGGGCTGAAATCTTCGAGCTGCCGTGCGTGGCGTTCGATGTGGCAAGCCTGGAGGAGGCAGCCGCCATGGCGAAGGCCGGAGCGGATTTCGTGGCCGTTCGCGTGCCCGCGAGCGGGTCTCCCGCCGATATCCAGGAGCAGGTGCGCGCTGCCGCCGCAGCGCTTCAGGCGCCACAGGCCGCGACGAACGGAACGCCTGCCATAATTTAGGTCCTATGATCGGCTGTTGAAGTCCAGTCCCTCCCGAAGCGAGAGACGATCTTGGCCGGCATGGAGACATCGATGAACTATGCGTCCGCCATCGTGGCGCTTGTAATGGCGGGCATCGCGACCGCCGCCGCAGCGCAAACCAAGCCGCAAGCCAAAGCGCCAGCCGCAACTCCAACGCCAGCCAAACCGGCCCCGGCGGCAAGCGCGTCAAAGGAAGCGGCCAAGGATACGTCAAAGCCCGTCGCAGACGCGTGCGTGATGAAACTTCTCGCGGCCCGCACCGCGCAAACGACGCTCGCAAGCCCGGCCTCCGCCGAGCAGGAGCAAGCCTATCTCGCCTACGAGCAGGGCAAGTATCAGACCGCGCTGTCGCTGGCCGAAGCGGCCGCCGGGCGCGGCAACCCGCAAGCCTATGCGCTCGCCGGCCGCATCTACGACGAGGGCCAGGGCGTGCCCAAGGACCCCATCATCGCCGCCCGCTGGTACGCCCGCGGCGCGGAACTCTGCGATGTGCCAGCCCTTTTTGCCTATGGCCTGATGCTGGCCGAAGGCCGCGGCGTCGGCAAGGACCGCTTGGCGGCAGGCGAGATGCTGGAGAAAGCCGCCATCAGCGGCCACGCCCTCGCGAATTATAACCTCGGCCTGCTGTTCCTGAAAGGCGACGGCAAACCCGAAAACCCGTATCGCGCCGCCCAGCACATCCTGTATGCCGCCGAAAAAGGCGTCGCCGCCGCCCAGTACGACATCGGCAGCCTGTATCAGGCGGGCGTGGGCGTACCGGTGGACGGCGTGGAAGCCTCGAAATGGCTGAACCGCGCCGCAGCGGCCGGCAACACGGCGGCGCAATACGACTATGCGGTGATGCTGCTGAAGGGCTTAGGGCTGGAAAAGGACAAGCCCAAGGCCGTCGATTACATGATGGCGGCGGCCGAAAAGGGCCTGCCGGGTGCGCAAAACCGCCTCGCCCACATGCTCAAAGAGGGCGTGGGCGTGGAAAAAAACCAGGTCCAGGCCATCAAGTGGCGCGCGCTCGCACAAAAGGGCGGCGTGGTGGATGAGACGCTCGACGCCGAACTTGGCAAACTCTCCAAGGCCGACCGGCAAACGGGCGAAAAAGCAGCCCTCGAATGGGCCGAAAAGAAACAGGTCGGCAAGCCGGAGTAGGCACGTCCCCCTCTCCCCGCGCCTGCACTCCGCGGGGAGAGGGTCGGGGTGAGGGGCGGAAACGCGTGAGGGTCGGGGTGAGGGGCGGCCGGGCGAAAAACGCATGCGCCTAGTTTTTAGGCACAACCGGGCGCACAGCAGATTGGGGCAAATCCTGCGAGAAGACGGAAAAAACCTGGAAAAGGCGCGGAGCAGACCGCGAAAAGGTGTCTAGACAGCAGGCTTTGCCAGCGCAAACAGCCCCGTTAACACACGCGGAAGTTGGTCCGGCAGGTCCTCGGCGATGAGGCCGGGACCGAACGCATTGGCAACTTCACCGTGCATCCAAACCGCCGCACACGCAGCCTCGAACGGCGGCATCCCTTGCGCCATCAGCCCGGTGATGAAGCCCGCCAGCACGTCGCCAGACCCGGCGGTGGCGAGCCACGGCGGGGCATTGTCGTTGATGGCGGCCCGCCCGGCGGGACTGGCGATGACGGTATCGGCGCCCTTCAACACGACGACCGCGCCGGTGAGTCTCGAGGCGGCCCGCGCCCGCTCGAGCTTAGAGCCTGATAAGCCATGGAAAAGCCTGCGGAATTCGCCTTCGTGCGGGGTCAGGACGATAGGCCGGCCGGCGGCCTGGATGGCGGCGAACAGCTCCTGCGAGCGGTCGGGGTCGCCCTCGGTAAGCGGGGCCGCGAACGCCGACAGCGCATCGGCATCCAGCACCACCTTGGCAGCTTTCTGAACAACGGCCAGAACGCGCGCCCGCGCGGTGTCGGTGCGCCCAAGCCCCGGCCCGATCAGCACCGGATCGGCATCGGAATGGAGGCTGGAGAGGATCGCGGTTAGCCCCGCCGTATCGGCGAACGGCTTGATCATGATGGCGCTGAGCTGCGCGGCATTGATGGCGAACGCGTCGATGGGCGACGCCAGCGTCACGGCCCCCGCGCCAGCCCGCAGCGCGCCCCGTGCCGCAAGGCGTGCAGCCCCCGTGCAGTGGGCCGGCCCCGACACGACGACGGCATGCCCGCGCGCGTATTTGTGGCTCTCGCTCCACGGCCACGGGAAGCGCTCCAGCCATAACGGCGGGGCATTCGAGAAGGTTTCACAGGGCAGCTCGGCCAGAATTTCCGGCGGCATGCCGATGTCGGCGACGACGACCTGCCCACAGAGCCCGCGTCCCGGCAATAGCAGGTGCCCCGGCTTACGACGGAAGAACGTCAGGGTGCGGGTAGCTTCGATCACCGGTCCAGCCGGCGCGCCCGTGTTGCAGTCGAGACCGCTCGGCACGTCGACGGCGAGGATGGGAACGCCGCAGCTGTTGGCGGCCTCGATTGCGTGTGCCGCACGTCCTGCGACGGCTCGAGTGAGACCCGCACCGAAGAGCGCATCGACGATCAGGCCGGCATCAAGGCATGCCGGCGGCATCGGCTCGACGTCACCGGTCCAGCGCCGGGCCATTTCGGCCGCGTCGCCCTTGAGGCGAACCACATCGACGGTGCAGGCAAGGCGCACGTTGTATCCGCGCTCGCGCAGGAGGCGGGCCGCAACGAAGCCGTCGCCGCCATTGTTACCGGGTCCGCACAGCACGGAGATCCTGGCTCCGGGCGCGACCATGGCGGTGGCCTCGTCGGCGACCGCCCGGCCGGCATTTTCCATCAATGTCGGTGACGGCACGCCCGCAGCCACCGCCAGCGCATCGGCTCGCGCCATTTCCTCGGCCGTAAGCAAAGCGAGTTCAGCGGCAATCATCTAGAGCATTTTCCGTCGAAGTGGATACCGGTTCGTCGCAGAAAATGCGACAAAATCAAGAACCTGGAGCAAAATTCCGATTCCGTAGGATCGGAATTTGCTCTAGGGTTCTGCTCTGACTACTTTTGATGCATATTGACTTATTTTTAGGCTTGTAGCCCATTTTATGGGCACGACTCAAGCCCGTGAGGTGGGTGTAGACCTAAGAGATCGGCCCCAACCCGCTGATTTGGAGTGTCTTTCAAAATGGCTAACGATTTGGCACACGACATGCTAACCCGAGATTGTCAGAGAGCGCCCGGCCCGAATCCTTCGCGACATGGCTGCTTTGCTGCTCTCATTTTGTGTGGAGACACGAGGGCTCATGAAGAAAATTGAAGCGATCATTAAGCCCTTCAAGCTGGACGAAGTGAAGGAAGCGTTGCAGGAAATCGGCCTGCAAGGGATCACGGTCATCGAAGCCAAGGGCTTCGGTCGGCAGAAGGGGCATACCGAACTCTATCGCGGCGCGGAATACGTTGTCGATTTTCTACCTAAGGTAAAGATCGAAGTGATCCTTGCCGATGAAATGCTCGACAAGGCCGTTGAAACCATCCAGAAAGCGGCCCGCACGGGGCGAATCGGCGACGGCAAGATCTTCATTTCGACGATCGAGAACGCCATCCGCATTCGCACTGGCGAATCGGGCGGAGACGCGATCTAGAATAGCCGGCTTGAAGGATTTTTTTCGCCGGAGCGCACGCCGCTTCGGGGAAAATGTGCGCTATAACGAAATCTAGCGGCGCCACCGATTCCGCTGGATCGGATATCGCTCAAGAGCAGACGGAAGCGCCGACGGATCGATCCCTCCGGAGTGCCGGCAGGGATGGGGCGGCAATGATCGACTAACGAAAATACCGACCGACGAAACAGGGGAGTTGTTATGAAGAACGCGAGTGATGTCCTTAAGTTGATCAAGGACAAGGACGTGAAGTTCGTCGACCTGCGCTTTACCGACACCAAAGGCAAGATGCAGCACGTTACGGCCGACGTGAGCTGCTGCGACGAAGCCATGTTCACAGAAGGCTACGCCTTCGACGGCTCCTCGATCGCCGGCTGGAAGGGCATTGAAGCGTCGGACATGCTGCTGATGCCTGAACCCTCGTCGGCGCACATCGATCCCTTCTTTGCCCAGACGACACTTGCAATTTTCTGCGACGTGCGCGAGCCATCGACCGGACAGGCCTACGACCGCGACCCTCGCAGCATGGCCAAGAAGGCCGAAGCCTACATGATGTCGCTCGGACTCGGTGACGCCGTCTACTTCGGGCCCGAAGCCGAATTCTTCATCTTCGACGACGTCCGCTTCTCGACCGACACCTACAAGTGCGGCTTCTCGGTGGACTCATCCGAACTGCCGTCGAACTCCAACACCGAATACGAAATGGGCAATCTTGCCCATCGCCCGCGCATCAAGGGCGGCTACTTCCCGGTGCCCCCGATCGACAGCTGCCAGGACATCCGCTCGGAAATGCTCTCGGTCCTGACCGAAATGGGCGTGGTCGTTGAAAAGCATCACCACGAAGTTGCATCTGCCCAGCACGAACTCGGCGTGAAATTCGGCCCGATGATCCAGATGGCCGACCACATGCAGATCTACAAATACGTGGTCCATCAGGTCGCCCAGGCCTACGGGAAGACGGCGACCTTCATGCCCAAGCCAATCTTCGGCGACAACGGCTCGGGCATGCACGTCCACCAGTCGATCTGGAAGGGCGGCCAGCCGATGTTTGCCGGCAACAAGTATGCCGACCTTTCGGAAATGTGCCTGTTTTACATCGGCGGCATCCTCAAGCACGCCAAGGCCATCAACGCCTTCACCAACCCGCTGACCAATTCCTACAAGCGTCTGGTCCCGGGCTACGAAGCGCCCGTGCTGCTGGCCTATTCCGCCCGCAACCGCTCCGCCTCGTGCCGCATTCCGCACGTGACGAGTCCCAAGGCAAAGCGCATCGAAATCCGCTTCCCCGATCCCGGCGCGAACCCCTATCTCGCGTTCACCGCCATGCTGATGGCTGGCCTCGACGGCATCAACAACAAGATCCATCCGGGCGAGCCGATGGACAAGAACCTGTACGATCTGCCGCCGGCTGAACTGGCCAAGATCCCGACCGTTGCAGGCAGCTTGCGCGAAGCCCTCGATTGCCTCGACAAGGACCGCGCGTTCTTGAAAATGGGCGGCGTGATGAGCGACGACATGATTGACGCTTACATCGAACTGCGCATGGCCGAGAACATGCGCTACGAAATGACCCCGCACCCGGTCGAGTACGACATGTACTACTCGGTCTAACTGACCCTCATATGAAACGAAAAGGCCCGAAGCGATCCGGGCCTTTTTTGCTTTAGGGCGTGCTGCAAAGTCCCGCTGATGAGCCCGGCAATTTACCCTGGCTCCTCGACGTTACTTTCCCACACACCGGCCATCTGACATAAAAGGCGATGCAACAGCCAACGGACGATCCCGCAGTCAAGGCCGCCATCGCGCGCGCCTACGAGGTGTCCCAGCCTTACAAGGCAGCAAGGCCGTTGACTATCTGTCATTGCGCCCTCTGCTTGGACGACGATACCGAAAACCTGCTGCTCGACCCTCCGCTGCATGAAATCGACAGATTCGAACTTGCAGCGTACGCCAGCGCGATTCAAGCCGATGGGTCGAACATCGAAGTCCAGAACGAACTTCGGTATTTTTTGCCCCGATTCTTAGAGCTCATCGCCAAAGGGGAAGAGGTTCACTTTGCCGATCCTTGCCTAGCACATCACCAACTCGGCCTCATCGACTACCGCAACCTGTGGCCCGCTAACGAGGTCAAAGCCATCGACGGGTTCTTCGAGGCGCACTTGTCTCGTCACCTGAGCCAACCCATCGGATGGACCACGACGCACCACGGCAAACCGTTGGCTTACTCAATTGTAGCCGATCAACTCTGCCTTGCCTCCTATGGCGGCGGCGACATTCCAGCCTGTCTGAAGCTCTGGGACCGCCACCCCAACCCCACAGCGGTCCAGCATCTGGCCGTAACTGTCGACGGCTGGCTTTGCGTTAGCGACGGCAAGCTCACCGTCTCGTCGCAAGCCTTCTGGACCGATCGTCCCGAAGACAGTGCCCTCGTTATCGATTGGCTCTCCCGCTCCCAAAATGCCGATCGCCTGCGCGACCGCCTCCCGCCCGGCGCCTCCCCCGAACTTGCGGCCCTCTTCGCTTCCGCCGAAACCATCGTCAGCCCACCCTCACACGGCTAAATGCGAGGCCCTGACGACGAACACCAAAATCTGATGTATAATACAGGCTCCCCCTCAAAGGCCCCCTATGACCCTTGATCCCATCGGTATTGTTGGAAGCGGCCCGGTCGCTGCGGCGATGGTGGCGCGGGTGGCGTCGGCCGGCGTGCGGGTCGTGTATTACGGCCTGCCGGAAGCACCTGTGCAGGGCAAAAAACTGCGCATCGAACGCGCCCCCAATCTGTTCGATCTCGCGAGTGAATGCGAGGTCGTGATCGCCGCCTACGACAGTCACAAGGCACTGCGGGCTGCCCTGACCGGCGACCATGACCGGCCCGGCCTCCTCGGCGCGATGCGGCCGGGCGCATTATTGATAGACGCCAGCGAGGGCCTGCCGGACGAAACCCGCCGCCTCGCGGGTCAGCTTGCTGCCGGTGCCATTGGACTTGTGGAACTGGCGGTGTTGGGTGGGGCGGACGGCATCGCGGAGGGCAAAGCCCGCATCTTCGCCGGCGGCTTTGGCGAACACATCGTTCGCGTAACATCGGCTCTGACCTGCCTCGGCAGCTTGAAACGGATCGGCCCGCAAGGCAGCGCGCGCATGTATGTCGCCTTGTCCGAAAGCGTCCGTGCGGCCTATCACATCGCCCTTGCCGAGGCGCACGATATAGCCGCGGCAAGCGGTTTCGTGCCCGAAGAACTTGCGGCGCCGCCGCTCTCGAACGAGGAGCAGGCCCAATTGGCTGCCTCTGTAAATCAAGCGCTCGCACAAGCCCAGGGCACTCCCGCCCCTCTCTTAACGGCCCTGGCGGACGTGTTAGGGCAGTCAAATGCCGTCAGGCAGCCTTGAGGCTCTCATACCGGGCGTTCAGACTTGCCTTGGCGGTCATGGCTCTAAGCTCGTCCAACCCTGTGTAGGCCGCTTGGCGTAATTTTTCATCCCGCGGCTTCAACGCGTGCAGCGCGGCAATGCAGCGGCTGTCGGCATATGCAATAATGACTTCGCGCGCACGTTCGGCGGCGCACCTTTGGAAAAAGTCGAGTTCCAGGAAATACAGCGTGTTGACGATCAACGCCGACGCCCCCGAAACTTCATGATCCCACAGTTGGCAACCACGGTCAGCGCGTTCCAAAACGGCCTCGACACTTGCAAACATAATGCTCCCCTCTACGCAAACTAAGCCCAACTAACCATGGGCGAAGGGAGTTAAACTTTGGTTAACCTTGCGCGTCGCGATCCGGCCGTGGCGGACCCGACGACAGAAACGGCGTCGCGCTGCCGCAGCGACGCGCCAACGGATAACCCTGTCGCGATCCGGCCGTGGCGGACCCGAAGACCGCAATAGCCTTCCGCTGCTGCAGCGACGCGGACATAAAAGCCCGAAAGCGGCTTGCATTGATCATCCAGTGAGGCAATATAACGGTTCTTCCGAGGGGTGCCGAAAGGCTGAGATCGCGCTGGCGCGAAAACCCTTTGAACCTGATCCGGGTTATGCCGGCGAAGGGACGGATACGTGAGCAGCCATCCTTCGGCACGTCCTGACGTAGGCATACCCATAATCCTGCATCAACAGGATGAGAGGTATCGTGATGTCTCAAGACCCGTCTCCCGTCGACGAAATCGCGCTCTTGCGCAGCCGCTACATCGCTGGTCTGATCGGGCCGGTGATGGTGGCGATCGGGGCCAGCCTGCTGTTCAATCACGGGCTTCTCGAAGAAATCGCTGCCGAAGTCGCGCGGGACAAGGCGGGCACGTTTCTGACCGGTCTGCTTCTGCTGTGCGCGGGCCTCGCGATCGTCCAATTGCACGAGACCTTGCAAGGCTGGCCTGCCATCGTCACCGTGATCGGCTGGCTGACGGTTTTGAGCGGCCTCGCGCGGATCCTGTTCCCCTTCGAACTGGCCGGCATCGCCCCCCAGCTGATCACTGGCCCGGCACCCATGATAGGTGCGGCCGCGTGCCTGGCCGTCGGCGGATACCTATCGGTCAAAGCCTATCTTTGAAATTCCTCGAGCCCCTCGGACAACAAAATGAACAAGCCAAACCGCGCTAGCGAACTCATGATCCCCACGGTCACGACGGGTCCGATTTTCGGCTCGCGCAAGGTGTACTCGGCACCTGAGGCGTATCCAGAAATCCGCGTCCCTTTCCGCGAGATCGCGCTGACCGACAAAAACGAGCCGACGTTCTGCGTCTATGACAGCTCAGGCCCCTACACCGACGAAACGGCGCGCATCGACGTTGAAAAGGGCCTTCCCCGCCATCGCGCAACTTGGGTGATAGAGCGCGGCGGCGTCGAGGAATACGAGGGCCGGCCGTTGAAACCCGAAGACAACGGTAATGTGTCGGGCAAGCACGCAGCGCGCGTGTTTCCCAATACGCCCAAGCCCATGCGCGGCATCGGGAACGCGCCGGTGACCCAGTACGAATTCGCCAAGGCCGGGGTCGTCACCAAGGAGATGATCTTCGTCGCCCATCGCGAGAACCTAGGCCGGCAGGCGATCCACGATAAGGCCAAGGCGCAATTGGCCGATGGCGAGAGCTTTGGCGCAAGCCTCCCAGAATTCGTCACCCCCGAATTCGTGCGCGACGAGATCGCGCGCGGCCGCGCGATCATACCGGCCAACATCAACCATGCCGAGCTGGAGCCGATGATCATCGGCCGCAACTTCCTCGTCAAGATCAACGCCAACATCGGCAACTCGGCCGTGTCGTCCTCGATCGAGGAAGAGGTCGAGAAGATGGTGTGGGCGATCCGCTGGGGCGCCGACAACGTGATGGACTTGTCCACCGGCCGCAACATCCACACCACGCGCGAATGGATCCTGCGCAATTCGCCAGCCCCGATCGGCACGGTGCCGATCTATCAGGCACTCGAAAAGTGCGACGGCGACCCTGTCAAGCTGACCTGGGAACTCTATCGCGATACGCTGATCGAACAGTGCGAGCAGGGCGTCGATTATTTCACGATCCACGCCGGCGTGCGCTTAGCCTATGTGCCGCTGACCGCCAACCGCGTCACCGGCATCGTCAGCCGCGGCGGTTCGATCATGGCCAAGTGGTGCTTAGCCCACCACAAGGAGAGCTTCCTCTACGAAAACTTCGCCGAGATTTGCGACATCATGCGCCGCTACGACGTGAGCTTTTCGCTGGGCGATGGCTTGCGCCCCGGCTCGATTGCGGACGCAAACGACCGCGCTCAATTCGCCGAACTCGAAACCTTGGGCGAACTCACGCAGATTGCCTGGGCCAAGGGCTGCCAGGTCATGATCGAAGGCCCCGGCCACGTGCCGATGCACAAGATCAAGATCAACATGGATAAGCAGTTGCGCGAATGCGGCGAAGCCCCGTTCTATACGCTTGGGCCCCTGACGACCGACATCGCACCAGGCTATGATCACATCACCAGCGGCATCGGGGCTGCCATGATCGGCTGGTTCGGCTGCGCGATGCTGTGCTACGTCACGCCCAAGGAGCACTTGGGGCTGCCCAACCGCGACGACGTCAAAACCGGCGTCATCACCTACAAGATCGCAGCCCACGCCGCCGACTTGGCCAAGGGCCACCCGGCCGCCCAGTTGCGCGACGACGCGCTGTCGCGTGCCCGCTTCGATTTCCGCTGGGAAGACCAGTTTAACTTAGGCCTCGACCCCGACACCGCACGCGCCTACCACGACGAAACCCTCCCCAAGGAAGCCCACAAGGTCGCGCACTTCTGCAGCATGTGCGGCCCCAAATTCTGCTCGATGAAGATCACCCAGGACGTCCGCGACTACGCAGCAACCTTGAACGCCGGCGTGGAGCAGATGTCCGAAGCCGAACGCGGCATGGCCGACCTCCGCGAAGCGGGTCTTGCCGAAATGAGCGCCAAGTTCAAAGCCATGGGCGACAAGCTCTACGTGGATGCCGATAAGGTAGCGGCGTCGGGGTCAACCCTGGAGCTGCACGACCAGAACGCTGTGAAAAACAGCAACAAGTCGCTCGGCTGATCGCTGCGCGATGCGAGGGCCTCTTCAGCCCTCGCGCTCCCAAACCAGGGGCAAGCCCCTGGACGATTTCGTGAGGCGATGGAATCGGCTTACGTTACCACATGACTGAAGATCAAGAACGACTCCTCAATACAGCGTCGGACCTATCATTCCACCTCTATGAGGAAGCAGATCGAGCGCTCAAATCTTGGGCTGCAGTACAACCGACCGCACGATGCAACACTTTTATTGTGCAAAGCGGAGCAGCTCAGCAATTCAGAAACCTGGGCTTGAGCGAAGCGTATCACCATATGGTCGAGGCTTCCCTACGCGATACTATTATGACGCTTTGCAGAATGACAGATTCTCCGAAGCAGAGTATTCTGTCCACTTTTCAAATTGCTGAGCTTCTAAAAAACCAAGAATTACAAACTGCCGTTGACGGTGAATGGCGTTGGGAGGCCTCCGCTGGGGCTGAGCGCAGGCGCGTCTCAAGGCATCTACGCTTTTTAAAAAAGCGGGTGCCGGAATTTAATACACAAGTTAAAATAGAGACATGGAAAGAGGCGGAAGGTGTTTTTGTTAAGCCAATTACGATGACGAAGTGTCGGGCGGAGTTAAAACGGTTCAGAGACGCCATAATTGTGCATGCAGCGGACAAATCAAAGCTGGGCGGTCTTCATATTGATCGGATTGGCATAATCATCAAAACTTGCGCACTTGTTAGCAGGTCAGCTATGATTGTTTTTCGAGGCACAGTTGTGGATCCCGCTGCAGACTTTCGCCGCTATGTTAGAGCGCATAGGGATCTGCGGCGTGGCCTCTCGATTGAATTTTAAGACAAGAACGCGGGAGCATTAGAAAAAAGAATGTGGGAGAAATTCACCGCTACCGGCTGAGGGCTCGCCCCTGGACCCTTTATTCACTGTAGCCAATTCTCGAATGTGAGCCCCACCACCCGCTTGAACTCGCGGGTGTTGCCGGTGACCAGTACCGGTGACCAGTATGTGATAGAGCGTGAGCGAGTGGGCGGCGATCAGCAGTTCGGTCGCGCCAGAAAACCTGCTTCGCGCGACCTCGAACGCAAAACGGCCCCCGAGGTTTCCCCCGGAGGCCGCGTCGAAAGCGCGTCTGAGCCAGAAAGCTTAGGCGCCGACCTTCTCGCCGACGCACTTCTTCATGTGGGCATCCTTGGCGGCACCGGCGAGCTTCTTGTCGGCCGAGTCCTTCTCGCAGGAAGCGGAGGCGTCCTTTTCACACTTGCCAAGGAAGCTGGTCGCGGCAGCACCGGCGAGCTTCTTCTCAGTAGCCTGCGCCTTGCACGACGCCATTGCGGCGGCAACCGGAGCGGCGGCAGGCTTGGCGGCTGCAGCGGGTGCTGCCGGGGCCGGAGCAGCGGGAGCGGCGGCAGGAGCCTTGGGAGCGGCAGGGGTCGCGGCTGGCTGCTGGGCGTAGGCAGCAGTGCCAAACAGGATGAGTGCGGCCGAAAGTGCAAGCGTGCGCATTGGAAATTCTCCGGTTGAAGTGCCAGGTTCGACTCAACTTCGTTGCACAATGTCTGTGCAGTTTGACCAACGTGTGGCGCAAAATCATTTTATACTCTACGCGAGCGTAACAGTGTGATGCCCTGCAAATACGCAATCCCGGAACGTTGATCGCGCCCGGGACTTGTAGCGCCGCTCATTCGCTCCCAAAACGCAGGTACTGAGCCCGGGATACGTTCGACATATTCGATCGAGGAGACCGACATGGCACAAACGCAACCTCACAAGCCGGCGCCCTCCGCTAAGACAGCGAGCACCGCCGCGAGCAAGAACAAATCCCAAGCGGCCGAGCCACGCCGCGCCACCCACGGCACGTTCATCTGGAACGAACTGATGACCCACGACGCGGAGAAGGCCAAGGCCTTCTACAAGCAGACGCTGGGCTGGCACTACGAGTCCATGCCCATGGCCGATGGCACGACCTATTGGATCGTCAAGATGGGAGACACACCGGCTGGCGGCATCTTCCCGATGATTGGCCCCCAGTTCGAGAAACTGCCCGAGCAATGGGTCAGCTACATCTGCGTGGACGATGTCGATGCCCGCGTGAAACTGGCGGTCAACGCCGGCGCTCACGTCATGCGCGAACCCTTCGACATCCCCAAGGTGGGCCGGATCGCCTACCTCACGCAACCCGGCGGCGCCAAGATTTTCTGGATGACGCCTTCACCATAGGAAATTCGAACCGGCGAACGGAATTGACTAGCGGCTTCGCCCGTTCTCATGATGAAGCACGCGTGATCGCCCGACGGTCTGCAAGACGGACTGGCCGCGTGAAAATTGCTTGCGTTGTTTCTGTAGCGTAAGTGTTCGTAGCGTATGAGGTTGTGTAAATGAGTATCCGCGTCCGCTCGCCTCGGCGAGGCTTGGGCTATGCCGTGTTGATAGCGATCGCAATCCTGCCCGCAACGGCCGCATTGGCAGATCAGCCAGCCCCATTGCTCCCTGCCCGCCCGATGCTGCCCGCAAGTGCAGGTTCCGGCACCAGTCCGGGCAGAATTCTACCCGATCAAGTGGAACGGCGGCCGTCAGCCGTTTATTTGGGCGCGACCCCTCCACCAAGCTACGCCACAGCGCCGCGCGGGTTCGGCCCCAACTATTTCGAACGATCTTCGTTCGCGGGTCCCAACCGGCGAGGCCAAGCCTATGATGTCCGCCGCCGTCCCAAAAACGGATGAAGGGGCTGAATAAATCAAAAGGGCCGCAGTTACCTGCGGCCCCCGTGAGACTTGCATTTTTCGCAGTCGTTTTGCGGTGCGGCGCTGCTCGGCAGCGCCATCGTGGCAGCTTACAGGCTCAGTTCACCCCGGAGGAGCTGAACTGACACCTGTGACTGCGTACGAACCGAAGCCCGCGTAACGACAATCCCACTCGACATCAGATCACCTCCTTCCATGTTGTTAAAAACTGCCGTTAAGATCCAACGATTTGCTGCGCTTGTCAAATGCCTCCCGGCGTGGGAAGTCGCAGGAACAAGTTCAGCGTGTCGTGCCGGACTCAAACCACGCGACATCGCAACACCGACATAAATCGTCCGCAGGATCGTGCTTTCCTGCCGTCATAACGCAATCGGCAGCATTCATCGGGAGGCTACAAGTGTTCAATCGCGGCTCAAACTCGGACGGCCGTCCGCCGGATCTGCAGAACCTCTTCCAGTCGCAGCCTGCGGCCCAGCCCAGCGCTCCGGCACAGGGCTCGCCGATCATGCCGCCCGTAGCCCCGGTTGCCCCACAGCCTGTGACGATGCCCACGGCGGCCGTCGCCGAAGCCCAGGCCAGCCACGTTTCGATCATCGGCTCCGACCTCGTCATCCTTGGCGACAAGATCACGGTGATCACGAAGACCCGGCTGCTGGTCGATGGCGAAGTCCGCGGCGATATCAACGGCAAAGAAGTGATCATCGGCCGTTCGGGCAAGGTCACAGGAACGGTGGCCGCGAACTCGATCGAAGTGCATGGCCACGTCCACGGCGCGGTGCGCGCGCAGAGCGTCACACTTCATCCAACCGCCCACGTCGACGGAGACATTCACAATCAGGTCCTGAAAATCTCCGAAGGCGCCATCTTCGACGGCCGCGTACGGCGCGCCAAAGATGCCAGCGAATTGACGCCGGTGCTAGATCCCGCCGCCTTCATGCCCAAGCAGCAATCCTGAACATCAAGCGCCAGCCGACCGGTTCTGACGGCGTTTCACTTAAGTGATCGCCCGAGCGTATTTTGGGGAAAAAACCTGCCCCCGTGTCGGCCACCCTGCGCACGGAGCAGCGCCAAGGGTGCTTATCTACAAACTCACGGAAGACCGCAAACTCAAGGAAGTCAGCGCACTGTCAGCCTGCGAAGTTGATGACGCTTATCTGCGCAAAAGCAATCCAGCGGACCGGGTCCGATCTGGAATAAAATAACAGCACCATTTTACTCCTTGTCGTGATCGTGCAATGGCAACGCGCGAAATGGGTGCGCCGTCACCCCTAGTGAAATATTTTTCCAACCCGCGAGGCCTGAATGATTACGGTCTATGATCGCAATGGAACCGGCCTTGTGAAGCGCGATGGGTTGTGCGCCATCAACGAAGCGACGGTCTGGATCGACCTGATCGCCCCGACGCCGGAAGAAGACAACCACATCGAACAGGCGCTCGGCGTCGAAATTCCGACCCGCGCCGAAGCCCGGGAAATCGAGGCATCGAACCGGATGTAGCTCGAAAATGGTGCGAATTACATGACGGCCTTCGTCATGTAATGCATCGAACAGCTCAACCCAGGCACTTCGAACGTCACGTTCATTCTGGCCGGCCAGCGCCTTGTCACCGTCCGCTACGTCGAACCCAAGGCATTCCCCATCTTTCTGTCCCGCGTCGAACGCGGCGAGGCACCCTGCAAGTCGAGCGCCGCCATCATGGTTGGCCTGCTCGAAACGATGCTCCACCGCAAGGCCGACCTGATCGAACGCATCCAGGACGACGTCGACAAAATGGCGCAAGCGCTCTTCGGCTTGAACGGCCGAAAAACGGCCCGCAAACAGGGCGACAGCTTGGGCGCCTACCTGACTGGCACCGGCCGCGACGCCGACATCATCGCCCGGGCCCAGGAGAGCGCAGTATCGATCGAACGCGTGCTGATGTACTTTGCCGGCGCCGTCCGCGAGCGCCACGACGACGTGCATGTGCTGGAACGGATCGAGTCCGCCCGCCGCGACAACAGCTCGTTGATGGAGCACATGAAATTCCTTCAGGGGCGGACCAACTTCCTGCTCGACGCGACCCTCGGCATGATCAACACCGAGCAGAACCAGATCATCAAACTGTTCTCGGTCATGGCCGTCATGCTGATGCCACCGACGCTGATCGCATCGATTTACGGCATGAACTTCAAGAATATTCCGGAGCTGAGTTTCGAGTGGGGCTACCCGATGGCGCTCGGCATGATGCTGCTGTCCGGATTGATCCCCTACATCTACTTCCGCCGCAAGGGCTGGCTATAAGCCCGCGAACCCGATGACGACGGAAACCCCGGCACAGACCGCCATCGTAGTAATGATCCCGCGATGCAGCACAAACAGCATCACGACCGCGAGCAGCGCCAGCGCGACCGCCAAGCCATTGACGGAAGCCGGATCGGGCACAGTCAGCTTCAGCCAACCGATCCGCTGGTCCGCGACGCGCGCAAACAGCACATGCAGCGCAAACCAGACCGTCAGATTGAGGATGACGCCGACGACGCAAGCGGTGACCGAGCGCAGCGCGAGCGTCAGTTTTGGCAGCTGATTGAGCCTCTCGATGTAAGGCGCGCCGGTAAAAACCCACAGGAAACAGGGTGTGAACGTCGCCCAAAGAGTAACCCCCGCTCCTAGAAGCCCCAGCGCCAGCGACCCAGACAGGCTCTCACCACCCTGCCGGAAGGCAACAAGGGTGCCGACGAACTGCGTGACCAGGATCAGCGGTCCCGGCGTCGTTTCGGCAAGCCCGAGGCCATCCATCATCTCGCCCGCCCCGAGCCAGTGATAGTGCTCGACTACGTCCTGCGCCATGTAGGCCAGCACCGCATACGCGCCGCCAAAGGTGACAACCGCCAGCTTGGAGAAGAACCAAGCAAGCTGGCTCAACACGTGCCCGGGGCCGAAAATGCCGGCAATGACCAGCAGAGGTCCGAGCCATATCACGAGCCAGAGAATGGCGGTCGCGACCGTGGAGCGGGTTGAAGTGCGTGCCGTAACGGCCATCGTGGGGGCAGGAGCCGCAGTCGCCCAACCGCGCCAGGCCCCGATGAGCGCGGCGCTCAACACGATGACCGGAAACGGGACCTCGAAAAAGAAGATCGCCAGAAACGCCAACGCCGCCGTCCACCATTCGGCCGGCACCTTAAGCGACCGCCGCGCCACCCGCACCAACGCCTCGATAACGATCGCCAGCACGGCCGCCTTGATGCCGAAAAACACAGCCTCCACGGCAGGCACGTTGCCATAGAGAGCATACACCAGCGACAGCGCGAGCATCACGGCCGCACCCGGCAACACGAACAGCAGCCCCGCAGCCACTCCGCCCGCCACCCCGTGCAACCGCCAGCCGACGTAGGTGGCAAGTTGCATCGCCTCCGGTCCCGGCAGCAGCATGCAGAAGTTGAGCGCCGACAGATAGCGCTGCTCGTCGATCCATTTATGTTCGTCGACCAGCACCCGGTGCATCATGGCGATCTGCCCGGCCGGCCCCCCGAACGAAAGCAGACCGATCCTGGCGAATACGGAAACGAGGTCCCCAAAGACTGGCGGGGTAGTGGCCTTCGTTGGGGCCGCGATCATGTCTGGAACTCCGAAATTTGCGCCAGACGCATACCATGAAAACAACCGCTGATGACCCAAACGGATCGTCAATCGGGGCCTGTGTGGCCACGCAAGCGGTCGTCCGCACCCTTCGCATCTGCGGCGTGTGGTCACGCAATTTCAGGGTGTAAAATAAAAAAACACGGGAAAACAATATCTTACTCAAATATAAAAAACATCGTTCAATAAGCCGGGTTGACCCTTTGGGTTAACGGTGGTCGGGTCCGGCGGCCAGACTGGGGTTGTCCCAGCAAGTTTAATCTCACGACGGCAGAACGGCTTCTGGTGTTCCGTTGATTTGTGGTGTGCGTTC
>JANXVY010000005.1 GCA_025351425.1 Hyphomicrobium sp.
AGAGGCGGGGACGAGCGGGCGATTGTCCCGCCAACCGCTACGGAATCGGTGCTATGACGCCTGCTTCGGAGTATTTTCCGCTCCAAAACTGTCCCTGCAGAGGCGGGGGTCTCAGCGAAGAAAATGCGACCGCACCAAGTGCGCCAACCCTGGGCCAACCTCTTTGTCGAGCATCCTTTCCCACCTGAAGCACGCCATCGCAGGCACCGAGCCGCAGCCATCCCTCAAAGGCTGGCCGGCCGGCGTCACGGCCACGCCCGACTATGACGCGGCGCTCGCCTACTTGCGCGACGAAAAGGGTCATCTGTTCATCACCGGTCGCGCCGGCACCGGCAAGTCCACTCTCCTGCGCGGCCTGCGCGAGATGATCGACGGTGACCTCGCCATTCTCGCGCCCACCGGCTTGGCGGCTGTGAACGTCGGCGGCCAGACCATCCACTCCTTCTTCGGCCTTCCCCCGCGCCTGATCCGTCCCGAGGATATCAAGCGCTCGCGCAACGGCGGCATCATGCGCCGCTTGAAATTCCTCGTCATCGACGAGGTTTCCATGGTCCGCTCGGACATGATGTGGGCCATCGACCAGTCGCTGCGCATCAACCGCGGCCGCGCGCGCGAACCCTTCGGCGGCCTCCGCCTCGTGATGTTCGGCGATCTCCATCAGTTGCCGCCCGTGGTGCGCGATGAGGAAGCCGAGCACTTGAACGATGCGTTCGGCGGCCCGTTCTTCTTTTCCGCGCCCGCCCTTCGTGAAGGCGCCGGCACGCACCGCTTAGAGCTCGAACAGGTCTTCCGCCAGTCCGACCCCGAGCTGATCCGCGTCCTCAACGAAGTCCGCGACGGGCAGGTGTCCGACGCTGATCTCTCGGTCCTCAACGCGCGCGTCAACCCGCTGCGCACCTTGGGCGAGGGCGACCCCTACGTCATCTTGACCCCCACCAACGCCGTCGCCCAGCGGATCAACAGCGCCTACCTCGATGCGCTCCCCGGCAGCGCCACCACCTATCAGGCAGCCGTCACCGGCGAGTTCAACACTTCGGCCCACCCCACCGACCAGACCCTGGTCCTGAAGCTTGGCGCCAAAGTCATCCTTCTGCGCAACGACGCCGACAAGCGCTGGGTCAACGGCACCATCGCCCGCGTGACCAGGCTCGACGAGAAGCGCGTCTTCCTCGAAATCGACGGCAAGGAGCATGAGGTCGAGCAGGTCGCCTGGGAAAGCCGCCGTTACGCCTTCGATCAGGCGGCCCAGAAGGTCGTGGAAACGGTGGCCGGCACCTTCAAGCAGTTCCCGCTCCGCTTGGCCTGGGCGTTGACCATCCACAAGGCGCAAGGGCTCACGCTCGACAAGGTCTACATCAACTTGGGGCAAGGCACCTTCGCCCACGGCCAGGCCTACGTGGCCCTCTCGCGCTGCCGCTCGCTCGCAGGCCTCGCCCTCGAACGCCCGCTCCGCCAGCGCGACATCATCTTCGACGAAGCCGCCATGGGCTACCGCACCCTCTTCCCCACCATCCCCTCTCCATCCCCTCTCCCCGTCCTTGTACGGGGAGAGGGTTAGGGTGAGGGGCAGCAACGCGTGAGGGGCAGCAACGCGTGAGGGGCAGCAACGCGTGAGGGACGCCATCATCCCTCTCCCCGCGATGTGCAGGCGCAGGGAGAGGGAGAAGGTCTCATCCCCTCTCCCCGTCGTTTTACGGGGAGAGGGTCAGGGTGAGGGGCGGCAACGCGTGAGGAGCGGCATCGATGGTAGCGCGTAGCGCAGAACCGGAAACGGGCCCGAGCCTGCCTGTTAACTGCCCCACCCTAGCCCGAGACCACGCCCGCACGGCTGTGATATGGGTCCGCTACGGCCTAAATCCCGACGCCAAGCCACTGCAAGTAAAACGACGTGTGAGTAAAAAGTGTACCCCCCGATGACGACACAGCTCCAGCCCCCACCCGCCCCCTCCGCCCGTCCGCGCATGGTGCTGATCTGCCATCACGATGCCCCCCTCGATAACGAAGGCCTCGTCCGCTGGCTCGCCTCCTTCACGAACCTCGTCGGCGTCGTCGTGCTCGAAGAAACCAAAGCCGACGTGAAAGGCCGCATCCGGCGCGAATGGACCCGCTCGGGGACTGTTGGCCTGCTCGACGTGATGGCCTTCCGCCTGGCCTACCGCTTGACCAGCGCCGCAGCCGACAAAGCCTGGGAGCAAGCCGAGCTCCAAACCCTCAAGGCGCGCTACCCGGCAGCCAGTCCGCCCATCCTCCGCGCGCCAAACCCCAACACGCCCGAGGTCGAAGCCTTCATCCGCGCGGCCGCCCCCGATCTGATGATCGCGCGCTGCAAGTTCCTCTTGAAGCGCCGCATTTTCGAAATCCCGCGCAACGGCACGTTCGTTCTTCATCCCGGCATCTGCCCCGAATACCGCAATGCGCATGGCGGGTTCTGGGCGCTCGCCAACGGCGATTACGATCGCGTCGGCGCAACGCTGCTGCGCGTCGACCCCGGCATCGACACCGGCCCTGTGTTCGCCTTCTACAGCTACCCATACGATCCGCTCGCCGAATCCCACATCCGCATTCAGCAGCGCAGCGTCTTCGACAATCTCGACGCCATCGCCGCCAAGCTGCTCGAGATCAAGGCAGGCACTGCGCAATCCATTGATACGACGGGCCGCACCTCGGCCGTCTGGGGCCAGCCCCACTTCTCCGCCCACCTGTCTGCCCAAGTGAAGCTCCGCCACCTCGCCCAATCCAGGTGCGAAAAGCCATGATGAAAATCCGCTCGATCCTCTACCACGACGTCGTTGAGCAATCCTTCGACGAGTCGGGTTTTCCCGGCCTCGCCGCCGCCCGTTACAAGCTGTGGCGCGCCGAATTCGACGCGCACCTGGACGCCATCGCGAGCCGCGGGCTCGCCGCGCCTGTTGCGCTCCACGCCCTGCCGCAGCCGGCCCAAAACGGCGCCACGCCCCTGCTCTTCACCGTTGACGATGGCGGTGTGAGCGCGCTCCACATCGCCGGCCGGCTCGCAAGCCGCGGCTGGCGCGGCGTGTTCTTCATCACCACCGACCACATCGGCGAGCCCACGTTCGTATCCCGCGCCGACATCGTTCGCCTGCATGCGGACGGCCACACCATCGGCTCGCACACCTGCTCCCATCCCTTCCGCATGTCCGAGCTGCCGCCGGCCCGTATACATGCCGAATGGGCTCAATCCATCGCCAAGCTCCAGGACATTCTGGGGGAACGCGTCGATAGCGCGTCGGTCCCGGCCGGGTTCTATGCCCCGCCCGTCGCCGAGGCCGCCGGCAAAACCGGCATCCGCTGGCTCTTCACCTCAGAACCGACCTCCGCCACCCACGAGCACGGAGGCTGCGTCATTCTTGGGCGCTATTCGGTGTATCGCGGCATGAGCCCCCGCTACGCCGCCGATCTGGCCAGCGGCCGTGCGCTCGCCATCGCCGGCCAGACCGCACTGTGGAAGTCCAAAAAAGCGGCAAAAACCTTCGCCGGTCCCGTTTGGGATCAGGCGCGCCGCCGCATTTTCAATCTGAAATAGCCGCCCGGCGCTTGCTGCACCTGCGAAGTTTTAACCAGTTTGTCCACTTTGTTCACAATTTCGTGAGCGGTCTGACGCAAAAACATGTTGCACTGCAGCATATCCACATTATATTGCACTTCAGAGCGGTTCGCCTGGCATAACTTAGTCCCCGATGCCGCTTCTTTAAGCGTGATGATCAACAGGAGATACCGATGACGGTTCAAGAAGATTTCGCCAAGCAGGCCCAGGACATGTTCGCCGCCGCTAAGGACGCCAAGATCCCCGAAAATCTCCAGCACTTTGCTGAAGAATCCGTCACGAAGTCGCGCGAAGTGTTCCACAAGATGAACTCTGCCGCCAAGGACAATGCCAAGGTCCTGGAAGACGTCGTTCTCGCTTCGACCGCTGGCAACAAGGCCGTCAGCGAAAAGATGTTCCAGTACACCGTCGCCAACACCGAAGCGCTGTTCGACGCTGCCCAGGCGATGGCTAAGGCCAAGACCCTTCCCGAAGCTGCCCAGATCCAGGCCAAGTTCCTCCAGCAGCAGATGACCGTCGCTGGCACGCAGACCAAGGAACTCTTCGAACTGTCGACCAAGGTCGCCAAGCAGACGTTCGAAATGATGAACCAGGCTGCCACCAAGTCGTTCGACCAGATCAAGAAGGCCAGCTGATTTTCCGGAGGGCGCCGGCGGGGTAAACGAAGGCCGCCCACCGAAAATTTAACGATCGCATTGAGCCCGAAGCAGCACACTGCTTCGGGCTTTTTCGTGTTAGGATGTGATCGTGTGCGGTTGCTGCAGTAGCGGCCATCAAAGCGTCACGACTTGAGCCTTGGATTGAGGGACAGTGCGCCGGGCGGAATGATTGACGAGATCGCCATACCCGCTTGGCGATCGGCGAAAGGATTGACCCAACCGGGTCGAATTTTTTGGAACAGAGTTGGCGTTTAGCTTCCATCCACGGGGTGCGTTCATGCTGAGTTCCCGGACCGAAGTCATCGTTCGCAGTGCCAAGTTGGCGGATTCAGCCCGGCTGTCGCTCGTCTTCCACGAGGCCTGGCAGAACGCTTACGCCGGCATCATCCCCCACGCGAGCCTGCAAAACATCCTGCAGCGCCGGGACACCAACTGGTGGCGCTCCCAAGTCCGCCAGGGCGAACCGATCGTGGTCCTCGAAGTGTCCGGCAAGGTCGGCGGCTATGCGACATCGGGCTTGGCCCGTTCGCGCGGCGCCTATCAAGGCGAGATCTACGAGCTGTATCTGATCCCGAGCTTCCAGGGTCTCGGGTTGGGTGAATACCTGTTCGAAGCCTGCCGCTACCGGTTGGACAGCCGCCGTTTGAAGGGCATGATCGTCTGGGCGCTCGCCGAAAACCGCCGCGCCATTGAGTTCTACGAGCGCCGCGGCGGCCGTCCTATCGCCCGCGTCAACGAGCGCTTCGGCCGCGACAAGCTCGAAAAAATCGCCCTCGGCTGGAAGTAAAATCGCCCCTCTCCAGCCGCCTCTGGCGGCTCAGGGCGCAAGCGCCCCCGGCGACGGTTCGCAGCCCTCGCCGGAGCGCCTTTGGCGCGTGAGGCCAACAAAAAACCTACATCGGACTTTTCCCGCGTGCGCCTTCGACGTTGGCCGCCTGCTCGCCGCACTTGAACGTCCGCGCGCGCTCGTCGGCAATTTTGCGCGCAAGCACGATCGCATCCTCGTTCGCCAGCGCGTCGATATACGCGACGTGGCACGCCTGCCCTCCCGCAATCCGGGTCACGACCAGAACTTCGCCCCGCGCCTCGTCGGAACGCGTGAAATACCGCACGATCATCGCATACGGCACCCGGTGCTCATCCTTGATCGTGAACCGCCACTCGACGGTGGCGCGGCCGCTCTTGCGCAGCGGCGAGTTGAAGGCCTTCAGCGTTTGCGTTGCGGCTTGAGTTTTTTCCGCCTCTATCCCCGCGGCGATGTATGTTCGCTCGTCCCCTCGCGCATAATAGATCGCCGTCCCGTCGAGACCCGGACACAAAAAAGCGCTGCCGCCCGCATCCCTCCGCAGCGGTGTGCAGGCAGCCAGGTCGATGGTCGAATACGCACTCTTTTGGAACAGCGTTACCCCGCCCGCGGGCGTTGTCGCAACGATGAATGCAGCCGCAACCCAAAGGCCAGCCGTCGCGCACAGGCGCGGTCCTTGATGGAGATTTCCGGTAAACAGCATGAAACAGCCTCGCGCCCGCACTGTCGTGAACAACCGTATCACGAAGGTTTAGTAGAGTTTCAAGGCCTGATGGGCTATCGCGATACGATCATTCAGCTAGGAGAATCCCACGATGCGCCTCGACGCGATCCCGATCGGAAAAAATCCGCCGGCCGACATTAACGTCGTGATCGAGGTGCCCGTTGGTGGCGAGCCCATCAAATACGAGATGGACAAGACCTCTGGCGCGCTCTTCGTTGACCGGTTCCTCTACACGCCGATGCGCTATCCCGGCAATTATGGCTTCGTGCCCCACACCCTTTCGAGCGACGGCGATCCCATTGACGTCCTCGTCTGCAACACGCGCGCCATCGTTCCCGGTGCGGTGATCAATTGCCGTCCCGTCGGCGTCCTGCTGATGGAAGACGACGGCGGCGGCGACGAAAAGCTGCTCGCGGTGCCCAGCTCCAAGCTGACCAAGCGCTACGACAACGTCAAAACCACGACCGATCTGCCGGCCATCTTGCTGGAGCAGATCGAGCACTTCTTTGCCCACTACAAAGACCTCGAACCGGGCAAGTGGGTCAAGCTCAAGGGCTGGGGCGACGTTAAGATGGCCGAACAGATGATCATCGAAGCCATCGCGCGCGCCAAAATTGAAGGCAAGGCCTGAGGCCGGGAGTGCTGCCCGGAGTGCGTCCGTAAAGGTGCACGGCCAGGAACGCGCGTGCTTCCGGGAAAAGTGTTGAGCGGTTTTCCCGCGAAGAAGCACGGCCAAGAAAAAAGCCAAGGTCGTTCCGTCGTTCAATCGAAGCCGGAATGACCCCCGCGTGCATCGGCCGTTCGAACTCGGTCTCGTTTTCACGCTGTCCCGGCGCAGCGGGCAGTCGTAAGGGTGCAGCCTCGGTGACCGGGTTCGCCCCGCCTGGGCTCAGTCAAGCGCAGATCCGGCCCCCCGCGCGCGAGCCGCGCCAACGAGCCGCTCTGTTAGCGCCGCAAACCTGTTGCTATACGACGCGTGCTACGGGGCAGCCCCGCCCGATCAAGGACCCTGCGATGAGCACGACCGTTGAGCCCGCCTCCTTCAGAATTGCCGTCATGGGCGCCGGTGGCCGCATGGGGCGCGAGCTGGTGCGCGCCATCAGCGCCCGGCCAGGGTGCACCGTCGCCGGGGGCACCGAGCGGCCCGGCTCGCCGTTGATCGGCGAGGACGTTGGCTTTCTGGCCGGCGTTGCGCCTGCCGGTGTCACCATCACCGATGATCCCTTGGCCCTCATTGCCCGCGTCGACGCGATCCTCGATTTCACCTCGCCCGCCGCCACCGTCGAATTTGCCGGCCTCGCCGCCAACGCCCGCATCGTCCACATCATCGGCACCACTGGCCTCACAGCCGAGCACGAGCGCGCCATTGCCGCAGCCGGCCGCCATGCCGTCATCGTCCAGGCGGGCAACATGAGCTTGGGCGTCAATCTGCTGGTGGCCCTCACCCGTCAGGTCGCCGCCGCGCTCGACGCCGACTTCGACATCGAAATCGTCGAAATGCACCATCGCCACAAGGTCGACGCCCCCTCGGGCACCGCCCTCATGCTGGGGCAAGCCGCAGCGCTCGGCCGCGAAGTGGACCTCTCCCGCGTTGCGGTTCGTGTTCGCGACGGCCATACCGGCGCCCGCAAGCCGGGCGATATCGGCTTTCAGTCCCTGCGCGGCGGGTCCGTCGTTGGCGATCACACGGTGATGTTTGCGGGCGAGGGCGAACGCATCGAGCTCACCCACATTGCCCAGGACCGCTCCATTTTTGCCCGCGGCGCCGTTAAGGCCGCGCTGTGGGGCCAGGGCAAGAAGCCCGGCGTCTACTCCATGGCCGATGTCCTGGGGCTCACCGCCTCAAATCCAAAACGTCAAGCGGGAAGTTGAGTAACCATCATGTCCGAACACTTGTCCCTGTCCCCTCGCGCGCTCGCGAACGCCCCCGTTCAGGCAGCTTCCCCGGCGGCAGCGCACGACGCCCAACACGAAACCGCAGAGCCAGTGGCCATGATGCCGAATGTGCTGGTCCTGATCCGCCACGGCCAGAGCGAGTGGAACCGCCTGAACCTGTTCACCGGCTGGCGCGACCCCGACCTCACGGAAAAGGGCGTGATCGAAGCGCGCTGGGCCGGCCGCCTCATCAAAACGCAGGCCCTGAAGTTCGATGCCGCCTTCACCAGTGGCCTGAAGCGGGCGCAGAACACGCTGGATATCATCTTGTCCGAGATCAACCAGCCGCAGGTCCCCATCACCCGCGATGTCGCCTTGAACGAGCGCGATTACGGAGATTTGTCGGGATTGAATAAGGACGAAGCACGCAAGAAATGGGGCGACGACCAGATTCAACTCTGGCGTCGCTCCTATGACATCCCCCCGCCCGGCGGCGAAAGCCTGAAGGATACCGCGGCCCGCGTCCTCCCTTATTACGACGCCCATATCTGGCCCCTGCTGCGCGACGGCAAGAACGTCATCGTGACCGCGCATGGTAATTCCCTGCGGGCCCTCATCATGCGGCTCGAGCGCCTGTCGGGCGAGGAAATCCTGAAGCGCGAACTGGCGACCGCGGCCCCGATCATCTATCGCTTAACGCCCGAAGGCGTCAGCGCCGAGCGCCGCAATCTGCTGCACGGCAGCGCGTCCCCCAAGACCGAAGACGCCCGCTAGCCCCAACAAACGCAGGCCCCTTCAAGCGGCGCAGCCGCTTAGGGAGCGGTAGCGACCCGGCCACGGTTGGCCGCCCCGGCCGGAGCGCCACAGCGCGTGAGGCCACTAAGACAGCGACTAAAACTCACGTAACGGCTTTTTCAGCCGCCAAAGTCCGAAAATAAAAATTACACGCCACCCTCAATGTCGCCGTTTATACTAAAATACGTCTCAAGGTGCACGCTCTGGTTCGGCTTCGTGATCGCCTTGCTGTGGTCGGGCCGCAGCCCAACCCACGATATGCCCCGCAATTGCACACTCTGTCGTTGCCCGTCCCGCTATGAATGCTACTGTGTTTTCAATTTTCCAAGGGCCGGCATCGGCTTGCCCCGCAAAGGCGCCATCCGTCCAGTTCCCCTTTTACCGCTTTCACCTGCACGACTTTCACCAGAACAGGCAGTCGATGCGGCAAGTCGAAGCGAGCGCTGTGTGGCGTCGCGGTTTTTGATACGAGGGATTATTTACATGGGTCTGTCGCGCTGGTTTCCTGCGTCGTGCTCGCGCCTGTCGATTTTCGTCTGCTACGCGCACGAGGACCGCGTTCTTGCCGAAGAGATCGCCTTGGCGCTCACCAACGATGGCCATAACGTCTTCATCGATGCCAACAAGCTGAAGGTCTCGGGTAACTTCAACGAGACCATCCGGCGCGCCATCGAAAGCGCCGACCGCTTCATCTTCTTGATTTCGAAGTCCTCGATGGGGCAGGGCAAATACCCCCAGACCGAGCTTGATTTCGCCAAGGATCGCTGGCCCTCGCCGCAGGGCAAGGTCTGGCCTGTGCTGGTCGATCCCAGCGTCGACGTCGCAACGCTTCCGGTCTATTTGCGCGGCGTCCAGATCCATACCGTCAAGGGCAACGCGCCCGCCGAAATCGCTGCCGCCATCGAGAAAACCCGCACCCTGAAAACGTCCTGCCTCGCCGGCGTGGCGCTGGCGCTCGTGGCCCTTGCAGGCCTCGCGGGCTACTTCCTGAGCAGTGGCCGCATGACCGGCGCGAGTTACGCGCTGCTCAAACCCCAGCAGGTCGATTTCCGCCCGGCCGTAAAGCCCGGCCCCGATGACGCCTGGACCGCATCCCGCCTGGCGCTGACGCTGATCCCTGTTCAATATAGCAACGATAGCGGCAAACCCGTCAATGTCATCGAAGAAACGGTGTCCTTGAAGCTCAACGACCGGCCAATCGCGTTCAAATGGTTCAACGAAGTCGAGATGAAAACGAATTGCCCCGATTGGCTCTGCGTCAAGACTTCGGTTGGCGCGCAAAGCCTGGAGCGCGCGTTGAAACGCGAGACCATGTTCATGCCGGCGAGCGGTGAAAGCATCACTTGGCGCGATTTCCTCGAGAGCGTCTGCAATTCCAAGGACGATACTCTCGATGTGGTCCTGTCCTCGAAGGCAAGTTCGACCGGCATGAGCGGCACTGTCACGAACACGCGACAAACTATTTGCAAGATCAATCTCAAGGGAATGCGCGAGGGATTGGAAAAGCTCGGCTGCAAGGCTGGCCTGCAACAGCCCCCGGTGCGGTTGTCCCCTAACTGCCTTTGATCGTTTCGGTATTGAGGAGGTTATTTTGACCCGCACGTTTCAACTGTCCCGCCGCGCGCGAGGCCTTGCCGTATGCCTGTTCGTGCTCGGCGCATCACTTACCCCAGCCCTCGCGGCCGATAAGTCCAACTCGTCCTCCGAAGCCGGCGGTAAGCCTGACGGCAAGGCTGATGAGATCCGCACCAATACCGTAAAACCCGTTCCCGCCGGCCAAGGCGCCCGTCGTAGCGCTTTCGAGGCCGACCAGTCCCTGTGCGATGTCGCGCCCCCCTGCCCCAAGGGCTGCAAAGAGGATACGGCAAGCCGCACCTGCGTCGAAACGCAACCCACCGCCCGATAACTCAGCCTCCCCCCGCGACGGCGCCCCGCAGCCACGACCCGAGCCTGTTGAGCAGCATGGCGTCGTCGGGCGGGGCGGCCTCGAACGGGTCGGCATAGAACGCAGCCCCCGCAGCGGACGCGGCCGCCGCCACCGCGTCGACCATCGCCGGTCCCCCGCACGCATACACGGTGTCCTCCCGCGAAAGCTGGGGCAGATGCAACTCCGGCGCTCCGGCGGCCACGAACTCGGGCAGCGGCGAACTGCTGTCCACCGCCCCGATCGCCGTCACATTGGGAAACCGGTTGGCGAGTTCTAGCGCCGGCCCCATGTAGAGCTGCGGCAGCTTACGCACGCCCGCCACCATCCAGACCGGCCGGAACGGGTCCTCCCGCAATGCCGCCTGCGCGATCGCCCAGATCGGCGCAAACCCCGTGCCGCCCGCCATCAGCACCAGCCGGTTCTTCTGCGCAGGCCGCAGGAACGCATGCCCGAACGGCCCCAGCATCCTGACACGGTGCCCAGCCTGGATGCCTGTTCCCAGCTGCGACGAAACCCGCCCGTTACGCACCCGCTTGATGTTGAGCTTGAACGCCTTGTTGAGCCACGTCCCATCGAGCGACTCCGTCGGGCTGAAGGCGCGCGCAGGGTATCCCTGAAACGTGAAGCGGTAATACTGGCCTGGAAGATGCCCTGGCTTGCGCGCCGGCTGGATCGTCACTTCCGCCACGTCCTCGGCCACATCGACGAGCATCGCCACCCGTCCCTCCATCGCGGTAACCGGCGGCAGCGGTTCGCACGCGAGCGTCAGGTCCGACAGCACATGCGCCTGGCACGCATGTACCATCCCCGCCTGCCGCGTGCCGCCACCCACGGTGATGCCCTCCACCACCCGCGTGATGCACGTCCCGCATCTCCCGGCTCGGCAATCGTGGGCGAGGTCCACGCCGTTCACCAGCGCCGCCTCCAGCAGCAGTTGGCCCGATCGCGCAAAGAACACTTTGCCGTTGAGCACCACCTTGTGCAGCTTGCTCATCAGTCGACCTCCAGTCGCAGCGGCCGCAGATGCCGCGTATGCCGTGTTTCGGAATGATCGAACGCCGCGACCCACATCAGCGTCCCGGTCTTGATCGGCAGGTCATAGGGGCTGCCCGTATGCAGGCGGCGCACGAGTTCCAGCGTCCACCGTCCAGCCGCCCATCGCGCGACGCCCCGGATGCTGGTGCGCTCGGGTTTCACCTCGTCCAGCATGACGATGCTGGGCACGATCGTGCCCACGGGAATCTTGTTGTCGACGGCGGGCGAGTAGGGCGTGGACTCAGCTTCGCTCATCCACCAGCGCGCGCCCTCGCTCTCGCTCAGGCCCACATCGTCGCTCACCCGGCCCATCGCCGCCTGCAACCCGCGCGGATCGAGCGGCAGCCGTAACGGGTGCACCGCGTCACCTCCCGCGTTCGAAGCCGTCGCGATGTTGTCCTTGAACGCAGCCGCCGCCGGATCGCGCGCAAACCCGCCCGAATAGCGCGGCACAGCTGGCGTCATGCCCGCGTGCGCGGTTTCGGCGCCCGCCTCGGCTGGTCCGCCGAAATGGCAGTTCTCGACATATCCGATCGTCCCCGCGTGCGAGGCCCGCCACTGCCAGACGTCCGCGATGCCTCCGTCCGTGAAGTGCAATCCGCGCTGGCTGCGCCCCGCAGGCTTGTCCGAAAGCGGCACCCGCGCGAGATGGATCGCAGCCCCGATCAGCGGCAGCGACGGCCGCGCCAGCAGCACCGAGAACTTGTCCTCCAGCGGATCGTTGGCCTGCGCAGGGTCGGCCGCCCCCGGCTGCGCCCGCGCCACATGCCAGCCCTCCGTCGTCTTGACCAGCGGCAGGTGTTTCAGCGATCGCGTCGGATCGCTCCACACGAACGCGAAATAGGCATAGTCGCCATCGTGCAACGCGCGGATCTCGACCTCGGACTCCCCCGTACCCCCGAAGTCGCCGCCTTGCGTTGTCATCACCTTGACAGGCACCGCCTGCCGCCACGCGGGGTCTGAAAGGTCGCCATCGAGCACCGGCGGCGGCGCCCCGGAAATCTCGACGATGCGCAAGTCCTGCCGCGTCATCGATTCAAGCTGCGCCGCGCCGGCCAGTACGGCGAGGCCCACCGCTCCGGCGGTCGCAAACGGATGCGAATAAACCGCGCCCGGCCGCAGCCTGGGTGCCGCTCCTTGCCTCGGCTCCCCCGCTTGGTTCTCGCGGCGCAGATGGTCGGCCAGCAACGCGGCGAAATCCGGCGGCGGCGGCGCCACGATCAGCGGCGCGGGCCGCACGATCCGTAACAGCTGCCGCACGCCCCCATAGGCCGCATGCAACCCCACGTGCAGCGTAGCGCTCGCCAGCACGGTCCACGTCGCAAGCATGTGATAGTCGATCATGGCGCTTGCCGCCCCCAGGAACAGCATCGTCCCGGTCGCGATCTCGGCTGCGAGCGACGCCAGCAGCACCCACAGCACCAGCCCGTTCAGCGCGCCGATCCCTGCGCGCCCGCCCCGCCCGAGCGCCGCCAGCCGTGCCCGGTCCACCGCGATGCGCTGGCCAAGCCGCGCCTGCACGATGAACACGCCGTAGCCCGCAACGGCGGACGCCAGCACCGTTCCAGCCACCATGTGCCGGAACCACAGGTGCTCCATCGGCAGTACCGGATCGAGCACGGCGAGCCATTCATACCCCGGACAATCCGAGGCAATCCGCAGGCCCGTGAAGAGAAGCACGGTGAACGCCGCCACGATGATCCAGTGCACGATCACGGTGCCGTAGTCCGTCGTCGGGTAACGACCGCTTGCCATCGATCTGCATCTCCAGTGTTGCGGCATCGCGGAGCCGGCGCATCGTGCGCTAGCGTTCCCGGAATGCCTGATTGAAAGACGACCACAGCGGCGCGAGCAGATACTGCAGCGCCGTCCGTTGCGTGGTCGGAATCATCACCGTCGCCGCCATGCCGGGGTGAATTTTGATGTGGGGCGCGGCCGCCAGTTCGCCGTCGTCGATCCGCACCGTGGCCGCGTAATAGGGTGCGGCCGTCCGCGCATCGATCAGCCGGTCCGCCGAAACCGTTTCGATGACGCCGTGCAAGGCATGGGTCGTCTGCTGCTTGTACCCGCTGAGGCGCACTTCGGCGGGCGCGTCGCGAAACACTTCGCCCGCATCTTCGACCGCAATTCGCGCCTCCACGATCAGTGCCCCGTCCTCCGGCACGATGTCCATCAGCCGCTCGCCCCGCCCGATCACCGCGCCGATGGCGAACACGTTGAGCCCCACAATGCGGCCCCCGTACGGCGCCCGCACCACCGTGCGCTCATGCACGGCCCGCGCGTTCGCGAGCTTCGGTCCAACTTCGGCAAGCCGCATCTGCGTGTCACGTAGCTCCAGCGCCACCGCCGTCGCCCGCTGGTTGCGCGCTTGCATTTCGAGCTGGTTCTGCTCGGCAATCCCCTCCTGCGCGCGTGCGACGTTGCTGCTGGCTTCCCCGATCTGGCCTTCCAGGCCCGCAATCGACCGTTCCAGCTGAAGCAGCCGCGCGCGCGTCACGATCCCCTGCGCCAGCAGCGGCTTGAGGCTCGCAAGTTCCGCCTTCATCGAAACGTTCTGGCTGTTGAGGCTCGCAAGCAGGGCCCGCGCGCCGCGCTCCTGCGATGAAAGCTGCGCGATCCGCTGCTGAATGATCGCCGTCTGCCCGTGGCTCTCGTGCCGGTGGGCCTCGTATTGGGCCAGCTGGCTGCGCCAGGCCGCCATCAGCAACGGGTCTTGCGCGCGTTTCGCCATCGACGGCGGTATCGCGAGGTCGCGCCCGCCCTCCTGCTCGGCCATCAAGCGCGCTTCTGTCAGCCGCAACCCCATCTCGAGCTGCGCCAGCACGTCGTGGTCGGCGTGCGCCTGGCTGTCGTCCAGCACGATCAGCGCGTCGCCCGCGATCACCCGGTCGCCCTCCTTGATCTTCAAGTCCCGCACGATGCCGCCTTCCAGATGCTGGATGCTCTTGCGGTTTCCGGCAACCTTCACCTCCGCCTGCGCGACGACCGCGCCGTTGAGCGGCGCGAGCAGGCTCCACGTTCCAAACAGCCCGAAAAACACCGCGATGATCCACCAGCCCTGCTGGCCCGCATGTTCCGCCGAATCGTCGTGCCGCATTGCTGGGTTTCGCGGCCGCAGCGCAGATGGTGGCGCCGTCGATGGTAGCGGCGGCGGTCGAAGCGGCGGTGGCGAAAGGGCGGGGCGCAGTTCGATCAGCTCTGTCATCGCCGCACCTGCCGGTCTACGGGGGTGTTGCCGCCGCCCGGCTGCCGGCCGCGCGCGAGCCGCTGCATCACGTCCATCCGCGTGCCGAACGCCTGCAACCGGCCGTCGATGAGAACCAGGAACTTGCTCATCAGGTTCGCCGAGGCCGGCCGGTGCGAAACCAGGATGACGGTCGTCCCGCGCGACTGCAGGGTGCCGATGCAGTGCGCCAGCGCCGCGTCCCCCACCGCATCCAGGTTGGAACTCGGTTCGTCCAGAACGACGAGGCTCGGCTGGTCGAACACCGCGCGCGCGAGCGCAATCCGCTGCCGCATCCCTCCCGACAAGTTTGCGCCCGCCTCGCCGAGCACGGTTTGGTAGCCCTGCGGCAGTCGCAGGATCATCTCGTGCGCCCCCGCGATATGGGCAGCCCGTGCGATCTCCGCATCCGGGCACTGGCGGAACCGGCTGATATTGGCGGCGATCGTATCCCCGAAAAGTTCGATGTCCTGCGGCAGGTATCCGATGCTCGAGCTGTCCCTCCCGCCCGCCAGCAGCGCCACATCGACCCCGCCGAGCCGCACGCAGCCCGTTGTCGCCGGCAGCGCGCCGACCAGCAGCCGCACGAGCGTTGATTTTCCAGCCCCCGACGGGCCGATCAAGCCCACGCAGTCGCCGGGCTCGATTGTGAAGTTCAGCCCCGAAAGTATGGCGTTGGGCCGCCCGGCGGCCTCAAACCCCAGCTCCTCCGCCGTGATCCGCCCTTCGAGCCGGCCGCTCCCAGTAATGCGTGCGACCGCCGGCATCCCCGGATGAACCGCCAGCAGCGCCCGCAAACGGGCAAGCGCGGCCCTGGCCGCCAGCATCGTCTGCCATTGCCCGATGATCTGCTCGACCGGCTGCAACGCCCGGCCCAGCAACAGCGAGGCCGCAAAAATCGCCCCCGGACTGACGGCGCGCTCGATCACCAGCCACGCACCGAGCCCCAGCACCAGCGATTGCATCGAGAGCCTGAGAAACCGCACCAGCGCCGTCATACCGGCCGTCCGTTCCGCGGCCTGCCGCTGCAGCGAAACGGCGCGCCGCCGGTCGCGCGACCACCGCCGCAACAGCCCCGGCATCATCCCCATCGCCTGCACGGCCTGGGCGTTGCGCAGGCTCGTCTCCGCCCAGCCATACGTCGCGACCGTGCTCGTCTGCGCTGCGTGCGAAACCGCCCGCACCCGCCACTCGCTCACCACCGCGAGCGCTGTCAGCAGCAGCGCACAGACAAGCGCAAACAGGCCGAGCAAGGGATGCAGTCCGGCCCCGATGAACAGGATGTAAAGCGGCAGCCACGGCAGGTCGAAAAGCGCATTCATCCCCTGCCCGCTGATGAACTGGCGGCACGTATCGAGGTCGCGCAGGCTCTGCCGGTACCGGTCGCCCTCCTGCACCGCATCGCTCATCATTGCTGCGAATATCCGCGACGCCAGCAGCCGGTCGATCCGCATGCTCGCCGCCGTCAACACGCTGGTCCGCGCCCGGTCGATGCCAGCCAGCGCCACGAACGCGCAAAGCGTGATCGCCGTCAGCATCAGCAGCGTCATCTCGCTGCCGCTGGCGATGACGCGGTCATAGACCTGCATCATGTACAGCGGCGCCGCGAGATACAGCACGTTGAGCGCCAGGCTGAAAGCGGCCGCCGTCGCGAAGTGCTGCCGGCACGCCTTCACCGCGGCCGCGATTGTCTCGGGCCTTTCGTCCGCCATCCCTGATGTGTCCTCAGCCGAAGTGTGGGTCGGTGTGCGGCGTGAAGATGTGCGCGAGAGGATCGGCGGCATGGCCAGCGTCCGCCGCCGTGATCGTTGCCGCGGGCGCAGACGCTGCCGAGCCGGCAGGGTTTGGTCTGCCAAGTTCATGCCCGTGCGGGTCTCCGCCGTGGGCAATCTGGTGCTCCACCACGCCGGGCAACTTCATGAAGCCGTTGGCGTCGCCCTGGTTTGCAGCGTTCGCCAGCACCGTGTCGTGCTGCACGATGGCGATAATCTCGCGCTGGATGTGATTGAGCTGGCTCACAGCGTTCGGCCCCGCGTTCGCGTTATCGACGATCCCAAGCTCCGTGCCCAGCAGGCTGATGATCTTGCTGGCGTCCGCGCCGGCCCGCCCTTGGAACTGGTCGGAATGCTGCGCCAGCAGGTCCTTGATGCCCTGCTCGGCCGCTGTGAGATCGTTATGGATCGAGGCCCGGTTGCCGTCATACACCCCGCCGATCAGCTTGGCGGTGGCGTCGTTGAACACCACGCCCGCCTGCGCGAAGCTGTCGATATGGTCGGGAATGCCGTTGCCCGTCACCGGATGCGGCACCCCGATCCCCAGCATGTTTCCGGCGACGTCGGCGGCATTCGCGACCATCACCTGCGCCGCCGCATGCACCTTGTCGGCGTTCCCCGTCGACAGCCCGTCGATCATCGCCCGCGTCGCCGTACCGTTGACCCCATCGGATGCGAATTCGTTGTTGAAGCGGGCTGAATAAAGCCCGCCCTGCGCCTGCGTGAATGCGTTGACCGTTTGCGCATAGGTCTGCATTTCGCCGATCAGCTGCTGGGCCGCCTGCGGGTCTGCGTGCGCGTCCGCGAGGGCCACCGCCCGGTCGGCAAAGCTTTGCGACGTCGTTACGAACGATTTCATGAAATCGGTCTGCTGCGCATTGCCCTGGAATTGCGCCGGCGGCACCAGCAGGCTGGGCACTGCGCCAAAGCCGTTATGCCCGCCTTGCGTCGCGAGGCTATGCAGTTGGCTATCGCCCTGGACGATATCGATCAGGTCCCGCTGCACGTCGTTGATGTATTTTGCCGCGAATGCATCTGTTCCCACCGATTTTATCGCGGTCATCTCCAGATTGATTTGATCTACGATATTCTGCGCATGAATTCCAGCGACACCCCCGAATTGAGCCGGCTGCGTTTGGATGAGGTGTTCGAGCCCCGTTTGAACGCGGGCCAGATCGCTTTGAATTGTTGCGCTATTATGCTCGTTGACGCCGCCGACGAGCCGTGTCGTCGCATCGTTGAACAGGTCGCCGAGCTGGGCGAAAGTCAGATTGTCGGATTTCATATTGGCGCTCCATTCGGATGCGCCCCCCAACGGTTAAGTCTCAAATAAAATGGGCAGCAATGTGGTTAATTGAAAACTTAATTCGTCATCGAAAAAATCAGCATCGTGAATAGTGCAACCGAGAAATTAGTCCATCACATAATGTTTCAATATCTAACTCTTTCAATTGTCGATCCCGGTCATCTGCCATTGGTCAGCGCAATTTTCGTATTCCAAGCCTCGTTTTGCTGTCCACGCGGCGCGACCGCAAACGGCAACGATAGCGGGGCCTGGAGGAAGCGCGCTCAGCGATGCGGCGGGCTTGCTTGGATGCTTTCGATGTAGCCGAGCACCTCGCGGATCTGCCACGGCGCGAACTCGAACACGGGCATGTCCTTGTGCCCGGCCACGATGCCCTCGGCGAACGCTTCGGCAAGGCTTTCGATTGGATATTTCTGCCCGATCGTGCGGAACGGTGGCGCCTTCGCGTGCGGGCTTTCGCCGGTGCTTTCGACCGAGTGGCACCGCGCGCAATTCTGCCGCACGAACTCCCGCCCCCGCGCGACCGCCGCCTCGTCTTCGCTATCGCCGGCAAGCGCGGCCGCAGGAGCAGCCAACACGGCAACCATCAGCGCGCGCGCGACTATCATGTTGGTCATCCGCCGATCATCCTCCCTCGCCTGCTCGGTGCACAGTGTCAGTCACGTTTCCACATGCGGCGGCATCCGGCTCCACGGTTGATGCGTCGGCACGACCTCGGGATGGTCCTGCAGGAAATGATGCAGCACATGCAGCAGGGTCAGCACATGCGCCTTGTTCCCGGTTGCCTGCGCCTGCCGGATGTCGTCGATGATCATGTCGCGAATCTTCTCGCCGCCGTGATCATGCGATACGATATATTGCGACATCGCGGCGGCAACGATTTCCGGCACGTGCTCGTGCTCGGCTACCGCCAGCACTTCCTCCTCGGTCAAGCCGCACAACCCGATGCAATCTTCCAGCGAGATCATGTCCGCAAACCTTGCGTTGTCTCAGCGCCGACCGTGGCTGTGTTGATCTTGAATGCGGCCGCCGTCTCCGCCTTGATCGGCATCAAGCACCCGACCATCGGCGCAAAGCCGCCGCAAATCTCGCCGTTCGTTTGCCATCGTTCCTTTCCCGCTGCGCGTTTCCGATGAGCCGATTGACGTGGCGCAAGGCCACGCCAGCCGTTCGCCGCTACTCGTTCCGTCTCATGCTTCGTTCTGGCTCAGGGTGGAGCATGCACGACTGTCCCGGCGCGGGCGATCGAGGTTCCCCCGATCCTTGAGCGCGTCGCACGCGCCGGGCGGCCGTCCGCACCCAATCTTAGGATCAACTCATGACCAGCCGTAATCACGCCGTCGTATGGATCGATCACCGCGAGGCGCGCGTATTTCACTTCGACCGCGAAGGCATCGACAAGATGGTCATTCACGCCGGCAAGCCCTCGCGCCACATCCACCACAAGGCGAACAGCATCGGTGCCGGTCACAGCGCCGAAGATCGCGAATACCTGGAGCACGTGACCGACGCCCTCCGCGACGCCCACATGATCCTCATCACGGGTCCCGCCAACGCAAAGACAGTGCTGGTCAATCACATCAAGGATCACGACGCGAAGTTGGCGGCGCGCATTGCGGGCGTTGAGTCCATTGACCACCCCAGCGATGGCCAGCTGGTTGCCCACGCGCGAACCTACTTCAAGGACGACCGCCAGGAGCTGCCCCGCATCCGCTGATGGGATCGTGTCTTCGGTGAAGCGCTCTGTTGCTGGACGCCAGGAGGCTTCATGAACGACCACGTCGGCGACCTGATCAAGAAAATTTCAGCTCTCGAAAACGAGCTCGATGCAGAGCTGGCGCGCCGCTACGCCGAGCTGAAGGTCGGCTTCGAAAAGGGGCGCGTCGTCTTCGAGCAGGAAGTCCTGCGCCGCCATCGCGAGCTGCGCACCGGCCTGTGGCGCTACATCCGCAAGGCCCGGCCGCTCATCGTCCTGACAGCGCCCTTCATCTACGGCGTCATCATCCCGCTCGTCCTTCTCGATCTCTTTGTTACCGTTTTTCAGGCGCTGTGCTTTCCCGCGTACGGCATCCCGAAGGTGAAGCGGTCCGACTATATAGTGTTCGACCGCGGGCATCTTGCCTACCTGAACGCCCTCGAAAAGCTCAACTGCGCCTACTGCTCCTATGCCAATGGACTGATTGCCTACGTCCGCGAAATTGCCTCGCGCACCGAGCAGTATTGGTGCCCCATCAAACATGCCAAGCGCGTGTCCGGCATGCATCCCCGCTACCTCCACTTCGTCGAGTTTGGCGACGCCGAGGCCTTTGCCGCCAAGCGCGAACAACTCGCGCTCGACGTTCAGTCGGAAGCCGGCGCAGGCGTTGCCGCCCCTGTGAAAACCGCCGGCAGCCCGTCCTGACCGGTAAAATCGCCACACCTCGCGCGTGGAATGGTCCGCGCCTGGAAACACCATGACAACGCAAAGCGTGGCCTGCCATAAGGCGTGGCCGCGTGATGCGGCGCTGACAGCATGGAGTTCCTGGGGCACCGCCGATGAAGAAAGACGCCGTCGCCGTCGTCATAGTCGGCTATCGAAATCCAGCCGATATCGTGGCCTGCCTGCACGCGCTGGCGAACGCTGCGCCGCAGCCTGCCTTTGACGTCTACATTTGCGAGAACGGCGGCCCAGCGGCTTTCGACGCCTTGGTCGAGCAACTTGCAGCCCCCAAAGGCCCCTGCCGCGCCGCTGACCCCGCGAGCCCCGCCGGCCCATGGGCGCCAACATCCGGCGGCACTTTCCTGCGGCTGGCGCAATTCCGTTTGGCGGCAAGGGAGACCATGGTGGCGGTCGGCGAGGCGGTCGGGAACTTGGGCTATGCCGGCGGCATCAACGCTTGGCTGCGCCCGCTGCTGGCAGCTCCCGATTGGAAAGGCGCCGGCGTCTGGATCCTCAACCCCGATACGCAGCCTCATCCCGCAGCGCTGGCCGAGCTTGTCTCCTGGGCGCAGCGGCGCGGCAAGGGCATGGTGGGCAGCCGGGTCTACGAAGCCGACGACCCGTCCAAGATTCGCACCCGCGGCCTGCGCTGGAATGGGTGGACGGCGGTGACCCAAGCCGTCGGCCTCAATGCGGATGCTGCCATCGAACCCGATTCCGCCGCCGTCGAAGCCCGCCTGGACGCACCGTCGGGGGCATCGATCTATGTGACGCGCGCCTGTCTCGACCGCATCGGCCTTATGGAAGAGAGCTACTTTCTATACTTCGAAGACCTCGAATGGGGTCTCCGCGCCAAGTCCTGCTGCGGCATTGGTTATGCTTGGCGCTCTGAAGTCCGCCACGAAGGCGGCACGACCATCGGCTCGGGCGGCCCCGGCAAGGCGCCCTCGCACCTTGCCATTTATCTCGACTACCGCAACCGCGTCCTCTTCGTGCGCAGAAATCATCCAGCCTCCCTGGTGTGGACGGTCGCGATGCTGATGCTGCGGTGCGCGCGGCTTGGCCTCACCCAATCTGCAGCCGCGATGGGCACCGCGATGCGTGGAGTGTTCGCGGGCCTTGCCGGGCAATCGGGCCGCCCAGACCACCTCTTGGCCGAACTCGCCCGGCGCAAAACGTGACGGATGGCGGCCCTTGCGGCGCACGAACGCCGTCAGGATCGGCGGCCCTCGCCGCTCGTGGTGGTCCCCTCGGTTGCGGTCGACAACACCCGATGCGTGTCGTCCTCGAGCACCAGGCAACTGAGTTTGCCGGTGAGATACGCCCCCGTATCGACGTTGATGCGGTTGGGCTGAACATCCACCTCGCTGACCGGGGTGTGGCCGTGCACGATCATCTTTTCGAACAGGTCGCGGCTTCGAATGAAGTCGTCGCGAATCCACAGCAGATCCGCCGGCTTCTGGGCCTCGAGCGCGATGCCAGGGCGTACACCGGCATGACAGAAGAAATAGTCTCCAAGCGTCAGCGAAGTCACCGTCGAGGACACGAACCGCAGCGACGGCTCTGGAATAGCTTTCACCGCTCGTTCGCGGATCGCCACGTGATTGCGCTTCATCAGCGCCTCTCGAAAATCAATCCCGAACGAATGCAGCGTTTCGAGCCCCCCTGAATACCTCCAGCCCTCCAGATAGTCCGGCGTGGCCAGGAAATTGAACAGCATCTCCTCGTGGTTTCCGCGCAGCGCATGGAACGGCAGCGGAAAATCGCCGCCGGCCAGCCGGCTCAAGACATCGGCGGATTGAAGTCCCCGATCGATGTAATCGCCCAAAAAGATCGCCGTAGCGTTCGCGTGAGGAAAATCGACGAGGTCGGCAGAAATGCGCGTCGAAAGCACCTCCAGCAAGTCCGCACGTCCGTGAATGTCGCCAATGGCGTAGATGCGCAAGCCGTCGGGCAGCCGTGCTCCCGCGTTTGGGCTGGCGGTCGCGCGCTTCCTCCAGAATTTCAGCATGGCGTTCGGGCGTGAACAATTGAAATGGTTCGGTATGTCGGAAGCGGCATGGCCATCCAGTCGGTTGTTTCGAGCGGTGGTCGTCCGCTCCTCCGCGCAAGGCTCAGACCAACCCGCATGGTGCTGACTTATGCACGTTGTGATCCGCGCGCAGGGGCGTTGGGGCGGCGTTGATGCAAAGCATCACCTTGCAACGACACACCAATAGCAACGACACACCAATAGCAACGACACATGAAGAACAGTGGCGCACCAAAAGGTGAGGACACCAGCCGGCCGACCGCTCAAAGTAGAGCCGACATCTGCGGGCAGGTTGAGGCCAGGTTGAGGCACGCGTGAGTTCCTCGTTCTAGTCGACGCAGCGCTGCCCCGCCAGTGCGTAGGTGCTTTGCCCATGCGCGGGCGCACTGCCGGCGCGCCTATCCCTATGCCGGCGCGCACGTCCCCCAGGCCAGTCCGACGCCAGCCCTACGCAGCACACACGTCGTTCGCCCGATGCGTCATCGCCCCGCCAATGCGTCGCCATCGTGCAAACGCGCCTTCGTTCTCACGGCGAACGCAGACAGATTGTGCCGCGTGGGGCTTGGGCAGTCCGCAGGAACGTTGCCCTCCCGTGCGTTCCAGCAGTGGGGCGCTCGGAGCGGGCGAACAGTGTCAACACAGGCCAGTGGTTGGATGATGTCCTTAGCCCCGGTCGACCCCAAGCGCGCCGTCGCCAGCGGGCAGTTCGGGAGCGGTGCTAAGTCTGTTGGCATGCGCGACCGCCATGGCGACCGCGAACTTTGCGTTCGTCGTGAGATAACGGCGCCACATCCGGCGCGGCTCCATGATGAACCGGAACAGCCATTCCATCCCGGTCCGTTGCATCCACCGCGGAGCGCGGCGCACATGGCCGGCAATGACGTCGACACTGCCGCCCACGCCCATCACAAAGGGCACCGAAAGATCGTCGCGGAAGCGCGCGAGGAAGCGTTCCTTGCGGGGGGTTGGCATCGCCACGAACAGGCAATCGGCCTTCGAGGACTTGATGAGTTCGACCACCGTGGCTTCCTCGTCCACCGAGAAATAGCCGTGGTGCGTGCCGGCGAATTCGAGCGCAGGAAAGCGCTGCTTCAGGTTTGCGACCGCAGCTTCGAGCACCTGCTGGCGGGCGCCGACGATGAACGGCCGGTAGCCCTCGCGTTCGCAGAGCGCCAACGTCTCGGTCATCAGGTCGATGCCGGTTACCCGCTCGGGCACCTGGACGCCGAGGCTACGTGCGCCGAACACGATGCCCATGCCGTCCACGCCGACGATATCGGCGCACAGAACGTCGTCGCGAAGTTCCATATTGCGTTGAATTTCAACTAATTTTGCGACGTTCATCGCCACATGATGCAGCGGATTCCGCGATCGAATCGCCGCATCGATACGGCCCACCGTCTCGCCCATCGTCAACGCATCGATGGGCACCCCAAGAAAATCTTTCCGCATACGCACCCCCTACAACGCAAACAAACTTAAACGGCAACACGGTAAATTAACGCGACGTTAGGGTGTCGTCGTGGCGCCTGGCAACAGGCGCGAGCGAATCAAAAATAGTTAGCCGCCTACTGATGTTTTTAAGCAACTTGCGCAGATGATTTTTGCGCTTTCCACCGCTAAGAATGTCTGGGGAAAGCCGTCTGCCGGGCGACTGTCTGGCGTCAGACGAGCCTCGCGCCAAAGTGCGGCAGCTTTTTTTTGCCACACACGTGATATGTTCTACGAGTACGCACAGCGCGATCTCTAAGCGCTATTTTCCCGGGATTTTAGGGTGCGTAGATTGTTTGCGCAGTCTACGCAAAGCGGCGACGCGATGTGAAGCGGCGACGCGATGTGAAGTGGCGGCGCGACGCAAGTGGCGGCGCGATCCGAAGTGGCGGAGAGTGCCGGTGATCGCCGGGGGGACTCTCTGAAGAGTTTGGGGATGGCATGAACGAACTTGCGCCGCAGGCGATCGCACATCGGCCTGTGCGGATCCCGCAGACACCGCCGAATGCAGCCGTCGACCTCGCCGCGATAATCGGCATTGTGCGGCGACGACTACCTCTCATCCTAGCGGTCCCTCTTTGCTTGACGGCCATTGCGCTGGGCGTGTTCTTCTCGATCACGCCGCGGTACACCGCCACGGTTTCGCTGTTGCTCGATCCCAAAAAGCCCGGCACCACCGGCACCGACGCCGAATTCGCCTCAGTCATCGTCGACTCGACCAAAGTGAACAGTGTTGTCTCCGTCATTCAGTCGACCAGTCTGCTCGAGCGCGTCGTCAAGAGTGAGAAGCTCGAGTCCGACCCCGAATTCGGTGGCCGGCGCCGCTTCCTGAGCATCATTCTGCCTTCGATCTTCGCAGGGCCGCCGGGCGCTGTGTTGGGCGATCCAAAGCACGTGTCTGAGACCGTGGACCGGCTCCGTGCGGCTCTGACGGCTACCCGCGAAGGTGTCACCTACGTTATTCAAATCGGTGTTTCGAGTTCCGACCCCGAGAGGGCGGCCCGTCTCGCTCAAGCCGTCGGCGAAGCCTACCTCAACGATCAGCTGGAAGCCAAATACGAGAGCGCCCGCCGCTCGACGACCTGGCTGTCCAGCCGGCTGTCCGATATGCGCGCCGACCTCATTGCCAGCGAGGCAGACGTAGAAAAGATCCGGCAGACCTATGGCTTGACCGAAACCGATCGCGGGGTGAGTTCCACGGTGGGCCGCGCCCAGATCACCGAGCTCAACAACCAGCTCATCGCGGCGCAGGGCATCCTCACTCAGAAACGGGCCTCGCTCGAGCAGATGCGTAAGGTCCAGCAGGCGGCCGGCAATAGCGAAGGTTTGCCGGAAGTGGTGAGTTCTTCCGTCATTTCCCAGCTGCGCGGCCAGCAGTCGGAGGCCGCTCGCCGCTTGGCCGACCTTACCCAGCGTTATGGGCGTTCTCATCCCGACGTCTTGCGCTCCGAAGAGGAAAAGCGCGCGATTGACCGCCAGATCGTGGCGGAGATCGGCCGCATCTCGGCCAACCTCAAGAACGAATTCGATACTGTCGAGCAGCGCGTTGCCTCCATCAAGGAGCAAATGTCCCAGCTCGTCGTCGGCGACGGTGGCGAATCCAGTTCCGAGGGCAAGGCGAAATTGCGCGAAGCCCAGCGGGTCGCCGAAGCAAACAAGCAGCTTTACGATTCCTTCCTGAACCGCTTCAAGGAGAGCGAGCAGCGGCAGACCTTGCAGGAGGCCGAAGCGCGCATCATCACGCGAGCGCGCATCCCCGACAGTCCCAGTTTCCCCAAGCTGTCGTTGTTCCTGCTCGTCTCCCTGGGCCTTGGCTCCCTGATCGGGGTTGGCGCTGCGTTTGCAGCCGAGCAGCTCGATAATACTCTGACGTCTGTCATTCAGACGGAGCAAGTGCTCAATGTTCCGGTGCTTGGCATCGCCGGCTTGTTGAAGCCGGCTCAACTGAACATCAAAGGTAAGTTGGCTGGACCGGTTCAGTATGTGATCGCTAAACCGTTTTCGCAATATTCCGAAGCCCTGCGTTCGATCCGCGTTGGGTTGCGGTTGAGCAACGTCGACAAGGTGCCGCGCGTGATCCAGCTCACCTCCACGAGTCCCGGCGAGGGCAAATCCACCCTCGCAGCAACTCTCGCCCTTTCAGCCGCTCAAGCTGGTATCAAAACCCTGTTGATTGACTGTGACTTCCGGCACCCGTCCGCCTCGAAACAATTCGAGCTCACGGCAGCGGCAGGCCTCATGGATCTTCTGGTCGGAACGGCCACGTGGGGGCAGACGGTGCAAACCTACCAAGGCTTTTCCCTGGCCGTCCTTCCGGCGGGCGCCAAGAGCACCATGAGCCCGCCCGACCTCGTGAACTCGCAACGCATGCGCGATATCGTTGCAACCGCCGCCAGTCAGTACGAAATGGTCATCCTCGACGGGCCGCCGGTGCTGGCTGTGTCCGATGCGATCATTCTGGGGGAAATTGCCGACGCGACCTTGTTTGTGGTCGAATGGCAGAAGACCAACAAGGGGCTCGCGGCCCAGGCCATCAAGCAGCTGGAAGCCTCTGGCGCCAGGGTTGCCGGCGCGATTTTGAACAAGGCGGATCTGGAACGCATGAGCGCCTACGGCTACGGCGCCGGCTATGGCTACGGAAAATACTATCAGCGCCAATACGGCAAGTATTACGCGAACTGAAGAAAAGCGCAGGTGCCAGTGCAGTTCCTTCGCTATGGCCTATCGGCTGCCCTTGGGCTGATCCTGCTGGCATCGGCCATGATGAGCGAACTTTACCGGCCTCGGGCGCCGGATGCGCCGCTGATCGAACGGTCGGGCCTCGTGAGCGCGGCCTCGGTTGCCTACCTCGGCACCGACCGGACCACCACGTTCGGCAAGCGCAGGACCGCCGTCGCCGATTGGCTGGCCGCCGTGCAGCAGGCGCCCATCGGCCAGAAGGCGTCCGTCACCGCCAGTGGCATCAAGGCCCTCGAGCTTCAACTGTCCGCAACCCCGACCGACGGCAACGCCTGGCTTGCGCTGGCCTCCTTCCGCCAGAGCGCCGGCGGGTATGGCGCGCCCGTCGAAATGGCCCTCCGCATGTCCTACTTTACTGCGCGCCGCGAGCTTTTCGTGATGGGCTTGCGCAGCTACTTCTCGCTCTCGCTGTGGAGTGTATTGCCAGACGACCTCCAGCGCGAGGCCCGTTGGGAGATCGCAGCCTTGTGCGAGCCCGGGCGGGATCTCGCGATCCTGCGCAATCTTGCCCGCGCGGCAGTCGCCGCCGGACCGGCCCAAGTTGAACTGGTATCCAGCATCGCCGGCGACACGGCGCCATTCAGCCGTCAGTTGTTCGACCAATATGCGAAAGACTTGCAAAAAGATTTGCAAGAGGTCCGCAAACCCGACAAATGACGTGCCGGAGATGCGGTCGAGCGGTGTGGTGCAGGTCGATACGTTTGGTGCCCGCCGTCCATCGACGGGCGATCCCGGGTAATTTGCCCTGGCGTGGAGCTGGTGATGAAATCAAGCAGCGGCGAGCATTTTCTCGGGCTTGACCACGTTCGGGCACTTGCTGCCTTCATGGTGTTCTCCTGGCATTTCATTCATGCAAGCGTTGGATATCCCGTTCCATTCGCGTCCGCTCCCGCAATATTTCCGTTATCGGTATTCGACGAAGGGCACACCGGCGTCTCGTTATTCATGACCCTGAGCGGATATCTGTTCGCCAAGTTGCTGGACGGGAAGGATATTCATTTCCCTTCGTTCTTGTGGAACAGGTTTGTCCGGCTTGCGCCTTTAATGCTGCTAGTCCTCGCGGTCTCCGGCGGCATTGACGTGGCCCAAGGAGCGCCCGCAATTGAAAAACTCCTGTTTTTTATAAAAGGTCTGGTTCTCCCCACACTCCCAAACGGGCTTTGGTCGGTAACGGTCGAAGCCCATTTCTATTTGATCCTCCCTTTGCTGCTGGCAGCCTTTCGAAAGTCAAACCTAACCGCGGTGGCGATCCTGGCCGTCTCGATCGCCACGCGTCTGGCGCTTTATGCTCACTTCGGAGAAATACAAAGTTTGTCCTATTGGACAATCGTCGGCCGCATCGATCAGTTCGTGCTCGGAATTGCGGCGTTCCGCTGTTGCGGACTCATGAACGGCAGGCATGGTGCCGCAGCGGGGGTGGCGCTCGGGTTTTTCGGATTCTATTGGCTGTTCGACAGCGCCGGTGGATTCTACAAGATGCCGGCCTACCCCTCGCCAAGCCCTATTTGGATTATCATGCCGGCCATTGAGGGCGCCGCCTACGCCTTTCTCATTGCCTATTACGATCGCAATTTTACGCCACGCAACCGTGGCCTCTCATGGCTGATAGGTCTGGCCGGGAGTTATAGCTACTCCATATATTTGTTGCATTTCGTCGTGGTGTTTCGCGCTGCCAGTTTCATCAATCATAACGTGATGGATCTTTCTAATTTCTACGTCGCGCAAGCCAGGGCGGTGTTTTGCTTCGCGTTGATGATCCCCGTCGGCTATCTGAGTTTTCGCTTCGTAGAGCAGCCATTTTTGAAATTCCGCGTCCGCTATACGCCTTCGCCGCAAGTCGTGGCCGGCAGGCTTGTTGAGGAGCAGGCTTTGTCCTAGCGGTGCGCCCTCCGGCCTCGATTAAAAATCCGGAATGTGAGCACGACGAGCGAAACTGGCGCAAAAATCATACAGCGGCTTGGTTCATTCCATCGCCGCCGCAGATATGATTGTGCCTGTCGGTCCGGTCACGTATCACCATGGCGGCTAGAACCCTAAGCGTAACAGTCGAGTGTCCGTCCATGATTGATAATGCGTCTAAGCACGGTAAGCTTGGAGCGATGGGCGCGCAGCGTTCGTCCACGGCCGGTTCGCAAACAGCGGCCATGGACGGCGTCACCGCAAGTTATGAAATCAAGCCGTCGCATTACTTTAAGGGCGCTCGCGCCGATTTCGTCGCGCTTCTGCCAGACAACGCCACCGCGCGCATTCTCGAAATCGGATGCGGTTATGGGGGCACGGGGGCCCTCGCGCTGGCGAATGGAAAATGTGGCGCCTATATCGGGATCGAGATTGCCGACACGGCGGCGGCAGAGGCCAGCAAGTATCTGACGCATGTCTTGGTCGGAAATGTCGAGACGATGGATTTGCCGTTTGAGCCGGCCTCGTTCGACGCCGTCGTCATCAGCGAAGTGCTGGAGCACTTGACCGACCCTTGGACGGTACTGACGAAGATAGCGCCGTTGCTTCGAGACAACGCGCTGATCATGGCGAGTTCGCCAAACATCAGTCACTATAAGGTCATCCGGTCCCTCCTGCGGGGCGAATGGACCCTGACTGAATTGGGCGTGATGGACCGCACGCACCTGCGCTGGTTCACCCCCTCGTCTTACAAAGCCATGTTTGAACAATGCGGTTTCACGATCACCCAAGTGCAGCCGGTGTCGCCTGAGACCGCCAAAATACGGTGGGCCAACCGCCTCACCGGAAACCGGTTCCGTCACCTGTTCATGCGGCAGATCATGGTCGTTGGCCATAAGCGCGCGAACTGATCCACCCGATCCGGCCACGGCAGGTTGGGCGCCCGCCCGCGCGGGTCATGGCGATGCCGTGTTCCTGGCGACTGACCATGCAATCGGGCCTTGCTTGAATTTGTCGCGCGCGGGTTGTCCGGCCAGCAGGTACTGCCGCGTAAGGCGGTCGCGGAACCGGCCGAAAGTAGCCAGGTCGATCAGGCGCGATTTGGGATTGCCAGCCCCGCTGTAAAGGCCGGCGCGCACATTGAGATTGGCAGCATTCAGCAGAGCAACGGCAGACTGCCGTACGAAAAATCGCACATGGGTGCGGTCCAGGATGCCGCTGTCGCCATAAGTGAACTGGCCGCGAAAGAGCAGCGGCACGGACACCGAAAAATGCGCAATATTGGGAACCGACACGATGACCGTGCCGCCCGGTGCCAGATGGCCGGCCAGCCGCTTCAGCACCGCTTCCGGATCGGCAAGGTGCTCGAGAACGTCCAGGCAAAGGATCAGGTCGACCGCGCCCAAGTCGGGGATGGGCCCGTTCAGGTCGACAATGTGCGCTTCGTCGACGTTGGCCGCCAATGCGCTTCGCAGCGCGGGGTTCCCCTCGAGGCCGATTGCGTAGCTACCGGGATATCTGGTCTTCAGCCAGGCACTGGTCCCACCGGCTCCGCAGCCGACGTCGACAATGCGCGAGGCCTGCGCTGGCAGCAGCGGAGTAATATCGCGGCGAACCAGGCCATAGTAGGAATTGTCCGGTGATGTTGCTGACATGCTGCTCAACGACGTTTTTGGGTTGAAAGGAGCTGGATAGGTTCAGGAAAGCCTAGCCGGGATTGCTCGCTGGCGTTATGGCAGGCGGCCCATTGGATCGGATCGGGAGGCGGAAACTGTCGCGCCCCCGTCCTCGTAGTTCCCGATGCCGGCACGCATGCCGGCGATCAATAGGACGATGCTTTGCGCAACGCCCCAGTAAAACACCGTGGTTCCAACGTAAACGGCCAGTCCCACGCAGATGGTGAGCGCAAAAGCCAGCCGCCGTTGCTCCGCGGAAACCTGTCCCCGATCGAATTTGCCGCCCATGTTTCCACTGCAGCATCCCACGAGACCGAAAAACATCATCAGCGCTCCGGGTATGCCGTACGATAGAGCCAACGCATACCACTCGGAATCGAGGGTCGTGGGCAGTTGGGAGATCGGAATCACGTTTCCTCGAATCCCGATCCCGAAGATCGGGTTATCGCGTATGAAAGGCTCGACCCAGTCGAACAGAAATAACCTGTAGTAGGCAGTCTCGGCATTGAGCGCCACCAGCCCGATAAAAAAACCTCTCGGATTTGGATGAATGGCAAGCACTACCGTTACAAAAATCAAAAGAATAGTGACGACGAATTGCCACCGTCCTTTAACTAAGATAAGGGCATCGTTGTATTTCATCGCGAATAATCCAATTGCCATGCCGCCGATAGGGGCTGAGGAAATAGACAGAAAAAGTCCAGTCAAACTTCCAGCGAAAATAAATGTCCGCCAGCGGGACGGCAGAGTTGTCGCGAGAACGATCGACATCATGCATATCGTGCCCAGAAGAATCGGATGCTCCACCGTACTGGTGGCGCGGACGAGGCCCAGCCGATAGTCGCCGACTAGGTTCTTCTGATATCCGGTGACCGCCGAAAAGACGTCGCGTACAAAAAAACGTCCGGTGAGCGTGTCGAGAATCCCTAAAAAACCTACAATAGCGACGGTCATGCAAATAATGCGTGTGAAGGTGGCAATCTTTTTGGGCGAATCCAGCATCGTTCGGGCGATGAGATAAGGAGCAATGACCTCAAGCGCGTTGATGCCAGAGGATTTTATTGAATCTTCAAATCCATCGACAGCCGCCGTCGATATGACGATCCAAATTCCACACAGCGGGATCAGCAGGTCCGACAATATGAATTTGTAGCGCCCTTCCCCGATGAGCTTGACGAACCAGAAGATGCAAAGCGGTGCCAGCAATAGAATGAAAATGCGCGTGATTGTCATTCGCAGATTGCCGAGGCTGAACGAGGCCTCTTCAGGCAGCACGATGGAAATGGCGTAAAGCACAGCAACCATCGAGACCGGGGACTCATACACAGCCACTCTTTTAGGCAGGGCGACCTGCC
>JANXVY010000008.1 GCA_025351425.1 Hyphomicrobium sp.
AACGAAAGGTTCGGAAATTGTGCTATCGATGTAAGCGGGTCTAGCCCCGCTCACCTAGAGCATTTTCCGACGAAGTGGATCCCGGTTCGTCGCAGAAAATGCGACAAAATCAAGAACCTAGAGCAAAATTCCGATTCCGTAGGATCGGAATTTGCTCTAGAGCATTTTCCGACGAAGTGGATCCCGGTTCGTCGTCGACGGCGAAGCCTCGCTCCTTGAAGACGGCGAAGCCTCGCTCCATGAAGACGAAAATACGACCAAATCAAAAACCTAGAGTGCGCATCCGATTCCGTAGGATCAGAAAGCGCTCTAGCGAAAAGTCCCGCAGACCGGGCGCGTCGTTTATTGTGATGCGGCGGCGCGGGGTGTAGATTTTGGGCGCCGGTCGAACGCCCTCGATCGGTTTTGCTGAGATCCACCCCCGGAACTAGACCCCGTGAACGCATCCCCTCCGCCTCCCAAGATTCCGCCGCGCGAGACGCGTCCCAGCCGCATGAGCCCGCTTGCCGTGCTGCCAGTGTTTTTCGACCTGCGCGGCAAGCGCGTGGTTGTGGCGGGCGACGGTGACGGCGCGGTCTGGAAGGCCGAGCTGCTGGCTGCGGCGGGTGCGAACGTCGAGGTCTATGCGCCTGAACCCTCGGCAGAGCTTCTGGCGCTGGCGGACGCTCACCCCTTCAAAGGCGAGTCCGTGCCGGAAGGCTTACAACGGTCATTAACGATCGGCAGCGTGAGACCGGTCGCGCGCGGCTGGCAGTCCGCCGACCTCGCGGGTGCGGCGTGCGCGGTTGGCGCGCTGGAAGGCGAAGCAGCCGAGGCATTCGCTCACGCGGCTGGTAAGGCCGGCATACCCGTCAACGTGGTCGATACGCCGGGTGTGGGCACGTTCAACTTCGGCACCATCGTCAACCGCGCGCCGATCGTGATCGGTATCAGTACCGATGGCGCAGCGCCCGTGCTGGGCCAGCAGATCCGCGGCAAGATCGAGGCGCTGCTGCATCCAGCACTCGGGGCCTGGGCAGCGCGCGCCAGGGATATGCGCGACGTGGTGAAGGCGCTGCTGCCCATGGGGGCTGCTCGCCGCGACCTGTGGCGCCGGTTCGCCGACCAGGCGCTGACGGCCAAGGTCGCACCGACGGACGCCGACCTGGAAGACCTGTTCGACGAGCCTGTAGGCGCAACGCGGGGCTCGGTGGTGCTGGTGGGCGCGGGTCCGGGCGATCCCGAGCTGCTGACGCTGAAGGCGGTGCGCGCGCTGCAGTCCGCTGACGTCATCATGTATGACCGGCTTGTCGGCGCAGACATCCTTGAGTTCGGCCGCCGGGAGGCGCGGCGGATTTTGGTCGGCAAGACGGGCGGCGGCAAGTCTTGCCGCCAGGGCGACATCAACGCGGTGATGGTGGCCCTCGCCTTGGAGGGCAAGCGGGTGGTGCGCCTGAAGGGCGGCGATCCGATGGTGTTCGGCCGCGCGAACGAGGAAATGGCCGCGTGCCGCGCGGCAGGCTTAGCCGTCGAAGTGGTGCCCGGAATCACGGCGGCAACCGGGGCGGCAGCCGAGCTGGGCTTGTCGCTGACCGATCGGACGGCGGCGCGGCGGCTGCAGTTCGTGACCGGCCATGCCGAAAACGGGCAGGCGCCCGATTACGATTGGCAGCTGATCGCCGATCCGTGGACGACGACGGTGTTCTATATGGGCGGGCGCACGTTCGCCGCGATGCTGCCGCGCCTGCTTGCAGCGGGACTGGCGCCCGATACGCCGGCCGTCGCGATCAGCGCGGCAACGACGCCGGCGAGCCGCCATCGTGTGACGACGGCCGCCGGCGTGCCCGGCGCTGTGGCAGGGCTCGATGCAACGCAGCCCTGCCTGATCATCTTGGGCCGGGCCGTCGGACTGATGGCTGCGGCTGCACCGGCGACGGTTGAACCCGTCATCGCCGGATGAAGCCGGAACCGCCGGGCGGAAAGTATGAGCGTCTACTCGATCCGCTCGGCGCGCCGCTGAGCGCGGGAGGCCACGAACTACGGTGCGAGGAAAACGTCCATGTTGATGTCCGTCGTGTCGTTGAGCGGGAAACCGAGCGCGAGCGGCACGCCGAGCACGATCACGGTGAGGAAGACGAAAAGCATCAAGATCCGGGTTCTGGTTTTCCGCGCCTGCCGCCGCTGAGGTTGGTAGCCGTCTGAAATAGCGAGCATTACAATCTCCTGAAATGTTTTACAAAATGACGCTCCCACCCCAAAAGTTGCGCGCCGTGCGTGATGGCGGCCCGAACCGCCAACCAGGATAGACTCGTTGTCGTGCCGGAATATTCCCGGCGCGCGCCAGTCTCGATTAAATTCAGGCGCATTTCAGGTGGGCGAGGGGCGCGGATTTGCGCCGGATTTCATCGGGCGGGCAACCGCCTGCGCACTTTACAAAAAAGGGTGCGGCTCAAAAAAGGGTGCGGCGGTGTCGTTGAGACACCGCCGCTTCAGCGCCGGGATACGCAAAACCTGAAGTCACAGCGCGTAGTTCGACTATGACGGGAAATTGTTGCAAATCTGCAAATAAACACATCTTTTTGAGATCAATTTTTGTGCAAGGACAACTTTGAGCTCTGCCGCGGCCTCAAAAGCACCGCAACCACGGGCACCGTGATGAAATGCGGCAAAATCGCGATGCAAACGGCGGCGGCTTTGGGCAGCAACCCCGGAACGACCACCCGTCGCCCAAGCAGGTAGTGGAATACCGCCGCACGCGCCGTCCGCTGCGGCGAGAGGGCAGGCAGCAGATGCCGGTAAAGCGCGTCCTCGGCGTTCATGCGGGCGTGAAAGCGGGTTTCGACCGGCCCGGGCGCGACGACGCAGATGCGCACGCCAGAACCAGGAAGTTCCGCCGCCAACGCCTCGGTCAGCGAGCAGACATAGGCCTTGCTGGCGTAGTAGGCGGCTTGAAAGGGGCCGGGAATGGTGCCACCCAGCGAGGCGATGTTGAGGATGCCGCCGCGCGCCCGCGCGCGCATGCCGGGTAGCACGTGGCGTGTGAGGCGGGTGAGCGCGCCGATGTTGAGCGCGAGGAGTTGCGCAATTTCGGCCTCGCTATGGGTGTCGAACGGCCCGCTGAGGCCGAGCCCCGCGCTATTGACGAGAACGTCGAGGTAATAACCGTGCTCGGCGAGCTTGCCGTCGAGCAATGACGGCGCATCGGCACTGGTGATGTCGAGGCTGACAGCGCTCACGACGCCAGATCCCGCTCCGTCGAGATAAGCCTGCGCGGCCGCGAGCCGGGCCTCGTCGCGCGCGACAAGGAACACGGCGCGGCCGAGCTTGGCGAATTCGCGCGCAATCTCAAGCCCGATGCCGTCCGAGCCGCCGGTGACGACGACGGCCGGGATCAGGTGCGCCACCGCGGCGATGGCCCCCGCGTCGGGGAGAGCGGCGCGCTTGATCCAGCGGTCGATGAGGGCGAGCAGGGCGGGCGGCATGGTCGTTTCCCTGGCCAACGAGACGGTGATACGCCAGCCGCAACCAGGCCGGAGGACGGGTTTTGAGCGCAAGCCTTCAAGACTTAAGGCGAAGAACAATGCGCGGGCAAGGGCAACACCGCCGCGCCGCGAGCTCGTGCCACAGGCTCCCCCGCCCATGAGGGCCTCAGCGTGCAGATGTTTAGATGCCCAAGGCCGCACGTGGCGCGGATATATTTTTGGCTTTGCTCGCTGGGGCGTAGCCCCGCCCATCCCTCCTAACCTTTGCCGCTGACAACCCTGCGCGACCGCACTAGACTCCCGCCCCATGGACACAGTTACGCTTGAGCACGCACCCCCGCCGTATTTCGATCCCCGCGCCCTGCGCGTTGAGCTGACTGAGCTGTTTTACGCTCACGGCAGCCAACCCGACGCGGCCCGCCCGGCAGTGGTCGCCCGGCTGAAGGAGCTGGTGAAAATCGCTCGCACGACGGCGCGCGAGACGCTGGAGGCGGACGGCAACGGCCGGCGCTGTGCCGCGGGTCTGTCGCTGTTCCAGGACGAGCTGATCAAGCTGATCTTCGATTACAAGACGACGCACGTCTGGCGCGCGACCAACCCGTCGGATGCCGAGCGGATGGCGATCGTGGCGACCGGGGGGTATGGCCGCGGGCTGCTGGCGCCAGGATCCGATATCGATCTGCTGTTCCTGCTGCCCTACAAGCAAACGCCGTGGGGCGAAAGCGTCGCGGAATCGATCCTCTACGTGCTGTGGGATCTCGGCTTCAAGGTCGGCCACGCGACGCGCACGGTGGAACAGTGCCTGAAGTATGCCCACAGCGATCTGACGATCCGCACTTCCTTGCTGGACGCGCGGATGATAAACGGCGACCAGCGCCTGTTCGCCGAATTGGAGCAGCGGTTCGCCAAGGAGGTCGTACGCGGCACATCGCGCGCGTTCATCGACGCGAAAATGGCCGAGCGCAAGGAGCGCCACCAGAAAACCGGCCAGTCGCGCTACCGGGTGGAGCCCAACATCAAGGACGGCAAGGGCGGCCTGCGCGATCTCCATACGCTCCATTGGCTCGCCAAATATATGTATGGCGACGACGTGGGTCCCAAGGCGGTGGCGGCCGGCCTGTTCACGCCGGAGGAGGTGCAGACCTTCCGCCGCTGCGAGGATTTCCTGTGGACGGTGCGCTGCTACCTGCACTTTTTGACCGGCCGCGCGGAAGAACGTCTCACGTTCGAGCTGCAGCCGCAGATGGCGGAACTGCTGGGCTATTCCGACCGCAGCGGCCTGCGTGCCGTCGAGCGCTGCATGAAGCACTATTTTCTGATCGCCAAGGATGTCGGCGCGCTGACGACGATCCTGTGTTCCGCGCTCGAAATGCGCCAGTTGAAGGCGACGCCGGGCCTCTCGTCGACCTTGAAAAGCCCGCTCAACTGGATGACGCGCCGCGAGATTCGCAGCCGGACGGACTTCAAGATCGACAACGACCGGCTGAACATCGCCGACCCGGAGGTGTTCAAGCGCGACCCTGTCAACATCATCCGCTTTTTCGCCCGCGCCGAACAGACCGGCGCGGCGCTGCACCCGGACGCCATCCGCCAGTTGCGCGCGTCGCTGCGGCTCATCGGCCATACGCTGCGGAGCGACCCCGAGGCGAACCGCATCTTCCTTGAGATGCTGACCGGCCGCACGAACCCGGAGGCAACGCTGCGCCACATGAACGAGGCGGGCGTGCTGGAGCGCTTCATCCCCGAGTTCCGGCGCGTGGTCGCGATGATGCAGTTCAATATGTATCATCACTTCACGGTCGACGAGCATCTGATCCGCACGGTCGGCATGTTGACGGACGTGGAGCATGGACATTCGAAGGCCGAGCTGCCGCTCTCGACCTTGCTGATGCCGCAGGTGCAGAACCGCCGGATCTTGTATGTGGCGGCGTTTCTCCACGACATCGGCAAGGGGTCCGAAGAGGATCATTCGATCGTCGGCGCCCGCCTCGCACGGCAGGTGTGCCCCAGGCTCGGCCTGACGGCGGCGGAAACGGAAAGCGTCGCCTGGCTGATCGAGCAGCACCTGACGATGAGCAACATCGCTCAAAGCCGCGATATCTCCGACCCAAAGACGATCCGCGACTTCGCCGACATCGTGCAGAGCCCGGAACGCCTGAAGATGCTGTTCATCCTGACCATCGCCGATATCCGCGCGGTGGGGCCTGGTGTCTGGAACGGCTGGAAAGGCCAGCTGCTGCGCAACCTCTATTACGAAACCGAGCCGCTCGTGGCGGGCGGCCATACCCACGTCCAGCGCAGCAAGCGCGTGAGCGTGGCGCAGGCGGAATTCCGCGCAGCCCTGCTCGAAAAAGGTTGGACGGGCGACGGGATCGACCTTTTCATCAACCGCCCCTACCCCGACTACTACTGGCTGCGCACCAACATCGAAGATCAGGTCCGCCACGCCGAGTTGACGGCGCGCGCCGAAAAGAGCGGCGAGCCGCTGGTGACGGAAGCCAGGACCGACGCGTTCAAGGCGATCACCGAGCTGACGATCTATGCCCCCAACCACGCCCGGCTGCTGGCGTTGTTCGCGGGCGCCTGCGCAGCCTCCGGCGCCAACATCTTGGGTGCCCATATCACGACGACGCGCGACGGCTTCGCGCTTGATACGTTCATGCTGGCGCGCGATTTCGCGACCGACGAGGACGAGCTTCGGCGCACGAAGCGCATCGCTGACGCCATCGACGCCTGTCTGCGCGGCGACGTGCGCCTCAACGCACTGCTCGCCAAGCGCAAGCCGTCGTCGCACCGCGCCGACGCCTTTTGCGTGCAGCCCGAGGTGATCATCAACAACCAGCTCTCCGACCGCTTCACGGTGATCGAAGTGGCCGGCCGCGACCGCACGGGCCTGCTCTACGATCTCACCTCGTCTCTGTCGGATTTGAACCTCGACATCGCCTCGGCCCACATCACGACCTTCGGCGAGAAGGCGGTCGACGTCTTCTACGTGACCGACCTGACCGGCAAGAAAGTCGAAAGCGGCGACCGCCATAAGGCGATCAGGGCGCGGCTGGAAGCGGTGCTGGAGCCGGCAGCGGGCGCGACTGCGCTGGCGTGAATGTGATGCCCGATCCGCTTAACGGGTCAGTGTCAGGTCGTGGACGGTGAGCCAGCGCGGATCTTCGATATTGCCTGCTCCCCGAGCAGCGTCTGGCGCTGGAAACACCCACGACGACCCGTCGAAGGTGAACCCGTTGCCGGGATAAACCTTGGCGGCCGGCGCGTTGTGCGAGGTTTGCTTGAACGAGGCCGTGAGCGGAACGCCGCGCTTGGCGGCCAGGCGCTTCAGCGCATTCACGATGACGTCCTCGATGGCATAACCGAACACGCGGCAGCTCAACACGAAGATCGGGATCTCGATGCGGTCCGCCCGCTCGTGTGCGATCGCAATCGAGACCGTGCCCATGGTGCCGAACTTGTCGCGCACGTCGGTCACGAGGATGCGGGTAGCGCCGGACGTCTGCCAGCCGGTCACCTCTTTGAGGGTGGTGCGAGCCCCCGTCGTGTTGAACTGGTTGGTGCGGTTGATGAGCTCTGCGACGCGCGGCAGGTCGCGGGGTTCGGCCTCGCGCAGGCTGACTTCTAGCCCGAGCTGATCGAACATCGCGGTCGGATCTTCCTGCCCGCCGGCCTCCAGAAAGCCCTGCCGCGCCTCGCGCTGTTTGTAGAACTGCGTGCGGTCCTCGTCGCTGGGCGGCACGAGTTCGGCCCATCGCGCAAACAACCGCCACGTGCGCTCGTCGAGAGGATCGTAGGCGGCGAGGCCCGCGAAGGTCTCGGCGATCATCGCGCGTTCGTCGGCCCGATCGTCGATGAAGACGAAATCCTTTGGCTTCAAATTGAGATCGGCCTCGATGCGCTTCATGTTGACGGCCTTCGGATCCCACGTGATCTGGGACGCGACGAAATCTTCAGCCGAGAGCTCGCAGCCCTGCCAGTGCACGTTCTTGGGATCGTTCTTGGAATTGATCGCCAGCACGATGCCCTTGTCCTTGAGGCGGCGCAGAGCGCGCTGCTTGTCGTTGTAGGGAGTGACGGCGCCCTCGCCGATGACGCCCTCCCACAGCGTATTGTCGAGATCGCACACGACGAGCTTTTTCTTAATGAGGTGAGCGCGCGCGCAGATGATGTCGCGGTATTCGCGCGCCAGCCACTTGCCGAGTTCGGCCGGGTGCTGCTCGTCGGAGTTATAAAGCGTGCGCCCCAGCCGGTCGTCGGAGGTCTCGGTGAGGAACCGGGTCTCATCCAGAATGTGCAGGTGCAGGTAGGTCGCGGCGTTGCGGGCCGCTACGTGCGCCGCAAGGCGCTGATTTGCGAGCGCACGTGCGCGCCGCCGGGTCGTAAGCGTGAGCAGGTTCTTGGCGCGCTCCTTGGTGCTCCCGTCATGCCGTCGCACGTTGACCGAGTTGTGAACGACGACGGGGCACTCGAACAGCTCGGCCAGGAGATCGATCGTCTTGAAGGCCTGTTCGAGCGCCGGAGCGACGCAGGCCTCGATCTGGCTTGGCAGTGCTGCGGCGTTGCGGACGGTGAGCGTGCGCGCGAAGTCGGGCGCATATTCGTAGGTCAGCGGGCTGTAGAAGACGAGATCGAACGGCTGGTCCTTGAGCATGCTGATGTCATTGCGAAGCTCGGCGGGGTTCTTGCTCCATAGGAAAGTCGGCACGATCGAGACGCCGTCCTCGATGAGCGGTACGGTCAGGAACGAGATGATGTCGCGGTAAACGCAATCGCCGATCATCAGGATTTGCAGGCTGATCTTACTCTGCGCGGTGAGGATGCGTTCGACGTCGGCAAGTTCCTCCGCGAGCCGTTTGCGGCCGTCGGGCGAAAGACCCGGCGCCACGGCGTCCAGAACGCCGCTTGCGCCCGCGCGCAGCATTGTGCGTAGACGAGCGGTGCGCGCCTCCTCGCTCGCATCGCCGCCCCAGGTGAGCAGCCGGATCATCTCGCCGATGTAGAGGTCCTTGAAGGTTGGGTCGCCGGTCTTGAGGTAAAGCGCGAGGCAATCGACGAACACGAAGTAGTGCAGTTCCAGGTAGCGCGGCAGGCCACCCTCGCAGGCATCGAGTTGGCCCGCATATTTTTCCCAACTGGCCAGCGGCGCGTAGACCGCCTGGGCGGCGGCAGGGCGATGGCGTTCGAGTGCGTGAGCCGCTTCGAGAGCTTGGGCTTGAACTGAAATCATACCAAACGCCCTACGAGGGAAATGATCGCAAACGGAATGGTGGTTCCTAACCAGTGAACGTCGTATCCGCCAGCAACTCTAAGACATTTCATTAATGTGCGGGAATAAGCCGCCAGGTCGCGGCCGCGCAATGACGGCAGCCTTGCGCATTATAGTGCGGGTCGCCTCTCCCACGCCTGCCGGACACTGAAGAACGGCCTCCACCGACAAGCTGCGATAAACTTATCCCCGCCCCTTCCAGTCAGCGTTACGCTCAGCGCAACCCATGCACGGGGGGACGCACTCGAGGGCGTCTCGAACTGCGGTATGGGGGGCAGGTGGAGCTGGCTGCACGCGGTGGTGTGGTTACCTTGTGGTGCGCTTATGCACGTTGAGAGGGATTGGCGCGCCCTGCACTCGCTATCGGTAAGTCCAGGCCGTCTGGATACTGCCGGTGTGTCCTTGAGGTGCGAAAGCCATCGACAACCCTGC
>JANXVY010000043.1 GCA_025351425.1 Hyphomicrobium sp.
GGGTTGCAGGGCGAAAGCCCGTTCGCGCAGCGAATCCTCAGCCCACAGCCTTTACAGCCTTGTGGAACAGCTGGTCCATCAAAGCGATGCCCAAATCGATTTCGTCGTAGGAAATCTCGAGCGAGGGGGCGAGCGTGATCACGTTCTTATAGTAGCCGCCGATGTCCAGGATCAGGCCATACTTCTTGCCATTATGCTCGAGGTTGCCTTCCAGCGCCTCGTCCACCATCCAGTCGACGAGCTTCTTGCTCGGCGTGAAGCTGTCGTGCGCCTCGCAGATTTCGATGCGCAACGCCATGCCGAGGCCATCCACGTCACCCACGATCTTGTGTTTGCGCTTCAGTTCCCTGATGCCATTGAGGAAGTAGGCGCCTTTTAGCGCGGTCATTTCCTCGTAGTCGGTCTCTGCCATCATCTTCATGGCTTCGAGTGCGACCGCGGTGCCCATCGGGTTGGCGTTGAAGGTCGAATGCGTCGAGCCCGCCGGGAAGATCGTCGGGTTGATCAGCTCTTCGCGCGCCCATACGCCCGAAAGCGGGTTTAGGCCGTTGGTGAACGCCTTGCCGAACACGATGATGTCCGGCTTCACGTTGAAGTTCTCGATCGACCAGAGTTTGCCGGCCCGGTAGAAACCCATCTGGATTTCGTCATCGACGAGCAAGATTTTGCGCTGCTCCAAGATCTCGGCCAGGCGCTCGAAATAGCCTTGCGGCGGAATGACATATCCGCCCGTGCCCTGGATCGATTCCACATAGAACGCGGCATATTCCGACACCCCGACCTTGGCGTCCCAGACGCCGTAATATTCGGTGTCAAACAGCCGCGCGAATTGCTCCACGCAATAAAGGCCGCAATCTTCGCGCTTCTTGCCGTAGGGGCATCGGAAGCAATAGGGGAACGGCACGAACTGGGCGCGGTCGCCGAAGTGGCCGTAACGCCTACGATAGCGGTAACTCGAGGTGATGGCGGAGGCGCCGAGCGTGCGGCCGTGGTAGCCGCCCTCGAACGCGAAGTTGAGGCTCTTGCCGCCCGAATAGTTGCGCACGAGCTTCAAGCTGTCTTCCACCGCCTGCGAGCCGCCGACGTTGAAATGGACGCGGCCCTTGCGGCCGAATTTCTTCTCGACGTCCTGCGCGATCATGGTCGCGAGTTCGATCTTTTCGCGATGCAGATACTGGCTGGCGACCTGGGGCAAGGTGTCGAGCTGCTTCTTAACGGCGTTGTTCAGCCGCTGGTTGGCGTAGCCGAAGTTGACGGCCGAATACCACATCTGCAGGTCGAGGAACTGGCGGCCCTGGCCGTCGTAGAGGTAGCTGCCTTCGCAGCGCTCGAAAATTTTCGGCACCTTGGTGTAGTGCACCGTATCGCCGTGCGAGCAATACTGATCCTCCAGCGCCAGCAGTTCGGCTTCGGTCAAGGGCTGGGCTCCAGCGCTGGCAGGGGCTTTATCGAGCATGGAAGGGTTCCTTTGCCTGGGTCAGCGCGATGGGCGACATGCGCCCGCTGACGAGATCGCTCATGATCCGGGTGACTTCGGTAAAATCGCGGAAGGCAACATGGGGAATGCCTTCTAGGCGACAATGGTCGATGAGTTTGCCTTTTGCCAGACAAAGATCAACCGTGCCAGCGGCACAGAAATCCGAGCGGCCATCGCCGATCAATACCCGGAACGCGCCTTCGGCAGTGGGTGCCTTGCATTTGCAATTGCCCGACAGGCAGCCGTCGGAGGAGAACGGGAACGAAAGCGCCCAGCGCTCGCCGCCCGTCTGCACCAGATGGTTCGCCCGCACCGTGAACGGCACGTTATGACGCGCCAGCACCCGGGTGACGACATGGTCGATGCCGTCAGACACAACCGTCACGGGAAGCTGGTGTTCGCGGCACAGCGCCACGAAGGTGTGAAAGCCGGGATCTAGGGCCACGCTGTCGATGAAGGCTTCCAGCGCGGTCGAATCGAGTTTCAGCAGGGCAACCTGCGCCGCCATCGCCTCGCGCGAGCCAATCTTGCCCGCGACCCACTCCTGCTCGACCTCAAGCCACTCATCCTCCGCGTGCAGCGACAGCAGCGCGTCCACGGTGTCGATCATCGCGATCGTGCCGTCGAAATCGACCAGCAAATGGAGCTCGAGCTTAGCGCCCGGCAACGGTTGGCTCATGATTTCCCTCGTGCGTAGCGTTGGCGGGCGCGCGGCTTCTTGCGCTGGCCACTTCCAAGACCGGCGTCATGCCGCTTTTTTTGAACCCACGCCAATGAATTCTTGCGACCTTGCATGGATGACGCACCAGCCTTTCACGCACCATGCCGTGCTTCGACCATGCACAATATGTGCTGCCGGGGCTGCGCGGCGTTCGTCAATGCTGTAAAATCTTCGATAGGAACGCCTGCGCGCGCGGGTTGCGGGTGTTGCCGAAGAAATCGGCCTTCTTCGCGTCCTCGACGATTTCGCCCTTGTCCATGAAGATCACCCGGTCGGCGACCTTGCGCGCAAACCCCATCTCGTGGGTCACGACCATCATCGTCATGCCCTCCTTCGCCAGCGCCACCATCACGTCCAGCACCTCGGACACCATTTCGGGATCGAGCGCCGAGGTCGGCTCGTCGAACAGCATGGCGATGGGGTCCATCGCAAGCGCACGGGCGATCGCAACCCGCTGCTGCTGCCCCCCCGACAGCTGCCCTGGAAATTTGTCCGCCTGTTCGGGGAGGCCCACGCGGGCAAGCAACGCGTGCGCCTTGGCTTCGGCGGCTGGCCGGTCGCGACCCAGCACCTTCTGCTGGGCAAGGCAGAGATTGTCGACAATCGAGAGATGCGGAAACAGCTCGAAATTCTGAAAGACCATGCCGACGCGGGCGCGCAGCTTGGGCAGATCCGTCGCCTTGTCCGCCAGCGACACGCCGTCGACAATGATGTTGCCCGTTTGGAACGGCTCCAATCCGTTCACGGTCTTGATGAGCGTCGACTTGCCCGAGCCCGAGGGCCCGCACACCACGACCACTTCGCCCTTGTCGACGCTGGTCGTGCAGTGGCGCAGCACCTGGAACGCGCCGTAGGCCTTGGAGACATCCTTGATCTCGATCATCGGCATGTTGTTTCCTGGCGCATCGCTGCGGCCGCGGCAGCCGTGCAAGACGTGTGAGACGTGTGAGACCACTCGGGCCGGATCGCAACGGGCATGTGAGCCTACCTTTTAACTGCAAAGCGCGCCTGCAGGGTGCGCACCAGCTGCGAGAGCGCAAACGAAATCACGAAATACACGAGCGCTGCGAACACGTACATTTCGACGAGGCGGCCGTCCCGTTGCGCGATCTTGGACGCCGCACCCAGGAAATCGGTCAACGAAATAACGTAGACCAGCGAAGTATCCTGGAACAGAACGATGGTCTGCGTCAGCAGCACGGGCAGCATGTTGCGGAACGCCTGCGGCAGCACGATCCTGCCCATCACCTGGGAATACGTCAGTCCCAGCGCGTAGCCGGCCGCGGCCTGGCCTCTGGGGATCGACTGGATGCCTGCCCGCATGATTTCGGCGAAAAACGCTGCCTCAAACAGCGTGAAGGTGATGACGGTCGAGTTGAACGCCCCGACCTTGATGGGGCGATCGGCGCCCGTAAGCCATGCGCCGATGTAGGGCAGCAGGAAATAGCACCAGAAGATCACCAGCACGAGTGGCAGCGAGCGGAACAGCGTCGTGTAGGCGTTCGCGAAGCCCGCCAACGCCCCCTGGCCCGAAAGCCGCATCAAAGCCAGCACCGTGCCCAGCGCGACGCCGCCCAAGGTTGCGATCAGCGTCAACTGGAGCGTGAACGCCATCCCTTCATAGAACAGGTAGGGCAAGGAGCGCTGGATCACGTCGAAATCGAACCCGCCCATGGTCTATGTCCCCACCTGACCGGGGATCGCAACGCGGCGTTCGAGCGCGCGCACGGCGCTCACCACCACGACGTTCAGCAGCAGATACAGGAGGGTGGCCGCGGTGAAGGCCTCGAACACCTGAGCGGAATACTCCTGCATCGAGCGGGCACGCGCGGTGAGCTCCAGCAGGCCGATGGTAAGGCCGACGGAGGTGTTCTTGATCAGGTTCAGGAATTCCGAGGTCAAGGGCGGCAGCACCACGCGGAAGGCGCGCGGCAGCAGCACATGGCGGTAGGCCTGGGGCAGCGTCAGACCCAGCGCGGAGGCCGCCATCGCCTGACCGGCGGGGAGCGACTGGATGCCGGCGCGAACCTGTTCGGCGACGCGGGCCGAGGTCGCAAACCCGAGCCCCACGACCGCCGTCACGAACGCCGCATTCGGCATCTGCTTGATGGCCGTGCCCCATGCCTTGGGCAGCAGTTCGGGCACCACGTAAAACCACACGAACAACTGCACCAGGATGGGGATGTTGCGGAACAGCTCGACCCAGCAGGCAGCAAGGATATTCGCCCATTTGGAGGGAAGCGTGCGCATGACGCCGACCGTGGTGCCGATCGCCAGCGCGAGGATCCAGGCGCACAGCGCCGTGACGATCGTCCAGCCGAGCCCTGCAATCAGCAGTTCGCCATAGGTGCCGGTGCCCTCAGGCGAGGCCTCCCAGAATACGCCCCAGTTCCAGTTGTATTTCATGGGGTGCCCGCGTCGTTTCCTGTCTTCCACTTCCGTCCTGGCCGCGAAGGCGGCCATTCAGACAACCCATTATTGGAGCGGGGCGACGGCGAGTGCTTCCCCGTTGCGTCTCAATATGCGGCAGGGTCGGGGCTGTCCTTGGGAGAGGAGAGCATCTTTTCCAGCTGAGGGGACAGTGCAAAGTTGAGGTTCAGGCCCTTGGGCGGGATCGGCTGCTGGAACCATTTCTTGAACAGCGCCGGGCCATCGCTCTTGTAGAAAGCTGCGGTTGCCTCATCGGCGACCTTCTTGAAGGCCGGGTCGTTCTTGGGCAGCATGATGCCGTAGGGCTCGGCAGGGCTAAGGGCATCCTTGGAGATCTCGAAGGCGGCCGGGTCCTTGGACGACGCAACTAGGCTGGCGAGCAGGATATCGTCCATCGCGAACGCCACGGCGCGGTCGGTTTCGACCATCAGAAAGCTTTCGGCGTGATCTTTCCCTGACAGGATCGTCATGCCCAGCTTCTTGGCCGTGTTGAGTTCGTTCATCTGTTTGATGTTGGTGGTGCCGGCGGTCGAGACGATGGTCTTGCCCTTGAGATCGTCGAGCGACTTGATATTCGCGCTCTTTTTGGTGACGAGGCGCGTCGCGGTCAGGAAGTGCGTGTTGGTGTAGGCGACCTGCTTCTGGCGATCGAGGTTGTTGGTCGTCGACCCGCATTCGAGGTCGACGGTGCCGTTGGCGAGCAGCGGTATGCGGGTTGCCGACGTCACCGGATTGAGCTTGACGTCGAGCTTTTCGAGCTTCAGCTCTGTCTTAACCGCGTCGACGATCTTGCGGCAGATGTCGAGGGCGAAGCCGACCGGCTGCTGCTTGTCGTCGAGGTACGAAAACGGCACCGACGACTCGCGGTAGCCCAGCGTGATGATTCCGGTTTCCTTGATCTTCTTCAGCGTTCCCGTCAGTTCGTCACTGCGGGCGGGTGCGGCCACGCAGGCCACGGCCACGAGAGCCAAGGTGAGAAATCGCATGCACACATCCTCGTTCGGAGGTCAAAACAGTGCATGCACTGTTTGAAGACACGTGGCCCAAAAGCAAGCCAAAAAAAACGCGCGCACCCAATGGCGGCCGTTTCTGCCCGACGCGCCGTTCAGACGGCTTTGGCGCGCGCTTCTGGCTTGGGGCGGAACGTCCACAAGATCAGGCCCACGAGCAGGATCGGAACCATCGACACCTTGCTTTCGAAGAAAGAGGCAACGATCGCCACCGCCCACAATAGTGCCAGGCCGTGCTCGGCGATCGCCATCACCTTGGATTGCGAGTGGCGGCGCAGCATGCCGCGGCGGTTTCCCGGCATCGGATGCCACAGGTTCAACAGCGCGGTAGACGCGGCGGCGGCGGCGCCAAAGCAGAACGTGTAGGCGGCGGCGGTTGTGGATATCATCGCCAGCGTCAGCATGGGGGCGGCCAGGATCACGCAGACGGGGACGGCGATGGCCGACAACTTTGCGCTCGCGGCCTGCGCGGGCTGGACGGGGGCCGTTGCGATCAGTTCGGGCGCATCTTCGCCCGAAACCGTGATCCACGACAGCGACGCGGCAAGCTGGGCTGCGAGCACGACGATAAGCGGGGCCAGCGCGATGGCGGGCGGAATATCCTGCGGGCTGCGCAGCAGCATCACGGCGATGGGCAGCGTGTAGATGATCTGCAAGCCGATCTGGGCGACCAGATTGTGATCGCGGATCAGCAAGCGGAATTCCTTGGTGCGCAAGGCCCGATGGCTGCCAGCCCGGAACGGGCGGTCCTTGCCCTTCCAGGCGGCGTCCGCCGATCCAGCGGCCGTGAGCGTTGCGCGCGCGAAGGTGCCGCTCAGGGTATAGACGGCAAGCAAGAAAGCGATAAGTGACGCGAGCGTGAACCCCAGCAGGGCTGCGGCGTCGCCGTGGGCTGCCGCTTGGGCTGCAATCCACAGCGGGGCCTGTTCGTCGAAGAGGCTGCGCTGCACGCCGCCGAAGGCGGCCGAGACCTTGACCATCCAAGCGCGCGGTAGGATCGCGGCGACCTGCACGCCCAGCACGAACGCGCCGGCGATGATGGCGGCAAGTATTTGCGACACCAGCCGCGCGCGGCGCGGGCCGATCACGCTGAACAGGCCGACCGCGAGGATGAAGCCTACGGCGGTTCCAGCCAGCGCCATCGAGATCATGATCGGATAAAGCGACAGCCACGCCGCGCCTTCCCGGTACGCGCCGGTGTTGGCAAGCGGGATCAGCAGCGGGGCGACGGCCGCCAGCGAGGAAGCCGTGATGGCGAGCGCGCGCGAGGTGACCGCCTTCCAGGCCGGCAAGGGGGATGCAAACAGCACGTCGAGATCGCTGCGCTCATAGAGCGAGCGCGTACCGCCTAAAAGGCCTTGCGCGATCATCCACAGCAGCACGCCGATGGCAGCGGTCGCAAGGCTTGCAGGCGTGAAATATTCGGGCACGATTGCGCGGATCGACAACAGGCCCCAGGCGATCGCGTGCAGGCCGGTGATGCCGCCAGTTACCGCAACGATGGTCGCAGGCGCAGACCAGCCGGCAAACATCGCCGCCAACTGGCGCCAACTCAAGCGCAGGTCATGGGCCAGCAGCCACATGAAAGAACCGGATGCGGGTTTCATCACGCGGCTTCCTTGGCCGTGTCGTTGGCCGTGACGGCCAGGAACACGTCTTCCAGCGAGCTGCCGCTACCGCCGAAGCGCGTGCGCAGTTCGTCCATCGTGCCTTCGCCGACGAGGCGGCCGTTCTTGACGATGCCGATGCGGTTCGAGAGCCGTTCGGCGACCTCCAGGATGTGCGTCGTCAGGATGATGGTCGCACCCGCTTTCACGCGGGCGGCCAGCAGATCCTTCACTTGGCGGGCGATGGCGGCATCGAGTCCCGTCAGCGGCTCGTCCAGCATGATGAGACGCGGCTCGTGGACCAGCGCACCGGCGAGCGCCACCTTCTGCTTCATGCCGCGCGAAAAGCCCTCGCAGCGGGTATGGCGATGGGGACCCAGCTCGAGGATTTCGATCAACTCGGCGGAGCGCTTCTGCGCCAGCGCTGGCTCGACCTCCCAAAGGCCGGCAATGAATTCGAGATATTCGAGCGGCGTCAGCTTGTCATACAGCATCGGCTCGTCGGGCAGCCAGGCCGTGATGCGCTTAGCCGCGATCGGATCGGCAAGCGCGTCGATACCAAAGATCGAGATGCGGCCGGCGTCTGGCTTCATCAGCCCGGCGATCATGCGCAGCGTGGTCGTCTTGCCCGCGCCGTTAGGGCCAAGCAGGGCATAGAATTCGCCGGGTTGTATCGTCAGGTTCAGGTTGTCGACCGCGCGTTTCGTGAACGTCTTGGTAACGCCTGAGAGCTGCAGCGCCGCTGGCGCAGCGTTTGCGACCGGTTCCCGTCCATCCATCGTCGAACTCCTACCCCAAAAGCACGTTCACGCGCCGCTGAGAACTCTACGCAGAGAGGGTTTCGAGCGCGTTAAGCTCGCCGGAAACTCCTTGTTAATTCAATGAAACCAAGCCACGTTGGCGCTTAAAGCCCTCTTGCAAAAGGATTGATCCAGAAAGGTCAAACCCTTTGAGCCGCTTGCCGAGCGGTCATGACGATAGGGGGCCATTTTTCCCCTCTGCGGCATCAATCTCACACCGGGGCCTCCCGTGACCCTTGTCCACCTCGATTCCCCGCCTGCGCTTCCGGCCCCCGAACCGCCCGATTTGGAAACCGCGGCGATCGCGGCGGCAGGGCTTGACGAGCTCAATGCGGCCCGGACGCGGGAGGAACGTACCCAGATCATCGGCGACACGATTCTGGCCGTGTTCGATCACTATTATTACCGCTCGCGGCGCATCCCGTATTCGGCCAAGCGCGCGTACGAAGCCCGCAACTGGCCGGAAATGGCCCAACTGTCGCGCGACCGGCTGGCGATCTACAGCCGCAGCCTCGATACCTTCGCGCCGATGCTCAGGAGCGCCTTTCCGCAGGTGCCCGACGTCCGCGGGCTGTGGGTCGAGATCGAGGCGCGGGTGCTCGACGCCATCCGCGGGCGCTATGAAGCCGATCTCGCGTTCGCCTATCTGCGGTCGGTGCGGCGCGCGGTGCAGCCGGGCGAATGGACGCCTGTTGCCTATGCTGGCAGCGGCATCCGGGCCAGCACGCCGCCTGCAAAGAGCGAAATCTGCCGGCGGTTCAGCTGTGCCTTTCCCGCCGATGTGGACACCGTGCTCGCAATCCTGGAACTGGTGCCGTTTGCAGTCCCGTTTCGCGATCTGCCAGCCGACGCTGAACTTGCGGCAACCGAGATCAACGCGGCGCTTACAGCCCAGGGCTTAACTGCCGGCGCGGGTGTTACGATCGACATGGTCGACGCAGGGTTCTTCCGCAATCGCGGCTGCTATCTCATCGGACGCATCGAGGCGGGCGGCGTGACCTTGCCGATCGGCATCGCGTTGCTGAACGAGCCCAGCGGGATGGTCGTCGATGCGGTGCTGCTCGATTCCGATGATCTGCAATTCGTATTTTCCTCCACGCTCGCCAACTTCCACGTGACCGGCGAGCGCTATCATGCGCTGGCGCATTTCCTCTGGGCGCTGATGCCCAAGCGGCCGCTGGGGCTGCATTATTCGACCATCGGCTTCAACCATGTCGGCAAGGTCGCTGTGATGGCCGACCTGCGCCACGAGCTTTCGAACGCGCGCGACCGGCTTGACTTCGCGGTCGGCTTTCGCGGCACGGTCGCCATCGGGTTTTCGGTGCCGTCTTCGCACTATGTGCTGAAGGTCATCCGCAACCAGCCCACCGCCAACTACAAGTGGGAGAAGTTTCCAGGCGTCGCGGCTGTGCTGGAAAAATACCGGATCGTGCACGAGAGCGACCGGGCCGGCAGCATGCTGGACAACGTCATTCTCGACACCGTGAGGTTCGAGAGCAGCTGGTTTGCACCCGAACTTCTGGAAGAACTGGCGACGGCTGCCTCCGGCGCCGTGACGGTGACCGGCGACAGCGTGATGTTTGCCCATCTGATCGTGCAGATCAAAATGGTGCCGGTGCCGGAATTCCTCAAGACCGCTGCGCCGGACGCGGCCCGCGACGTGCTGATCAACCTCGGCAACTGCATCCGCAACAACGCCGCCGCCAACATCTTCAACCGCGATCTCGACGCCCGCAACTACGGCGTCAGCCCGATCGGCAAGGTCTATCTGTTCGACTACGACGCCGTGGAACCGCTGACCGGAGTCAAATTCCGCACCAACGCGGGACGTTTCGACGGCGAGGAAGATCTACCCGACTGGTTCTTCGAGACCGGCACCGTGTTCCTGCCCGAAGAGCTGCTGACCGGCCTGCGCATCGACGATCCAGGATTGAGGCGGTTCTTTCGCGAAGTGAACGGCGACCTGATGACCCTCGACTACTGGGACGGTATGCAACGCGCGCTGTTGCGCGGTTTGGTGCCGAAGGTGCTGGCGTACCCCGTCTCCAAGCGCCTCAAGCGGCCGGTGCGTCCCGCCTGACGCTACCCCGCCTGACGCTAACGTTACAGCGGCGCAGAGTGCTTCCGGGAAAAGTGTGGCGCGGTTTTCCCGAAAGAAGCACGACCAACAAAAGAGAGTGCTTCCGGGAAAAGTGTGGCGCGGTTTTCCCGTGAGAAGCGCGACAAAACAAAGACCTAGAGTCCTTCCGCGAGTCTACCTAAGTCGGAAGGACTCAAGGGGTGGCGTTGGCGCGCTGGATGATTTCGACGACGCGGGCGGGGGCCACGTCCTTGGGCAGCGCAAAGAAATCGGCGTCGCGCTGAAGTGCGATCTCGAGGCGAAGATGAAACTCGGTGCGGTCCACTTCGGCTGCACCGAACTGGCGCAGATGCTCGGTCACGAACTGGGTATCGAGCAGAGTGAAGCCGCCCTCGATCAGGCGCGCCGCGAGGTGTATCAGCGCGATCTTGGAGGCGTCACGCTCGTAGGAGAACATGCTTTCGCCGAAGAACGCGCCATGAAGGGCGACCCCGTACAAGCCGCCCACGAGCTGGTCTTTGTTCCAGACCTCGACCGTATGGCAGTGGCCGGCATCGAACAGTTCGCCGTAGAGCGCGCGGATGCGGCCGTTTATCCACGTCGTACGCCGGCCAGGGCGGGAGGCCGCACAGCCCTCGATCACGCCTTCGAAGTCCGTGTCGATGCGCACGGCCAGCTCCGTGTTGCGAATCGTCTGCGCCATACGGCTGGACAGGTGGATCGACCCCAAGGGCAGCACACCGCGGCTCTGTGGCTCGATCCAGTAAAGGGCCGGATCGTCCGCGCTTTCGGCCATGGGGAAAATCCCGCAGCTGTACGCCTTCAGCAGCACCTGCGGGGTGATTTCCATCGTCAGCTGGTCGCGAGCCGCCATCCCGGATTGCTCCCTATCGCTCCCCATATCATTGCGCATAGGCGCATCGCGCGTCTGCTCGTGAGAGCGGCCAAGGAGGCGCCGGGCCCATTCGATAGCAGCGGTGGATTTCAACCTCATCAGCCGTGGTGGCCATCGATGTTCAAACATGGCACACTATTAAAGCCTAGATGCGTGGCTGGAAAGCGGCGATCTACGTCAATTCAGGCGGATACGCGGCTCAAATGTCAGGTTGTTGGGTTGTGCAGCGCTCGAGGGGGCAACGTGGAAACTCCTAGAGCATTTTCCGACGAAGTGGATACCGGTTCGTCGAAGAAAATGCGGCAAAAGCAACAAGCTAGAGCAAATTTCCGATTCCGTAGGATCGGAATTTGCTCTAGTGGCATCATCCTCGCCATTCCAGGGCCCTGGCGCGACCGCAAGGAGCTGATCGGCGCCATCGTCAAAGCGAACGCGGGGCAAGCCATTGCCGCGGGAATGATCTTGATGGACGTAACGGCCAAGCGGCATGCCGAGTTCCAAGTTTGGGAGCGCGACGACGATCTGGCGCAAGCGATGTTCAAGGGGTCGGGCAAGACGCTCGACGCAGACACCGTCGCGGCCATCGAGCGCCACGCTATCGTTCCCACACTGACCATCGATGCTACGGCCGAAGGCTTAGCCGAGCGCCTCGCGTTTTTTTCCGGCGTGATGCGCAAGGCGGGCGGAGTTGCGGTCAAGGTCGACAAATCCGGCGTGTGCCACCCGTGGGAACGCTGGGAGCGGCGGCTCACCGCCAACCCCTGGGACCTCTATTATGCGCTCATGGTCAGCGTGGCGGATGCGGGCCGGATTTCCTCGTTCGGCATGAAACAATTCGAGCGACCCGACGCGAGCATTCCCGAGGCAGGCGGCCCGGATGTGGCGCAAACCCTAGCGGCGTTCAACATCTACCAGTGGACCGAGCAGCCGGTGTTCAAGGACGGCCACACGTTCAGCCCCGAAGCGGACGCTCAACGCTACCGTCTTATGCACATAGAGGACCACCGCTATGGCCAAGACCACCCCTACACCAACCCGCAAGGCTTATGGCAGCTTACCCCCGGCTGATCAGCCCCGGAAATCGGCCGCCGTCAGTATCGGCGTAAAGATCAGTTTGGCGGCAGCGAATGTGTCGGCCGCGCCTTCCTGACGATCGACCACGGTCACCACGCGGACAACCGTGCCGCCAGCCGCCTGCACCGCTTCGACAGCCTTCATCGACGAGCCGCCTGTGGTCGTGACGTCCTCGACGATAACGACGCGCTTTCCAGCCAGCGTTTTACCCTTCGGCAAGCCCTCGACCAGGCTCTGCGTGCCGTGTTCCTTGGCCTGCTTGCGCACGAAGAAAGCCGGAACCGGCGCGCCCTTCATGTGGCTCGCGATCGTGACAGCGGTGGCAATCGGCACCGCGCCCATCTCCAGGCCGCCGACATAGTCAGCCTTGTCGGCCACTATCGCGTCCAGGATCAACGTGCCGATGAGATGCGCGCCTTCCGGGTGCAGCATTGTGGGTTTCATGTTGAAGTAGAAGTTCGAGGTGCGCCCCGAGGCGAGTTTCATCTCGGGCCCAACCGAGAACGAGCGGGCTTTGATGATCTCGATCAGGCGGGCGCGGGCGGGGGTCGTGGTCATAGGATGGGTCTCGTTGCTCGCGATGTTATCCCCACTCCCCGTACTTGTCGGGGAGAGGGCAGGGATGGGGAGAGGGCGAAGGGCTACAATCCCTGTTCCATCAGCCACATCTCTTCTTGAACCCGGATGTCGGCCAGGATGCGGTCGAGCAGCAGGCACGTGCGGGAAAACAGCTGCGACCCGCGGCGATAGTCGGCTTCGGCAAAAAAGTCGATCCGCCCGGCCTTGAAGAGATCGACGCACCGTTCGCGCTGGCGCTCACTCGGGCCGTGCACCGCGATGGCATGGCCGCCGCTCTTCCTCATCACCGCCATGGACGGCACGTCGGTGTCGCCGTCGCCGTAGTAGATCATGTTGGCGAAGGGAACCGGGCGGGCCGCCTCCGGCATGTGCTGGTTGATGGTTTGCCCCAGATCCTCGACGCCCTTGTTGATGCGGAACAGGTATTGCGTCTTGCCGGTGTCGGTGATCACCCGCTTGGGATAGGGCAGGTCATAGGCGTCGAACCAGTATTCGGAGGCGAACACCTTCTGGAAGTGCGGATAGATGCTGGTGCCTTCGATGATCTCGGTCAGACCCGACGAGATCATGTAGTGGCGCAACGTCACGCCGTGGGTTTCGGCGCGGATGCCGATGTAGCTGGCGATTTCGGCAAACCACGCCTCGACGCCCGGGAACAGCTCGACGTGCGCGCCTTGCGCTACGAGGTCGGCGCGGTCGATGCGGATGTTGGCCGCCTTCGCCTTCTTGTACATGAGATGCATGTACGTGATCAGCGGATCGGCTTCCTGCTCGCGCGCGATTTTGTTGGTTTCCGCCCAGAACGCCTCCGGTTCGACGCCGATCTTGGGGAGCAGGGTATATTCCTGCATCGGCTTGGGCGACAGCGTGCCGTCGAAATCATAGACGAGCGCGATCGTCTTCTTCGGATAGGCGGGCGCCGCAGCCGGAGCGGACTTGGGTTTCTTGCGCTCGGCCATAACTACTTTTTCGCCCGCAACTGGGCTTTGACGGCATCGGCCAGCAGCTTCTTTGGATCGGGTGCGTTGTCATGGCCGCAGCCGGGGCCGTGGACGTGCTCGTGCTCGTGCCCATGGCTGTGGTCGTGATCGTGATTGCAGCCGGGGCCGTGAACGTGAGCAGTCTCGTGTTCGTGGCTGTGATCATGGCTGTGATCATGACTGTGATCGTGCCCGCATCCGGGGCCATGCACATGCTCAGGGTCGTGCCCGTGGTGTTCATGATCGTGGGGATCGCTCAACGTCGCATGCAGCAGTTGCTCGATGGCGATGGAGGCGGCCCGCTCGGCCTTGGGGGCCTCGATCGCCAGCGCCATGATTTCCGCGCCGAGCCGCACGTCGTCGACTTGGCCCAGATAATGGCGGCGAAGGCGGCCCTGCCTGTCGAATAGCAAAATCGTCGGCGTACCCTGGATTTCGTAGGCGGCCATCGACTTAGGCGTACCGCCCGCGCCCGCCGCATCGATACCGATGGGGAACGTGTAGCCGTTCTTCTTGACAAAGGCTTCGAGCTTCTTGGGCGTCATCTCGCCGTGACGTTCAAACACCATGTGCAGGCCCAGCACCGCGACCTGATCGGGCCGCGTCGATTTGGCGACGCGGGCAGCTTGCGGCAGCGCGTGCTTCACCGAGCCGTCGCACAGCATCTGGAAGGCCGTGACCAGCACGACCTTGCCCCGCAGCGCCGAAAGCGTGGGCGGCTCGCCGGTAACGTTGAGCCAGGAGGCGATTTCAAGCTCGGGTGGGCTTTCGGGATTGAACATTCTGGCGGCCTCTTGCGGATGGAATTAGCTGCAATGTGCGCGAGGGTGCGGCAATAGTCCATGCCCGCGTTCCCGTCGTCGGCTGGAAATGGTTTACAACCTGTCCACCACGCCCAGCACCGTGATCAGTTCCTCGGCCGATAATCCGCCGTGATGCCCATGGAGCCGGTTCTCGATCAACCCCGGCTCGCGCCACCAGATGAACTGCCCCAAATGCGGGAGCACCAGGATGTCGCCAAGCCGTGCGCGCAGCTCGGCAGATACGGGCGCCGGTCCAAACAGCCCATGGTTGAGCGCCTCCTCCATTCCCAGCACGTCCGCGATGCCTGCGAGCCCATCCTTGAGGATGCCATGCACCTGCGCGCGACGCTCCCGCTTCACATGCAGGAACATGTCGCGCGGCCCGCCGCACGGCCAGATGGTGTCGCCCGTGGGGCTGGTTGCAAGGCAATCGGCCAGCGCCGGGAACCGCTCGTTGATATAAACCGTGGCTTCGGCGCGCGCGCCCACATGGCCGTGATCGGCGGTGAACACGAACAGCGTGTCCGGGCTGTCGATATCCGCCAACAGCGCATCCATCGTCGCCCAGAAGCTCAATACTTCGGCATCGTGAACCGCCGTGCCCGGCCCAAATATGTGGGCAGCCGTATCGAGACCCGCCCAATACAGATTGATGAGCGCTTTGCCAGGCGTCGCCGCGAGCGCATCCTTCAGGCCGACGAGCGCTTCCGGCAACGTCGCGTGGGTGATCACCTCGGCGCCGGCAGAGGCGAGACAATTGTAGGCCGAGCGCGCATAGGCGCGGTGGGCGAGCTGGATCGATCGCACGCCGTGGCGGGCCAAGCGCTGATGCACGGTTTCATGCCCGATCACCAAGTCTGCGACATCAAACCCGAGTGCGGCGCACCCAATCGCCTGTGGGCCGAGCGTCATGAACGGCAGCGTCTGGATCGTCTGGCCGAACTTGGGCACGTAGACATTCCACTCGAATACGGCGTGTTGCGCTGGCAACGTCCCGAAATTGAGCGTCGTGACGGAGGCCGCCGTCGTCGAGGGAAAAAGCGCCGAAATCGGCGTCAGGACGCCGTGCGCGATGACGTTGCGCATGATCCGCGAACGCTGCGCGTAGCGCTGCCAGAACGGCCAGCCAAAGCTGTCGATGAAGAACAACACGATCTTTTGCGGGCAGGGATAGGCGCCCCCGAAACAATCGGGCGGCAGCATCGGCCCGGTTCGTTCTCCAGTCAGCAGATAATGCAGCGTCGCTGGCAGATTGCCGAACGAATAGTCGGCATAAACCGGCTTCTTGAACCGCGCGCCCAGCGGCGCGAACCGCGCCAAGGATTGATCGTTGATCATGCCGTGCACCCCGCCTTTGCACCTTTGCCCCTAAAGGCGTATAGCTCGGCGCTTCATTTCCAACAATTCCGGGCATTCTGGCATGCGGCTGTTACTTTTGGCGACGGTGGGGGGCGGGATTGGCGCTGGCGCGCGCTTCCTCATGCAAAACGCCATGATCCGCTGGCTCGGCGGCGGGTTTCCGTGGTGGACCTTCTCCATCAATGTGCTCGGCAGCTTCCTGATGGGCGTTGTCGTCACCATGGTGACGCTGCGCTTTGGCGCCTCCAGTGAGCTGCGCACGTTCCTCGCGACCGGCATCCTCGGCGGCTTCACCACGTTTTCCGCCTTTTCGCTGGATGCGGCGCAATTGATCGATACCCAGCAGCCAGCCGCGGCCGCATCCTACGTGCTGGGCTCGGTTGTTCTTTCCATTCTCGCGCTGTACCTCGGCATCGCGCTCACCAAGGCCCTTTTGTCATGACCGATTCCCAATCCGCGCCGTCCAAATCCGAAGGCAAGCTCGAGACCATCGTGGTCAGCGAGCGCGACGGCGGGCAGCGCCTCGACCGCTGGTTCCGCCAGCATTACCCGGACGTCTCGCAGGGTTATCTGCAAAAGCTGCTGCGGACCGGGCAAGTGCGGGTCGACGGCAAACGCGTCGAAGCCAAGGAGCGCGTTGACGTCGGCGCGCAGATCCGCATCCCCAAGATCGTACGGCTGCCGAAGAAGGAAAATCCCGTCCTCCAGGCCGCGATGAAAGCGGCCGGCGCGCCGAAGGAAGACCGCGACGCCATTGAAAAAATGATCCTCTACGAGGACGACAAGGTGCTGGTGCTGAACAAGCCGTTCGGCCTCGCCGTTCAGGGCGGCACCGGCACGCGCCACCACATCGACGGCATGCTTGCCGGCATGGCCGACCGGTTTGGCGACCGGCCGCGCCTCGTCCACCGGCTCGACCGCGATACGACCGGCGTGCTGCTCGTCGCCAAGACGCGCGACGCCGCCGCCAAGCTCGGCAAGACCTTCCAGAGCCGGAGTGCGGCCAAAACCTACTGGGCGCTGGTCAACGGCGTGCCCAAACCGCCGCAGGGCAAGATCGAGGCGGCCCTCGTCAAGGGGACGAATGCGGCCGGCGAAGACCGCGTGCGCAAGGCGGAACCCGGCGAGCAGGACCTCGCCATGCATGCGACCACGCATTATTCCACGATTGACCGGGTGGCGCACAAGGTAGCCTGGGTCAGCCTCAAGCCCGTGACCGGGCGCCAGCACCAGCTGCGCGCGCATATGGCGATGATCGGCCACCCCATCGTCGGCGATCCCAAGTACCAAGATGGCTTGCACGAGGGCCGCTCGGTGCTGGCGGATGCGGGCGTCGACGGCCAGCTGCATCTGCATGCGCGGCGGCTGATCCTTCCCCATCCCGACGGCGTCAAGAAGATCGACGTCACCGCGCCGCTGCCGCCGCACATGAAGCTCACCTGGGAAATGCTCGGTCTGGATGAGAACAAGTTCGAGGAACGCTCCGAGCCCGATACGGCAGACGATACAGCGTCCGGGCGGATCGCCTCCCCGCAGCGCCACAAGACCATCGCGCGTGCGCCGCGGCCCAAGCTCCACAAGACCCGCCCCGCGCCCGCCCCGCGCGGTCGGCGCTAATACGGTAGCGCAGCCAAGGCGAGCGAGGAACCCGGCATGATCGCAAGCCTGCTGTCGAGCCTGACGACATTCTTCGCGACCATCGGCCCGATCGAGGCGGCGGTTTTGTTTGCGACCTTAACGCCGAAAATGGACCGCACGGCGCGCCGCGCCATCGCGACGAAAGCGACCTTGATCGCAGGCGTGATCCTGCTGGTGTTCACGCTGCTCGGCCAGCCACTGCTGCGCCAGCTCGGCGTTTCAATTGCAGCGCTCCAGACGGCGGGCGGCATCATTCTGCTGCTGATAGCGATCGACATGGTGTTTGCCAAACCGACCAGCGCCTTCAAGCTGACGCCATCGGAGGGCGCCGAAGCCCAGGGCAAGGACGAGATCGCAGTGTTCCCCCTGGCGACACCCCTGCTCGCAGGCCCCGGCGCGATGTCGAGCGCCATTCTCCTGGCGGCCAACGCCCATGGCGACCCAGCCCAACTCGCCGGCGTGATCGCGGCGCTGCTGGCGACGATGGTGTTGACGCTCGCCCTGCTGATCGCAGCTCATGATCTCAACCGCCTGTTGGGCATCACCGCGCAGCGCGTGCTGATGCGCGTGTTCGGCATTCTGCTGGCGGCGATTGCCGTGCAGGCGGTGTTCACGGGCGTCGGCGCGGCGCTGACGGCGGCCCGCATCACGCTTTAGCTTTGGCAGCACTCGCGGCGATAAGCTGCTAACAGACTGAGATCAAACATTTTTATTGCAACCAAACGAACACCTCATATCTTGATATGTCAGGGACGAAACGCTCGGGAGCCCTCAATCATCTCGGGAGAACGACATCTATGACGAAGCCTTCGACCGACTTTGCGGCCCAACTCGCAGGCTACAGCCTGACGACCGCCGAAATCCTCTATCGGCTGCCCGATCATCCCTCGCTGCTGCAATCCTACATCTGGCAGGAGTATGATCTTTCGCCGGTCTTCCCAAAGCTCAAGCAGTTCCTGGCGTTCTGGACCGCGAAGCTCGACGGCCCCCTGTTCAAGGTGACGGTCGCCCACAGCCAGCTCATCAAGCCGAAGGAACTGCGGATGATCAACGCGGAGTTCCGCTGGAATTAGCAGCCGTTTGGGCAGCCGTTTGGGCCAGTGTCTTGCGCTCGTCCACGCCCCGCAGCAGCAGTCGCGTGTCGGTATCAAACAGCCAGGCGACGAACTGAGCCGTGGTGATGAACTGCCGTCCGCGCACCGAAATCGCATACGTGCCGCCGTCGGTCTCGACGTTGCCAGATTGGATCTGTTCGGCGAGCCTCCTGTCGATGGCCTTCAACTCGCGCACGTAGATGCGGTCGAACGCCGCCTCGATATCGCGCGCTTCCAGCCGCTCGTCCGCATGGGCATCCATGTAGGCGAGCATAAACACGCTGACCGACCGGTCGACGGTCACCGGTACGATGACGAGAAAGGCAAGGTTCAACCCGAGCGACAGGCAGGCGGCGGCGAACCCATCGCGCACGGTGCCGAGCCGCAACTTGCGCAGGCCATAGCCAGCCGCGAGCATGGTCAGCCCGAACGCAACCGCGCAAAGAATGAGGCCGCGATAGAAGATGATCGGCACCGACGCGAAAACACCTGCCTTGAACAGGGCAACCAGAACCCCAAAGCCGCATACAGCAATGAGCCCGAACAGCAGCGCACTGATCGCCAGATCGCGCCCAAGCGCCAGGCCTTGTTTTGCCCATGCGCTCATTTCGCGTCACCCGCTGCAAGTTTGGGAAGGCCCGCATCCATCAGCGTTTCGACGCGGATCACCCGCACATGCCCATTCGCAAAGGCCGGCTGGACCTGCCAGACCCACGAATGTTGCGCCTGCCAAACGGGATCGGCCGAGGTCACGACAGCGAGCGCCACCTTGTTGCGTATGAACCGCTCGCCGGCCTCTGGAGCCGTCATCGCGGTGTCGAATACGGGGACGAGATCGGCCAGCCGGGCGAGGGCTGCGTCATGGCTCGCGCCAAACAAAACCGCATTGTGCCGGTCGGAGATGGCAACCGGCATCCGCCCGTAAAGCCCGTAGGCGAACGAGCGCGGCGCGGATGGATTATGCTGCGTCACCGTGCGGTGGTCGGCGTTCGCGTTCAGCCACCCATAGGCCCCGCGCAGGTCGTGCGCGACGGCCGGATCGGCCTGAACGTCGGCAATCCCGCTCTTGGTCAGCGGCTGATGCAGCCGCAGCGCGCCGAGATCGTAGACGACGCCGGCAAACCCGACCGCGAACGTCGCCAGCAGGATGCGAGGCGGCAACAACGCCGGCAGCCGCCATGAAAACCCATGCCTGCAAAACCGCAGCCAAAATGGTTCCAGCACGGCCGCCGTCCAAACGGTCGCCGCGACCTGCGCAAACAACAGCACGCGCCACCCCAGATCGTTGTTGGCAATCGCTGACTTGACGAACGATCCGATCACCAGCGCGACGACAGCCGACAGCGTCAGCAGCTGCGCGGCCGCGTTGACGTGCGCGCTCCCAGCGCTCCGCCGCCGCCAGAACGCGAGCGTGCCCAGCGCCAGAACGCCGAATTCGATCGCATAGTTGAGCGGCAGGGACACGAGATCGACCAGCTGCCGCAACGGCCCCGCATCGACCAGCTGGTCGAGCAGCGGGAACCGGCGCACGCTGAGCGCAAGCGGCGCGCCCTCGCCCGAGCGGATCGCCATCAAGTCGAGCAGATGAGGCGCGGCAACCACCGCACTGACAAGTCCGGCAGCAACGATCGGCAGCGCGAGATCGAACCGGCGGTTAGCCACGAGCCACACGAAGGCCGCGCCCAGCGTCGCAACCGCACCGGTTGTCACCCAGATCGAAAGGCCTTGCGCCGACGCGAAGGCGAGCCCTGCAATAGCGATCGCCGCCCATCGCGCCCGCACCGCTTGCGGCGCAGGCTGATCCAGCGATGCGAGCGCCAGGAAGCCCACCCAGCACGCGACGAGCCCAGCCATGTGATGGGCGACCCAAACGACGGAAATCGCAAGCCCGGTGACTTCCTCGTTCCACCAGTTGATCTGGCCGATCCAAACCCCGTCGGAAAGCCCGGTCTGTAGTACGACGATGAGATCGAGCCCGCCCGTGCACATCAGCGCCAGCAGCAGCGGCGCGATTGCGCCCGGCTGCCGCGACAGACCCGTGGCCCGAGCGATCTCCGTCAGCAGCGCAAGCACCGCGATGCCGCTCCAGAACACCTGGCCCGAGACCGCCGCGCGAGAATCCAGCAACCCGCACCCAGCCCGCTCGACGAGCGCCGATAGCACGTAGAAGTAATAATAGTACCCAGCTGGCGCATCGCGCAGAAAGAACACGTCCCTGGGCGGACCAAACCCGCTCTCGACGAGGGCCCGCACCGTCGCGGCGTGCTTCACCATGTCGATCTTGAGCAGGGAAACAGCAAGGCCGCCGTTCCAGTCGAAATCGACCGTGATCAGAGCCAGCACGAGAAACCAGACGCCGGCCCCGACGAGCCAACCCGTTTCCAAGCGAGGCATCCCCCGCCTGAGGATGCAGCGCGTACCATAGGCCGCAAGCCCGACATGCAGCGCCAGCACCGCCCCCAGGCCCGCCTGGCTGACCAGCACACCGTCGATCCCCGGCAGGATCGCGGTCCCAAGCAACAGCGCCAGCTGCCACTGGCGGCCCGTCGTCTGTTCCTGGAATTGAAACACGTTCGACAGCTGGCCAAGCGCGAGCCCAGGCAACACCAGCAGCGGCCCGCACAGCACGGCCGCCAACAGCAGGCCGCTCAAATCCTGCAGCGTATAGCCCATGGTTGCATCCGCCCCGCTCGATCGAGCCGCAAGCTTAGGCGACAACCGTTGCGAAAGTCCTTAAGGGGGCGATCAGGCCTTTTTGACGAACCCGGTTTTGAGTTGCATCGGCCCGAAGCCCTCGATCTTGCAGTCGATATCGTGATCGCCCTCGATCAGGCGGATATTCTTGACCTTCGTGCCGACCTTGACGACCGCCGACGAGCCCTTGATCTTAAGGTCCTTGATCAATGTCACGCTGTCGCCGTCCACCAGCACGTTGCCGTGAGCGTCCTTGAAGACGCGCGGACCATCGTCGTCGCCGGCCTCAGTTGCAGCAGCGGCCGGCCACTCGTGCGCACATTCCGGGCAAACGAGCAGCGCCCCGTCGGCATAGGTAAATTCGCAACTACATTTCGGGCACTTGGGGTATTCGCTCACCGTCGTCACTCCAGAAATCCACACACACGCCAAGTCCTGCGGGAGGTTACCGTCCCGCCCGAAATCAGCCTGTCGGAAGACCGCTTACGCGTCTTGCCCGGTCATTTCCAGCCATTGCGTCGCGCGCGCTTCCGGATCGGCATGGAGCGTGATGTCGGTGACGACAGCCACGCTGTCGGCTCCCGCCGCGAGGCACTGCTTGGCGCGCTCGATGTTGAGCCCGCCGATCGCGACCAGGGGAATATCGCCGATGAGCGCTTTCCATTCCTTGATCCGCTCGATGCCCTGAGGGGCAAACGGCATCGCTTTCAGAATGGTCGGGAAAATCGGCCCCAGCGCGACATAGTCGGGATTTGCCGCCAGCGCGTTCTCCAGCTCTTCGGGACTATGCGTGCTGACGCCGAGCCGGATGTTGTGCTTGCGCACAGCGTCGAGATCGGCGTCGATCAGATCGGATTGGCCCAGATGCACCCAGTCCGCACCAGCATCGATGGCCAGCTGCCAGTGGTCGTTGATGACGAGTTCCGCGCCCGACCGCCGGCAGATGGTCATGGCGTGATGGATTTCGCGGCGCAAATCGACGTCGCCCTTGTCCTTCACCCGCAGCTGAATGAACTTGGCACCAACGCCCACGAGCCGCCCGACCCATGCTCCACTGTCGACGACCGGATAAAACCGTTCAATGCTGCTCACAACACTCCTGCCCTCAAGTCCGGGGTCCAGGGGACGCGTCCCCTGGCCTTCACTCCCAGCACTACCGATCGATTTCCCCGAACACAATATCGAGGCTCCCAAGGATCGCGCTCACATCCGCCAGCATATGCCCGCGGTTCATATGATCCATGGCGGCAAGATGCGGGAACCCCGGCGCGCGGATCTTGCAGCGGTACGGCTTGCTCGACCCATCCGATACGAGATACACGCCGAACTCGCCCTTGGGCGCTTCCACGCAGGCATAGACTTCGCCCTCGGGCACCCGCACGCCCTCGGTGTAGAGCTTGAAATGGTGGATGAGCGCTTCCATCGAGCGTTTCATCTCGCCCCGCTTCGGCGGCACGACTTTCTTCTCCTGCGCGACGTGCGGGCCCTGGCCATCGACGCTGCGCAGCTTGTCGCAGCATTGCTTCATGATCTTCACGCTCTCGCGCATTTCCTGCATGCGGATAAGATAGCGGTCGTAGCAATCGCCGTTCTTGCCGATCGGAATATCGAAATCCATTTCGGCGTAGCACTCATAGGGCTGCGACTTGCGCAAGTCCCACGTCGCACCCGACCCGCGCACCATCACGCCCGAGAAACCGAGCGCGAAGCACTCGTCCAGCGACACGACGCCGATATCGACATTGCGCTGCTTGAAGATCCGGTTGCCGGTCAGCAGCGTCTCGATGTCGTCAAGCACCTTGGGGTGATGATCGCAGAACGCCGCGATATCGTCGATGAGCTTTGGCGGCAGGTCCTGGTGCACGCCGCCCAGGCGGAAATACTTGGCGTGCATGCGCGAGCCCGATGCGCGCTCGTAAAACACCATCAGCTTTTCGCGCTCTTCAAAGCCCCACAGCGGCGGCGTCAGCGCGCCGACGTCCATCGCCTGCGTGGTGACGTTCAGCAAGTGGGAGAGCAGCCGTCCGATTTCCGAATACAGCACGCGAATGAGCTGGGCTCGGCGCGGCACTTCGAGGCCCAGCAGCTTTTCTGCGGCGAGGCAGAACGCATGTTCCTGGTTCATCGGCGCGACGTAATCCAGCCGGTCGAAATAGCCGATCGCCTGCAGATACGTCTTGTGCTCGATCAGCTTCTCTGTGCCGCGATGAAGCAAGCCAATGTGCGGATCAACCCGCTCGACGACCTCTCCGTCCAGCTCCAGCACGAGGCGCAACACGCCGTGCGCCGCCGGGTGCTGCGGCCCGAAGTTGATGTTGAACTGGCGAATGTCGGTTTCAGGCATGGGACGGGGGACCTTTTGTATCAAGCGCTAGTCCGGCATAGATGTCGGCCATGTCGATAGCAACTCCCAGGGCCGGAATGGTGATTTTTTCTGCAGAAACGAGTTCGACCGGTTCGGCTGGAAACCTGCCGTCGCCGCCGCGAATCCATGCAAGACACGCTGCCTCGGTCTGGCTTGCCACGATGTAGGCCTGAAGCGAAGGCAGGCTCATGTATTCCCTCGGCTTTTCATCGAGATCAAGCCGGCTGGTCGAGGCAGACAGCACCTCGACGATGACGGCCGGAACCTGTGTCCAGCGCGCGCCGGAGGGGTCGCCGACGGGGAGCACAACAACATCGGGAAAGCGTACCGTCTGCGGGGTCTCGACGCCGAATTCCTGGAACACGAGCCAAGTCTTTGCATCGACTTGCGCTTCGAGCAACGTACTCATGCGCCGGGCGATCCTGAAATGCAGGTTTGTCCCGCCGTGCATCTCGATGATCCTTCCATGCGCGAACTCATAGCGCTGCTCTGGCTCTGTCGCGATGAAGCGATGGAATGCGGCTTTGTCGACTGGGATGAACGCGCGGATGTTCATGAGCGATACCTGTAGGAACCCTGGAAAAAGGTTATAGCCAATGGCGCTCCCTCACCCAAGTCCCTTCACGTTAGCCTTTTTGGCCTTCGCGTTGACCATCGCCTCGAACCGGTCCCAGGGCACGACGGCGCGGGCGTGCGTGCCTTCGCCGATCTGGTCGAGCCCATCGTGGGCCACGACCCTGAACGTCAGCTTGCGGCCCTTCACTTCGGTGCAGGTCGCGGTGACGGTCACGGTCTGGCCGGGCAGGGTTGCCGCAGTGTGGTTGACGTTGATATCGACGCCGAGCGAGCCTTCCCCGGGATCGAGATGCGGCTCCATAACTTTCATGCAGGTCCATTCCATCAGGCCGATCATGTAGCCGGTCGCGAAGACGCCGGGCATCGCCGCGAACTCGGGTGCGTCGGGGTACAGATGGGGCACGGTCTTGGTCGGCGGGACGAGGTAGGTGTGGGTGTAGTTCGCGCCGGAATGGAGTGTGGATTTCATGTCCGTCCTTGTTGCCGCAGGGGCGTTGCCCCCGCACCCCCACCAAAGGACTTATCCTTTGGAAACCAAACTTCGGTAAGGGTCCAGGGGCGAGCCCCTGGTCTCAGCGAAGCGACTTCACTTGCTCGCCTTCTCGTCGCCGGGGATGTTGTAGGTCGTGCCTTCCCAAGGGCTCTCGAAGTCGAACGAGCGGAAATCCTGGGTGAGCTTCACCGGCTCGTACACGACACGTTTCTTCTCGTCGTCGTAGCGCACTTCGACATAACCCGTCAGCGGGAAGTCCTTGCGGAGCGGATGGCCCTGGAAGCCGTAGTCGGTCAGCAGCCGGCGCAAATCCGGGTGCCCGGAGAACAAGATGCCGTACATATCGTAGGCTTCGCGTTCATACCAGTCGGCATTGGGGAACACGGGGATGACGCTCGGGACCTGGGTATCTTCACCGGCGGCGATCTTGACCCGCATCCTCTGATTGAGCCGCGGCGACAGCAAATGGTAGACGACCTCGAACCGCTGCGCGCGCTCGGGATAATCGACGCCCGCAATATCGATCAGAATTTCGAACTGGCACGCTGGATCATCCCGCAGCTGGGTCAGCACGTCGACGATCTTGTCGGCCGCGACCATAATCGTGGTCTCACCGAACGCAACCTTGGACGCGACGACCTTATCCCCGAGTACGGTTGCTGTTGCGGATTGAACTTCCGTCGTCATGATCATCGTCCGTTGGTTGGTTCGCCTAGCTCAGCGCGCGATTGTGCCGGTGCGGCGGATCTTGCGCTGGAGCAAGAGCACGCCGTAGAGCAACGCTTCGGCTGTCGGCGGGCAGCCCGGCACGTAGATGTCGACCGGCACGATGCGGTCGCAGCCGCGCACGACGGCATAGCTGTAATGGTAATAGCCGCCGCCGTTGGCACAGCTGCCCATCGAGATCACGTAGCGCGGCTCGGGCATCTGGTCGTAGACCTTGCGGAGTGCCGGCGCCATTTTGTTGGTGAGCGTCCCAGCGACGATCATGACGTCCGACTGGCGGGGCGAAGCGCGCGGCGCAAATCCGAACCGCTCGAGATCGTAGCGCGGCATTGACGCCTGCATCATCTCGACGGCGCAACACGCGAGCCCGAATGTCATCCACATCAGCGAGCCAGTGCGGGCCCAGTTGATGAGATCGTCCGTCGTGGTCACCAGGAAGCCTTTGTCGGCTAGCTGGTCGTTGACGTCGGCCAGAAACGGATCGGGCGCACGCACAACCGAGCCAGGTCCACCCGCGCCCGCGCCTTCGCGCATCTTATCCCAAAGCACTTGGTCTTGCAGGGCCGGTATCCCGTCGGGCTTCAAGATCAATCCCATTCGAGCGCACCCTTCTTCCATTCGTAGATGAAGCCGATCGTCAACACGGCCAGAAATACCATCATCGACCAGAATCCAAACAGGCCGATATCCTTGAACGCCGCCGCCCACGGAAACAGGAACGCGATTTCAAGATCGAAGATGATAAAGAGAATCGACACCAGATAGAACCGCACGTCGAAGCGCATCCGGCTGTCGTCGAACGCGGCGAATCCGCACTCGTACGCCGAAACTTTTTCGCTGTCGGGATTGCGAACGGCGATGAGAAACGGGGCGAGCAGCAACACGCCGGCAAAGATTACGGCAACGGCGAGGAAGATCGCAAGCGGGAGATAATCGGTAAACAGGTTAGCCATGGGCACCTCGGGCAGCACCGCGATTATGGACGCGGATGAGCGATCAATTGCGTTGGTGGTATCGCAGAGCCCCGCGCCGCGCAACGCCTACCTCGGGCGAACCCTCTGGCTCTCGGGGAGCTTCCGGCACAGCACGCAACGCTCATTGCCCGTGCGGGCGATGCCCTCGCGATTTCGGCCGGAAAATATTTTGAAGGTAGTTTGGATTGGCGCGAGAGACGGGACTTGAACCCGCGGCCTCCGCCGTGACAGGGCGGCGCTCTAACCAACTGAGCTACTCCCGCAATCCAATACGTCGCGAGTGCGAAACTCACGGTCACCACCTGTCGATACGGTCTCGACACCTTGAAGTCAAGCGACGGGACGACGCTTTTTTTGCGCCATCCCGTCCGTCGTAAACAAGACTAGGCGGGGCGTGGCATGCCCATGTAGTCCATCTTGCCGAGGTCGACGCCGCTGGCGCGCAAAATGGCGTATGCCATGGTGACATGGAAATAGAAGTTGGGCAGCGCGAAATTCACCAGGTAGGGCTGGCCCTTGAAGTGCATTTCCTTCGGGCCGACCTTCAGCGAAATGTCGCGCCCTTCACTGCCGTCGATTTGCGCCGCCTTCAAAGTCGCCAGAAACGCCACCGTTCTGGCGATCCGCTCGCGCAGTTCAGGAAACGTTTTCTCGGTATCGGCAAAGCTCGGGTTGTCGACGCCCGCAAGCCGCGCTGCGGTTCCCTTGGCGAAATCGCACGCAATCTGCACCTGACGCGACAGCGGGAACATATCCGGGGAGAGCCTGGTCGCAGGCAGCACGGCTGGATCGATCTTCTTGGCGCTGGCGTGGGCATCCGCCTTGTCGAGCACGCCAGATAGGGCTGCCAGCATCTGGTTGAACGCAGGAATCGAGGCTTCATACATCGAGAGCGACATGGAGAAATCCTATGTTGAAGATAGAAGATAACTGTAGTTCCGAACTGAGGAACTTCACTAGCAGAATGCAGTGTACAGGACCAACCAATTCTCAAAGTTGGCTTGAACGACTGGGCGAATCACCTGAATTTTAGTGCCTCAGGAAATTAAACTCTGTCCAGTAAGTGCCCATGAACAGCGAAACCACATTCACGCTTGTGCAACTGCTTCTCATCGCCCTGATCGTCACGGTTTTGGCGCTGAAGAGCTGGCGCTCCACCGCCCCCAGACTGGGCTAGGCGCTCGGCCGACCCACCCGTAACGGCCACAGCGCCTGCGGGACAGCTGCCACGCGCTCAACGCTCGGCATTCGGGCCATATCGCCGCGCAGCCTATGCCGTCAGCGGCCGACGCACCTCACGTCCCATGCCTCAAACGTCCGGTGCCTCAAACGTCCGATGCTTCGAGCGTTCCATGCCTTCATTAGGCTCGCAGCCTTCGTAAAGCTCATGTTCCGCGGATCAAGTGCTGAAGAACATGGTGGGCGGTGAGGGGATCGAACCCCCGACATTCTCGGTGTAAACGAGACGCTCTACCGCTGAGCTAACCGCCCACTGTTGGGTCTAATGCGCTTTTGGCAGCCTGTGAAGCGCTTCCCGGCGAAAAACCGTTTTTGACATGCGTACGCCAGGAACGACTTGTCCCGACATCGCGCCGCTCGCGCCGGGCGGCATCCCGTAAGGCCACCCCCCGCCACCCCTCCGTCACGAACGATTGCCCCCTGGCAGCGGCGCGGGGCGATGCTGCGTAATCAGCGCAATTATGGCCAATCAGGTTTTGTTACGCCCCAATACGTCACTTTCTCAATAAATATCAAATTTTTCGAATTCATTTTTTTCCTAGTCGATATGTAACCAAATGGTTCGAGCGGCGTATCTCCCTTTGTGAGCAAGACACTGCATCACAACAACAATTCAACCCAAAACGGAGACTTACAATGCGCTTGAAAATTGCCCAGACCGCCCTCGTGATCACCCTCGCACTCGTTGGCGCAGCCGCTGCCGAAACGTCAAAGTCCTCAGGTGATTTCGCAACCAAGTTCTTCGCCGACCGCACCCTGAGCGGCAACTAATAGCCCCCGACTTTCCCATAACCCCCATACAGGAAAACATCCCATGTCCAAGTTCATCACCTCGCTCGCGCTCATCGCCACCATCCTCGCCAGCGCCAGCGTCGCCCAAGCAGACCAGATGTACGGCAATGCCCTGCGCGACGCCGCCCAGGCCGGACAGATCACCCCCCACGGCGTCTTCGAAGGCCGCTGAACGCCCCCATCTCACCCGCAATCCAGTCCCAGCAAAGGAAAACATCCCATGACCAAGTTCATCACCTCGCTCGCTCTCGTCACCGCAATCCTCGCCGGCGCCAGCGTCGCCCAAGCCGACCAGATGTACGGCAATGCCCTGCGCGACGCCGCCCAGGCCGGACAGATCACCCCCCACGGCGTCTTCGACGGCCGCTAAACCGTAATACTGCTCCGGCCACAAAAAAACGCGGCACTCTTTCGAGCGCCGCGCTTTTTTTGTAACGCAGGAGTGCGAAACAAAGATCTTAGTTCAGCAGATCCTTGAGGCCCTTCGACGGCGTGAACTTCGGCACCTTGGCCGCTGGAATCTTGATCGTTGCACCGGTTGCCGGGTTGCGGCCGTCGCGCGCCTTGCGCTTTGCGACCTTGAAGGTTCCGAAATCGGGAATACGGACTTCATCGCCCTTCTTCATCGACTTCTTGATGTGCTCCAGCACCGCTTCGACGGCATGGCCAGCTTTTTCCTTGGTGATTTCGGCGTGGTTGGCAACCGCGTCGATCAAGTCTTTCTTGCTCATCTCTGCATTTCCTTCTGCTCTCAAAACGTCTCGATACCGGCAACCGTCGGACCGTCACGTAGCTCCCTACAAAGTAGGGTTTTGCTGTGACGGAGGCGGACCACTGCATCAGCAACGAAGGCCGCAGACAAGCGCCGTTTGAGGCGAGGCGTCAAGCAGAAAAGCAGGCCAAACCCCCCGAAAACACTGGAGAAACGCCGGTTTTTTCCATCCTTATGACAAATCCACCCTAAGCTGCCGTTCCAAACCGTCCGTGACAAGAAAAAGCCCCCGCAGTCGAATGACCACGGGGGCTGTCATCGTATGACGCGAACGGCGAAGATCAGTGCGCCGTGACCCGGGAATTGTCCTTGTCTTTTTTCGCATCCGCTTCGGCTTCGACCGCTGCCGCCGCCTGGTCCCACGTAATGGGTTCCGGCAGCCGCACGAGGGCGACCTTCAGCACGTCGTCGAACCGGTTCGCCGGTATGATCTCAAGCTTCGACTTCACCTCGTCCGGAATGTCCACCAGATCCTTCACGTTTTCTTCCGGAATGATCACGGTCTTGATCCCGCCGCGCAGCGCCGCGAGCAGCTTTTCCTTGAGGCCGCCGATCGGCAGCACCCGTCCGCGCAGCGTGATCTCGCCCGTCATCGCCACATCGCGCCGAACCGGAATTCCGGTCAGCACGGAAATGATCGCCGTCGTCATGGCGACGCCCGCCGATGGACCATCCTTGGGTGTGGCGCCTTCCGGCACGTGAACGTGGATGTCCTTCTTCTCGAACATGTTGGGCGGGATGCCGAAATCGACCGACCGCGAGCGAATGTAGGCATTCGCCGCCTGGATCGATTCCTTCATCACATCGCGCAAGTTGCCAGTGACCGACATCTTGCCTTTGCCCGGCATCTGAACGCCTTCGATGGTCAGCAATTCGCCGCCCACTTCGGTCCACGCCAGTCCCGTTACCACGCCGACCTGGTCGGTGCTTTCGGCTTCGCCGTACCGGTATTTCGGCACGCCAAGATAGTCTTGCAGGTTGGCCGCCGTGATCCGCACCGACTTCTTGGACGACGTGAGGATCTCCTTCACCGACTTACGGGCAAGCTTCGCGACTTCGCGTTCCATCGAACGCACGCCAGCTTCCCGCGTATAGCGGCGCACGATTTCCAACAGCGCATCGTCGTCGACCTGCCACTCGCCAGGCTCGAGGCCATGCGCCGTCTGCTGCTCCTTGAGCAGGTGGCGCTTGGCGATCTCCAGCTTTTCGTTCTCGGTGTAGCCAGCGATCCGAATAATCTCCAACCGGTCCATCAGGGCCGGCGGAATGTTGAGCGTATTCGCCGTCGTCACGAACATCACGTTCGAGAGATCGTAGTCGACCTCCAGATAGTGGTCGTTGAACGTCGAGTTCTGTTCGGGATCGAGCACTTCAAGCAGCGCCGCCGCGGGATCGCCACGGAAGTCCTGGCCCATCTTGTCGATCTCGTCGAGCAGGAACAATGGGTTGTTCCGCTTCGCCTTCTTCATCGACTGGATGACCTTGCCCGGCATCGATCCTATGTAGGTGCGCCGGTGGCCGCGGATTTCCGCTTCGTCTCGCACGCCGCCGAGGCTCATACGCACGAATTCCCGGCCCGTCGCGTTGGCAATCGAACGCCCAAGCGAGGTCTTGCCGACGCCCGGCGGCCCGACGAGGCACAGGATGGGCCCCTTCAGCTTGTTGGTGCGGGCGCCGACTGCAAGATACTCGATGATGCGCTCTTTGACCTTTTCCAGACCATAGTGCTCAAGATCGAGCGTCGCCTGCGCTTCTTCCAGGTCCTTCTTGACCTTGCCCTTGATACCCCACGGGATTGACAGCAGCCAGTCGAGATAATTGCGCACCACGGTCGCTTCCGCCGACATCGGGCTCATCTGCTTGAGCTTTTTCAGTTCGGCAAGCGCCTTGTCGCGGGCTTCCTTCGACAGCTTGGTGTTCTCGATCTTCTCCTCGAATTCGGCAATGTCGTCGCGCTCGTCGGTATCGCCGAGTTCCTTCTGGATCGCCTTCATCTGCTCGTTGAGATAGTATTCGCGCTGCGTCTTCTCCATCTGGCGCTTGACGCGCGAGCGGATCTTCTTCTCGACCTGCAGGACCGAAATTTCAGATTCCATCAGCGCATAGACGCGTTCCAGCCGCTCCGAAATCGTGGTGAGTTCGAGCACGTCCTGCTTTTCCGAAATCTTCACCGCCAGATGTGAGGCGATGGTGTCGGCGAGCTTGGAGGGATCTTCGATCTGGCTGATCGTGCCGAGCACTTCAGGCGAAATCTTCTTGTTGAGTTTCACATAGCTCTCGAACTGCGAAATCGCAGACCGCGCCAGCGCCTCGATCTCGTCCTTCGCGCCAACGACGTCTTCGACGCGTTGCACCTCGGCTTCGAAGAAGTCCGGGTTGTCGACATAGCGCTTGATCTTGGCGCGCGCGGTGCCTTCGACGAGAACCTTGACGGTGCCGTCCGGCAGCTTCAGCAGCTGCAGCACGGACGCAAGCGTCCCGACTTCGAAGATCGCATCCGTCGCCGGATCGTCGTCGCTGGCGTTCTTCTGCGCGGTCAACAGGATTTGCTTGTCGGCGCGCATCACCTCTTCCAAGGCTGCGATCGACTTTTCGCGGCCCACGAACAAGGGCACGATCATATAGGGGAACACAACGATGTCGCGCAGCGGCAGGACTGGGTACAGCTCCTTGCCCCCATCCTTCGGACCGGATGCTTTCGTGACCTTGTCTTCACTCATGAGTGTGACCCGTCTCTAAAGTACGGCGCTGCCCTTTACCATAGGGCCAGCACCAGGTTTCAACAAGCCAACCTTGCTTCAAAGCCCAGTCCCTTTTGCGGCAACTCTGGCTTTGATCGTGGCTCAACCAAGGTATTCTTCGCTTGAAAGTTCTCCGGCCGCCAACGCGATGGTCGTCGCTTCTCCCAGCCAATCGGTCAACAACCGCCCGGTTGCAGCGGCTGCGTCACGCTCAGATGGGACGCGACTTGACGACAATCAATGCCCCTGTCGTCTTAGCCCTTGTCGTCTTATGACGCTGTCGAGCCCTTTTCCTCTGCGCGATCGGAATAAATACGCAGTGGCTTGGCCGAACCCTCGACGACTTCAGGCCCGATCACGACCTCTTCGACGCCCTTGAGCGCCGGCAGATCGAACATCGTGTCGAGCAAAATACTTTCCATGATCGAGCGCAGACCGCGGGCACCCGTCTTGCGCTCGATTGCGCGCCGCGCGATGGCCTTCAGCGCGTCACCGGTGATGGTGAGCTTGACGTCTTCCATCTCGAACAGCCGCGCGTACTGTTTGACGAGCGCATTCTTGGGCTCGGTCAAAATCTGCACCAGCGCCGGTTCGTCCAGATCTTCGAGCGTCGCAATGACGGGAAGCCGCCCGATGAACTCTGGGATCAACCCGAACTTCAGCAGATCTTCCGGTTCGACGTTGCGCAGCACTTCGCCCGTGCGCCGTTCATCCGGCCCGGTGACGCGAGCGCCGAACCCGATCGAGGTCCCCTTGCCGCGCCGCGAGATGATCTTTTCCAGACCCGCAAATGCGCCCCCGCAGATAAACAGGATGTTGGTCGTGTCGACCTGCAGGAATTCCTGTTGCGGATGCTTGCGGCCACCCTGCGGCGGCACCGAAGCAACGGTGCCTTCCATGATCTTGAGCAGCGCCTGCTGGACGCCTTCGCCCGACACATCCCTCGTGATCGACGGATTGTCCGACTTGCGCGAAATCTTGTCGACCTCGTCGATGTAGACGATGCCCCGCTGCGCCCGCTCGACATTGTAGTCGGCGCTCTGCAGCAGCTTCAGAATGATGTTTTCGACGTCTTCGCCGACATAGCCGGCCTCCGTCAGCGTCGTGGCGTCCGCCATCGTGAACGGAACATCCAGAATGCGCGCCAGCGTCTGAGCGAGCAGAGTTTTGCCGCAGCCCGTGGGGCCGACGAGCAGGATGTTCGACTTAGCCAGTTCGACGTCGTTGTTCTTGGCGGCGTGGTTCAGTCGCTTGAAGTGATTGTGAACCGCCACCGAAAGCACGCGCTTGGCGTGTTCCTGGCCAATCACGTAACTGTCGAGCACGGCGCAAATTTCTTGCGGGGTCGGCACCCCATCACGCGACTTGACGAGTGTATTCTTGTTTTCCTCTCGGATGATGTCCATGCACAGCTCGACGCATTCGTCGCAGATGAACACGGTCGGTCCCGCAATCAGCTTGCGCACCTCATGCTGGCTCTTTCCGCAGAATGAGCAATACAGCGTGTTCTTTTCCTGAGGAGGCATTCCGTCTCTCATCCGTGGTCGGCGCAGGCCTGATGGCCGGGCGTCGATGGCTTCTGGTGTCGTGCGGCTCCGTCGTGAACCGTTCGCATAGACTACTTTAGCACAGCCCGGCTATTTGAACGTGATGCCGTGGCACCCTGGATCAGGGCATCACGGCGTTCCGCGTCAGCGCAGCTACTTACCCGATATGGTAGATTGCGGCGCTCAACCAATACCTAATCTCAGCACGCCTTGGGCGGCGGAATCAAGGATGGATTAATTCTCCCGCTCGCGCCATCCCAGAATGCGCCTGCCGTTTGCAACATTCATGTGACAGTGCGCGCTGAGCCACGCCAGACTAACGCTTATCAGGGCTTTTTGGCGTCGAACAAAGCAGCAACCTCGTCGCGCGAGGTTAAGACTTTGTCCACAATCCCAAACGTTTTCGACTCGTCGGCTGTCATAAAGTGATCGCGATCAAGCGTCCGCTCGATGGTTTCGTAGGGCTGGCCGGTGTGTTTAACGTAGATTTCGTTGAGACGCCGCTTCATCTTCACGATGTCCTCGGCGTGGCGCTGGATATCCGACGCTTGGCCCGAAAACCCGCCCGACGGCTGGTGCACCATGATGCGCGCATTCGGCAGCGCGAACCGCATATCTTTGTGGCCCGCCGCCAGCAGCAGCGAGCCCATGGAGGCGGCCTGCCCCATGCACAGCGTTGCCACCGGTGACTTAATGAACTGCATCGTATCGTAGATCGCCATCCCCGACGTCACCACGCCGCCCGGCGAGTTGATGTACATGGAGATTTCTTTTTTCGGATTCTGCGATTCCAGGAAGAGCAGCTGCAGACAGACCGAACTCGCCATCGTGTCTTCGATCGGTCCGATCACGAACACGATGCGATCCTGCAGCATCCGCGACAGCAGATCGAACTGCTTCTCCCCGCGGTTGGTTTGTTCGATGACCGTCGGCCAATAGACCATGGAGTAGCTCCTGGAGGGCGTGAATTGAAAGGCAGGCTGCTTCAAGTGGGAGTGACAGACCAATCAGGCAAGATCGTCACGATTGCGACACGTCCTCGGCCATCTTGAACAACTCATCCTTGCTCACCTTTCGCATCCCCGGAGAAGCCTGGGCCAGCACGTAATCCACAACCTTGTCCTCGAAAATGGGCGCACGCAGCTCGGCCACCGCGCCCGGCGTCTTTTCGTAATATTCGTAGACCATTTTTTCCTGGCCCGGGAACTGGCGGGCCTGCTCAATCAGCGCACGGCGCAACTCGTCCTGTGTCACTTCGATCTTGTTCTTGTCGCCGATTTCGCCGACGAGAAGGCCAAGCCGCACGCGGCGCTCGGCGATCTTGCGATATTCGCCCCTGGCGTCGGCTTCCGTCTTGCCGGCTTCGTCGCTGAACGCCTGGTTCTGCTGCTTCATCGTATTGCTGAGCTGGGTCCAGATCGAATTGAATTCGTGCTCGACGAGCGACGTCGGCAGCTCGAAACCGTGCGCCTTTTCAAGCTCATCCAGCAGTTCGCGCTTGAGCTTCATGCGCGAGGCACCATCGAGCTCCTTCTGCAGCTGCTCGGTCACGAGCCGGCGCAGGTCGGCCATGTTTTCTGCACCCATGGACGTCGCGAACGCATCGTCGATCACCGGCCGGTTGGGCGCTGAGACCGCCTTGACGGTGACGTCGAACACAGCCGTTTTGCCAGCCAGCGTTGGCACCGGATAGGTTTCTGGGAACGTCGCCGTGACCACCCGCGTCTCGCCCGCGACCGCGCCCTTGAGGCCGTCTTCGAAGCCTGGAATGAATTGGCCCTGACCGAGCACGAGTTGCGCCCCGTCGGCTGCCCCCCCCTCGAACAACTCGCCGTCGATCTTGCCCGCAAAGTCGAGCGTCACGCGATCACCATCGCCAGCCGCGCGGCCATCTGCATCCTCATAGCCGACGCTGCGGTCGACGAGCTTTTCGATCGCCCCGTCGATGTCGGCGGGATCGACATCCGCGACGATACGCTCGAGCTTAAGCCCCTTGAGATCCATGACCTCAACCTTGGGCAGCACTTCGAAGCTCATCGAATACGAAAGATCAGCCTTGCCATCGATCACCTGCGCGATGACGGCCGGATCTTCCGGCAGCACGATATCAGGCTGCATGGCTGGGCGCTCCTGGCGCTCTTCGATCGCCTTCAGGCTCGTATCCTTGATCGCTTCGTCGAGCACCTCGCCCATGACCGAACGGCCATACATCTTCTTCAGGTGCACCGTCGGCACCTTGCCCTTGCGAAACCCCTTGAGCTGCACTTTGTCTTTGAGATCGTCGAGCCGGGCTTCAAAGCGCTGGCTGATTTCCGCGGCCGCCACGGTGATCGTCATGGTGCGCTTGAGGCCGTCTTGAACTGCTTGCGTGATCTGCATGGCTGAAAAACCCAATACCGGATGCGTTTGAAATGGCGGGCTGCGCCATTCCGTTGAGAGTTGTGCTTTCTAGACCACGTCCGCAGGGTCTGGGAAAGCGCGAATTTTTGGTGCGGGCGGAGGGACTTGAACCCCCACGGCTAGGCCGTCAGAACCTAAATCTGATGTGTCTACCAATTCCACCACGCCCGCTTGATCAAGCTCAGCCGCCAAGGTTTAGCCCTGGGCTTGCGCCCCACAAACGGCAAGGACGCACGTATATCGGGTGATCCCAAGGAAAATCAATGAACATTTGGCGAGCATCCAAACTTCGTAGCGTTCAAGCCAAACTCGCACTTAGTTTATCCCCGAATCGGCCAGAATTTGGCTGGAGACTGCCGCATGCCCACAAAACAGCAAAAAGCCGGGCAACGAGCCCGGCTTCAAGTTGTATCGATCGGATCGAAAGACTTATTTCAGCGGCGCGTGCTCTACGGCGCAGCAATCGTTGCCGCCACCGAACGAATAGCGCAGGCCGACTTTGACTTCATGCGCGGTCAGATCGTCGAAGTGAACCGCCGGGTTGACGAACCCGCCCGAGTCCGAGCGTTGCGAAGCAATCTTGCCCATGTCGAGGTAGCGATAACCGACGTCAATGATGGCGCGGTCCGAGATCTGGTAGCCAACGCCTGCCATCAGCGACCAGGCAAACGACAAGTCGTTGTTGCCATGGATCGAGTTGGTGAGGGCGGGGTTGCCGGTGAAATAGACGTCATCGAGCTGATGATAGGCGGCGCCGATGCCGGCGCCGACGTAGGGCACAAAGCCGCCGAAGTTGCCGAGATCCTTATAGCCGTTGATCATCAGCGTGTAGCTCTTGAGGCTGGTGTGCAACGGATCGACGTTACCGCCGTAGGGCGTAGGCACGCCAAGCGGATCGGTGACGGTGAAGTTGCCCGGTTCGCCCGTGATGGCGCGGCTGCCGTGCATGCCGAGCATCGCTTCAAGACGCACGCCGCGCGAGCCGCCCCAGCCGCAACCCATGCCGCCTTCGGCAAACCAGCTGTCTTCGATGCCGGTGTTGGTGACCTGATCGGTGACATAGGTGGTCGTGGACGGCGTGGTCGTGTTGTCGATGCTGTTCACTGGCCAGGTGATCTTGGGCGCCTGCGACCACGAGTAGCCGACGTCGCCGCGGACGTAGCACGGCCCAGCCGAGCTCTGCTGGATGACCGGCATCGGCTGATAGCCATCTTTCATGGATCCGCGCATCCCGCCGAGATCGGCGGCCGACACGGGCGCTGGCACGTTGACAGCGAAGGCGAGTGCTGCCGAGGCGACACCAGCTAGCGAGACGAGTTTCATTGGCGTAGACCCTAATTGGACAGGCACCCGACACGCGGTAGAAGTGACCTGCAGACTTCAAGTTTGCCCAATCACCATAGGACGAACACGGTTAAGCCACGGTTAAGCCCCGTCCAGAATTGAAACCCCTCGTTGCGGCATAAGCGAAAGTCCCCTCCTTGAACGCGATTCCCCCCCCGTCCGGCGTCTTGGCCGCCATCGGCAACACGCCCCTGATCAAGTTGACGCGCGCCTCCCGCGAAACCGGCTGCACCGTGCTCGGCAAGGCCGAGTTCATGAACCCCGGCCAGTCGGTCAAGGACCGCGCCGCGCTCTGGATCATCCGTCAGGCGGAATGCTCGGGCGCCTTGAAGGCTGGCGGCACGGTCGTGGAAGGCACCGCAGGCAACACCGGCATCGGGCTGACCGTGGTCGCCAATGCGCTCGGCTATAAGTCCGTGATCGTCATTCCCGAGACCCAGTCCCAGGAAAAGAAGGATACGCTGCGCCTGCTGGGCGCCCACCTGGTCGAGGTCCCGGCGGCCCCCTTCAAAAACCCCAACAACTACGTAAAGTATGCATCCCGGCTGGCCGATGCCCTCAACGCCGAGCGCCCCGGCTCCGCCATTTTCGCCAACCAGTTCGATAACGTCGCCAACCGTCAGTCCCACATTGACGGCACGGCCGATGAGATCTGGCGCCAGACCGGCGGCCGGATCGACGGCTTCGTCTGCGCTGTCGGCTCGGGCGGCACGCTCGCTGGAATATCGCTTGGCCTGAAGGCGAAGCGCGAAGGCATCACCGTGGCGCTGGCCGACCCGCCTGGCTCCGCACTTTTTGCCCATTACACCCGCGGCGAGCTGAAGGCCGAAGGCAACTCCATTACCGAAGGCATCGGCCAGGGCCGCATCACCGCCAATCTCGTCGGAGCCGTCGTCGACCGCGCCTATCAGATTCCGGACGGCGAAAGCGTCGCAACGGTTTTTGATCTCCTCGAGCATGAAGGACTATGCCTGGGGGCGTCCTCCGGCGTGAACGTCGCGGGTGCGATGCGCCTAGCGAAAGACTTGGGCCCTGGCCACACCGTCGTGACGATCCTGTGCGACTACGGCACGCGCTATCAGTCGAAACTGTTTAACCCGGCCTTTCTTCGTTCAAAAGGCCTCCCCGTGCCACCTTGGCTTGCCAACGCCCCGCCGCCCCTGCCTTCGGTATTCGAACCGCAGCCGTGATGTGAACCAAAGCCGAAATGCTGCTGCCCGCAAGCCCGAGCCAACCGCCCGTATTGCCTTGAGCCGCCGCACTGCTACAAAGCACTATGTTGGCCTGGGCCTAACGCGCCCAGAACCGGCTGCCAGAACCGCTCGCTTGAACCGCTCGCCAGAACCACCCGCCAGAACCACCCGCCAGAACCACCCGGAGGACATGTGCCCTTAACCGCCCAGAACTGGATCGTCGATACCGCGTGGCTCGCCGAACACCTTCATGCGCCGGGCCTCATCGTGCTGGACGGCTCCTGGCACCTGCCGACCGCAAACCGCAATCCCAAAACCGAGTACCTGGCCGAACATATCCCGGGGGCCGTCTTTTTCGACATCGACGACTTGTCGGACGAAAAGTCCCCGCTGCCCCACATGCTGCCGTCCTCGATCAAGTTTTCGTCGCGCATGAAGAAAATGGGCATCGGCGACGGCATGAAGGTCGTCGTCTACGACACGCATGGCCTGTTTTCGGCGGCGCGCGTCTGGTGGACCTTTCGCGCCATGGGGCACGACGATGTGGCCGTCCTCGACGGCGGCTTGAAGAAATGGAAAGCCGAAGACCGCCCGCTCGAAGACGGCGTGCCCATGAAGCGCTTCGAGCGCCACTATACCCCGCGCCAGAATACGGGACTCATCCGCGACATGGCCGATATCAAGGAGATCGTTGCGCACGGCGGTACGCAATTGGTCGACGCCCGCTCCGCCGGCCGTTTTGAGGGCCGCGAGCCCGAACCCCGCCCCGGCGTGCGCTCGGGGCACATCCCGGGGTCGCGCAACGTGCCCTCGACGGCCGTTTTGAACCCCGACGGCACCATCAAATCGCGCGATGAGCTGATGGCGATCTTCGCCCAAGCCGGCATCGATCCGCACGCCCCCGTGGTCACCACCTGCGGCTCGGGCGTCACCGCCTCGATTCTGTCGCTGGCGCTCGCCTTCGTCGGCCAGACCAACGCCGCGGTTTATGACGGCAGCTGGACGGAATGGGGCGCCGACGGCGGCCCGCCCATCGAAACCGGACCGGCTCGTCCCCTGGCGCCCGCTTGACGTGGGCGCCCGGCAGCCAGATATGAAACGCCCGGACTTGCCGAGCCCGGAAAGCTTCGAAACGCTGCTGCGCTGGCGCCGCGACGTGCGCCGCTTCAAGCCTGAACCGTTGCCCGATGGCCTGCTTGAGTGCCTGCTGGAGCAGGCGAACCTCGCCCCCTCCGTTGGCAACAGCCAGCCCTGGCGGATCGTCCGCGTGGAAAATCGAACCCTGCGCGCGAGCGCCCGCGCCAATTTCGAGCGCGCTAACCTGGCAGCAAGCGCCCCCTATGAGGAAACGCGCCGCGCGCAATACGCGAGCCTAAAACTAGCGGGCTTCGACCACGCCCCTGTCCATCTCGCCATCTTCTGCGATCCAGACCCCGCCGAAGGCCACGGCCTCGGCCGGCAGACCCAACCCCTCACGCTCGATTACTCCTGCGCGGGCTTCGTCACGCTGCTGTGGCTTTCAGCCCGCATCCACGGCGTCGGCCTCGGCTGGGTCTCGATCCTCTCCCCCGGCGAACTGATCGCAGCCCTCGACGTGCCCCCCTCATGGCGCTTCATCGGCTACCTGCTGCTGGGCACGCCAGAGGAAGAACACGATGACCCCGAACTCGCCCGCCTCGGCTGGCAAGACCGCGGCGGAATCGCGCCCCGCACGCTCAGACGCTAAAGTGCTTCCGGTAAAAGTGTGCAGCGGTTTGCCCGACAGAAGCACGACAAAACAAAGAGCTAGCCTCCTTCCGCGATTCTATTGGAAGCGGAACGACCCTAAAGCCTTATCTGCGGCGAACCGGTATCCATTCGTCGGAGAATGCTCCAGGCAACGGCTGCACAAGTGACAGGAAGGAAAAGGCTGTGCGACCAGCCCGTCCCTCCCTCACGCGATGCGCCGCCGTTGCGTTTCCGCAGATTTAGTTCGCAGCCTTATTTCGCAACCGGTGCCGCCTCGCCAGCAGCCGGAGCGTCCGTCGCAGCCTGTTTGGCCCACGCCGGAATGGCGGGTGGCGCGGGCAATTCAGCCGGGAGCCCAAGGGCTGCGCGCAGTTCCGTGCGGGCGGCAGCCATTTCGCTCTGGTAGGCTGGGTGCTGCTTCATGATGGCATGCACCGTATAGGCGACGAGCCGGCTGGCCGGGATGTCGCTGGCGTAATGCACGCCGCAGATCAGGCGGTTGTGGCCGTACTGCTCGGCCCGCGCGAGGAGCGCGTCGCGCTTTTCGGGCACCATATCGATCAAGGTCAGAGCAAGCAGGAATCCCGTGGTGGCATGACCGCTGGGATAGCTGTCGTCTTTCGTCTTGGTCTTGCAGATCGGCTTCAGCGTCTTGTCGAGATTGTAGGGGCGGATGCGATTGAAGCCCATCTTGGCGGGCCCGGCATTGATGCCCTCGTCGACCCGCACCCGCTTGCCGAACGCGGCGACGGCCGGCTGCTTCTCGGCGGTGAAAGCCTCGCCAAGCACGTTGGCGTAGATGAAGATGTGTTCGTTCTGGTCATCCCAGATCGCTTGCGTCGATTGCGCCTCCGTGCGGGTTTGCTCGATGGCGTGCAATTCGGCGAGTTCGGCCTTGGTGATCTCGGACGAGTTGGCGGGCGGCGAAGGCAGAATATTGAGCACCTGCGTCTGCGCGGGCGATACGAAAGAGGGCTCGCGGGCAACGGCAGGGCCGCCAGCGAGCGCCAGCAGCGCGGCCATCGCAATGAGTGACTTGTTCATGTCGGAAGGTTCCTCTGGTCTGCGGAAAGCCGCCCCGGCAGGACGCTCCCGCATGGCACAAATCAAACCCCTGTTACAGCCGTGTGACCCTATTCGACTGGGAAATACTGGCCGATCCAGGTTTCGCTCAACGCAGCGCCCTTCCGGCGCAAATAAGCCCGCAGGTCGACGGGTGCGCTGCCCGTCGCCTCGATGTCGAAGAAGCTCCGCCACCGGCCGCGCTGGTCGACGACCGGATGCGAGTACGAGTTGCTGATTGTCCCGCGTGACGCGGTTACGACGATTTCGACCCCGTCGTCGCGGCCCAGACCCTCGAACACCGGTCCCTGCCAATCGATCACATATTTCCGCAAGCCCTCGGGCCGCTTGAACCCCGGCCGCCCGCCAACGCCGGTCCACGTTGCTGTCGCCCGCCCCAGCGCGTCGGGAAACGCGATATCGTCGACCCACGACAGGCGGTAGCGATAATTGGCCGGCTGCCCGGCCTTGAGCCCATCCTTCGGCGTCCAGTAGGCGACGATGTTGTCCATCGTCTCGTCGTCGGTCGGGATTTCGACGAGTTGCACGCTGCCCTCACCCCACGCCCCTTGCGGCTCCACCCATACGGACGGCCGACGCTCGTAGAATACGCCATCGTCGAGATAGTGCACGAAATCGCGGTCGCGCTGCAGCAGCCCGAAGCCACGCACGTTGCTGTCGACGAACGAGGAGGTCATGACGCGGCTGGGGTTGTCGATGGGCCGCCAAATGCGCTCGCCCGCTCCGGTATGAATGGCGAGGCCGTCGCTGTCGTGGATCTCCGGCCGCCAGTCCGCCGCGCGCTTGCGGCTACCCTCGCCATACCAGAACATGCTGGAAAACGGCGCAATGCCCGCGCGCGCCACGTCGATGCGTGGATAGAGTTCCAGCTCCACGTCCATGACCACGCGGTGAATGTCGCTCGCGTTTGTCTCCCGCTCGCAAACGAACTTGTAGGCCCCCGTTACAGACGGGCTGTCGAGAAGCGCATAGACGGTGATCGGCGTACGGCCCGGCGTGCCGGCAAGCCAGAACGCGGTGAAGCGGGGAAACTCTTCTGGCGACGGCATCCCTGTGTTGAGCGCCAGACCTCGCGCCGACAGTCCGTACTGGTTGTAGGGCCCCGACGTGCGGAAATACGAAGCGCCCAGGAACGACATCCAGTCTGTCTTCAAGTCCGGTGCCATGACGCGGAACCCGGCGAACCCGGTCTGCGGCGACAGCAGGCGTGCAGGATGCCCCTCGGGCGAGGCAAACAACGCCGCGCTGTAAAGGACTTCGCGCGCGCTGCCGCTCTCGACCGTGTAAATCCTGACCGGCTCTTTGAACAGCTGGCCGAGGTGAAACAGCTGCACCGGCGCGTGCGTATCGCGCGTCAGCCGCAGGCTTGCCTCGCTGCGGAATTTGATCTTCTGGTAGGCGTCGTAATTGATCTGCTCGAGCAGCGCCGCATCGACCGGTTCGACCTTGCCGAACGCACTTTCCGACAACGCGCGAGCCTGGACTTTCAAGATCTCAAATGAAAATGGGGCAGGCGGACCAAGAGTGGTCTTGTCCGCGCCCGAGCCACCGCTCCCCGTGGCCTCTGCCAGCGAAACCCTCAGACCTAGAACAGGTGCCGCACCAAGAGCCAGTCCAGCACTGAGAACCTTGCGCCGGTTGATCAATCCACGCATTCCGCACTCGCCGTCGCTTCGTTTGAACCCTGTCGGGCCGAACAAGCGTGATGCGCTATCGCAACGGCGCCGTCAAACCCCGATCACGGAGCAAGGCTTGCGGAGGGAGCTGGCTTCGCGAGTTCCGCCTCGATCGCTTTCACGATCTCGGCTGATTGCGGCTCAGTGCGCGTCCCGAACGCCGTGACGAGCTTACCGTCACGGCCTACCAGATACTTGTGGAAGTTCCACCACGGCGCATTCATCGAGCCGAGCACTGTCGACGCCCACGCATAAAAGGGATGAGCATCCCCCCCGCGCACATGGGTCTTGGACGTGAGCGGGAACGTGATGCCAAACGCGCCTTCGCAGAAGGTCTTGACCTCCGAGTCGCTCTTGGGCTCCTGCCCGCCGAAATCGTTAGAGGGTACGCCGATCAGCACCAGCCCACGGGCTTCAAAGCTTTCGTGAAGTTTCTGCAGGGCCTTGTATTGCGGCGTAAACCCGCAGAACGAGGCGGTATTGACGACCAGCAGTACTTTTCCGCGATAGGCCGAAAGCGGCATCGGCTTGCCGTCGATCGATTGAAACACGAAATCGTTCGCGGTCGCCGTTGCGGCGGGCCCCGCCGGCGGCAACGCCGACGCAGTCATTGCACCCAATCCCGAAGCGGTCAGGACGCCCAGTGCTGCAGCCAGAATTTTGCGCATCGTGCGTACTCCTTTAGGTTGGATGCTCAAACGGATGCGCGCGCGGCGCGGATCACCAACGCGACACCCCCCGCGTACGGATGCTCCGTTGTCATAAAAGTGTGGCTCATGCGTCGCATTTACACCGTTTTCTAAAGACCCGCACGCCGCGGCCTGTAATAATCGTATATCGTAGCGTACGGGCGTGACATCGGCGCCCCATTTCGGGGTGGGAGATCAAACGCGCGCCATGCTAAATCGCCACGCTTGCGCAACATTTCATGCGCATAGCTGGGCGGCTCGGTAGACGCGCGCCAATACGGGCAGCCAATACGGGCATGAGTGAGCAGATGACAACGGGCGGGTTCGACGCGATAGCGCCGGAACCTGCGGGGCAACCCGCGGGAGAGCTGCGCGTGTTCGATCACGTCTGCCGTCTCGTCCCCTCATCGGGCCTTCAGTTTATCGACGTGACGATCGAAGCAGGCCGGCTGCCGGGACTGCGGGCCTGGTTCACCGAAGATGAAATCGAAACCTCCGCTGGCTCGCGGCACGTCTTGCTGCCGCTCTCCAACGATACCGGAACCGATGGCACGACGTGGCATCCGGTGACGTTCAAGCCGCTCGGTCCCAGTGAAACGTTGTCGTTCACGGGACTGGAGGCGCTGGAGCCCTATCTCGACCGCTGGATGCCCGTGCCGTATTTGCGTTATCTCGGGCGCTCTGGTTCAGGCTCGGCCCAGTTCGACCAAGGCCCGACCAACTGGGCGCGTGTGTTCGTGGCCAAACCAGCCGAAGGCCTGCGTGGTGCCGACCAGCTGAGCGCCGTGTTTGCCTTCGATACCCGCCTCGACACCCGCAGCCGCGCCGACCAGTCGCCGTATCTGGCGCCGAACGCCGACGATGCCTTGTTCGCATCGACCTTCATTCTCGCCGATGCCCCTGCAGAACTGGCCGAGTTCCTGAGCCAGCCGTGGATCGACGCGTGGCTGCGCGAATCGGGCCAGCCGCCGGACTCCGAGCAGGGCTTGGCAGACTTCGACGAGCAGGGTTTTGCAGCCGCATCTCCAGCCCAGCCCAAGTTCGCGCTGGCTCATGTCGCGCGCTATCTCACCTTCCTTAAAATCCTGAAGCGCGCCGGCACCCCACCGCAGATCCGCTACGTCGACAGCATTTCAAAAACGCTCCCCGTCGTCACGACGGGCCTCGACCTCGTGATCGATTTTGGCGCGTCCAAAACCACTGCCCTCCTGTTGGACCGCAAGCAGGCCCTCGCGCCCGATATCGCCGAGGCCGCCCGCAGCGCGATTCCCTTGCGCCTGCGCGATCTGGCGAAGCCTCACATAATTCATACCGGCCCGATTCCGACGGTTGTCGAGTTTGACCATCAGACCTTCGGCAACGCGGCGCTGTCGCGTCGCAGCGGCCGGCCCGACGCCTTCGCCTGGACCAGCCTCGTGCGCATCGGCGCCGAAGCCCAGCGGCTCGCGCTCCGCATCAACGCGACGGAAGGCATCACCGGCCACAGCGATTTCGGCAACGCCCTCGATCAGACGGAGCCATCCGCCACGATGTGGCGCTTTTCGACCCGAGATGCCCCGGCTGGCAAGACCGGCCCTATGGTCACGGGCGAAACCCTGCGCCACGTTTCCGAAAACGGTGATCTGTTGGTGCGCGGCGACCAGTTGCAAATCGGCCAGGCCCGCCCCGACGCAGCAGCCAGTGTCCCCGCCATCCGTCCGCACTTTTCGAACTCCGCGCTCGCCGGGTTTTTTGTCGCCGAACTTCTGCTTCACGCCATCAGCGAGATCAACGCGGCGTCCACAGGCGCCCCGTTCGGGAACACCGGCACCGAGCGCAACGATGTCCGCCAGATCGAGCGTATCGTGGTGACCGTCCCGGTCGCCATGCCGGCCAGCGAACACCGCAATCTGCTCGACCGTGTGAGGACGGCCATCGACCTCGTCTGGCGCACCCAGCATTGGGACCAGCCCGGCCACAATGCCCACCCCATCAAGCCCGAACTACTGGCCGGCATCGGTCCCGATGTCGGAATCCAGCTGGTTTACCTGCTCGACGAAGTGAGCAACAAGTTCGGCGGCGCCTTCTCCGAACTGGTCGACTGCGTCCGGCGCCGCAGCGGCGATCCCGACGCCCGCGACAACCTGCGCATATCGTCTATCGAGGTCGGGCGGAGGGCCTCGGGCCTGACCGTTATCGACTACGACGTTAGCCACGACGGCACAGTGCATGCCGACCTCGTCCTTGCCGACCGCACAGGCTCGGGTGGCGAACGGGTTATCGAGGCCATCGTCGAAGCCCACATCTTGCCTGCGATTGCACACAGCCTAGCCGCAAGTGGCCTTTCCGACACGATGGGATTCGTGCTCGCGTTCATCGCCGGCAGCAAGGAGCAGGGCGCGGCCAACCTCATCGGCAAGCGGCTGGTGACGAAGATCCTGCGCCCGGCCGCGATCGGGGTTTTCGAACACTATGCGAATGGTCCGCGCCGCGGCGGCGAAGGCTTGCGGACGTTCCGCCTCGACGCGCTGATCGCAAGCGGCGGCGGACGCCTCGACCCGATCGGCTCGTTGTTCGAGGCCGCCGCGACCCGCGCAGGAGCCGCGAATTTCTCGCTGGCCGCCGTCAGCCTCGACATCAGCCGCCGCCATATCCGCCGCCTTCTCGAGACGGAGCTCTGGCCTATGGTCACCGCCATGACGGACGCGATCTCCTCGAGCGAATCCGATATTCTCCTGATCGGCGGCGACCTTGCCCACGTGCCTGACCTGCTCGATCATGTACTCGCGCGCGCCCCAGTTCCCGCTGGCCGGATCGTCGTCGTGGACCAGGCGTTCCGCCATTCCGGCCAACCGGCGGCAGGCCACAACGCGTGTCACACCCAGGCCGTGCTGAGCGCTTACATGGCTGGCCGCAATCTCCTGCAATCGGATCAGTTTTCACTCATCACGCGCGAAATCTCGCAAAGCTTGCCAACCGACGGCCGCTCCCAGCCGGCCCTGCAATCCAGGACCTCCCCAAGCCGCACGGCGGCCGGGGAACGGGCGATGGCTCTGGTGAACGGCCCGAACACCCGGGTGAGCGAGCCCCTTCTCAACGAAGACGATATAGCGCCGCCCCAGTTCGCCCGTTCAACGATCGAGCGGATGCGATGAGGACCCTGGCGCACCATATGAGCGAAGGGTCCGCGTCATGACTCCCGCCCAGAAATTCGTCTTGAGCTGCCGCCAAACCGGCGAGTCTGCGGCGCGGCTGTCCGATTGGCTGGATCACCATCCCGCAGTGCTGGGCCTTGGCCACAGCGCCGTCCGCGACGATATAGAGAGCTTGGCTGCGCGCCTGCCCCCATTTGTAGCCGCCGCCGACACCGTACCCTGCATCGCGCTGCTGGCCCCCCCGCGCGCCGGCAAGATCGACCTGTTGTTTCAGATCCTGGCGGCCCGCAGCCCGCTGACGCTTGGCGGGTTCGGCGCGCGTCCCCTCGAACCGTCGGCGATCCGCAGCCTGCTGCCGCCCGATACGTCCGCCGGCGGTTGCGCGACGCTCCGCTTCACGTCCGCCGAAATGCCACCGACGCCGCGCGGCTTCCCGCTCCGCGTTGGCCTGTTGTCGGCGACCGATCTCGCAGCGATCACCGCCGCTGCAGCCTTTGCATCGCTTCCCGCTCCCGCAGCACCAACCGTTGCCGCCAAGGTGGAGGCTGTCTTCGGCGACCTCACCGGCCGCCTCTCCCCCCAGGCGCTGCCAGGCCTGTCCGAACGCGACGTACTCGACCTGCGCGAATTCATCACCGCACGCTGGCCCGGCGAACCGGCCCTTGAGGCACTCGACGCCGCGCGCTACTGGGAACGGTTCCGCGAGATTGCAGTCCACGTCGCCGAACCCGGCCGCCGCCGGCTGTTCGCCTTGCTCTGGAACGACGATGCCGGATTTACGCAGCTGTTCAACCGTTTGGCCGACGGACTGGACCGCCTAGGCCACGGCTCCGACGGCTATTGCACGCCGGAGGCGCTGCTTGGCAAAGACAAGACCTCGGGCTGGATGACCCGTCACCCGCGCAGTATCATCGACGCCGCAACCCTCATGACGCTCGACCAGCCGGGAGGCCCAATCGTGCCCATGATGAACCGCTTTGGCCAGACGGTAGATCTTGAGCGTGCGGTGATAGCAGGCCTCGTCGCCGAGCTTCCCCTTCACTTGGGCCCTTGCCGCCTGAACGATCTGGCCCCTGCAGACCTGCTCGATTTCCCGGTGCCGCCCGCCATCGGCACCCCGGCGCTGGCAACGGCGACGCCGGCCAACGACAACGCCTCCCAGGCCGCGGTTCACTTTGCCCGCGCCAAGGCGATCTACCTGTTCGAACGTGCAACCCAGCGCCGTGACGTGACGGCGCTCGTCGCAGTTCTGGATGCAACGCACGAAGACGACACTTTCGCGCCCGCCATTGGCGACTGGGTCGAAACCGCCCAGGGCGGCAACGCGCGCGCCCGCGAACGCGTTCGCCGCGGCTTGTTTCTCGCAAGCCCTCAACGCTCGAGCAGCGCTGCATCCGACGAAGCGGCGATAGAGAGCGTACTTCGAAACATCTTCGGCGCCGATCAGGATTGGCCGGCCGCCTGGACGCCCAACCGGCCGCTCACCGAAATTTTCTGGTACAGCCCCTCGGAAGCCGCGAGCTCCCAGCCGCACCCGGCGGTCGCACCTACCCCCGCAACGGCGCTTACGGCGACCGGATCGCAATCGCCGCGGCAGGACTCCCAGGTAACGCAACTCGTGAAATCGCTCGGGCTTGCGAGCGATAACAGGATCAAGCTGCTGCAATTGAACCAGGCCCTCCAGGACCTGCGGAGACGACTGCGCCAGACGGTGCTCCGCCATCATACCTCCAACGACCCGGCTGCCCTCGCCGATTGGCGCCGTGGCACGGCAGTGGTCGTCCAGGATCGATTGCAGTTCCTGGTCGAGCAAGGGCGGCTGAGCCACCTCCAGCGCGCCCTGCTGCCAACCGAATCGGGCGTCCTGATCCAACTGGCCGGCGCCCAAGCCGCAACAGCCTCGAAACATTACGATTTGACGCCTTCGTGGCGCGACGCCCCGGGCGCCCGGCCGCAGTCCGAGCAGCCGATGATCCCCATCGGCCGTCTGGCGGAACTGGCGGTCGTCCACTGGTTCAAGTCGATGCGCCGGGCAACGCGGTCGCAGCGCTTGTGCCGCGAGCTGCGGATCGAACCGGGCGTTCTGCACAATCTGGTGGACGAGTTGCAGATCGGCGCTCAACGCTGCCTTCTCGCCAGCGAAATTGCGAGCGCCTATGGGCAGACGGCCCAGGTCAGACCCCAGAGCGCGCAGTCCGGCGACACCGCAATTCTGGCGCCCGTGACGGCGAGCGGCCGCGATTTGGCCCGCCTTGCAGCTTACGCATGCCGCATTATGACCGCATACCTGGAAGTGCTTGGCCCCGTTCCCAGTCGCGGACGCTCAGTTTCGCTCCGCGGCAATCGAACGTCGTACGACCTTGAGGTTGCCGACGGCTCCTCGGGTGGCTATGCCTCTCAGGGAGCACGCCCCCGGGGGGGAGCGCGCCGTTCGTCGAGACCATCGCAGACCACTTGGGAAATATCATTCGTCACGCTCGTCGAAGACAACATTGCTTCTGCCCAACTTCTTTCTGGGCGCGGCGATAAGGATCGCGAATTGGGCGAACTGATCCAGCTGTTTGCGTCGGGCCCGTTTGAGGTTGAACCATGACTGTGATGAAAATCGAGATCGTCCCCGATCCCAGTCAGCCGGCCGGCGGGCATGCAATTATCCGCCTCAAAGGCGTGGCGCTGCTCCCCCCGGGCGCGACATTCCGCATCGATCCGATCGACGAAGCGCTGAACGATGGTGACGACGAGGGCTGGCCCCAAGGCGAACGCCACCCGATCGAAACGCGCCAAACCCCTGAAGGCGTCGAATTGCACATCGGCCCCGACGTGGTCGATGCCCCGCTGCTGGAACCAGGGACACCGGTCACGATCTCCGTTCCCGATGGGCATGTGAGTGCCGAAGTTGTCTGGCCCGACTTGCCGGTCTCATTCGCTGGCACGCAATCGCCGGTCATCATGACGCCGTCGCAGATGGCGGCCCAAATTGCCACCAACGAGCGCGAGAAGTCCAAAGCCGCGAATGCGGCCGCCGCCCGCGCCGAGGAAGAACGCCTCGCGCGCATCAGGCAGGATGCGGCAGCCGCCGAAGCGGTCCGCGAGCAGAAGCGGATGGCCCAGGCGGCCCGCGAGTTGGAAGCAGCGCTCGCCCTCGAGCCGATCCGCCCCGAAACCGGACGCACACTGAACGGCCTCGACAAGCCGTTCGTTGCGCCCCCGTCCTCGAACATGTCTCAAACCACGAACGCCGCACCGCCGCGCACGAACGAAACGTCGCTCTCGAGCCTTTCCAAACCCGTGCCCGATCGGATCGATCCGATGATGGAGCCCGAACGCGACATGTCGCTGCCGGCCATCGTGCTCAAGCGGTCGGCCCAGTCTGCAACGACCCAGTCTGCCACGAACGGAGACCAGGAACCCGAAACCACGGTCCTGAGGCGCGAGACGATCGAGGGCCGAGTGGTCCCTCAAGAGTCCGGCAGCCGCTTGATGCCCTTCCTTGCAGGTGCCGGAGTTGCAGGCATCGCCGCCGCCGCCGTGCTTGCTCTTCTCGTCTTCTACCCCCAGGCAACCGTTACTGGCCCCGGCGTCCAAACCGCCGGCGTTTCGGCCAAGACGACGCTGGCCGATGCGTTCACGGTGAACACGCAGTCGCCGCGCGGCGAAATCGCAACCGACGTCGATCTTCCGACGGCGCTCCGGCTCGCCGATTACAATCTGCATGGCATCGATCGGCCCATCGATCGCGCCGAAGCCGAATTCTGGCTTAAAAAGGCGATGTCTCTGACCGCCAGCCACTCGCAGATTCGCTGGGCGATGACGCAGCTTGGCACATTATCGGCCGAGCCCGTCAACGGTCCGCCCGACTACGAAAAGGCCCGGCTCCTGTGGGAGATTTCCGCGGCGAACGGCGACCCCATCGCGATGTGCTTCCTGGGAACCATGTTGGAACACGGCCTGGGCGTCGCCGCCGATCGCGCCAAGGCCCTCGAATACTTCAAGCGTTCCAAGGATGCAGGCGGTTGCCCAACTTCCGACGAAGCCGTCGCCCGGTTGAGTAAATGAGGTTGCGTATGTACGGTTTTACCTTCCTCGCTCCGCGTGTCCTGCTGGCATCCTTCGGAGCGCTGGCCGCCGCGACGATCGTTTCGGCTCAAGCCTTCGCCCAAAGCACTCAAGCGCCGCTGTTTTATGACGGCCGACGCCTGCCCGACATGGAAGTCGAGCGCCGCAACCAGGAAGTTCTGATCGAACAGCAGCGCCTGCAAGAAGAGCGCAAGCTCGAAGCAGCCGCCAACGCCAAGCGTCGGGCTGACGACGAGCGGCGCGCGGCCTCCGACATTGCCGAGGCGCAGCGCAAGGCGGAGGAAGACAAACGCGCGGCAGCCGAGGTCGACGCCCGCCAAAAGGCCGAAGACGCCCGCCTCGCCGCTTCAGCCGAAGCCCAGCGCAAGGCCGACGAGGAAAAACGCATCGCCGCCGAAGCAGACGCCCGCAAAAAGTCCGATGACGCCCGCCTCGCGGCTGCAGCCGAAACCCAGCGCAAGGCCGACGAGGAAAAGCGAGCAACGGAAGTGGCCGCCGCCAGGAAAAATGCCGAAGAAGTCCGTTTGGCAGCTCTCGCCTCTGCAGCAGCAGCAGCCGCCGAAGCCCAGCGCGTCGCCGCCGAAGCAGCCACCGCTGCAACCGCAGCGGCACGCAAGCCAGCCCAGAGTGCGGCCCAGACTGCGGCCCTAATCGCCCCTCCTGGCGCCACCAAGGCCACCGTTGACGCGCCCGCATCGGGCTGCGCACCGGCGAGCGTAAAGTCGACCGCGCGCAGCGGCGGCCGGATCGAAGTCGCCATCGACAGCCCATGCCGCAAGACCCAGCCCGTGATGGTCCAATACGGCGGCTTCGATTTCGTCCGAAAACTCAATAGCAACGGTCAAGCCTCCATCATGCTCGACCTGTTTGCCGGCGACCCGGAAACCGCCAAAATCACCTTCGCCGATGCGACCAGCCACACCATCGCCGCAGCAGCAGGCGACCTCCACGATATATCGAAGATCGCCATCATCTGGTCCCAGCCGGTCGAATTGGCGCTCCACGCCAGCGAAAACGGCGCGCCGCTGACCAAGAGTGTCTGGTCTGGAGCCGCCTCGACGGCCGAATTAGCCAAGGCAGCCGTCACCGAGACCGGCCGTGGTGCGGGCTTCATGTCGACAGTAAACGCAGGGATCACAGAAGGCCCCCGCATGGAGGTGTACACCTTCATCCACAGCCCCGAGCAGGACGTCGGCGCGGTGGCCATGAGCCTCGATTACGTGAGCCGTGGCGCAACGCCTGCGGGCGACATGTGCGGGCAGGGTGCGCTGGCTGAAATCACTTTCGACGTCGTGATCCTCGATCATCGGGGGCAGGTGCGGCGCGAAAATGGGCAAGTTCCGGCCGCCAAGTGCGGCGAGCCACTGTCGGAAAAGGCGCGGTTCTTGCGTGAGGTTGTGCCGGATTTGCGATTTAGGCGCTGACGATACACCCGCAAAGCGTGTATTCACCGGCAGATACGGGTCTAGGGGTCTTTTTTGCGTAGGTGGGAGTATCAGATGTCGAGTTGGCTACGGGGACGTGGGGCGAGTTTATTCGTCGCGATGGCAGCGCTGGCTGGTGGGTCAGCAGCCGACGCCGCGGAAGTGACGTTGCGGATGAAGGGCGGCGATTTCTCGGTAACGGGCGATCTGCAGGCCTTCGACAATGCCAAGTATACGATCCAGTCGAAATCGTTCGGCACCATGTCGCTGGATGCGGCCCGCTTCGACTGTGAAGGCGCAGGTTGCCCGAAAGCAGGGGCAACGGCCGCCCCCACGCAGGCCACAGCGGCGCTCAAAATTCCCCAGAACCTGGGCAACAAAATCTCGGTTCAGGGCTCAAACACCATCGGCGGCCAATTGATGCCCGCGATCGTCCAGGCGTATGCCGCCGCGTTCGGTGCCAAGACGACCAAGATCGTCGGCGAGAACCCGCTCGACCTCACCCTAAAGCTCGCCGACCAGAAGGGATCGGAGCAATGGATTGTCGACCTGCACCGCCACGGCTCCACAACTGCCTTTACCGGTTTTGAGCAAAAGGCAGTCGACATCGGCATGTCGTCGCGTACGATCAAGCCGGAAGAAGCGGCCAAGCTGCAGGCCGCTGGCCTCGGCGATATGAAGTCGCCGGCCAACGAACACGTCCTCGGCCTGGATGGACTTCTCGTGCTGGTCGCGCCCGGCAATTCGGCAGTCTCGATGTCGCTCGAAAATATTGCCAAGATTTTCTCGGGCGCCGTCACCGACTGGTCGGAAATCGGCCTACCGCCCGGCAAGATCAATGTTTATGCGCCGACCCTGGAATCTGGCACCTTCGAAACCTTCGACACGCTGGTCTTGAAGCCCCTGAACGTCAAATTGACGGCATCGGCCAAGCGCACCGAAAACCACGCCGAACAGGCCGATCTCGTCGCAGCCGACCCCAACGGCATCGGCTTCACGGGCATCGCTTATCAGCGCAACGCCAAGGCGCTGAACGTGGAAGCGTCGTGCGGCCTCATTGCGCGTCCATCGGCCTTCGTGATGAAGACGGAAGAATATCCATTGACCCGCCGGCTCTTCCTCTACACGGCCGGCGAACCCAAGAACCCCCTCGCCAAAGGATTGTTGGACTTCGCACTGTCGAGTGCTGCCCAAAGCGTCATCCGCCAAAACGACTTCATCGACCAGTCGCCTGAAGTGCTGGACTTCCAGTCGCAAACGACGCGCATCGCCTATGCGCTCAATGCGGCCGGCCCCGACTTCGACTTGAACTTGATGAAGACGCTGATCAGCGACTTGAAACCCGCCAGCCGCCTGTCGACGACGTTCCGCTTCGAAACGGCCAACTTCTCGCTCGACACCAAGGCGCTGGCCGACATCGGCCGCTTGCGCCTATTGCTCGATCAGCCGGAGTACAAGGGCAAGACGGTCACGCTTGCCGGTTTTGCCGACGGCGTCGGCCGCTTCGACAGCAACCTCGCTCTGTCACAGCGCCGCGCCACAGCCGTTTTGAACGCACTGGAACGCTCCGGCGGCAAGAACATCCAGGCGAAGCTCGTCACCAAGGCCTACAGCCAGCTGGCACCGGTCACCTGTAACGACAGCCCCGAAGGCCGCGGCTTCAACCGCCGCGTCGAGGTCTGGGTGAAATAGGCTCATTTGCGACGCATTCGACAACGAGACTAGCCCCGGGCGCGGGCCAGTCTCTCCAGGCAGCGCCGGTCTTTTGTCCGATTTGTGAGAGTACTTTTCATGCGTTCGTGGTCACCGCTCACGCCTGCGATCCTGAGCCTGCTGTCGATCGTGTTTGCAGTCGCTTCGCCGGTGCGCGCAGAATGGGCCCCGACCAAGCCGGTCCAGTTCATCGTCATGGCCGGCAAGGGCGGCGGCGCTGACAAGGCGACGCGGTTTTTGACCGACGTCATCACCAAGAACAAGCTCGCCCCCGTCCCCTTTGAGATCGTCAACATGCCGGGCGGATCCGGCACGGAAGCGCTGTCCGCCCTCAACAAGCGTAACGGCGACGGCCATGTGCTTCTGTTCACGCTGAACAGCTTTTACACAACCCCCATCGACCACCCCGAGATCGGCGTTGATATCGCAAAGCTGGCCCCTGTCGCGCGTATGGCCGAGGACGTGTTTCTGCTGTGGGTCAATTCGGCCCGCAGCGACATTGCGACCATCGACGACTTCGTCAAAGCGGCACGCGCCAAGGGCAAGTCCTGGGTTATGGCAGGCACAGGCACTGGCGCCGAGGATAACCTGTTGACCGACTTCCTCAACGTCCAATACGGCCTCGACATGACGTATCAGGACAAAGGCGGCGGTGGCGAGGTCGCCAAGGAACTGGCTGAAAAACGTGCAGATTCGACCGTCAACAACCCTTCGGAACAGGACGCCTTTTATCCCAAGGGGATCACCAAACCGTTGCTGGCCTTTACCCCGGCCCGGCTTCCCGCCTATCCCAACCAGCCGACCCTGCGCGAAACCGGGATGGACTTCACGTACTTCATGCAGCGTTCAGTGGTGGGCGCCCCCGGCCTTTCGGCCGACCAGTTCGCTTACTGGTCAAACCTGTTCAAGCGCTTGTTCGAAAGCGACGATTGGAAAACCTATCGCAAGGAAAACAGCTTGAGCGGCGAATTCCTTACCGGGCCGCAGCTGATGACCTACTGGCTCGCCGAGCGCGAAAAACATATCCGTTGGAAGATGGCGCTGAGCTTGATGAAGCCTTGAGCAGCCCTCCTCAATTGCAAACTGCCGCCCTGACGCACGGGGCTGGATAAAGTGCGCTGGAGCGGCCGTTCAGCCAATAGATAGCAAGGCCGACATATTCCTTGGTGACGACCTCCAGCCGCCGCAGTCCATCCGCCGGACTGGCCGCGGGCCACCACACCGAACGCCATCCCGTGGTCCGGTAATCGACGGGCCACGGCTCGACGGGAAAGCCCGCCCGCCGGAACACGCCCATGGCGCGCGGCATGTGCCACGCCGACGTGATCAGCAGCCACCGCTCGCCAGGTTTCGGCTGGATCAGCGCCTTGCTGAAAACAGCGTTCTCCCACGTATCACGCGAGCGATCCTCTATCAGCAGCCGCTCGGGCGCCACGCCCAAGCTCACCAGCATGTCGCGCGTAGCGGCCCCCTCGCTGCCGGCGCCCGGCACGAGCAGCCCCGTGCCGCCGCTGAACGCGACCCGCGCTTGTGGCAGCGCGCGCGAAAGCGCCACGGCCTCGCTAATCCGCTCTCCGCCTTCGTTGAGTGCATGCGCATGCCAATAGGCAGCGACCTCGCCGTCCTCGCCGCCGCCCAGAATGATCAGTCCGGTGACCGGCCCCGCGGCAAGATCGGCGCGCGCAAAGCGCAGCTCCAGGGGCAGCAGCAGCAGGTTCGGCAACGGAGAGAGCCCGGCGAGCGCCAGCGCCAGGGCGCAGCCCGCCATCCGGCCGGCGAGAACCAATCGCCCGCGCGACAACGACCACGAGGCAGCCCCGATCGCGAGCAGCAGCAAGCCCGAGGGTTGCAGCAGCGCCCAGAGAACCTTGGCAGCGTAAAAAAACATGGCAGACTCGCAATGACCGTTTCAGGCGCAGAGAGCCACGCTCCCACCCCGTCGTGTCAATTCGAAAGACGCCCCGCGATCGATTTTTGCCGAAACCGGCCAGCCGCAGCTGGACAAATAAATGGTGCCCAAGGCCGGAATTGAACCAGCGACACTGCGATTTTCAATCGCATGCTCTACCAACTGAGCTACTTGGGCATTTTTCTAGAAGCGCCGCGCGGCGGCAGACGTACCGGATCGCGAAACGCGCCCCGTGAGGGTTGGCCCCAAATCACGGTAGACGGGCTGTATAGTGGGCGGCCATGGTCGTGTCCAGCGCCTTGCGATCCGGCAATACTTATTGCCGCACCACGGGGGCAGGCAAGAGCCCGCCGGCCCCAAGCCTGACCCAAGCCTGACCCAAGCCCGCGCCGATCCTGACACAGGGCGTGAAACCATGTGACGCAGCCTTAACTTGCGTGATGTGCGTCCCAAGCGTACCGCTCAGGCCGACCCTTGGAGAACCCCATGTTTGCAGACGCACACATCTACCTAGGCGTGGCCGCGGCCGGCCTCGTGAGCTTCCTGTCGCCGTGCGTTCTGCCGCTAGTGCCGCCCTATCTGATCTATTTGGGCGGCACGTCAATGGAGCAGATGACCGAAGAAAACGGCATCGCGCGCGACGTTTGGCTGCGCACGGTGCTGGCTTCGATATTCTTCGTGCTGGGGTTCACGACCGTGTTCGTTGCCCTCGGCGCCGGTGCCTCCGCCTTCGGCCAGCTGATCGGCCAGTACAAGACCGAACTCGCGATCGCGTCAGGGCTCGTGATCATCGTGTTCGGCCTCCACTTCCTGGGGCTGTTCAAGATCCACCTGTTGCACAAGGAAGTCCGCTACCACCACCATACGGCCGGCGCATCGCTGATCGGCGCTTATGTGATCGGCCTCGCCTTCGCGTTCGGCTGGACGCCGTGCGTGGGCCCGATCTTAGCGACCGTGCTTGCGGTCGCGACCCGCGAGGAGACGCTGTCAGCGGGCGTTACGTTGCTGCTCGCCTATTCGCTCGGGCTCGGCATTCCCTTCATCCTGGCCGCTGTCGCCATCCGCCCGTTCTTGGGGTTCATGCAGAAATTCCGCCGCCATCTCGGCCGGGTCGAAAAGGCCATGGGCGCGCTGCTGGTCATAACGGGGCTGCTGTTTGTGACCGGCTCGATGAACGGCCTTGGCAACTGGATGCTGGATACCTTCCCGGGCCTTGCCAAGGTCGAGGAAGCGTTCACGCCCAAGTCGTTGAAAACCGATATCTTGAAACAGACGGTCCCGCACTGAGATGGCAGAACGCCGCCCCCCCGTCGTGCTGACGATCGCGGGCTCCGATAGTTCGGGCGGGGCCGGCATTCAGGCCGACCTCAAAACGTTCAGCGCATTCGGCGTTTATGGTGGAAGCGTGATCACCGCGCTGACGGCGCAAAACACGCGCGGCGTGACGGGCGTGTTGCCAACCCCACCGGAGTTCATCGTTCGTCAGATCGATGCGGTCGCGACCGACTTGGGGTTAGGCGCCGTCAAAACCGGCATGCTCGCGACGCGCGATGTCGTGATAGCCGTGTGCGAGGCGCTCCGCCGTCACAACTTGCACCCGCTGGTGGTCGACCCCGTGATGGTCGCAACCAGCGGCGACGCGCTTCTGGACGACGATGCGATCGAGGCCGTGCAGACCCAGCTGATCCCGCTCGCGCATTTGATCACCCCCAATCTCCATGAGGCTGCCCGCCTGTTGGACGAACCGCTCGCCCGCGACAGCGCCGGAATGGAAGCCCAGGCTCGCACGCTTCAGCATCGGTTCGGCGCCGCCAATGTGCTGATCAAGGGCGGCCACGGCGAGGGCGACGCTGCCATCGACATTCTACTGGAAGCCGGCACAGCGCACGCTTTGAGCTTGCCGCGCCTCACGGCCAAAAACACCCACGGCACCGGCTGCACACTGTCTGCGGCGATTACAGCCCTGCTCGCGCTAGGCGTGCCGCTACCCACGGCCGTCACGCGCGCAAAACGCTACGTCTGGAACGCAATCGACGCCGGCGAGGCGCTGCAAATCGGCCACGGCGCGGGTCCACTCGACCACCTCTACGCGATCCGCCGCCACGAACCACCCGCCTGACGTTCATGTCACGAAGGCGCACTATCCAGCCGTGTGGCCCCCTTGCACCGGCGTTAGCGGCTTGTGGTCTGAAGATGCCCAGAAAACTTGCAGCGCCCGGCCAGCCCGTGCATACCGAATACATCGTCTTCGGGGGAAGACAGGTCCACTGCCGGGGGGCGCGGACCAGTACGAAAGCCGGTCCGGTTCGCCCGGGCCGGTTTTTCTGCATTTGCGTCACGTTGCGTGAAATGCTTGCCAGCCAATACGCTTCCCAGGATATTTTCGCTCCATGACCGAAACGCCCGTCCGCCCGGTTGCGGCGAAGGCCACCCACAATCGCCACTTGCCGAGCGACTGGTTTGCCGCCCGCATGGCGCTCTATTTCAGCGCGTTGTTCCTGATCTACGGCATCCACACGACGTATTTCCCAGTCTGGCTCAATTGGCGCGGCCTCACCCCGGAAGAGATCGCGATCATTACGGCCGTGCCGATTTTCGCGCGCACTCTGTTGACGCCCCTGATGGCCGCCTGGGCGGACGCCCGCCACAACCATCGCGCGACCATCGTCGGGCTGTCCATTGCGAGTGCCGCGCTCGCGCTGGCCATCGCGCAAGGTGCGAGCTTCTGGCCGATCCTGCTGGCGTCGGTCCCCTTCGCCATTGCCATCGCCACCATCATGCCGTTGACCGAAACAATTGCAGTGGCCGGTGTCCGCAGCGCCGGACACGACTACGGCCGCATGCGGCTGTGGGGGTCGTTGACATTCCTCGCGACAACGGTGCTGTCGGGCACCCTGGTCGATGTTTCAGGCCCGAGCATCTTGAGCACGGTGCTGATCGCAGCTTCGCTGCTGACGGCAGGCGCAGCGCTGATGCTGCCCAAACCCGCGCCCAAGGATGCCCCCTTGAGCGAAGCCGAAGTCAGGCCTGGAGCGGAAACGGGACTGTTACGTGAACTCTGCACAAAGCCTATGTTTCTGCTGTTCTTGTTCGCGATCGGCGCTATCCTTGGCTCTCACGCAACCTTCTACACGTTTGGCGCTCTGCACTTGAAATCGCTGGGGATTTCGGGCACGGCCTTCGGCGCGCTGTGGGCGATGTCGATCTTTGCCGAAATGGCGCTTCTGGCGTATTCCGGCGCGCTGATCGCGCGATTCGGCGCGGTCAAGTTGATGATGGCAGGCGGGGTTGCGGCCGTCATCCGCTGGGGCGGCATGAGCATCGATCCGCCCTTCGCCATGGTCATCGCGTTGCAGATCCTTCATGCGCTGAGTTACGGGGCAGCCCACGTCGGCGCGATCCATTTCATCGCGAAAGCGGTGCCGACCCGCGGCTCGGGCACGGCCCAAGCCCTCTATTCCGCCATCGGCAGCGGATTGATCAACGGCACCGCAACATTGCTGGCGGGCTACCTCTATCCCCACCTCGCCGGAAAAACCTTCCTCGTGATGTCGGCCCTTGCAGGCGCAGGGCTCGCCGCCGCGATTTACATCGACAAGACCTGGGACCGCCGCCCGCTGTTGGGTAAAGCTTAGAGGGCTTCTGAGGAAAAGTGTGGAGCGGTTTTCCTCAAAAAGAAGCACGACAAAACAGGGACCGAGAGTCCTTCCGCAAGTCTATTTCAAGCGAGAGAACACGAGCCCCACAGTCCGGGCGGCGGCGGAGCGATGATGCCGTTCTCGATGATCAGCCCTGGCAGCCGGTCGCGCGCGAGCAGCAGTGGGCCATCGAGATCGACCCAGCGCGCGTGGCGCGCCAGCATCAGCGCCGGCGCCATGGCGAGCGACGTCGCCACCATGCAGCCGGCCATGATCTCCAGTCCCAATCCGCGCGCAGCCGTCACGAGTTCCAAGGCTTCAGTGAGCCCACCCGCCTTGTCGAGCTTGACGTTGATTGCGTCATAGCGCTGCGCAAGGCGCGGCAGATCCGCCCGCGTATGCAGACTTTCATCCGCGCACACGAGCACACCCCGTGGACGCCCTGCGAGCGCACCGTCGTCTTGAGCAGGCAGCGGCTGCTCGACGGCCTCAACGCCGGTTTCAAGCGCTGCCGCCAGCAGCCCAGCCAATGCGTCGGCGGTCCACGCCTCGTTGGCGTCCGCAATGAGCCGCGCATCGGGCCGCGCCGCACGCACGGCACGCAACCTGATGTCGTCGCCAGCCCCGCCGAGCTTCAATTTCAAAAGCGGCAGGTGCGGGACGGATTTGGCTTTGGCCGCCATCGCGTTGGGCGCATCGAGGCTCAAGGTATAGGCGGTCAAGACCGGCTGCGGCGTCACACCGAGCAGGTCGTACACGCACGTGCCGAGGGTCTTGGCCTCCAGCTCCCACAGCGCGCAGTCGAGCCCATTGCGGGCAGCCCCGCCCGGCAACAGCGACTGCAGCGCCATCCGGGCCCCGTGCGGATCGAAGCTGCGCAAGCTATCGCGGGCGCGCGCCAATTGCTCGTCCACAGTGGCGGCAGTCTCGCCGTAACGCGCATAAGGAACGGACTCGCCGCGTCCTGTGGTCTGGCCGTCGCAGACCTCGACGACGCAAACCACGGCTTCCGACTTCGCCCCGCGCGAGATGACGAACGCCTCCGCGAGTGGCCACGCCTCGAACCGCCAGCTGATGACGACCCCCTGGCGGAGCGTGCCTGCCCTGTCAGGCAAGGCGCCCGCTCGCATGCGCAAGGAACAGATAGACGCGCCCGGTATCCGAAACGAGGTGCTGCTGCAGCATCCTCCCGCTCGGATCGCGCACCTCGGCCTCTTTCAGAATGCGCTCGAAGTCGGCGAGATAGCGCCCGATGGTCGCTTGCAGCTCCGGATCGGTCTTGGTGCGGCGGCTGATCTCTTCGAAGGCGACGCGGCCTTCGGGCTGATACATGCTGGGGACGAGGATGCCGCGCTGGCCGGCGCGCAGCCGGGCCCACAGCGCTTCCGCCGTAGCAGGATCGAGCGCCCGCGCGATGACGCCCACATTGAGCGAGAACGGCTGGGGCCGCCCGGCCGCATGCGCATCTTCTTCCTTAGACGCCCGCGCCAACAAATCGCCAAACGACCAGCCTTCATCGCCGCCCGCTGGCCGGGCACGCCCGCCTTGAGGTTCAGCAGTAGCCAGTTGCGCCAGCGAACTCAGCGCGCGCTGCGGCTCTGGCCCACGCGGCACCCCGGCGGCATAGGAGGCGGCAAGCGAGCCGCCCGCAGAGGCCGACGACCCGGCAGTTGCACCAATAGGTGGCGAGACGTCGCGCATCTGCTGATGGCGGTTGCTCAGCTGATTGAGCTTGTCGAGAGCGGCAAGCTGATCCTGCAGCGACCGCCGCATCGCCTGCGTCGATTCCCGCGTCGCATCCGGCAGCCGGTCGAGTTCGGCACGCAGCCGCGCCTGTTCCTGGGCAAGTTCTGCCGCCACCTGCGCCGAGCGAGCGCGCGCGTCCTGCGTTGCGACATTGACCTGTTCGCTGAGTGAGCCGAGCTGCTGCTGAACGTCGCCGCTGGCCGTCGAGAACCGCCGCCGCAGATCTTCGAGCGCGCGTTCGCTCTCGCTCGCCGTATGCGATTTGAGGTGCTCGATTTCCGCGAGCGCCGCACGCGACCGCAACTCGGTTCCCGCCTGCAGCTCTTCAGCTGCCAACCGGGCCCGCCGTTCAGCCTCCCCGATCGTGCCTTCGATCGTCGTCGAGTACTGGCCGATGACCTTGCCGAACTCGTCAGCCGAGCCCGAAATCTGGTTGAGCGTCTGCGCCAGCTCGGAATGCCGCGTCTTCAACGTGGTGTCGATCTTGTAGTTGACGGTCTCAAGCGCACTGGCCGCCTTCATGATCTGCGTGCCCTGGTTCTCGAACCGGTTGGTCACGGTGTTGATCTGGCCGAGTAGATTTTCCGACACGTTGCGCAACAGGTCCGACTGGCCAGCCAGTCCTTCGATCGCCTTGAGCGATTGCCGCGTGATGTTCTCGCTCGAGCGACGCACCGCGTTGATGCCTTGCATCAGGCTCTCGTCCAGTTCGCTCGCCTGCCGCGAGACCGTGTCCTTGAAGGTCCTGGCGTGGCGGTCGAGCGCATCGGTCAGCGCGGCCGAGCGTTCACCGACCGCACCGTCGATGGCGAGCGCCGACCGCTGGATCGACTCGTCGAACAGCTGGAGCCGCTGGGAGAACGCCGCATCCAGCGACGCGGTCCGCTCGACCAGCTGGACGTCGAGCGCCTGCGCGCGATTGGCGAGCGTCGTATCGAGCGCGCGCGTATATTCCTCGAACACCGCCTGCAGGTTGTCGGTCCGGTCCGACAGCGCAGCCGCGAGCGCGCCGGTATAGCCTTCGAGCACGGCTTGCATCTGCTCTGCCCGCTCGGTCAGATGCCGTTGCAGACCTTCGGTGCCGGTGCTGAGCGAAACATCGATGCGGGACGAATAGTCTTCCAGTACGTTCTGGAGATGCTGGGTGCGCGAGCCGAGCGAGGTTTCGAGCTGGCCCGCGCTCTGGCTCATGGCCACTTCCAGCGCATTGAGGTTGGCACCGGCGCCTTCGATGATTTCGCTGAGCTTGATCTGCTGTTCCGACAGCTTGTCGATCAGGCCCGGAACTTCCGACCCGAGCGTGCGCAGCGTGACCGCAACCCGTTCTGAGGTGTTGAGCAAGGCATGGCGCTCGCCCGACAACTCCTGGATCAGGCCGCGGATGCGGGTCTCATTTTCTTCATAAGAGCGCTCGAGCGCGGCAACTTCGCTGTGGACGAGCGCTTCGAGTTCGCCCGCGCGGCCAAGCGCCCGCGACACGGCATCATTCATGAACGAAACCTGCCGGCGCACATTCTGGCCGAGCGAGGTGATGGACTGTTCGGCCATGCGGTCGGGCTCGGCGAGCCGGACGGCAACCTCCGTCATGGTGGAGGAGCGCAGCCGCAGCTCTTCGGCACGCCACGCGAGCAGCGCCAGGAACCAGATGACGCCGATCGGCAGACCGATAGAGGCGACCGTGAGGAACAGCGTCGGTGAGGTCACCAGCGTGATGAGCGGCACGCCTTTGCCAAGCTCGGTATAGACGCTGAGTCCGGCGACGCCGCCACCGAGGATGCCCCAAAGCGCAGAGAAAATGCCGGCGTAGATGAAGGGCGTGTTGGTCGGCTTCTGTTCGAGCGCGAAAATCAGTCCGCCGATGGTCGGGGCATCGTCGTTGGCGGCTATCCGTTGCCGGGGCGGCCCAGCCGGACGGCGGCGCGCAAGCCTGCGGGCCGCCTCGGTTTCGGGCGCCCCACCCGTTTGGCCATCGCCACTATGATCGTCGACACCTTGACTGTCGGAATAATCGTGACTTCCAGGCGAACGTTGCAGCGGCAACGGCGGCGGCACGGCCCCCGAACCTGAAGAATCCGAACCTTGAGCGGATGCGGGCATATTCTTGGGGGGCAGAGTTGCATCGGTTCGAAGGATGCCGAAATCGGGACCAGCGCCGCCGGCGTCGACCGCCAGCGCCGCCCCGCCTAGGGTTTTAATGTCTTGAGCCATAACCCCGTCCGACATCCTCGCGAAAAGCGCACTTCCAACCCGTGTACCTTGCAAACTCTATCGCAAGTCCACCCCCGGTTTCAGCACAAAATGAAGGTTTTACAACTTGCCATTTGACAGTACGCACACCCGTCGAGCGGCGATACGTGCCTTTTTGGGCAAAACCAAGGTTCATTAACCCCACCAGCTTCACAATCGTTAAATCAAACCTTAACAACGAAGATCGAGGCTTAGCGCCGTAATTTACAACGACTTAGCGGTTTTCGGGCACGCTGACGATCAGCTTGGGGAGGTCCGCGATCGTGTCCATGGACGCAGCTTATCAACTGGAATCGTACGCAGCGTTCCCGTTGGACGCTGAGATCCGCCCCGCGCCATCGCCCGCCGCCGCCATTTTTGACCTTGCCCACCTGCGCCGCTACACCGCCGGCTGTACCGACATCGAGCGCGAAATCCTCGGGCTTTTCACGGCCGAATTACCCAGCCGCCTGTCCGACCTCTCGCACGCCAAAACACCCAAGGAATGGCACATGGCAGCCCACACGCTGAAGGGCTCGGCGCTCGCGGTCGGCGCCAATCGGCTGGCGCAACTGTGTGCCGCCGCAGAAAAGGCGCACCCCCACGATCATGGAGCCGTTTGCGCAGGGCTGAGTTTGGCCATCGACGCACTACTGGCTGAACTGGCGCGCCTGGACCTCGCCTGACGCAAGTCATCATCTTCGAAACATGGTCGGCTGCGTGCGCCCGTAACGCACGCCTGTTCCTGGACGTAGCCAGGGAAGAGCGCTATTGGCTGCCGTCCGGGCCGCGTCCAACGTGCGCCCTTCAACGACAATCCAGCGCGAAGGAGCACCGCCTGCCATGGCCAAGATCACGTTCATTCAACCCGATGGAAGCCAGCAGGTCGTCGAAGCAAACCCCGGCGTGACGGTCATGGAAGCGGCCCGCCTCAACCGCGTACCCGGCATTGAAGCCGAATGCGGCGGCGCATGCGCCTGCGCGACGTGCCATGTCTATGTCGACCCCGGCTGGGCCGAAAAGACTGGCAAGGCCGCGCCCATGGAAGAAGACATGCTGGACTTCGCCTTCGACGTGCGCCCCGAAAGCCGGCTCTGCTGCCAGATCAAGGTCGTATCAGACCTCGACGGACTGATCCTGCGCGTGCCCGGCAAGCAGTTCTGATCCGCAGGCGAGGAGCACCTATGACCGTCAACCAATTTGCCAATGGCGCAAGCGCACCCATTGAGACCGATTGCGTCATCATCGGCGCGGGTCCGGTAGGCCTGTTTGCGGTGTTTGAACTGGGCCTCGTCGATATCAAGGCGCACGTCGTCGACATCCTCGGCAAACCGGGCGGCCAATGCTCCGAACTCTATCCCGAAAAACCGATCTACGACATTCCCGCACTCCCCGTCGTGACGGGCCAGGAGTTGACCGACCGGCTGATGGAACAAATCAAGCCGTTCGGCGCGACGTTCCACCTGGGCGAACGGATCGACAGCTTGAAGCGTCTGCCCGACCTCCGGTTCCAACTTGAAACCGATGCCGGCAAGACGTTCATCACCAAGACCGTGGTGGTTGCAGCCGGCGGCGGTTCGTTCACACCCAAGCGCCCCCCGCTCGCCGGCATTGAAGCCTACGAAGGCAAATCGGTGTTCTATTCGATACGCCGCATGGAAGAATTCCGCAGCCACGATGTGCTGATCGTTGGCGGCGGCGACAGCGCGCTCGACTGGACGCTCAATCTCCAGCCCATCGCCAATTCGGTGACGCTGCTCCATCGCCGCGACGAGTTTCGCGGTGCGCCGCACTCTGTCGAACAGATGCGCGCGCTGGTAGCGGACGGCAAAGTCGCGCTGAAAATCGGCCAGGTGACCGCGCTCGAAGGCCAGGACGGACAGCTGTCGGGCGTCACGATCCAGACCGGCGCCGCGACCGAACAGCTGAAGATCGACCGCATGATGCCGTTCTTCGGACTTACGATGAAGCTAGGGCCGATCGCCAACTGGGGCATCAACCTTGAAGAAAATCTGATCAAGGTCGACACCGCGACCTTTGAAACCAACGAACCCGGCATCTACGCCGTCGGCGATATCAATACCTACCCCGGCAAGCTGAAGCTGATCTTGTCCGGTTTCCACGAGGTGGCGCTCATGGCGCAGGCCGCCCAGAAATTGGTGACCCCCGGCAAGAAGGTGATCTTTCAGTACACGACCTCATCCTCCAGCCTGCAGAAGAAGCTCGGCGTCAAATAGCGAGGGTGTCGATGCAGCCCACCCAGCACCTCTTCGTCTACGGCACGCTGCGACCCGACGTAACAGGCATCCTCGGCACGCCGCAGCGGGCCCGCCTGGCAGCGGAGGCCGAGCATCTGGGCACCGCCCGCGCCGCCGGACGCCTGATCCTGCTCAGCGAATTCGGCTGGTATCCCGGCCTGATCGACGAGCCGGGCGAAGTCATCGGCCATCTTTTTCGCCTGTCGACCCCAGCCCCTACGCTCGCCTGGCTCGACGCGTTCGAAGCAGCGACCGGCACGCCGGACGATGACTACGTTCGCGTCCTGCGTCCGGTCACGCATGTCACATCCGCCGCACCCATTGACGCTTGGCTATACCTGCTCGTCGGCCAAGGCCCGATCCGCGGCCCCGTGATACCCTCGGGCGACTGGAAAACCTCGCCCCGGGCGAAGCGTCCGTGAACGCAAACGGCCCTCCTGCGGGGGGCAGAAGGGCCGTTGCGGCGCGAAAGACCCCCAAGACGAACTCGAAGATCCTGCAGCCAGCCGGTCTGGAACCTACGTCAGCTTGAACGGCATGTCCTTGCCGGCAAACGCCGCATCGATGTTGTCGAGCGCCTCAAAGCCCATCTGGTTGCGGGCCTCGATCGCGGCCGACCCCAGGTGGGGAAACAGGAATGTGTTGGGCAGGTCGTAGTACCCCTCGTTGATTTTGGGCTCGCCAGCGAACACATCGAGGCCCGCATAGCCAAGCCGGCCCGACTTTAACGCCGCGATCATGTCGGCGTCATTGACGAGATCGCCACGCGCCGTATTCACGACGATCGCGCCGTGCGGCAGCTTTTCGATGGTCGCCTGATTGAAGAAATAGCGCGTCTCGGGCGTAGAGGGCGCATTGATCGAGAAGAACTCGGAAACACCAAGCAAGCTATTGAGGCTCTCGTGATAGATCGCGCCTTTTTCCTTTTCCGGCGGCTGCCGGTAGATGTCGTAATAATGGATTTCCATGTCGAAACCGCGCGCCCTCTGCGCCAGCGCCTGCCCGATCTTGCCGAAGCCGTAGATGCCGAGCTTCTTCCCGTCGAGACGCCGCCCGACGAGTTGCAGCGGCGCCCAGCCGGGCCACGCGCGCGCCCGGATCATCTGCTCGCCTTCGGATGCCCGCCGCGCGGCCCCGAGCAGCAGCAGCATCGCGATCTCGGCGGTGGCGACCGTGACCCCGTGCGGCGCGTTGCCAGCCTGGATGCCGCGGGCCTTGCAAGCGGGCACGTCGATGTGGTCGAAGCCGATCGAATAGGTCGAGATGATCTTGATGTTCTCGGGCACCTTCGCGATCACATCGGCGCGGAATTTTTCGTTGAGCGTGATCAGCAGCGCGTCGACGGTCTTGGCGGTCGCCAGAACCTCGTCCATGCCCATCTGACGGTCGTCCGCATGCTGGACCACGTCATAGGTGGCCCGTGCCCGCGCTTCGACGGCGTCTGGCAGGCGACGGGTAATCAGCAGGCGTTTGTTCATCGGAAGTTGGATCCTGGAGCGAAGCTGGAGAGTTAGACTTTTGGATTAAGCGTGCTGTATTGCCGCAACGCTTCGCCCGTTGCAAGACGTTTTCCCCACCACGCGCATCGATGCCGGCAAGGGAGCCCGCGTGCTGGCTTCGGGGTCCCGTTTTCCCCGGTGCTCATATACCCATTACAAGCCCCGTTGCAGCCGCGAGCGTGAGTGACTATGGTGCGCCCCACGTCGCCGAAGGCAAGAGCCCCCGGACGCGTGTTGGGGTGTCGCCAAGTGGTAAGGCAGCGGATTTTGATTCCGCCATTCCGAGGTTCGAATCCTCGCACCCCAGCCAATATTTCCAATCACTTAGCTGAAATGCGCCTGGAACAAATTGAGACTTTTGCGGGAGTCGCTCTGAAGTGCCCCCCGCATCACCACCAATTCTGGTCGCGTTCCGTTCTGATCACACACACTCTCCGCAGCCTCGATGAGTCGGCCAAGTTCAACCGCGGAGTAGTGAGTCGTGATGCGACCGGACCGATGACCGAGCAAATCTTGACGGTCTTCGAAGCTGACACCGGCAGCCCGCAAGCGTCGACCGAAGGTGTGTTTGAGGTCGTGCACGTGAAGTTGAGGAAGTTCTGCCGTATCCCGCGCCTTGCGCCATCCCGAGTTTAGCATTTAGCCGATCGGCCGGCCGCGATACGTGAACACGTGAGTGGCGTCGACACCGCGTCGCCCTTCAACAACCGAACGCGCGATCCGGTTCAGGACCACGAGCCGCTCTTCACTGTTCTTCACACTGCTGCCCGGAATGAGGAAGACCGACGTGCCTAGTTCAGGAGGGCAGTCTCTCAAGAAATGATTGGTCCGAAATTACCGGGGCAGGTCACGCTTCTTGTGAGGGTGACCGTAGATGATGTCTAAGGCACAGGGAAGTTGGCCCGCCGAGGATCATCGACTGCGAGGCTTGTGAATGAGCTACGACCTCCATCATTCATCGCCGCGACCGAGCGAGACGGCGTTTTACGGCTGTTTCACAGCTCGAAAGAATCATCAATGTCGATGCATACCAGTAGGACACAGGACGATCGCGTGCTTGATCCCATCGATGGCTATGTGACAATAGCAACCCTGCAACGTGCGCCACGAACGGGGCACTCCATTTCAGCGTCTATGTCGCGCCAACGGCGCTCATGGTGTTCGACGAATAGACTAGGCGACCCCCGGAGCGGTTGCGCCGTTCGAAAATGGAGTTGAACGGCGTGAACATGTTCCGATCCCTCTCAATTCTGCTGGCGGGCTTGCTGGCCATGGCCACGCCGGCGCGGCCGGCGGGCGGCGACGAGCCGTTGGGGTTCTACGTCTTCATGAACCACATCGCATTGCCGACGTTCGACGATTTCTATGCTGTGGCGCTGTCAAAGCCCTATGTCGATGGCGCCGCCATGGAAATGGAATGGAGTGCCCTCGAGCCGCGGCCGGGCGAATTCGATTGGTCGCACTTGGACCGATGGGCGAAAACGACGCTCGCATTGCACAAAAAGCTGTCGATCGGCGTCAGCGCGGGCATCTTCTCGCCCCCTTGGCTGTTCGACGCCAGCCACGACGTTCCCTACGCCGGTTTTCACTTCAACAGGAATGCGCGCGGAATGGCGTGCGCGGACATCGTGCTCCCGTTGCCGTGGAGCGCCGCCTATCTGCATGAATACGCAGCGATGATGTCGGCGCTGTCGCGTCATCTGCATGAACTCACGGTGCCCGGCCATCCCGGAACGGCCTATCAGGCCGTCACGGTTGTGAAATTGAGCGGCATCAACCTCAATAGTTCCGAATTGCAACTCGACACCACCGCGCCCGACGACGGCCCCTGTCGGCAGTCCGACGCCGCCGCAGTATGGGCAATGGCGGAGTTCACGCCCGATAAAATGATGAAGGCCTGGGCGGCGCTGAGCGAGGCGACCGACGTGGCGTTTCCAGACAAGATATTGTCGTTGCAGATCATCCATCGCAACGGGCTCCCCGGCGGCGACCGCCGCGCGACCAAACCGGACCCGCTTACCCAACGCATCCTGGAGAACACCGTTGCCGCCTATGGCCACAGGGCGATGGTGCAGTGGAATGCGCTGTCGCAGTTCGTCCTGCCGCCGGAGATTGCGCAGGCGGGTGGGCGCGGCGCGCGCGTAGGCTGGCAGATGAACGGCTTTCTCGGGCCGCGCGGCGGCTCGGGCTGCGTCTATCCACCTTTTGTCCTTGCGCCTTGCAAGACTATGGCCGATTTCCAGTCCATCATGGACAAGGGCACAGAGGCCGGGGGCCGATATATCGAAATCCAGGCGCCAAATACGACCGACAATCACGATCCCGCGTTCGAGGCGGCGCATACCAAGATCTGGCGGCGCAAGAGCGCGCCACCTCAGGTGGACAATTCGCCATGACGCAGAGTTTGGGACACAGATGCCGCGCGCCTTTACCGATGGTCACGCACGCGCTTGTCACGTGCGGCGCGATCTCAGCGGCCACAACGGCGACAGCCAGGGACGGGGCGAACCTGCGGGCGGTGAACGCGAGCCAAGACGCGCGCGTCGATCCCGGCGGCGCGGCGGACAGTTGGCAGGGCCTGACGGCGATGCTGGGCACGGGAGGGTGAATCTCGAACTGCCTTGCGGCACGTATCTGCTGGCGCGCGCGCTCGCTCTGCCCTCCCATACCGAACTCTATGGCGCCGCCAAATTTTGCGTCGTCATCAAAATGAAGCAGGACATGGCGGCCAATCCCGAACTGAAAAATGTCGCCAACCGGACAGAATACACCGCGTTCAACAAGACGGTTATCTCCAACGCCGATTTCAAGGCCGGCAACACCGACATTTCCGTTCACGACATGTCGATCGATAGGGCGGGGGTCAGCGACAAACGCGTGGTCTGGCTGGCGTTTTTCTATAATGTGACGGGCTTGAACGTGGAGCGCGTCAAATTCGTCGGCTCGGATTCCGTACCTCAGTCGGGCGGGGTCGGCATGCTGGGAGATTCCGCCCATATCGTGGTGAAATCCTCGTCTTTCTCCGCCCTGCAGGGCGGCGGCGCCTGCTTTGGCGTGTGGGACGGGACGCGCGACGTGCTCGCGCAGAACAACGACTGCGACGGATCGGGGACGCTGAACTTCGGCATTCAGGCCAACGGCCGCGCGACCGCTGCGGGCACGTTCCGCTCCGCGGGCGACATCAAATTTATCAACAACGAGGTCAGGGACGTCCGGGTTGTGAGCATCGACATCGACGGGCTGTGCAGCGCGAAGCGGCAATGCGGCGAAGTCGTGGGCGCACAGGTGCTGGGCAACGACATCGAGAAGTCCGGGGTATGGGGCGTGCGCGTCGGCCACGCCTCCCATGTCGGTGTGGCTAATAACAGGATCAGGGACATCCAGAGGGACGGCATCGCTGTCGTCGACCAGGTCGACGCCGCCATGGTCACGCTGCACGATGTGGCGGTCGAGCGCAACACCATTGAAAACCCCGGATCTGGCGAATATCCCCGACACCGCCAGCGTGCGCGTCGGCAACGGCGGCGATGCGCCCTTCGAAATCAAGGTTCGCGCCAACAAGGTGAGCGGCCACGCAGGCCTGGCGGCGGTACGCTTCCACAGGGGGCCTGCGTTTTCGGGCGAAGGGTCGATACAGGGAACGGTCCTCACCGTTTCGCGCGTCGCGCGCGGCGCCCTGGTGGCGGGCGGGCGGCTTTCGGGCCCCGGCGTCGCGCCGGGGACGCGGGTGCTGCGGCAGACATCGGGCGAATATGGCGGGGCGGGCGGCTATGAAATCGACCGCCGCCAGCACACCGACGGCGGGCCGCTGGAGGGCGTATCGGGCGAAGCCGCCGCGCCCGAGGCGGCCCGATGACGCGCCGCGCTAGAATTTCACCGCCATCGCCTGCCACGCGCTGAGTTCGCAGAATTCGAACGCGAGCTGTTCGTCGAGCGCACCAGCGCCGGGTTGATTGCTGCTGGTGCCCGTCGACGGATGTGCCAAGACGCGTGAGGCTTCGCGTAGTTCTTGATGCTCACGGCGTTCGACATCATGGCGGTGAGCCTTGCCATGTTCTACCCGGCGTTGGCGGCAACGCCGAAGTCCGTTCCCGCTCTCGCTGCGGATTCCGGTGAAGGCGGCCTCATTTTCATCGGTACCACGGCCTTGTTTTCGCTGATCCCGATCAACTTGTCCGGCATCGCCGCGCACCCCAGTGTAGCAGCCCCCCGATCGCGCCTGCGAACGACGGCTTACTTGTATCGCTCGGCCAAGGGCTCGGCACTCATTGATTTAATACAAGCTCTCAACGTGCTTTCGTCTTTTGATTCCGCCATTCCGATGTTCGAAGCCTCACACCCCAGCCAATATTTCCAATGACCTAGATAGGTAATCACCTAACCGAGCCGTGACATTTGCGGGCGCTTCCCTGCAGAAGGCCCGGATGACGACCCGTTCCGGTCTTGATCTCTCCTATCCGCCCACCCGTTTTGCACCTGGATTTGCGCCCCCGCCGCCCGCGATCGGCGGCCCAGCATGTGTTTGAGCCGATAGAGCCTGATCGTTTGGGATTGAAGCGTTCTTGCTTTCGTTGAAAACGAGAATAATTCGCAAAAACAATAATTTACAACTTGCTCAATACCGTTTTACGATTCCAATTGAGTTTTCCAAAATCCAGGATCACGCACGGCCGAGCTTGGCTTTGGTCATCGCAACCGCAGACTTGATCGCCCGCCGCGCCGGCAACGGCATGGCAAGCATCGCTGCCCGCAAATTGGGCCGTAAGAATTCCAGATAGCCCCGAATATAGGCTCGGCCCGCCAGACTGAAAGGCACCGCGAAATCGTTCACCTCGACCACGCCATCCGCCCATTCTTTCTTGTAGGTGTTCGCTGGCGCCAGCAGATCGAACACGCCCACGCCCGCCTGCAAGTTGGCGGCGATTGTACGTTCGAGCATCAAGGCCCCCGCACCCGCCTTCTCAAATGCTGGTCCATAGGTGATGATATGAATTGCAGCCCGGTCGCAGCACACAAACCCCACGCTCGCCGCAGCCAGCACGTCACCGCACATCAGCGCCGTCAGCCGCGTGCCGGGGGAACGCTCCCCCGTTGCGGTCACGGCCTCGAAAAAGGCGAGCGTTCGCGCATCGCCGAGCGCGCTCGAAATCAAGGCCTTCTTGTCGAGCCATGCCTGTTTCATGGCAAAAATTTCGCCCATCAGGCGACACGCCTCGGGACCCGGCTCGAGCATCCGCATGCAAACCGGGCCGTCTTCCTCGAGCCGCCGGAATTGCCTTCTCCGGTTCTTGCGCGCTTTCATCGAATAGCGCTCGGCGTAAGCCTCATAGGTCGGAGCGCTCTTGAGATCGAGAAACGGCGCCGCGAGTTCGGCGGTCGAAATCGCGCGCAACTCCGCCAGAAACGGCGCAACAGCGGCATCCGCGCGCGTCTTGGCAAGACGTGCAATGTCTGGCTTTACGCGACGCCCGAGAAACTCCCACCCCGCCCGCAGCATGGCAGGCCTGTGCGGGCCGTCCTCGACCAGCACATCGCCATACTGGCTCACCGGCTCACCCATCCACGCAAGCGAGCGCAACCGGCTGCCGGCATCGACGGCCATCGGCCAGACCATGGCGAGCCGCCCGTCAATGCGGCCAGTAACGATCGCGAGTCGGGGCGAGCCAGACGTCTCGCACAGAAAATGATTGGCCCAGTGCCAATTCCAATTGAACGTCTGGAACACCTGGCACGACAAGCCGGCACGGGCGAAAAGGTCGTTCCAATCGGCTTCCAGAGCATCGAATTGCGCTCGCGTAGAGACCAGCTCCAGGACAAAACCTGGAGGTACTCCGGCGGAACTCGGCAAGATGTCAATTCTCTGCATGACCGGACAGTGCCCTCCAGCCATTTCGAAATCGTTGCAACAAAAAAGTCTCCGCACGATAGCGAAACGCGGCGGAATGTCGTCCGCCGATTGCATGATAACAGTACAGAAATAAACGGCCACGTAGGCAGTTACGGAGATTTATTGAACCTAGATGTAGGCTATTTCAATTAACGCAAGCAAGAACAGTGCCGCGGCAGCGCCCCCAACAACAATGCGGCCACGCCACGTCGGCGCACCCTGCCCCATGATGAGGCCAGCCCCAAGCGCCAGACTGACGGTAAAGTTAATCACCATGGAACCGGCAAGTCCCAATCCGTGACCCAGACGGGCGCTTGCATCCATATACGTCGCGATCGCCAATCCGACCAGCACGGCCCCGAGCAGCCGCGGCCAGAACGCCGACCCGGCAGGAGCCAGTCCCAGCAGCTTGATCAACGTGAGCGGCGCGGCCAGCAGCGCTAACCCGCTGCCAAGCTTCAAGAGGAACTCAAGTCCGACCAGTTGCGGCACGTTAACCTCGCCCGCCAAAATCCTGCGCCTGTTAGCGATTGTCGGTGGGAAGGGTCGGAGACTTGTAGCTCGCGCTGCTCGACCCGTCGAAGATGCCCGACAGGACCCCGCCGTCGCCCTCTGCGTCCGCATCTTTGAACGCCGTCCCGGGCGAATAATCACCGGCCAGATGCCGTGTGAGATCGGCTTTGATGTGGGCTGTACGCGCTTCCGAGCAATACGCCTCGTCTGCGGTCGCAGCCCTCAGCGTACCGTTGAACGTGCCGGTATACACCTGATCGACCTTGCCGAGCTCGGCGACGTCCGTCCCGCCCTGCGCCCCTTCGGACGCCATGAAATTCGATTTGAGCTTCGCGGTATCGAGGTTGAACCCACACCTCTGAGCCTTGGCAGCGACCCGGCCGACTTGCATCGCCCGCGACGTCGGATCGTTGCGCGGCGGTGCGGCCACAGCCTTCGCATCGGGCTTCGACCCAAACAGCGAGCCCGTGGTCAGGCTCGGCAGCGGCGAATTCGAGCATCCCGCCACGCCCAAACAGACCAGCGTTCCCGTTAGTGCGATGATCAAGCGTTTCATGGTGGTCCCGAATCTAATTTGAAAGACTGTTGCGCCCGTGCCCGTTGGGGTCAATCGCAAACGTAATCCTCCCGATCACGTTTGTTGACGAGGCTTAACAACTCTGCATGCAATCAGCTCTAGCGCATCAACTCGCGCATGGCGCCATCAAGCCCTTCGAGCGTCAGCGGGAACATGCGCCCCCCCATCAGCTCGCGCATCATTTTGACCGAATGGGTCCAGTCCCAATATTCGGGCGGCGAGGGGTTGAGCCACACGGCATGCGGATAGAGATCGGTCACCCGCTTCATCCACACGGCGCCCGATTCGTCGTTCACGTGCTCGACGCTGCCGCCCGGCATGGAGATTTCATACGGGCTCATGGCGGCATCGCCGACGAAGATCACCTTGTAGTCCGCCCCATAGGTGTGGAGCACGTCGAGCGTCGGAGTGCGCTCGGTCCAGCGCCGGACATTTTCCTTCCACACAAACTCATAAAGACAATTGTGAAAGTAATAATGTTCGAGATGCTTGAATTCCGCGCGCGAGGCCGCAAACAGCTCCTGCGCAAGCCGCACATGATCGTCCATCGACCCGCCGATATCGAAGAACATCAGCACCTTCACGGTATTGCGCCGTTCGGGCCGCAACTGGATATCGAGATAGCCCTTGTGGGCTGTGCCCCGGATTGTCCCGTCGAGATCGAGCTCTTCGGCAGCCCCCTTGCGGGCGAACTGCCTGAGCCGCCGCAGCGCGACCTTGATATTGCGGGTGCCTATTTCCTGGGTTTCGTCGAGATCCTTGAATTCGCGCTTATCCCAGACCTTGATCGCCCGGCGATGCCGGCTTTCCTTTTGTCCGATCCGCACCCCGGCCGGATTGTACCCGTAGGCCCCGAACGGTGAGGTGCCTCCGGTTCCGATCCACTTGTTGCCGCCCTGGTGCCGCCCCTCCTGCTCGGCCATCCGCTTCTGCAGCTCTTCCATGATTTTGGTCCAATCGCCGAGCGCCTCGATCTTCGCGCGTTCCTCGTCGGACAGATACAATTGCGAAACCGCCCGCAACCAGTCTTGCGGAATGTCGACCCGCAGCCCGTCGCCGCCCACGCTGTCGAGGCCGCGAAACACGTGGGCGAACACCCGGTCAAAGCGATCGAGATGGCGCTCGTCCTTCACGAGGCACGCCCTCGAAAGATAATAGAACGTCTCCACCTGCCGGCCGGCGAGATCCGCCTGCAGCGCCTCCATCAGCACCAGGTACTCTTTTAGCGTCACCGGCACCTTGGCCGCGCGCAGGTCATTGAAGAAGGTGGTGAGCATGGCGGCAACTTAAGTCCTCTTTACCGGCGGGTCCAGCTCACACACACCGCCCCACGCGCAGCGGTGCTGTGCCACATGCCTGCGACCCGACGCCAATCCTTCCAGCCCCCCATTCCTTCCAGACCCAAACGAAAAAAGCCGCCCCGGCGAGGGGGCGGCTTTCTTTTCGTGCGCGGTGACTGCCGGATCAGAAGTTGATCAGAGCGCCAACCTTGAACAACTGCAGGTCGTCGAAGCTCTGCGTGCCGAGCGTCCCGCAGGTCTTCGTGTTGACAGCAGCGCAAGTCTGGTCAGCCGAGAAGTTGCGATAGACGAACCAGAC
>JANXVY010000079.1 GCA_025351425.1 Hyphomicrobium sp.
CAGCCACGACACGCTCACGAAGATCGAGGGAATAGGGTCGAGCCATGCATGCTGGCCTCCGCCTCCAGCATGCAGCTTGAATCAGATCGCAGCTGATTTGGGAATCCCTATTGATTCAGCCTGAGATGAACATGCTCTAGATCATGTGAGTGATTCAAAGAAAAGCGAACATGCTCTAGGCATCCGCCGTATCGCTCATGGCACTCTCGTACGCGTCCGTTGCCGTTAGCCAGGCATCCTCGGCTTCGGCAAGCTTCTTGGTGAGTTGGCCTCGCTCGATGCTGAGCTTCTGCGCGCGAGCCCCATCCTTGGCGTAGAGGTCGGGATCGGCGAGCGCGGCATCGAGTTTGGCTATATCGGCGCTGAGCTTTTCGACACTCATTTCGGCCGCTTGCATTTGCCTTTTGAGCGGCGCGAGTTCCGCCCGGCGCTCGGCGGCCTGCCGGCGCTGGTTGGCGCGGGTGTCGACGGCGGCGTCAGGAGCAGCGGACGCTTTCGTGCGCGCGCCGCGTTCGGCCAGCATGTCGTTGCGATAGGCGTCCATGTCGCCGTCATAGGGCCGCACGGTGCCATCCCGCACGATCCACAGCCGGTCGGCGGACGCTTCCACCAGATGCCGGTCGTGACTGATCAGGATGACGGCGCCCTGATACTCGGCAAGCGCATGGATCAGCGCTTCGCGGCTATCGACATCGAGGTGGTTCGTCGGCTCGTCGAGGATGAGGAGGTGCGGAGCATGAAACGCCGTCAGGGCGAGCAGAAGCCGTGCCTTTTCGCCGCCCGACAGTTTCGAGCATTTGGTGTCGGCCTTGTCGATCGAAAATCCGAACACGCCGAGTTTGGCGCGCTTCTGCGCTTCCGTTGCTTCCGGCATCAGCTTGACGATGTAGTCGTAGGGCGTCGCGTCTTCGTTGAGATCTTCGAGCTGATGCTGGGCGAAATACCCGACCTCGACTTTCTGGACGCCCCAAACTTGCCCCGATAAGGGCGGCAATCGGCCCGAGATCAGCTTGGCGAAAGTCGACTTTCCGTTGCCGTTCTGCCCGAGCAGGGCAATCCGGTCGTCCTGGTCGATGCGCAGATTAAGCCCGCGCAGGATCGGGGTATCCGGCGAATAGCCCGCGACCGCATTCTCCAGCCGGATCAAGGGCGAGGCGAGCATCTTGGCCGGATTGGGCAGCGTGAACGGGATGACGCGGTCCTCGATCTGGGCGTTGATCGGCTTCATCTTGGCGAGCAGCTTCACCCGGCTTTGCGCCTGGCTCGCTTTGCTGGCCTTGGCCTTGAAGCGATCGATGAACGCCTGAATGCGCTTGCGTTCCTCGTCCTGGCGCTTCTTGAGCTTCAGTTCCTGGCCGATCTTTTCCGATCGCATGTCCTCGAAATCGTCGTAGCCGCCCGCGTAAAGCGTGAGCTTGCCCCGGTCGAGATGCAGGATGGCGGTGACGGCGCGGTTGAGCAGGTCGCGGTCGTGGCTGACGATCAGCACGGTATGCGGATAGGTCCTGAGATAGTTCTCAAGCCACATCGTGCCTTCGAGGTCGAGATAGTTTGTCGGCTCGTCGAGCAGCAGAATCTCGGGCTCGAGAAACAAGACGCTCGCAAGCGCCACCCGCATGCGCCACCCGCCCGAGAACGATTTGCACGGCCGCGCCTGAGCTTCCGAATCAAAACCGAGCCCCGAAAGTATCTGGGCCGCCCGCGAGGGCGCGGAATGCGCATGGATATCGGTAAGCCGCATCTGAATATCGGCGATGCGCGTGGGATCGGTCGCAGTTTCGGCTTCGGCAAGCAGGCTCGCCCGTTCGGTATCGGCCGCCAGCACCCAGTCGATCAGGCTGTCTTCGCCGCCAGGCGCTTCCTGCGCGACGTGCCCGAGCCGGGTGTTGCGCGGCGCTTGGATCGACCCGCCATCGGGAGAAATTTCACCCATGATGAGGCGCAGCAGCGTCGTCTTGCCGGCGCCGTTACGGCCGACGAGCCCGACCTTGTGGCCGTCCGGAATCCCGGCGGTCGCCCCGTCCAGGATCGGCCGCCCCTCGATGCGGTAAGTGATGTCGTTCAAATGCAGCATGCGCTGGGGATAGCGGCAGTTGGCCTGGTTGTCACGGGCGGCAGGGTCGCGGTTTGCAGCGAACCGACGCGACGCAGGGTTCAGCCGCTGACCACCGGCCGCAGCGTTTCGCCCAACAGCCGCTCCTGCGTCGCAGCGTCTGGGATGGCGATATGCGCCACAAACCAGTCCTGTACCATCTGGCAGACGCGTGCCGGTTCCGCCCGCGCGAGCGCATTGGGATCGGCGAACGTCGCAACGTCGGCCTGCGTCCACCCGAGCTTGGACAGCTGCTCCATCAGCGCGTCGTAGTCGGCCTTCTGCGGCTTCTCGTGAGCAACCGGCGTTTTACGGCCGTCTGCGATCGCATCGAAGATGGCCGCCACCTGAAGTTGCATGGATGAAGGCTGACCGCCGGACGCCTGCATCTGTTCGACGACTCCAGGGGTGATTTCCCCCTGGGAGATGAAGTTGAAGCACGTGGTCGTGCTCTGCGCCTTCAATTGCTGCAGATTTTCCAGGAAAGCAGCGGCCAGCGCCTTGAGCTTGGGGGTGCTGGCTGCGAGCGCCTGCGCTGCGTTCTGGCGCCGGAGGTTGATCAGCTGTCCAACCAGCACCTTGTTTATTTCGCCATCGCTCTTCTGGGCGCTGGCGAGTGCTGTCGCTTCTCTGAGCCGCTCGCCGTACCAGTCGGGGAATTCGCGCTTGATGACTGGCCAAAAGGCCGTCTGCTGCCAACGCTGTTCAAGATCAGATGTTGCAACGTTTCCATCCTCGGCCGGCTGGGTCCCGCGATTGGTGGCGGCGCTGAGCACGGGTAAGCCTTTGATTGCGCCGGGATTTGCCGCAATCCAGACCCCGGCGGCTATCGTGCCGACCGTCAGCACCAGCGCGGCGATCGCGGCGACGGGTGTCTTGCGCGGCGCGGCAGCCAGCAGCGGCTCGGGAGGTTCAGACGCCTGCGGCGAGGCGTTACGGATCGAGGTGAGGTCGCGTGGTGGCAGCGCGGATGCCGCAGATGCGGTAAAAGCGTTTCCTGGTCCAACAGGCGGTCCCGCCGTGGGGGCGTCCGTCCGATAGGGCGGCTGGGTCGGCAACCGGGTGGCCTGGGTTTGCGGCTCCCGCGCCATGCGTTGCGTAATGCTTTCGGGAGCCTGGCGAAGCGCGGCATCGTGAGCTTTGGCGGCAGGTGCGCCGGGAGACGGCATGGCCCGCCCGCTGGACGTCCGCGAGTCGCCGTGGTTCGTGGAGGGGCTCGGGCTGTTGGTTTCTGCGGGCCGGGAATCGGCAGGCGGCAACGGAGGTGGAGCAGGCGGCGCGGCAACCGCAGGCTTTGGCGCAAACACGCTAAAGGCCGGCCGCCATTCGGCAAAGCCCGCCCGCCATACGAGGTCGGTCGCCCTGAAATAACCGTGCGCCGCGATGGTCTTGATTTCAATGTCGGCGATCGGGCCGGTCTGTTTGCCGTCGCGCGCGATGAACCACTGGCTCGCGTCCTGTTCGCTCATTGTAACCCCGAAACCTGCAATACTTGTCCGACCATCTGTCTATCTAACGCATCACAACCCGGCGAATACTGGGCAAACCTTCCACCTGCGGCGAAAAACACGCACGCCCCATTTCGCTCAAGCAGCCGCCCGCCACCCGCAATCAACGCGCTTGCTGGCGGCCGTTGCCTACGGCTATATCGCGCCGCAACTTGATTGAATGCAACGCAAGAGAGAGCCATGTCCGTGGAACGTACGTTTTCTATCATTAAGCCTGATGCAACCTCGCGCAATCTGACCGGCGCGGTCAACGCCGTGATCGAAAAGTCAGGCCTTCGCATTGTAGCGCAAAAGCGGGTGCGTTGGACCCCTGCTCAAGCAGAAGCTTTTTACGCAGAGCACAAAGCCCGTCCGTTTTTCGGCGAACTGGTGAAGTTCATGATTTCGGCCCCGATCGTAGTTCAGGTGTTGGAAGGCGAGGACGCCATCGCGAAATACCGCGAAGTCATGGGCGCGACGGATCCTAAGGAAGCCAAGGATGGAACGATCCGCAAGCTGTTCGCACTCTCAAAGGGTGAGAACTCCAGCCACGGTTCCGACAGTGCGCAAGCCGCCGAACGCGAAATCGCGATGAACTTTAGTCTCCACGAAATCGTTGGCTGACAGTCACTCAGCGATCAAAAACGAAAAAAAGGCTCCCATTTGGGAGCCTTTTTGATATCGCAGATCCATCACCTACTCGGTGTAGACGGTGCTGAGGGCCACCAGCACGCAGCTGTTGTTGACCGCCGGGATCAGCATGATCTGGGCGTTCGCGGCATTCTGCAAAATGGCGACGCCGGCGAGAGTGCCGAGCGATTTGCCCTTTTCAAGGATTTGCGCCTGCGTTTTCGAGCACGGCTCCGACGTTGGAATGATCTGGACTGCGGCCGCATCGCACTTGCCATCCTGCGTCGGCGAGGAGAACACGCCGCTGACGCCGTTGCTGATGGTGTTGTCGGCCGAATTGAATTTTTGACCGATCATCGACACCGAGAAGCGGTTGTCGGGCTGCTTGGAATGCCACGTCGAAGCGGCGCCATATTCGCTGGTGCCGGCCATGGTCGCCTGCCCGACGGCCTGGGCGATCTGCAGGCAATGCTTGACGCCAGCCTTCGACAACTGCTCGAGCGTCTGCAGTTCCTGCTTGGGGGCATCGGCGCTCTTGGCGGCGTCGGCGGCCTTCACGGGCTCTTTTTTGTCGGCCTTCTCTGCGACGTCCTTTTTGGCAGGTTTGGCTTTTTCGGTCGTCGTCTTTTCCGCGCCCCACAGGGACTGCGCGAACGCGCCTGTCGTCGCCTGAGCATTCAGGAGGACGACGGCTGCGGCGGCAAAGCCTGCTGCGGAGAGCCGAGGCGCAGCGCGCTGCGAGGTCTTGAGGGTGGCGTTCAGCATCGAAACTTTCATCAGTGTTGTCTCCAGAATGAAGGGTAGGGCAGCGAACGCCTGCAACCTACACACAACCGTTGATTGAAGCCTATCGACAACTAAGAGTTGCTAACAACTAAATGACTGGCAAGACGTGACGCTGCACGTCAAGGTTGGTACATCCCTAAGCAATGACGTGAGACCTCAGCGCTGATGTCATGTTTTTCGACCGGTGAAATACCGTTTCGTGCTATTTTCGCAACGAAACCAATCATCTTGATCACAATCCCAAGATGTATCTTTACCAGATGGTAGAAAATCAGCGATATGGCTTATCAACCTTAAATTGCAATCGAAATCGGGGACATACAATGACGCGCACCAACCAGAACTCAGCTCGCCCTGTGAATGCGTTCAACACCAACGGAAAAGTGTACGGACACATCGACAGCCGCGACGAGTTCGCCCGCGGTCATGGCGCCCGCGCCCGCATTCTCGCAGTCATGCGGCTCGCCTGCAAAGTCCTCGGCATGAAGCGCCGCAGCATCGGCCGGCTCGGTGGCGGCGGCGCGGCGGTGACGGCACTTCTGATCAGCATGGGCATCGGCGCGACGGGCGCACAGGCGCAATATGCGGCGGGCAACGGCTCGGCGGTCGGAGCGAATGCGGTCTCAATCGGCCAAAGCTCGACCGCCAACGGGGCCAATGCGGTGGCTGTTGGCGCGACCACCATCGCGACTGGCCAGAACTCCGCGGCGTTCGGCAGTTCCTGGGCTTTAGCCGCCTTCTCTACGGCGCTTGGAGAGTCGACGGCCAACAGCGTCGCTTCGGTGGCGATCGGCTTCAACGCGACAGCAACCGGCAAGGACTCAATTTCCATCGGCACCAACAACGTTACCAACGCGGCCAATGCGGTCTCACTTGGCAATGTAACGCAGGCGACGGCGCTCGACGCCACCGCCCTCGGCTCAGGCGGCACCGGGACCGTCGCCACTGCCGTCACTGCCTCGGGCGCGGGCGCCACCGCTATCGGCGGCAATGCCACCAAGGGTGCGCAGGCATTGAGCGCGGATTCCATCGCCATCGGTGGGCAGTCGGCAGTGGCTGCGGACTCAACCTCCGGCATCGCTATCGGCAAGGGGGCCACGCTTAATAACGCGGCGACCAACAGCGTCGCCGTGGGCACAAATTCCGTCGCCCAAGGCGCCAGCGCGGTGGCGATAGGAAAT
>JANXVY010000096.1 GCA_025351425.1 Hyphomicrobium sp.
ATTCCTACCCGGTCTGGGCAACAATTTGTAGATGGATCAAGGCTATGCTGTCACGCACGAATAGGGCACTACCGAACGGCGTTCTCGTGACTACCGCGAAAAGTAGGTTCGACCTCGAGGCCGAATTTTCGCGAACCGCTAAGCGCAAAAACAAAAAGAACAAAGCAAAGCGCCCGCGCAAAAAGGCGCGAAGCGAACCGGATGACTATGGCATGGCGAAAGTGTTTAAGCCGGATCGGCTGTGGATTGAACAGCGCATGGAGCAGCTAGGCTTTACGCAATCCGCGCTCGGGTCCAAAACCGCCATGGGCAAGGAAGGCGTGAACCGGACCTTGGCAGGAACGCGGATCGTGAAAGGGCACGAAGTCGCCGAGCTTGCATCCGCCCTGCAAACCAGCGTTGGCGAAATGCTGCACCGGCTCGGGCTCGCCGCGCAAGGCGGTCTCACGCTCACTGGCCGCGTGCTGGCCGACGGCCGCGTGTCGCCGGTTGTGGATACGTCCAGCGGCCCGGTGCAGGTGCTGACGGACTACCCCATTGGCGTGCACGCGCTGCTGGTGGAGGCGCCGAGTGGCCCACTATCGGCGTGGGACGGCGCCGTCCTTGTGTACCAGCCGAGCACCACGCGAACCGTAGGCCCCGACATTGTGGGCCGGTTGTGCGTGATCGAGGATGCCGCCGAGCCGATGCCGATTGTTGGCGTCCTTGGTCAGGCGACGGGTGCCCGCGAGAACCGTAGAAGCCGGTGCGCGCGGCGTCGGACCCGAGACCGTCAAGCGTGCAGTGCGTAGGGTTTTCGGTAATGTCAGTGATGAGCAATTAGATAAACTGTGGCCGGCGATCCGCGAGGAAGCGACGCGGGGCTAAGTGCCCCCCGATTTTCGACCCATGTGCGACCCGGCTAAATTGCTAAAACAGCACCACCGCTCTAAACCCCCGGTGTGATTGGTACCAGCTCTTGGGGTCGAACCAAGGACCTCTAGTTCCACAAACTAGCGCTCTAACCAACTGAGCTAAGCCGGCACACAGGCGACACCCTACAAGACAAACTCCAGAGGCATGCTGGAGTAGACCGGGCGCCGCGATACGCGCAGCCACGTCAGCTGCGTCGCGAGCCGTCACAAAAACCATACACCCCCTACGCGTCAAGAGAAAAGGGGGCGCGCGGGCAATTTTGCGCATTCTCCCTCTCTCCACGTGCTCCACGTGCTTCCTCGCGCCACGCGGCGGCGGGGAGTGGGAGACGATCAGGTTTTGGGCTGCAGCTTCTGGGCGACTTCGGCAACCATGCGGCTCAGATCCTGCGCCTGCTGGGCGAAGGCCAACACCTGGGTCTGAGCATAGCGGGTCTGGATTTCGGCGTATTCCTGCAGGTCGCGGGCCTGCGCCAGGTCGGACGCGAAACGGAAACTTGCCTCGACATTCTGCTCGGCGTAGCGCGTCGCCTTGCCCTGGACGTCGAGTGCGCTCTTGTTCGTGTCGCCCGACGACTTTTTCAATAAATCATGGGCCTGGCGCGCCAGCGTCTGGAACTGCTGGTAGGCCGCACGCGTCTGTTCGACATTCTTTTCGGCAATGTCGCGGACCTGCTGGGGGATTTCCATGGTCGGTTTTTCGAACATAACGGGGACTCCTGATCGGGTAAGGGGAGGGAAGTATAGCGCAGGCCAGCTCAGGAGGAACAGAGACCAAGGCACAATGTTTGCTGGACAATTTCGCTTTGCCTGACCCAGATGGGCGGATGATGGACGATGCTGAAACCGACGCGCTGATCTTGCGCAAGATTGCCGAGCGCATTGCCAGCGAGCTGGCGGAGCCGCAGCAAACGCTGGAAAGGGCTGCGACTGCGCGCGTGGAACCGGCGGGGCTGCACTTCGCCAAGCTGGCGCATGAGCTGAAAACACCGCTATCGGCGATCCTCGCTGCGGCCGAAATCATGCGCGACGAGCGGTTCGGGCCGATCGGAGATCTCCGCTATAAAGCCTATGCGAGCGGGATCTTCGACAGTGCATCGCATGCGCTCGGCGTCATCAATGCCATGCTCGGCACCGCGGCCGCGACCGACGGCACCACCCGCGAAGGGGTCACGTTCGCCGAAATCGATCTCAACGGCATCGTCGCCCGGGTCGCATCGAGCGTCGGCGCGCTATTGGAAGCAGCGAGCCTGACGCTGACGACGCGGCTGGAAGCGGGGCTGCCGCATGTGGTGGCCGATACGGTCACGGTGAGGCAAATGCTGCTCAATCTGGTGACGAATGGGATGCGCGCGACGCCGGCGGGTGGCGGTATCGTGATCTCGACGCGCTATGAACTTGCCGGACCGGTGCATCTCAGCGTCCGGGACACCGGGCACGGGATGGACGAGGCCGAGATTGCGCGGGTTCTCGACCGGGACCGCGGGCCGGAGCTCACACCGCGGCCATCGGGGGGCTTGGGGATCGGATATCCGTTGATCCTGAGCCTCGCCGAAGTGAACGGGGCGAGCGTCGGCATCATCAGCGCGCCGGGTGCTGGGACAGAAGTGACGATTACGTTTTCGGCCGGGCGGGTGATCCCGGTGTGAGCGCCGCCCCTAAGAGGCGGTGAGGCCGGCCGCGTGGAAGCGTTGCGCGGCCTGGAAGGCGGCACGCTCGTTCCAGGGGGCTGCAATCAGCTGGAGGCCGATGGGGAGTTCGCCGGTCGCGCGTTTCAACGGCAGCGTCACCACCGGCAGGCCGACGAAGGAGATAGGCTGGGTGTAAAGGCCTAGATTGGCGCGGACGGGAAGTTCGCGGCCCTCGAACTCAAACGTCTTCTGGCCTAGCCTGGGTGCCGTGATCGGGGTGGCGAGGGTTACGATCACATCAACGGTTTCGAAAACGCGCATAACTTCGGTGTGGAACCAGCGCCGGAACCGTTGCGCCTGGAGGACCCAGCCGGCGGGGATCATGGCGCCCGCAATGAGGCGGTCGCGGGTGTCGGGATCGAAGGCTGCGGCGCTGTTTAGCAGCCGCGGGCGGTGGAGATTGCCGCCTTCCGCCGCCGTCATGACAAAGGCTGCGGCGCGGGCGCGGTGGGCTTCAGGCAAGATGACGCGCTGCGAAATGCCGAGCGCGTCCGTCGCGTGTTCGAGGGCTGCGAGGCATTCGGGCATGGCGCCGGCCCGGAAGTAGCCGTCGGCACAGGCGAGCCGCAAATGGGCGCTGCTTTCGCTCAAGGCTTGCGAGACCATGGCGGATGCGCGCGGCTGGCAGACGGGATCGCGCGGGTCGTAGCCCTGCAAGGCGTCATAGATCGCGGCCAGATCCGGGAGCGTGCGCGCCAGGGGGCCTATGGAATCGAGGCTTGCAACAAATGGGAACGCGCCCGCGCGGGAGAGGCGGCCATAGGTGGGCTTCAGTCCATAAATTCCGCACAGGGACGCCGGGACGCGGATCGAACCGTTGGTGTCGGAGCCCAAGGCAAAGGGGACCACGCCGCTGGCGACAGCCGCTGTGGAGCCGCCGGACGACCCACCCGTCATGCGCGTCAGGTCGTGCGGGTTGCGGGAGGGACCGGCGTGGGAATTCTCACCGGTGAAGCCATAGGCGAACTCGTCCATGTTGCAGGCGCCGACCACGATCGCACCGGCCGCTTCCAGGCGCTGGACGGCGGTCGCATCGCGGGCGGCGGGGGCGTTCTCGCGCAGAATGGCGGAGCCGGCGCGCGTGGTGAGCCCTGCGATGTCGAACAGGTTCTTGACCGCGAACGGGACGCCGGCCAGCGGGGGAAGCGTGCTGCCTGATGCGCGGGCCGCGTCAAGGCTTGCCGCGCGCGCGCGGGCCCGGGCCGCCACCACATCGGTGAACGCACCAAGCTCGCCGTTGCGGGCCGCAATGCAGGCGAGGGCCGCCTCGACTTCGGCGGCCGCCGTCGTCGCGCCCGAATGGACCGCGGCTGCGGTCTCGAGGGCAGAGGGCGCTCGGCTAATCTCACGCGGCTGTTCGACCCCGTTGGCTACCCCCACCCCGCCGGATACGTCCACGCCACCAAGGGGAGGGGCAATGCGGGAGCACTCCTCCCCATCGCGTTGCTGGGGGGGCGTGCCGTGCACGGTCGCGAAAGGGCGGGCGGCGTGGATGGGTTCGCCTGGGATGAAAATCGGGGCCAGTTCGTCGTGGGCGTCGTCGAACGGGAGGGTCGCGAACAATTCGGCGGCGGCGGCGGACAGATCGAGGTTGGCGATGACGCCTGCCCGCCAAGTTTCCGTCAGCGCAAAACCCAGAAGGGGCTCCATTGCGGCAACCAGGGTTGCGAGGTGGGCCTTGCGGCCGTTCACGACGCGGGCCCGCCGGGCAGTGGGCCGGGCACCGGCGCGCGCACAACGGGAGGGACGCTTGCGACATTCGAATGGCCGGCCGCCGGCCCGCGGCACCGGTCGATGAAGTGCTCGGTGTAGTACTGGATGACGCGGGATTGCTCGAACTGGTCGATCACCATCGCGCGGGCGGCTGTGCCCAGCCTCGAGCGCAGCTCAGCGTCCTTGACGAGCCGGTCGAGGCCCATCGCAAGCGCCTGCTTGTCACCCGGGGCGTGCATCAGGCCGGTGACGTCTTCGATCATGGCATCGGCAATGCCGTAAATGCGCGTGGCGATAACCGGAATGCCGCAAGCACCGGCTTCGATCACGACGTTGCCGAAACCTTCGCGATAACTTGGCAGACTGAGAATATCGGCGGCGGTCATCCACTCCTCAGGCCGGCTAGTGAGGCCGTGCAGATGCAGGCGATCGGCAAACGCGGTGCCGGCCACGGTGCGGATTTTGGGGACGAGGTTATCTTCGTCGGGGCCGACGATCGCCAGGTGAAGGCTGGGGTTGAGGCCGGCAAGCCGCGTCCACGCCGTGACGAGGTCGAGGACGCCCTTGTCGCGGTGGAGGCGGCCCAAGAACAGGACGAGCGCTGCATCCTGCGGGATGCCGGCTGCCTGGCGGAAGCTGCGGCGCAGTTCGGGATTGGGGGCGAAACGGGTCGTGTCGACGCCGCAAATGGAGCCGCGGCCGAGCACCGTCGAGCGTTCAGCGGGAAGAATGCCTTCGTTGATCAGGAATGCGCGTTCCGTCGCGCTGACCACGAGCACCTCGGTCGTGGTGCGCGACGTGATGCTGTCGGCCACCCGCAACAGCGAGCGAATGAGGCCCGTGCGGGAGGCCCAGACCTCGCCCTGGAATATGTGGCAGCGATACGGGATGCGCGCCACGAAGGCCGCCATGTTGCCGAGCAGCCCGGCCTTGGGTGCGATGGTCACGACCCCGTCAAAGCGCTCGCGCCGGAACAGCGCGATCAGCCGGAAAAGCGCCAACTGATCCTGCCAGGGCGCAATCTCGCGCTCGACGGGCACGACGATCATGCGGACCTGAGGCGCGAGATCGCCCAGAACATCAGAACAATCCGCATTCGCGACGAGGGTTACGGCAAAGGCGCCTGCAAGCTGCCGCAAATGGGGCATCAGGAAAAAGCGAACGACGATCGGACTGGTGGTCACGATGCAAAGCTTGGGACGCGCTGGCATACCAATGCCCTAGCCGATCGGAACCTCGATTGACAATGCACCAACGCTGCCACAGTGAATAATTTCTCGTCCCTCGGAGACCTGCATAACGTGACGGCTCACCCCACATCGACCCATTTGCCGGCAACGCCCGTGCGCAGCCTGCCCGAACGGATGGTAGCTGTCGCCGCCGCGGCCCTGGTGCTCGTGGCTTTGCTGGCGCCGCGATCGCTGGCGACCTTGTTTCTCGTTCCGATTGCGGTGGGGTTAGGGGCGCTCGCGCTGCGGCAGGACCGTCGCGACGTGCAGATGCCGCTCAACGGGTTCATGGCCTGCCTATCGGCATTCGCCGTTTATGCGATGCTTTCGGCATTTTGGTCGGCAGCGCCGCTTTCGACCCTCAGCAAGTCGCTCTATCTGCTGGGTGCTGCGGCCGGGACCGGTGTGTTTGCAGCTGTGCTGCCGAACGCGCGCCGCGAAACGCTGGCGGCGTTGGCGCGCGGCACGCTGATCGGGCTGACCATCGGGGCCGTGCTGCTGTGCATCGAGACCGTCACGAGCCAGGGCATCACGCGGTTTTTGCTCAATATGATGCCGTCGCTGCGGGTCGGCCAGGAAAAGCATCTGACCTTCGATAAAGATCTGGTGGTCGTGATCGCGGAAAACGAAATCAACCGGCGCGCGACAATCGTGACGCTGCTGCTGCTGCCGGCGCTGCTGATGCTCAAGACGCTGATCGGAGGGCGCGCGCGGACGCTGGGGGTGATGGCCATCCTCACGATCACGGCCGTGCTGATGGGGTTTTCCGGCCACCAGTCGTCGCAGGCCGCCATTGCTGTCGCCGCGACCGGGTTCGGGCTGACGCTGCTGTCCCCGGTTTGGACGGCGCGGCTCGTGGGGCTCACGTGGGTGGTCTGTTGCCTGCTGATCGTGCCCATCGTTACTCAGCTGCATGGGACCGGATTGCACAAAGACGGCAGCGCCCTGTTCAACTCGGCACGGCATCGCATCGTGATCTGGAACTATACCGCCGAGCAGATCGCAAAGGCCCCGATCCTGGGTATCGGGGCCGACGCTACCGCCACGATGACGGAAGCCCGCGACCGCGCGTTGCAAAAAGCGGGGGCCGAGCCGCCGAAGGACGGGAACTACGGCATGACGGCCGCCCGGCATGCGCACAACGTGTTCCTGCAGGTCTGGTATGAACTCGGCGCCGTGGGCGCGCTGCTGCTGGCGGGCGTGGGGCTTGCGGGCCTCGCCCTGATCGGCCGCCAGAGGCCGGAGCTGCAGCCGTTTCTGCTGGGGCAGTTTGCGGCGGTGGCCGGCATGATCGCCTTCAGTTTCAGCATCTGGCAGCTGTGGTTCCTGGGCGCAATCGGGCTCGGCGTCATCGCCATGCTGATCGGCGCCGAGGGGCTCGAACGGGCCAGGCGCGCTAGAGTCCTGCCGACTTAAGTAGAATCGCGGAAGGACTTTAGGTCTTTGTTTTTTCGTGCTTCTTTCGGGAAAACCGCGCCACACTTTTCCCGGAAGCACTCTGTTTGTTTTTTCGTGCTTCTTTCGGGAAAACCGCGCCACACTTTTCCCGGAAGCACTCTCTTTTGTTGGTCGTGCTTCTTTCGGGAAAACCGCGCCACACTTTTCCCGGAAGCACTCTAAGGGTCAGATCGCTAGCATGGGATCGGACGCCGATAAGGGTTGATCGAAACGGACGCCCGCTTCCTCGCCGCGCGACCAGGCGACGATGCCCTTGAAGCGGCGGCCAGTCGACAGCTCGACCGTGACCGGATCGTCCGGCTTCAAGAACGGCACGCGCAGCAGCCCGAGGCCGCCTTCGGAGACATCCTTGACGAAGACCGACAGGATCGCGTTGGCGTAGAGCAGGCGGCCGTTCTGGCCGAGCGAGCGGCGCGTCGACCGGCGGCGCTGCGGGAGGACCGGCAGGTAGGGTCTGTCTTGCGCATCGAGGCAGGGCGCGCCGCCACGTTCGGCGGCGATCAGCAAGCGCGACAGGGCCTGAGCATGGTCGCAGTACAGCGCGGGCAGCCGGCCCGGCGTTTCCAGTTCCAGCGCGCGCACGGCCCGCAAGGCCTCGTGGCAGGCGCGGCCGGCGACGAGTTGAAGCGTGCGGCTATGGATGACGTGGGCGCGGCCGGCGCCGATTTCGGCTGCGTCGAAAAAATAGGCTCCGAGCAGGCGGCGAACCTTGCGAAGCGCGTCGAAGAATGCGTCGACGACGTCCTGGGTTTCAGACAGAGGCTCGATTTCGAGCATCGAGCGGCGGGTCAGCGACAGCAGCACGGCTGGCTCGATGGGAAGGTAGCTATCAAGGACCGCGCGATTGAGGGTATGGCGGCCCTGGGCTGCGCCGTTGATGCAGCTCGCCACGATGGCCATCATGCTGGCGGCGTGATGGGTTTCGCAGACGAGCGCTTCAAACAACGGGGTGTTCGATTGGGGGCGCGACGGGTGGGGCGAACGGGTGGAGAACGGACCGATATGCTGGCTGTTTACGTCGCCCCCATGGCGAGGCCGCGGCGCCGGGTAGCCTTGAACCTGGGTCTTCATTCTGGACACCTTCAGATTGTTTTACTGCAATCTTAGATAGCACTCAGGTGCTAACGGCGGGTTGCCGGAGAAGACTGAGTTGTCTGCATCGGTGAAGTTTCAAATTCCTAAGACTTTAGTCTACATCCGGGAGCAGCTTCGCGAGAATGCCGCAGCGCAGCAGGCATTTGGTCGACCACGACACCGATGGCGCCTGGAGATGATGCGGGATCTGGCGTTTTCATTGTGCAGTTGCGTTGCGCAATTTGCGCGCGGGGCTGCTTCACAAGCAACGCCTCCCAGTGATAGACCGAACCCCATCATCGGGACGGACACGAGGTCGGGCTTCAATCCGTACGTTCAATCCTGAAGATGCGATGCCGTTGGGGGCCGCAGAGCCTCGGCATACGACGTTCATAACGCGACTTAGGGAGAAACACGTGGCGATTAAGTATGTTCTGCTTGCGGCCGTTCTCAGCGCTGCCTGCGCGGGAGCTGTCCAGGCTCAAGAACCGATCAAGGTCGGACTGAGCGGACCCTTCACAGGTGGCTCTTCCGCTATGGGCGTTTCGATGCGCGACGGCGTCAAACTTGCCGTCGGCGAAATCAACGCCAAGGGTGGCGTGATGGGCCGACCGCTTGTCGTGGTCGAGCGCGACGACGAAGCCAAGAACGAAGTCGGCGTGCAGGTCGCCCAGGAACTGATCAACAAGGAAAAGGTGGTCGCCACCTTGGGCTTCATCAACACGGGCGTTTCGCTCGCATCGCAGCGCTTCTATCAGGAAGCCGAAATCCCAGTATTCAACAACGTCGCCACCGGCTCGGCGGTGACCAAGCAGTTCCCGGCACCCAACTACATTTTCCGCAATGCCGCCTATGACACCGTGCAGAGCGCCATGATCGTGGAAGAAGCGATCGGCCGCAAGGGGTTCAAAAAGGTCGCGATCCTGGCCGACAGCACCAACTACGGCCAGTTCGGCAAGGACGACCTGCTCAAGGCGCTGACCGCCAAGGGCATGACGCCCGTCGCCGTCGAGAAGTTCAACGTCAAAGACACCGACATGACATCGCAGCTGCTGAAGGCCAAGGAAGCCGGCGCGGAAGCGATCCTCACCTACGCGATCGGGCCCGAACTCGCCCAGATCGCCAACGGCATGGCCAAGCTCGGCTGGAAAGTGCCGATGATTGGTTCGTGGACGCTGTCGATGGCGAGCTTCATCGATCCGGCCGGCCCCAACGCCGATGGCGCCATGATGCCGCAGACCTTTATTCAGGCCCCGACGACGCCCAAGCGCAAGGCGTTCATCGAAGCCTACCAGGCGGCCTACAAGGTGGACCGCATCCCGTCGCCGGTGTCGGCCGCGCAGGGCTACGACTCGGTCTATCTGCTGGCTGCTGCAATCGAGCAGGCGAAGTCGACCGACGGCGTCAAGATTCGCGAAGCCCTCGAGAGCCTGAAAACCAAGGTCGAGGGCGTCGTTACGACCTATGATGCACCGTTCACCAAGGACGACCACGAAGCCATCAGCGGCAACATCCCGGTGATGGGCATTGTGAAAGGTGGCCGCGTGGAAGCGGTCGACATGAAGGACCTGGAAGGCGACAAGGCCTTGCGCGTCAAGCCGAAGGGCTGACACCCAAATGCACCAGAAGCGCGGCGTTTATCACGCCGCGCTTTTTGTGTGGAGCGCTGACCGCCGCCGGCAGATAGAGTTCAGACTCCTGCTAATGTTCCTCAGTTGCAAAGTGCGTCCATGGAAATCCTGTTTCAGCTTATCGTCAGCGGCATTGCCGTCGGCATGATCTATGGCATCATCGCGTTCGGCTATCAGCTGACGTTTGCCACCTCCAAGACGCTCAACTTCGGGCAGGGCGAAGCGCTCATGCTCGGCGCACTGGTCGGGTGGTCCACCATCCGCTACTTGCTGTCGCTCGGCCTCTCGCCGATGCCGGCTTACCTGCTGATGATACCGGTGGTGCTGGTGTTCGGCATGATGCAGGGTGCGTTCGTCGAACTGCTCGGCGTGCGGCAGGCGATCAAGACCAAGTCCGAAGCCGGGTGGATCATGGCCACCATTGCGCTCGGCATCATCTTCCTCAACATCGCCGAGAACGTGTGGGGCCGGGACGACCTTTCCTTTCCCTCGCCGCTCGGCAATACGTCGTTGAATTTCTTCGGTGTGCGCGTGCTGCCGATGGAGATCGTCATTGTGTTCGGCGCGATCGGCATGATGCTGCTGGTCGAGCTGTTCAACCGGACATCGATCTACGGCAAGGCGGTGGTCGCGACGGCCGCCGACCGGGATGCCGCTCAGCTGATGGGGATCAATACCAGCCGGGTCATCACCTTCTCGTACGCGCTGTCGTCAATGGTGGCCGCATTTGCCGGCATCATGGTCGCGCCGGTAACGCTGACGGGGGCGACCATGGGCGCCTCGCTCGGCCTCAAGGCATTCGCAGTCGCCATCATCGGCGGGCTGTCGTCGGGCATCGGCGTTGTCGTTGGCGGGTTGATTCTCGGCATCACGGAAACGCTGACCGGCTATTTCATTTCGACGGGCTACAAGGATGTTCCGGGGCTGATCCTGCTGCTGCTGGTGCTATCGCTCAAACCTGCCGGCCTGTTCGGCAAGACCGCCATCAAGAAAGTCTGACTTCAAAAGGTCTCGTAGCAGGAAGGTTTGGGGCTGCCCTATGTTCAAGTATTCGGCATTGGTGTTCGGGCTTTTGGGGGTGGCGGTGCTGCCGCTGCTGATCCTGGCGATCTTTGGATCGTCGTCGCCCTACTACTTGCACCTCGTCATCGTGATCGGGATCTTTTCGATCCTGGTGCTCGGCCTCGACATCGTGTTCGGGTACACCGGCGAGGTTTCGCTCGGGCACTCGGCGCTGTTTGGCATCGGCGCCTATACGGCGGGCTGCATGGTTCACCATCAGCTGCTGGTCGGCGGCAGCGCCAGCGGGACGATCGATATCTTGATCGCCATGGTGCTGGGCACAATCGTTGCGGCCGCCTTCGGGGCGCTGCTCGCGCTGCCTGCGCTACAGGTGACGGGTCCGTATCTCGCCATGGTGACGCTGGCGTTCGGGACCATCATCGGCATTTTGATCAACGAGACCGACGCGATCACCAACGGCCCCAAGGGCATCACGCTGGTCAAGCCCATGCTATTCGACCTGCGGTGGCTTGGCGACACGATCCCGATGTTCAAGATCAAGGCGGCGCTGATGAAGGACGTCGCGTTCTATTATCTCGTCATGGCGACGCTGCTCGGCACCATCGTGTTCGTCAACCGGATCGTCGCCTCGCATTATGGGCGCGCGTTCGAGGCGCTGCGCGACAGCCCCATCGCATCCGACTGCATGGCCGTGAGCGTTTACAAGCACAAGGTGCTCGCGTTCGTCATCTCGGCGGCGCTGGCAGGGCTCGCTGGATCGCTGTTTGCGTATTCGGAACAGTATATCGCGCCCAACAACTTCTCTTTCGAGCAGACGATCGGCTTCCTGCTCGCGGTGACCATGGGCGGCCGCAAGTCGCGCATCGGGCCGATCCTGGGGGCGATCATCATCGTATCGCTGCCAGCGCTGCTGGGCGACCTTCAGCTGTTCCGCGGGATCGCGGCGCTGATCGCTATCGTCGCAGTCGCGTCGGGAACTTACGCCCAGATCAAGGCGGACCCGAAGGATCGGATCGCAATCTTGGTGCCGGTGCTGCTGTGCCTCGCCTTCTTCGCGCTGTCGCTGTTCATCACCAACATCACGGACTTCAAGCGCTCGATCTACGGGCTGATGATCCTGTTCGTGGTCTACTATCTACCCGAAGGCATCGTCGGGTTCCTGCGCAAGCTGGTGGCGCAGTTCGTGCCAGGCTTTGGCAAGACCGAACATAAAATCGACGTGCACGGCGACGCCGCGCACATTTGGGCTCCACCTGCGAGCCCTGCCCTCAACGCCAACGGCTCGATGATCGACGTCAAGGGCGTCGTCATGCAGTTCGGCGGCCTCAAGGCGCTGGACACGGTGGATCTCAACGTCCAGCCTAGAACCATCCACGGCCTGATCGGGCCGAACGGGTCGGGCAAATCGACGATGATGAACGTGCTGACCGGCATCTACCGGCCGACGGGCGGCGATATCCAGTTTGCGAATGGGTCGATCGTCGGTGCGAAGTCGCCCGACATCGCGGGCAAGGGGATCGCGCGGACGTTCCAGAACGTGCAGTTGTTCGGCGAGCTTTCCGTGATCGAAAACGTCATGGTCGGCCTGCACCATACCTACGAGACGGGCATCGCCGGCGTGGCGCTGCGGTTGCCAAGTGCGGCGCGCGAAGAGCAAGAGGCGCGCGTGCGGGCGGCGAGCATTCTCGGTTTCGTGGGCTTGGAAGCCTTGGCGAATGAGGAAGCGCGCAATCTACCGTACGGCAAGATGCGGCTTTTGGAGATCGGCCGAGCGCTGGCGCTCGACCCGCAACTGCTGCTGCTGGACGAGCCCGCTGCTGGTCTAACCGCGCCCGACATCAAGGAGCTGATCGCCATCATCCGCAAGATCAAGGAGCACGGCATCACCGTGATCTTGATCGAGCATCACATGGATGTGGTGATGAGCATCTGCGATACCGTGACGGTGCTGGATTTCGGCCAGAAGATCGCGGAGGGCAAGCCGGCGACAGTTCAGGCGAACCCGCGCGTCATCGAGGCCTATCTCGGTGGCACCGCAGCAGAGCCTGCGCATTAATGCTGGAACGGGATTTAGGAAAACCGCAAGGGCACTTTTCCTAAATCCCGCCGCTGAGCCTACGGAGCGTTTCACATGTTGCAAGTCGAAAATCTGGTTGCGGGCTATGGCAAGGTGCAGGTGCTGCAGGGCATCTCGCTCAACGTGCCCGACGGACAGCTGGTCACGCTGATCGGCTCCAACGGGGCTGGAAAGACCACAACGCTGCGGGCGCTCACCGGCATGATCCGCCCCGAAAGCGGGAGGGTGCTGCTCGGGGGCAAGGATATCGCCGGGATGCCGGCGTTCGCGATCACAAAATTCGGCGTCGCGCATTCGCCGGAAGGGCGCCGCGTTTTTCCAACGCTTTCGGTTGCCGACAACCTCGAACTTGGCGCCTATACGCGGCTGACAGGGCAGCGCCCCAAGGGCGACGTGAAGGGCGACATCGACAAGATGTTCGACCTGTTTTCAAGGCTCGGCGAACGGCGCAACCAGCTGGCGGGGACGCTGTCGGGCGGGGAACAGCAGATGCTCGCCATGGCGCGCGCGCTCATGCTGCAGCCGCAGGTGCTGCTGCTCGACGAGCCGTCGATGGGGCTCTCACCACGGCTCGTCGAAGAAGTTTTTTCGATCATCGGGCGGCTGAAGAAAGAAAAAGTGACGATGCTGCTCGTCGAGCAATTCGCTGCCGCAGCGCTTGAAGTCGCGGACTACGGGTATGTGATGGAAAACGGAAAGCTCACCGTGCATGGCCCCGCCGACAAGCTTAAGAAGGATGCCGCCGTGAGGGCTGCGTATCTGGGGGCTGCACATTAGCGCTACGCAGCCGCTTCCCCCTCTCCCCATTACTGCACTCATTGGGGAGAGGGTTGGGGTGAGGGGCGACCGCAAGCACTGGAGTTCGTGCCGCCCCTCACACGCGACTCATAGCCGCCCCTCACACTCGACTCGTAGCCGCCCCTCACACTCGACTCGTAGCCGCCCCTCACACTCGACTCGTAGCCGCCCCTCACACTCGACTCGTAGCCGCCTCTCACACTCGACTCGTAGCCGCCCCTCACACTCGACTCGTAGCCGCCCCTCACACTCGACTCGTAGCCGCCCCTCACCCTAACCCTCTCCCCGTAACAACGGGGAGAGGGGACGTGAGAACAGACTTTGGGAAACACCATGAAGCGTATCGTTGCACTGGCGCTGACGGCACTCACGATAACGGCTAGCGCTGCCCACGCCGAGGACGAGGTGGTGCGGGTCGGCAATCTCAAGCTCGCGCATTTCGGCGCGGTTTCGTACATGGCGGACATCGGGCCGTCGTGCGGGTTGAAGATCGAACACAAGATCTTCGCCAAGGGCCTCGACATCATGCAGGCGATCATCGCGGGCGAAATCGACGTGGGCGGGACCGCGTCGGAAGCAGCCATCTCAGGGCGCGCGGCGGGGACCGGCATCTATATCGTGGCGGGATTTGCCAAGGGCGGCGCGCGGCTGGTGGCGCAGGCCGACAGCAGCATCAAGTCGGTTGGCGACCTGAAAGGCAAGAAGGTCGGCGTGACGCGCGGCAGCATCCAGGAAGTGTTGCTTGCGGCTGTACTGGGCGGGGCTGGGATTTCGTCGTCGGATCAGGCCGGCAAGGATGTGCAGCTGATCTATCTCTCGTACCCCGATCTCAACCAAGCGCTGCTGAACAAGCAGATCGACGCCATGATGCAGACCGAGCCGCAGTCCTCGCAGGCGATCAACAACAAGTTCGGCGTCGAAGTCATCAAGCCGTACGGCACGCCGATCGGGGAGCCGGTGCGCACACTGGTGATGACCGAAAAGTTCTACAAGGAGAAGCCGGCCGCCGCGCAGAAGCTGATGAACTGCTTCGTGAAGGCGTCGAAAACATTCATGGACAGCCCGGAGACGGCCGAGAAGTACGTCAAGGATACGCTGTTCAAGGGGCAGATTTCATCCGACGATTTCAAGTCGGCGATCGGGAATTCGCCCTACTCGATGGACATCACGCCCGAGCACATCCAGGCGACGACCGACGTCATGGCGAAGTACGGGATCGGGAAAATGGCGAACCCGCCCAAAGCCGCCGATTACGTGAAAACGGATCTGCTGGACAAGGCGAAGGCCGCCGCTGCTGCAAAGTAACGGGTTCAACCCGCGAGGGTCGCGAGCGCGGGCTCGTTGCCCTCGAGGTGGTCTACGAGGTCCATCAACTCGGCGCGCAGGCCTGAAATCTCGCGCTCGGTCAACCCCAGTCGTTTGGCGACATACCGGCGCGCTTCAAGCAAGCCGGGCTTCAGTTCGTGCGCGCGCGGCAACAGCCAAATGCGAACCTCACGCTCGTCGGAGGGGTTGCGCGCGCGGTGGACGATGCCGTTTGAAGCGAGCCGCTTGATCAACGGCGTGAGCGTGCCGGAATCGAGCTTCAGCCGGCTGCCAATCTGGGAAATTGTGAGGCCGTCTTCTTCGAAGAGCGTCAATAAGACAAGGTATTGCGGGTAGGTCAGACCGAGCGGGTCGAGGCGTTCCCGGTAGATGCGTGTTACGGACCGAATTGCGGCGTAGAGCGCGAAGCAGAGTTGACGGTCTAGATTGAGAACATCAGTCGCCATTGGGTGGGCCTTTTTGCGTGCCTTCGAGACGCCACCCAGACCAGTCCATCAAGGGGAACCCAACTACCGTTCCGGCCAGAGCTGCGGACTGCCAAGCGAGCTGCCAAGCATAAGGCCGGGGCCACGGGCGTGCCCCGTGCAACGTTGTCTCAGGCACGCCCGCGCCGGCCGAGTTCACTTCGCGGTTACGACCTTGCCACGGTAGCTTTCGAGCGCCGTCATCAGCTCGCCCATCTCCTTCTCGGGGACGCCGAACTTGTAGAACGTCTCCTTGCACTCATGCATGATGACCGTGAATTCGCGGTCGGTGATGTTCAGCGCCACATGCGCTGCGCCCATGTCACGGCCAAAGTAAACCTTGGGGCCGCCGGTGTTTTCCATCACCCAGGTCGCGAGGATGAGCTTGAACGCTGCGCGCTCGTTTAGTTCGTGAACCGATTTGAGAACCGGGTTCTTGTTCAAGGTTTGATTGACGTAAATCCGGTCGACAAGATCGTCGACGGTGGCGGCCACGCCCTTATAGCCACCGATGCGCTCATAGAGCGATTTCTCCTCAGCAGCGGACAGGCTCGACGACGACAAGAGCATGGCGACGGCTGCGAACGCGCAGCGGCTTGCAAGTGTTCTCATGGGATCCTCCTTGATTATTTTTTGGCCTGGTTATTTTTGGCGACGCTTTCAAAGCGCTTGGTTTTCTCTTGTGCGCAATTTCATTGCGCACAATTTATTAGCCCGCAAATAGAAACCATACAAGACGCCGCCTGCCGCAATGCACACATGGGATTTGGCGAAGGCGGCCGCACGCGCTGGCGAAACCGTGTGGCGGCTGCTAGTGTTTCGACTTTGACGCTTGGTTCCCAATCGTCAGCCCAGAACACTAGTTAGGCTCTTGATTGTGTTCTGGATTCACAAACGCTTGACGACTTCCGCCGGGAATCAAGCGTTTGATCCAGAACACTAGGGCTAGCGCGGCGGGGTGAGGCGATTGCAGGCGGCGATGGGCATGAAAAGAAATTGGGTGCGGGCGATCGAAGGGCTGATTGTGCCGATCGCTTTGCTGTTGTTCTGGCAGGCGGTCTGTTCGCTGGGGTTCGTCGATCCGCGCAAGCTGCCGTCGCCGATTGCGGTGGGCTTACGGTGGGCTGCTTATATCGCGCCGGAAGCGCCGTTCGATGCGGCCAAGGACTTTGCGCCCACGTGGATTTTTTCGGGCGAATTTTTTCGTGACGCGATGGGGAGCCTGTGGCGCGTGATCGCGGGGTTCGTGGTCGGCGCGGGGCTGGCGTTGCCGTTCGGGCTCGCGATGGGGGCGTCGGATACGATGTACCGGTATCTCAATCCGCTGCTGCAGGTGCTGCGGCCGATCCCGCCGATTGCGTATATCCCGCTGTCGATCTTGTGGTTCGGGCTCGGCAATCCGCCGGCGATTTTCCTGATCGCGCTCGGCGCGTTTTTTCCGGTGCTGATTAATACGATTGCGGGCGTGCGGGCGGTGGACAGCATCTACCTGCGGGCGGCGCGCAACCTGGGTGCGTCTCAGATGACGATTTTCCGGCGGGTGATTTTGCCGGCGGCGACACCGTACATTCTGTCGGGCGTTAGAATCGGGATCGGGACCGCGTTCATCGTCGTGATCGTTGCCGAGATGATCGCGGTGAATAACGGGCTCGGGTTCCGCATCCTCGAAGCGCGGGAATATTTCTGGTCGGACAAGATCATCGCGGGGATGTTCTCGATCGGGTTCATAGGGCTTGCGATCGATACCCTCGTCAACCGACTGAATGCGCATCTGCTGCGCTGGCACCGGGGATTGGACAGCTGATGACGCCGTTGTTTGTTACCGACGCGCCGGTTAACGCGTTGAAGGCTGCGCTGCCTGCGCATATCGAAGTGCGGGGCGTCTCAAAAATGTTCCGGGTGCCGGGCGGCGAAGTGGTCGCGCTCAAGGACATCAATCTCAGCGTGGGGGCGGGCGAGTTCGTGTGCCTGCTTGGGCCATCCGGCTGCGGGAAGTCGACGCTGCTCAACGCCATCGCGGGGTTTGCGCCGCCCACCGCGGGCACCATCACCGTCGACGGGCGCGCGGTTAAGGGACCTGGGCCCGACCGGGGCATGGTGTTTCAGGAATATGCGCTGTTTCCGTGGATGACGGTGGCGCAGAACATCGCATTCGGGCTCGAGATCAAGGGACAAGGGCGCGCGCAAATCAATCAGCGGGTGGCGGAGCTATTGGAGACGCTGAAGCTCACGGATTTCCGCGACCGGTTCCCGAAGGATCTGTCGGGCGGGATGCGGCAGAGGGTGGCGATTGCGCGCGTGCTGGCGCTCGATCCACCGGTGCTGCTGATGGACGAGCCGTTCGGGGCGCTCGACAGCCTGACGCGGCGGTCGTTGCAGGACGAGCTGCTGCGGATCTGGGCTGCTCTGGGGAAGACGATCATTTTCGTCACGCACTCGATCGAGGAGAGCATCTATCTCGCCGACCGGATCGTGGTGATGACGTACCGGCCGGGGACGATCAAGGCGGATATCCAGGTTAGCATGGCGCATCCGCGCGACGGGGCGGCGCCAGAGTTCAACGCGCTGAAGAAGCAGCTTTCGGGGCTCGTCATGGAAGAGCAGAGCCGCCACGAGCAGGCGGAGCTGAAGGCGCTGACGACGGATTGAGGGGGGCCAAGGCGTCGCGGTTGCTTTCGGTCAAAGATGGCGGTGGGGGACGGCGGCGTGAGGGCTGCGCCGGTCGCGTTCGTTTTTTCTTGCTCAGCCCGAGCGCGGAAAGGACTTAGAGCAAATTCCGATCCTACGGAATCGGAATTTTGCTCTAGGTTCTTGATTTTGTAGCATTTTCGTCTTCATGGAGCGAGGCTTCGCCGACTTCATGGAGCGAGGCTTCGCCGTCTTCATGGAGCGAGGCTTCGCCGTCTTCATGGAGCGAGGCTTCGCCGTCGACGACGAACCGGTATCCACTTCGTCGGAAAATGCTCTAGCTCGCCTGGACGGTGCCGGCGAGGGAGTAGGGGGACGCGGAGTTGATCGCGACGGCGCGGATCTGGCCGATCAGGGTTTTATCGCCGAGGGCTGCGACGTGCTGGAGGTAAGGCGAGCGGCCGATCACCTGGCCATCCTGGCGGCCGGTCTTTTCAAACAGCACGGGCACGGTGCGCCCGACGCAGCCGGCGTTGAACTTGGCGTGCTCGACTTCGAGCAGGGCCTGGAGGCGGACGAGGCGTTCGGCCTTGACCTCTTCGGGGACCTGACCATCCATCTTGGCCGCTGGCGTTCCGGGCCGCGGCGAATATTTGAAGGTGTAAGCCTGGGCGAACCCGACGTCGGAAATGAGGTCGAGGGTCTGAGAGAACTCGGCATCGGTTTCGCCGGGGAAGCCCACGATGATATCGGTCGAGAGCGCGATGTCGGGGCGGGCGTCGCGGATCTTGCGGACCAGCGCACGGTATTCGGCAGCGGTGTGCTTGCGGTTCATCGCGGCGAGGATGCGATCGGAACCTGCCTGGAACGGCAGGTGCAGGTAGGGCATCAGCTTGCCGACTTCGGCGTGGGCCTTGATCAGGTCGTCGGCCATGTCGCGCGGGTGGCTGGTCGTGTAGCGCAGGCGCTCCACGCCATCGATCTCAGCGAGGCGGCGGATCAGGCGGGCGAGCGACCAGGCCTGGTTATCGGGGCCGGTGCCGTGGAAGGCGTTGACGTTCTGGCCAAGCAGCGTGATCTCGCGCACGCCGCGGGCGACCAGCTTTTCGGCCTCGGTGACGAGTTCGTCGACCGAGCGCGAATATTCGGCGCCGCGCGTATACGGCACGACGCAGAAGGTGCAGAACTTATCGCAGCCTTCTTGGACGGTGAGGAAGGCGGACGCCGAACGCGCGGGAACGCCCGAACGCGCGGGCAGGTGCGCGAACTTCTCGTCTTCGGGGAATGCGATTTCGACAAAAGTGCGGGCTTCGGCCTTGGCGCGCACCAGCAGCTCGGGCATGCGGTGATAGCTCTGGGGGCCGATGACGAGATCGACCACGGGGGCGCGGGCGACGATCTCGGCGCCTTCGGCCTGGGCGACGCAGCCGGCGACGGCGACCATCGTGTCCAGGCCCAACGCGCGGCGTTCGTCTTTCAGTTCGCGCAGGCGGCCAAGGTCGGAATAGACCTTATCAGCCGCTTTTTCGCGGATGTGGCAGGTGTTGAGAACGATGAGGTCGGCATCGTCGATCGTTGCGGTTTCGGCATAGCCGTTCGCGCCGAGATGCTCGGTAATACGCTCGCTATCGTAAACGTTCATCTGACAGCCGAACGTTTTGACATAGACCTTCTTGGTCTGCCGCATGCCGTCCACTCCGAATACCAGCATCCACCCGCTGTGCGTTTTCGCGATGCCTCGTTGCCGACGTTCGATCCACGCTCTGGACCGTTCGTGCCGCGATGCACAACGCTCGTAACACCACACTAGTAAAACAGCGTTCCGATGACGTTAACTTTACCTGTTGAGAACGGCGCGTTCCGTTAAGACGACCGTAAACCTTCAGGCCGACCCAATGTTCGTTGCAGTGCAGCATCACAGCACTGTCATGATGCGTTGTCCAGTGCTGCACAGTCTCAGGGGCTAAGAAACTGTTTATTGGGGGAGGTTTTTTGGCCTCGCGCGCCGGGGCGCTCCGGCGGGGCGCGGGACCGCCCGCGGGTCGCATTCGCTCCCGAGCCGCCTTAAGGCGGCTGTAGAAGTGGCGCGCCGTCGCGGGTCAGGGGCGGCCGTCGCGGAGTGCGGCGAGGCGGTTGGTGCGGACGGAAGCTTCGGCCCAACGGGCGAGGGCCTTACGGTCGTTGAAGGTGTCGAGGGGGACCGGTTCGCTGATGCGAATGGTTGCCTCCAGCGGGCCGCCAGACAGCACATGCCAGGCGTTGCCGCCCATGCCGATGTCGCCATAGTAGCCGAGTGCGCGGCGGCCGGACCAGCCGAGCGGGAGGCCGTGGTTGCGGGTATAGACGATCGACAGCGTCTGGACGACGACCGGCTTTTGCGGTTGCGGCACGACGGCCGGGGTTGCCCCGTTGCACGGGCGATGGGGCTGGGGGCTAGCAGCCATGGCCGCGGCAAACAACGAGGTTTTAAACGGCAAAACGCGGTTGCCGTCGCTGGAGGTGCCTTCGGCAAACAGCACGATGGCGTCGCCCGAGCGCAAGCGGGCGATGATCTCGTTCGTGGTGTCGCCGACCTTCGCGCGGCGTTCGCGGTCGACGAAGACAGACCGCTGGAGCCTGGCCAGCGACGAGACGAAGGGCCAGCCGGCGACCTCTTTCTTGGCGACAAACGAGACTGGAGCGAGGGCGGAAATGACCGGGATGTCGAGCCAGGAGACGTGGTTTGCGATCACGAGGACGGGACCATCGCGCACGACCGCGCCGGTCACCTTGAGGTGAACGCCCAGCAGGCGGCAGACCTGACGGTGATACCAATGGGGGAAAGTGCGGGCGCGCCTTTTGTCGAGAGCCAGGAGCGCCGCCTGGACCGGCATCAGCGGCACCGTCAGCAGCATGAACCCAGCGGCGATGGTTGCGGCGCGCAGGCGGCTGCTCACGGGACGCCGCGGCGCGTGCGGGGTTTCCTGACAGTGCCGTAGAGCTGGAGACGGTGGCCGACCAGCTCGTAGCCGAGGGCCGAGGCGATTTGTTCCTGGAGAGCTTCGATCTCGGGGCTGCAGAACTCGATTACAGCGCCGGTTTCGACGTCGATCAGGTGGTCGTGGTGGCCGGTGGAGGCGGGCTCGAAACGGGCGCGCGGCGGCGTGAGGGTGTTTTTGTCAGGCCCGGGCGTGCCGAATTCGTGGCGCTCCAGCAGGCCATGATCGGCAAACAGCTTCACCGTGCGGTAGACCGTGGAGAGCGCGATGCCAGCCTCGATGGCGGTGGCGCGGCGATGGACTTCCTCGACGTCGGGGTGGTCGCTTGCGGCCGAGAGTATGCGGGCAATGATGCGGCGCTGACCCGTCAGGCGGAGGCCGTGGCCCGCGCACAGCTTCTCGATGCGGGTTGCGGGGAAATCAGGATCGGTTTGCGCTGAAATCGGCATTGTCAGTTCCAAGCGCGTGGCTACAAGCGCAGCGGAGCGAATATAGGCTGCACTCGTGGGTGCGTCAAAACTCAAGCGCGAGAATGAGCGCGTCGACGGCGTCCTTGCCGGGAACCTTGTAATATTTCGGCCGGATGCCGACACGGCGGAAGTCCAGTTTCTCGTAGAGACGAAGGGCGGCACTATTGTCGGTGCTGACCTCGAGGAAGAGGCGGCGGGCTTCCGCGCGGCGAGCGGCGCGGACCAAGCCCTCGATGAGGCGGGCGCCGAGGCCCAGCCGCTGCCACTTGAGGGCGACGCCGACGGAGAGGATTTCGGCCTCGTCGTCGGCGAGCTGGGCCATGATGAAGCCGGCGGGCTCGCGCTTGCTGCCGGCGACGGCGATCAGGGCGGCGGCGGCAGGATGCTCCAGCATTTTCAAGATGGAGGGTTGGTCCCAAGGGGGCGTGAACAGCTCAGCGTGCATGCGCGCGACGTCTGCGGCACGGTCAGGGCTCGCCCAGAGCAGGCTCAAGTGGCGGGGGTCGAGCTGTAGCTGAGGGTCCTGGTCCAATTTCACGTGGTCCTAGTTCAACGGCAGCCAGGTTCAGCGGTCCGGGTCGGCGGCGGCGTGCCTCTGCAGAATATTCGCTGCCGAAGGCTTTGCATCCGGTGCCCGTAAATACAGGGGTGAGATAGCATGGTTCGTCTGGTAGTTTCGTGACACAATATCGAGAGCGTAAACGGCGTCAGCCCGGACTTCCGGGCCGGGACCCGTTTGCGAGCTCCCGGCCAAGGCCGCGCCGGAGCCGACAACCAGGACTAGGGAGCTGGCGGCCAGGGCGCGCGCGGCCTCCAGCGTGAGGAGGCGCGGCTCTGTACGCGGCGTGAGACCTGTTTCGTCGAACGTCTGGGCGTAGACTTCGCCATGACGGACATCGACGAGGACGCAGATGTCCCGGTCCTGCGGGGTGTGGAGGGCTGCCTGACGGGCGATCAAGGCCAGCGAGGACAGGCCGATCACAGGGATATTTCCGGCCAGCGCGAACGCGCGGGCGGCGGCGACGCCGATGCGGGTGCCGGTGAAGGTGCCTGGGCCGACGGTGACACCGATGCGGGAGATATCCGCCATGGTCAATCCGGCCTCGTCCAGCAACTCCGCGATCATCGGAACCAGCCGCTCGGCATGGCCCGTCTGCATGGGCTCGAACCGGTGGAAGATGCGGCCTCCTGCTACTGCATCGGCCGCGCCAGCGACCTTACCGCTGCCGATGGATGCGGAACAGGCGTCAAAGCAGGTATCGAAGGTCAACGTGGGCATCGCTAAGGCCAACGTGGTGAGAGGGGAGCTCGCGCTCAAACCGCCTGGACCTCTTGTACTTCCGGGCAGAAATGGCGCAGCAGGTTTTCGATGCCGTGGCGCAGCGTGGCGGTGGAACTGGGACAGCCCGAACAGGCCCCGCGCATGTGAAGGTAGACGATGCCTTCCTTGAAGCCCGAGAAAATGATGTCGCCGCCATCCTGAGCAACAGCAGGGCGGACGCGGGTTTCAAGCAGTTCCTTGATGGTGGCGACGGTGTCGGCGTCGGCTGGATCGAAGGAGCCGGCATCACCATCGTTGGCGCCGTCAACCGCGGTGGTGGCATCGCCCGACTGGTAATGCTCCATGATGGCGCCAAGGATCATCGGCTTCAGATGCTGCCATTCGGCTGCGCCCTTGGTGACCGAGATGAAGTCCGAGCCGAGGAACACGCCCTCGACGCCATCGACTTCGAACACGCGGCGGGCCAGCGGGGAACTCAGGGCTTCGGATTTGGCGCGGAAATCGGCCGTGCCGTCGGCGAGGACGGTTCGGCCGGGGATGAATTTCAGGGTCGACGGGTTGGGTGTCGATTCGGTCTGAATGAACATGGAAGCGCTCCGTTGCGCCTCAAGCGGCGCGAATTTAGAATTGTTCTATTCCATAAATAGGGGACGGGGGGCGACTTGTCGAGCGGGTGGGCGCGGACGCACGAGGGTGGATGCTGCATCAACAGGTGGTGAGCATTTCGTGGTTGTAAGCGCTTCATGAAGGCTGGCACCACCCAAGATTGAATAACCATTGTTTTGGAACGTGTACGCACTCTGCAATTTTGGCGGGTGGCCGGAATCGCGCCAAAAGTGGGTTAATAGCGTTCGACGGGGTTCGAGCAGGTCAGAAAGCTGTTCGAACAGATGGAGAAAAGCGCCAGAAAAGGATTGGACAAGTGATGCGCCGGCCGAGTTATTCGCGGCTTTGCCGGTCTCGCGCCAGGGCATAACCGGACCGTGGACGGGGCCGGCAGACCCTGCATCGCGCGCTTGCCATTTTCGAGGCCGATGGTGTTTGTGGAGAGGAGTTGAGGACGGGAGGGTCCATGTTCGGCTGGCGCAAAAAGAACGATGGCTTCGTGTGGAACGACTATGTGCGTACCACGATCGTGTTGCGGCGCGAGCAACGCCAACAGCGCATCGAAGACGTGCGCGATGCCGCCGTCGAGAACGTCAAACAGGCTGGCATCAAAGGAGCGGCGCTCGGCGTTGCAGGCGCCACAGCGGCGGGGCGGGGGCTGTGGAACGGCGCCATGCTGGCCGTTGGAACGCTCGGGGACCTGATCGGCGTGATCGTTTCCGCCTCGGCCATTTGGATCGCCGACCGGAGCGGCCCGGCGCTGGAAGCGTTGCGGCGGCCCGGCCTGTCGACGCCGCTGCTGCTGATCGGGACGGTGTGCGCGCTGTCGGCTGTGGCGCGGGTGATGGACGCGGGGCTCGATGCACAGGGACTGTTCATCGTGGCGCTGGCGGCGGGGGCGCTCGCCATCGGGGCGCTGCCGTACGTTCCCGTCGCCGATTGGGCGGAGCGGGCGGGCGACACGGTTCGCGGGCTGCCGTTTGCGCGCGCCCTCAACGTGGACTTGGGAGCGGCGCTCGGACTAGGTGCGATCCTCGTGGCCGGCATGGGCGTTTTTTCCTGGCTGGTGCCAGCGCTCATGTCCCAGGACGGCGGAGTAGCTGCGTCGGGCCCGGTGCCGGTGATGAGCGCTGCGTCCGGGCGCATCGAGGGCAAGGCTGCTGCCTTGACGGGCGACCGGCTGCGGGTCGGAGCGGACTTGGTGCGGCTGTTCGGCGTCGAAGCGCCCGCCAATGGCCAAGTGTGCGCAGGCGCCAAGCCGTGCGCTGCGAGCGCGAAGGCTGCGCTGCAAAAGCTGGTCTCAGGCAAGCGGGTGGCGTGCGAACTTTCGGGCCGCCAGAGCGGCATTCCCAGCGAGGACGTGCGAATCGCCACGTGCGCGATCAACGGGGCGGATGTGGCCGGGCAACTGGTGCGCGGCGGCTACGTGTTCGCGACGACGGGGTTGTTTGCGACCTACGCCAGCGCCGAGCGCGAGGCGCGCAGCGCGAAAGCCGGGGTCTGGAAAACGGAGCCGCTGCGGCCTGCTGAGCACCGCACCAAGGCGTGGGACGACGCCAAGCGGGCCAGCCCCGACGGATGCCCGATCAAAGGCACCGTCAGCGGCGACACCAAGACGTACTACGTGCCTTGGGACGCCAGCTATGAGAAGGCGAAGATCCGCGCGAGCAAAGGCGAGCGCTGGTTCTGCTCCGAAACTGAAGCGCACGCAGCCGGCTGGAAGCCGGGTGAGCCGGGCTGAAGAACGACGAGAGAGCGATCGCGCGCCGATGCCCCGACAGGTTCGCTTTATTTCGCGACGGCCAATAGCTTTGGACCATTGCCCCTGACGCTTGTGACCGCCCGTCACCGCGATCCTCTCCCCCTCTCAGCGCAGTTGACGGGGAGAGGGGGAGATTGGCGACTACCACGTCAGCTGGGCGCCGACGCGACCGCCGACGTGGCCGTCGCTTGTGCCGACACCAAAGCCGCCGCTTAACGCCAGCTTCTCGCCGTTGCCGAACACGTTCTGGTCGATCACGCCGATGATCGAGGTGCCGAGCGCCTGCTGGCCAGCGTAGGTGCCCCAGTTGACACGGATGCCGAACACCTCGTTCCCACGCAGGATCGGATCGGCCACCGATAGCGAGATTGCGACACCTTCGAGGGCGCGGTTGGCCTTGTCCTCGATGGTATTTATGCGGTTCGTCACCGCGGGGCTGACGCCATTCTGCTCCAACGAGGCGATGCGGGCTTCGTCGCCGGTCAGGCGGCTATCGAGGTTGGCGACCTTCTGATTGGTGTTGGCGATTGCAGTCGTGTTGGTGGCCGTCTGGGTTTTGAGGGTCGAGATGTCGCCGGTATTGGCGGCGGTCTGGGTTTTGAGGGTTCCGATGTCGGCGGTGTTGGTTGCCGTCTGGCCTTCAACGACCGTGACGCGGTTGCCCAGGTTGGTGATGGCCGTGGTGTTGGTGGTGGTCTGGGTCGTCAGGTTCGAGATGTTGGTCGTGTTCGTGTTGGTCTGGTTTTCGACGTTGGTGACGCGGGTCGAGAGGTTCGTGACGGTGGTGTTCCAGTTATTGGACACCGTCTGCAGGTTTGAGACGGTGGTCTCTAGCGTCGTCACGCGGCCGCCGATGCCGTTGACCTGGTTCTGGAGGGCGCCGCCGTCGCTGGCGAGATTACCGTTGGCGTCGGTGGTGACGAGCCCAACCGAGCCGGTCTGGGCGGCCTTGCTGGCGGCCGACGTGAGACCGGCGGCGGTGTAGGTTGTCGTGGACGTGCCCAGCGCCAACTGGTTGGCGCGGGTGGTCGTTGAACCCGCACCGATGGCGGTGGAGTTGTCGTAGGCGGCCGACGCGCTGGAGCCAAACGCGGCGGAATTTGCCCCGGCGGCGCTGGCCCCGGTTCCAACTGCGGTGGCGTTCGCGCCGTTTGCGGTCGAAGCGATGCCGAGGGCTACGCTTTTGCTCCCACCCGACAGGAAGAGATTGTTGGGGTCGGTGGCGGCGATGTTGCCTTTCGCGTCGGCCGTAACGACTTTGACGGCGCCGCTCTGGGCAGCCGTGCTCGCGGCGGAGCCGAGGCCTGCGAAGGCATAGGTGTTGGTGGCGGTACCGAATGCCTGCTGGTTGGCGAAGGCTGCCGTCGCACCCTGGCCGAACGCTGCGGAGTTGGCGAAGGCAGCCGACGAGCCCTTGCCGACCGACGTTGCCCCCGCACCCGACGCATTGGCGAGCGCACCCAGCGCAAGGGTGTCGACGCTGGACGCGTTCGCGCCCTGGCCGATGGCGGAGGCGTTCGCGGCCGTCGCGGAGGCATTCTGTCCAAGAACGGTCGAATTCAGTCCGGTCGCGCGGGCGTTTGCGCCGACGGCGGACGATGCAATGCCCGAGGCGACAGACGATCCGCCGACGGCCGTTGAATTGTCGGCTTGGGCGTTCGCCAGCGTGCCGACGGCGACCGCGCTTTCGCCGGTTGCGCGCGCGGCTCGGCCAGTCGCGACGGAGTTGTTGCCCTGCGCAGAGGCTGCGGCGCCGAGCGCGGTCGAGTCCACGCCTTGGGCAAAGGCAGAGTTGCCGACCGCG